>NZ_UIHC01000159.1 GCF_900499075.1 Roseinatronobacter ekhonensis | reverse complement strand
TTTGTCGTCTAATCGGTCAAGGCTCTTTCCAGGTCTTATTTGTCGCTGTGCGTCCATTGCGTTGTCGTCTTCGAGGTCAGGAGATCATATCTGCCTCACAGTGGCGCCATGCTTAAAAGCCTCTCGATGTGGTTCACGCTGTCAGCGCTCGTCTTAGGGCGTGCAGCAAAGCGAGTCTCGAGATGGCTTTGGCCAGACCCGGAACGTGCCTGGCGTTCTTTGTTTGTCTTATTATCCAGCGAAGCTCCTGTTCTCGAACATCGTGTTGGTCTTCCACATTGTCAGAAGGGTCACCGCCAGCTTGCGTGCCAGTGCCACGCGAGCCTTCCAGCTTCCGGATCGGGCACTTATGCGCAAACCCCATTGCTTCAATGCAATTGAGGGCGAAGCGCGATATAAGATTACGGTCGCGGCCTCAAACAGAAGCTTACGGGTCAATCGATCTCCTGCCTTCGAGATGCGCCCGCCAATGTCGACTTCGCCTGATTGATAGCGCCTTGGCGTCAGCCCAAGATAGGCGCCGACATCGCAGCTCGATCGGAACCGCGCCGGGTCATCGACAGAGGTCACAAAGGCAATTGCCGTAAGATTGCCAACACCGGGCGCGCTTGAGACAACCCGGCAAGCCTCATCTTCCCGTGCAAAACGAGCAAGCTGGCGGTCGAACGCGCGGCGCTGATCTTTGAGACCAGACAGCACTGTGA
Organism: Roseinatronobacter ekhonensis; assembly: GCF_900499075.1. Taxonomy (GTDB): domain Bacteria; phylum Pseudomonadota; class Alphaproteobacteria; order Rhodobacterales; family Rhodobacteraceae; genus Roseinatronobacter; species Roseinatronobacter ekhonensis. The sequence continues at coordinate 623 of NZ_UIHC01000159.1, read as the reverse complement.
GAAGGCTTTCAAACAGATCGCGCAGGACGGCATCGCTTGGCAACGCCCGGCGAACGGACTGCTCAAAGACCTGTCCTTTGCCGGCGGACAACGTCAGGCCAAAGGTTTTGGCCAGTCCACGGATCTGATTGATCATCGTCGTAGACATACGGACGATCCGCTCGCGCGCCGTGAGGACCGCCCGCATGCGGTAGCGGTCAAACGATTTAATGGCCACCGGCTCATACCAGCCACTGTGAACCAGGCGAGCCAGCCCAAAGGCGTCGTTACGGTCGGTTTTGTTAGCTTGCAGCTTCAAGGCGGCTGCCGCACGCCGTGCGTGTATGCAATCTACCGCAACTCCTCTTTCTCGCAGAGCATGCCAAAGCCAAACGGCTTGAGGCCCAGTCTCCATCCCCGCCCGAACCAGATCCGGTGCCTTCTGCCGAATGATCATAGCGATGGCATCAGCCGAGCTGGCGACGCTGCCTTCCCAAATTCGCTGCCCATGGTCATCGACCACACAAACAGCCGTTTCCTTCATTGACACGTCGAGTCCCACAAAATGCTTCATCTTCTCCTCCATGCTGATGAAAGCGGTAGCGTAGCACGAGAGCTGTCCCTCTGATTACGCCATGTGGTTC
>NZ_UIHC01000013.1 GCF_900499075.1 Roseinatronobacter ekhonensis | reverse complement strand
CGCAAGCCTCAAGCTCGAGGCGGGCTGGTGAGGAAAGAAAGTCAGGGCGGATCATAAGCAATAGCTGAATCGTTCCAAACCCAGCAGTCAAGTCAACAAATTCGGCTTCTGCAGGACTCGGAGTATATCCTTAGATATGGTGTGGCCACGCGGGGTGACACCATAGGCTTTGTTGCGTTGTCGCAACATAACCGCGCAACATGGCGGCAAATGATCGGCTTTGTGACTGAGTTTGCGGCCAGCAGTTGAGGTCGATCACGAAACTGGCTAAGTTCATCGCGACGAGTTCATGCAGTTTCTGTGAATCCGCAAATCCGTTTCGGCGTCTCGCATGCCGGTGCTGCCAACTTAGGACCGAGGTTGACCAACCAATGATACATCAAAAGATTGACGCGCCCGCTCTGCGCAAAACCCTGAAAAGCAGCACTGGCCTGGCCGTCGTATTTTTGGCGGCCCTTCCCGGCTTTGCGCAGGCCCAGACTGTCCTGACCGGTACGGACGATATCGACCTCGTCCTCCCGAGTGCGACCGATTATCGGCTTCAAGGTGTTGCAACCAATTTGAATATCGGTGTGACCGCATCGGTCAACGATGTGGCGGTGATCAGCGGGACGGTTGTCAATGATGGCACCATCTCTGGCGGTATCGACACGACCGGGGCAGCTGGTCAATCCACGACCACTGTGACCATCGGGTCCACTGGTACTGTTGTAGGCCACGTCAACATGGAAACCGGCAATTTGACATCTGCCGGGGCGTTGAATGACGGTTTGACGCTGGGAACCAACTCCACCGCGACCATTCAAGCTGGCGGGTCCATCAACGGCAGTGACACGACGGTGAACCTCGGCATCCTGACCATCGAGGCGGGTGCCGCAGTGAACACCAACGTGACCCTGAACGGCACGCAAGCAGCAAGCGTCGATGGTGGGCGGATCAACAACTCCGGCACGATCACAGGCGACGTTGCAGTCAATGGCGGCATCCTAGACACCGATGGCAGCATCGTCGGCGATATCATGCTCGCTGATGGCGAGGTGAATGCAGAAGGCACCATCACCGGCATGACCACGCTCACGGGTGGTGAACTGACCACCACTGGAATGCTGACCCATACTGGCAGTGTTGACGTGCAGGGCGGACGCTTGAACGTCACCGGCGGTGATATGGTTGTCACAGGTTCGGTCAGCAATGACGGGATCACCACGATCGGCGCCGGTCAGACCCTGACCGTTCCGACCTTCACCAACACCGGTATCATTGTCGGCAGCGATGCTGGAGAGATTGACGGCAGCGTTGTGAATACCGGCGGCGAAATTCGTCTGGATGACGGCACGGTCGGCGATACCTTCACAATCTCCGGTGACATGACGGGTTCTACCACTCTGGTCATGGATATTGACCTGACCGCGGCGAATGCCGCAACCACCGACCTATTGGTCGTTGGCGGCACGATTGATGGCACGATCAACATCGAGCTTGATCCGCAGGCCGGTGGCTTCACCCTGCAAGACAACCCGATCATTCTGGTCGATGGCACCACCTTGGGCGGCAGCCTTTCGGCGACAATGACCGGTGTTCCGCAAACACGCGGCCCGATCGTCTACACGCTCGACACCGATCCCGGCAACGGCGATATCCTGCTCGTGTCCGGTGTTAACCCCGCAATCGGCGGCGTCGTCGGCGCATTCAGCTCGGTGCAGAACCTGATCGGCACCGTTATCAACCGCCCAAGCGGTGCGTTCGTCAGCGGTATCGCCTTTGACACCCCCGACAACTGCAGCCGTGGCGGCTGGGCGCGGGCTGTCGGCGGTCGCGCGACCACCGACACGACGACCACAGGCAACGTCTTCGCTGCGGCCGGCACGACCCAAACGACCTTCGCGGGAATTCAGGGTGGTTTTGATTTCGGTTGCTTCGAAGCCTTTGACGGCGGCTGGGATATCGTCGGCGGCGTGTTGTTCGGTCACAACCGTGGTTCGGTTTTCCACAACTCCTTCGGGCTCACCACCGATGCCGATTTCTCGCAAAGCTATGGCGGCGTCTACGTCAGCGCGGCGCATGGAAGCTTCTCGGCCGAGATTCAGCTTCGCCACGAGCGCAGCACGTTCGACTTCCTGAACCCGGCGCTGGGTCTTGATGACTCGACGACCACGAAAACCACGCAGATCAGTGGTTCAACGAGCTACAACTTTGCGCTTGAGAACGGCATGTTCGTCGTTCCGACGGCTGGCTTCGGTGTCGGTCGCACGACCAGCGGATCGCTGACCTTCAACGGCGCCAACGGTGCTGCGGTCGGTACTTTGCAGCCGGCAGCGCACAAGACAAGCATCGGGTTTGTCGGCGCAACCTTTGGCCGCACAATGGTTGATGAAGCCAGCAACTCCGCCCTGACGTCGTTCGCGACAGCGACGATCTACAACGACTTCAGCTCGGACCGCGTGGCGACCTTCACGTCGACCGGCGGCGGCGCGACCGATACGCTCACCACCGACTCGATGGGTGCGTTCGGCGAAGTCAGCGTCGGCATGAGCTATGCGCGCGTGCTGAGCTCTGCGCCATCGGGCATCCAGCAGTTGAACGCCAATATCCGTGCGGATTATCGCTTCAACCGCAACCTGAAGGGCGCGAGCGTTACCGCTCAGGTCCGTCTTCAGTTCTGAGACCCCGGTTTCCCGGAACGTCACTTCTCACAATTCAACCCGGCCTCCTCCCAGAGGCCGGGTTTTTCTATGGCGGTGCCATACACGGAACAGTCCCTGTCCGGGTCCAACTGCCTATTCGGGTGTGATGTCGCCGCTTTCACCTACGAAAACGGTCCAGTCGGTTGCGCTGACCGTGTCGATCTCTACAAAACCGGCATCAATATGCCCACGGGCCCAGCAATCCTGCGCACCCTGAATGTTGAACCCGGTTTCGGCCACGCAAAACCCGATATCACCGTCCAGAACGGGCTGGTTGAACACATCAATCGCATACAGATACAAGTAGCGCGCATCGATATCGCCGCGCAGCAGCACGGCGCATCGGTTGGGCGCAACGGTCCACCACCCCTCTGAGCGGAAGCCTGCCCCAGGATTGCGCGCAATCGCCACGTTCAACACGTCGAAACTGTCATTGCACAGTCGGAAATCCGCCCGCGCCGCGCTTGCGCCCGCCATGACCGCCAAAACCGACGCGCCCACGCCAAACAGGTGCGCAAGACGCGACGGCGAAGTTGGGGCGGGCGCATGGTTCATGACATGAACAGAGTTGCAAATGCGGGCGGTGCTTGCAAGCGTCACGCGCACTTAGGGCTGGGTGGGGTCGCGCATCACAAGCCCCAGCCGGTCCAGCACGTCCGCGACACAAAGCGCGTGCAGTATCAGGATCCGGTCTTCTGGCAAAGCTGCGTTGCCCGTGGGCACAGTGTCCCAATCCATCAACGCGTCTTGCGCTCGCAGCGCGCCCGCCATGTTCACACGGTAAGGCAGGCCATCCCATGCGGGCCGTGCCAGAACCTGATCTTGAACACCCTGCCATCGGAGCGCGGGCTTGAACCTTGCCAGAGCATACCGTGCGCCTTGCGGCGTCTGCCAGTGAGCGGTGCCGAAGGTTTGCCCGTCAAGCGGGCCTTCGCCAAGAACCATCGCAAGGTTGTTGGCATCTGCGATCCGGTGTTCGGGGCAGGCCAGTGTCATGCTTGTATCGGTCATGATGTGATCCCGAATTTTGCAACGAGAGCCGCGACAATATCCGCGCGGTTGGCATCGGCGTCTGAGGTGGAGAGGATCAGCACCTCGGCAATCTCGCAATTGGCCAGGTTCGAATCGCTACGCCAACCGGGAAATTGCATCCCGGACGCGAAGTTCGCGTTGCTGAAATCGACCCCGGCCACCTCGATCACGACCCAGTCATCCCGCACCCAAGCGGTGTAGAGGTCGCCCCGCGTATTGCCGGCAATGAAGGCACCGTTCACATAGCGGGCAGTGCCTTGGCCAAGCGCTGTGCTTGTGCTGCCGCTTTGATACAGCGCGACATAGGCACCGTCCACGCCGCCGGCAATCACGCGCGCCCCGGCGGATGACACAGACTGCAAACGCACCACCATGATAATCGACATGTCTGCGCCCCGCCATGAAGGGTCGGGGGAAACGATCATGCGGTCATCCAGCCCGTCGAATTCCAACCATGCCAACGCGCCGGACATCCGTGCCACGGGACGGGCCGCGACAATCGGCTGTGTTGCATTGTTGGACAGTCCTGATTGATCCGCGACATGGGCAACGGCTTGGCCATCGGCGGCCAGTCGGGTCGCGGCGCTATCTGAATACAAAGCCGCGGCGGCCGACGCATCATGCTGAACGGCGTAATTGTCGAAGCCGCCTGTCGGGGGTGGCGGCGGCGGTGGTGCGGTTGTGGCCGTGCGCGGTCGCATCGGTCTGCTGAGCATTGACAGATCGGTGACGACCCTCATGCCAGCACCAGCGCATACACACCGGTCGCAGTGGTGCCAGCGGCGCGCACCCGTCGCACGGCAACCGGCAGGATCGAATAATCCGCCACGGCCACCGTGCGGGTCTGCCCACGCGCCGTGATAACAGAGATGGCGCCGCCGGTTTCCACATAGAGCGCCATGGCCATGTCGGGCAGGTCGTTTGTGTCATCGGGGGTGACGGGGGCGATGTCGGTCGCCGGGCCGCTCAGCGGCAGGGCGCGGTTGGACAAGGGGTTGGCCATGGGGAGTTTCCTTTTGCAAGAGAGGGTTGCAGCACTGGCGTGCAACGCGGGCAAATCGGACGATACTCGGTCAAGGTGAAGGCTCTGTTCTGGCAGCGTGCGCAACTATCGGCACAGCATGTCAGATAGGAATGGAAGTTCGGCACGCCCCCGCGTAAGACCCTGTCAGGGTTGTTGTCGCCTCGCGCCCGTGGCACGGGGGGCAGGCAGCCGAAACGCTATGCTAGGGGCGCGCGGGCCCCACCCAAGTGGAGGGAACATGTCCAGCACACGCCACGCGTTCATCACAGGCACCGCCGGTTTCATCGGCTACCATCTTGCGGAACTGCTTTTGTCGGAAGGTTGGCAGGTCACCGGCTATGATGGTCTGACTGACTATTATGATGTCGCTTTGAAAGAGGCGCGCCATGCACGGCTTGCACGCTATGACGGGTTCAAGGCGCATATCGCCCAGCTTGAAGACATGGACAGCGTCATGGCGGCGATGCAAAGCGGTCCCAAGCCCGATGCGGTCATCCACCTCGCAGCACAGGCCGGGGTGCGCTACAGCCTTGAAAACCCGCGCGCTTATATCGATTCGAACATCGTCGGAACCTTCAATATTATGGAAGCTTCGCGCGCTGTCGGCACCGGTCATCTGCTGATGGCGGCCACCAGTTCCGTCTATGGCGCGAATACCGAAATGCCCTTTGGCGAGGATCAGAAAACCGACACGCCGCTGACCATCTATGCCGCAACCAAGAAGGCGACCGAAAGCCTGTCGCATGCCTGGGCACATGTGAACGGGTTGCCGACGACCATGTTCCGGTTTTTCACGGTTTACGGCCCGTGGGGGCGTCCCGATATGGCGCTGTTCAAGTTCACCAAGGGGATCTTGGAAGGCAAGCCCATCGACATCTACAACCACGGCAACATGTTCCGAGATTTCACCTATGTGACCGACCTTGTGCGCGGCATTCGCGGGCTGATCGACGCGGTTCCGGGTGGACCGGATACCGCGGTCGCAGGCGACAGCCTCAGCCCCGTGGCCCCTTGGCGCGTGGTCAATATCGGCAATTCCGACAAGGTGCGGCTGGAAGATTTCATCGACGCGCTGGAACGTAAGTTGGGGCAGAAGGCGATCCGCAACTACATGGACATGCAGTTGGGCGATGTGCCCGCGACATGGGCCAATGCAGAGCTTTTGCAGAATTTGACCGGCTACCGCCCGCAAACCGGCATTTCTGACGGGATCGCGGGATTTGTCGACTGGTATAAGGACTATTACCGTGTCTGATTTGAGCGGCTTCGTGCAGCGCCGGATCGCGGTGATCGGTCTGGGCTATGTCGGCCTGCCTTTGGCGGTGGAGTTCGCCCGCGATCATTCCGTGCTGGGCTTTGACGTGAATGCGTCCCGTATCGCCAGCTTGCGCGCGGGCCATGACGCCACGGGCGAGATCAGCGCCGGGGAACTGGCCGCCGCGACTGGGCTGGACGTGACGGACGATCCTGCTCAACTGGCAGATTGCGGCATTTTCATTGTCACGGTTCCCACCCCGATCGACGCGCATAAACGCCCCGACCTGACACCGCTGTTGCGCGCATCCGAAACCGTGGGCCGCGCGCTGAAACGCGGCGATGTGGTGATCTACGAATCGACCGTCTATCCCGGTGCAACAGAGGAAGACTGCGTGCCGGTGCTGGAACGCGTCTCTGGCCTGCGGTTCAACGAGGATTTCTTCTGCGGCTACAGCCCCGAACGCATCAACCCCGGCGACCGCGCGCACCGTCTGCCCGATATTGCCAAGGTCACATCCGGCTCCACACCAGACGTCGCACAGGCCGTGAACGCGCTCTATGCCCGGATCATCAGCGCTGGCACCCATCTGGCGCCGTCCATCCGGGTGGCCGAAGCGGCCAAGGTCATCGAGAACACGCAACGCGACCTGAACATCGCGCTTATCAATGAATTGGCGATCATCTTTGAACGGATGGGCCTTGATACCGATGCGGTGCTGAAGGCGGCGGGCACGAAATGGAACTTCCTGCCCTTCCGCCCCGGACTGGTTGGCGGGCATTGCATCGGGGTGGACCCCTATTACCTGACCCACAAGGCCGAATCGTTGGGATATCATCCGCAAGTCATCCTTGCAGGGCGCCGCATTAATGACGGGATGGGCGCGCATGTCGCCGGCCAGCTTGTGAAGTCGATGGCGCGGGCCGGGCGGCCCATCAGCGGTGCGCGCGTTCTGGTGCTGGGGCTGACATTCAAGGAAGACTGCCCTGATTTGCGCAACACCCGCGTTATCGACGTGGTGCAAGAACTGGAACAATATGGCGTCATCGTGGATGTGCACGACCCGCATGCCGACCGTGCAGAGGCCGCGCGCGAATACGGGCTGACCTTGTCGGACCTGCCCGACTCTCCAGTCTATGACGGGGCTTTGATGGCGGTCGCGCATCGCGAATTCCGGTCGAACGGTCCCGACTGGCTGCGCGGCTTGGTGCAAGCGGATGGCGTGGTTTTCGACATGAAAGCCGTGTTTGACCTGTCAGAAGGGTTTCTGCGCCTCTGAGCGCGCAAGGCCCAAACAGGGACGCGGGATTTGGTTGCTCGGTGCCGCATCGCGACCAGAGAGGCGCGCGGTGTGCGAACTGGCCAGCGATCCAGATATCGGTCGGCCTTTGCGCCCCGACCCTATGGCACCAAGACGGTTGTCACCCCAATTCCGAGTGATTTGTCCGGCTGGTCCAATGCCTGCACAAGGAAGGTCCAGAATTCAGCGGCCTGCGCACTGGGCAGGATCGCATTTTCCGGTATCAAGCGCCGGACAGAGTCGGTTCTGGCGCCGTGCAGCGCAATCAGCATCACGACCGGGGCACTGACACCATCGGGTGCCGGGCCAAGACGGCGCAGGCGGGTTTGCGAGATTTCGAACGAGCCTGCATCGGTCAGCGTGGCGGCGATATTCTGGATCTGTCCGGACGGATCGACCAAGAAAAGCGCTGCCTCGCGGGCCGGCACAAGCTGGCCGGACAAGTCTTGTGCTTCGGTGGGCAAGGTGTCGGGCAGTCCGCGAATCTGTAGATCGGAACTGATCTCCAGCGTGCGCCATGTATCCAGCGCCGCCATGGCGTGCAGGGCCGCGCATTGCTGCGCAGAGACCGCGACGACGCCTAAGTCCAGTTGCTGGCCGAATCTGTCCGCGAAGTCATTGCGCAACGCGTCCAGTTCGCGGGCGGTGCTGGCGAAGGCGGTCAACCCGTCCAGCCCGCTGGCTGCGCGCAATCGCGGCAGCCAGTGACATGCGCCAAGCTCTGTGCCTTGGGCGTTCAGCCAGCTTCGCGCTGCCGTCACATCCAGCGGGGCAGGGGCCGCGGCGGCGTTTGTGGCAGAAGACACTTCTGACTCTGACGTGTCCGAGCCGCCACCAAGAAGGCCCGCATACCATGCACCGCCGCCACCAACCGCGACCAATAACGCCGCAATGATCGCGATCATCCCGCCCTTGCCCTTGGGCGCGGAAGGCGGAGGCATCGGCGTGGGCGCCGCATCGGGTGCCGGGCCAAAGGGGCTTGCCGCCGACCCTGCGGGCGCTGTTTCGTCGGTGTTGGGTGCGCGGGCAACTGCGGGTTCCGACGTGCTGCGCGGCGTCATGCTGGCAGGCGGTGCGCTAGCGGGCGGCACACTGCGCGGCGGCAGGCTTTCGGGCGGCTGGCTGCGCCCGGGCGTGGCGGGCGCAAGGCTATCAAGATAGTCGATAACGTCGCCCATGCTTGCAGGCCGCTCAGAGGGGTCGGGTTGCAGCATCCAGTTGAACAGGGGGCGCAGGTCTTCGGGCAATGGAGAAAGATCGGGCACCGTTGCGCGCGCCAGGACGGCTGCGGCGGGGCTGTCGCCCATGTCGATCGGGCGTCCGATGGCTGCGGCGGCGGCCATCAGGCCAAGGCTGTAGATATCCGCCTGACCGCTGACCGCCCCATCATACAGTCCAAGCTGTTCGGGCGCGACATAGCCGGGCTTTCCGGCGAATTGACCGCCGATCAGGGTGCGGCCGCCCGGCGTGGTTGCCTTGGCAATCCCGAAATCAATGATCTTGGCGCGTTCCACGCTGCGCTCCGGCAGGATCACGTTGTCCGGCGACAGATCGCGATGCACAACGCCTGCGCGATGGGCGACGTCAAGCCCTTCGGACAGCCGTCTTAACAGCCGCAATACGTCGGCAGCGGGCATCGGGCCAAGGTCCATCATGTCGTTCAGCGACGGCCCCTCGACATACTCCATGACAAGGCACGGGCGGGCGATGTCAGGGTCGATGGTGAACACCTCGTAGCGCACGATGGCGTCATGCGAAATTCGGCGCAGAACCGTGGATTCCTTCTGGAACAGCGACAGGATCTTTTCGTCATGCGCCAGCGCGGGCAGGACGATCTTGATCGCCACCACCTCGTCATTGTGGATGTTGATGCCGCGATAGACTTCGCCCATCCCGCCGGTATTGATATGCTCCTGCAATTCGTAAGTGCCGATGAGCAACGTTCCCGCAGCCAGTTGGATTGGGCTGCGCGTCACGTAGGTGTTGCGCTTCGACGGGCGTTCTGGCGGCGTGGAACCGGAGGTTTCTGGCGGGTCTTCAGGGGGGATCGACGCCATCTTCTCAGCCTTTCCACACGGCGCTGTCCGCGCCCTGGCCCGTCACCAGCGTTTTCAACCCGCAGCGCACCGCGACCACTGTCACATTGTCCGTGGCACCTCTGTCGAGCGTCATCTGAACCAATAGATCGCAGGCTGCCTGGGCCGACCGGCCTTTCAACGCGTCCGCAATCTCATGGTCGTCGATATGCCCCGTCAACCCGTCCGAACACAACAGAAAGATGTCCCGATCCTGAAGCGAGCCGAATTCATGGTCCAACTGGATGTCTTCCTGCACACCGATTGCGCGGGTGATGACATTCTTGCGCGGCCAGTTCGCGGCCTGTTCGGCCGTGATCGTTCCCTGATCCAGCAATTCCTGTGCTTCGGTATGGTCGCGTGTGACCTGATGCAGACGCCCCTCGCGCAGCAGGTAGACGCGGCTGTCACCACACCAGATCGCGGCGAAACTGTCATCATGCACCAGCACCGCAGCAAGGGTCGCCCCGATCATGGCATCGTCATTGCGCGCGGAATGGGCGCGGATTTCATCATTGGCCCGCAGGATTCGTTCCTCGAAGCGGGCTTGCAGGTCGGGCGCCGTGATCGCACGTTGCACCGTCGCGGACTGGTCGACAACGATCTGGGCCGCGATATCACCGCCGAAATGACCCCCCATACCATCGGCGACAACCCACAGGCCCTTGTCAGGAGCAGCAAGCATACGGTCCTCGTTATGGTCGCGCACACAGCCGCTATGGCTGAGCGAACCACATTCGAAACGATAGATCGGGTTTGTCATTGAAATGGTATCCTGTCTGGCAAGGCTTGGGTCATTGGAACGCTGGCCCATGATCATCGGGTGTCGGGTCTGGCAAAGTCGGCTGCCCCTGAGAGAGCATGAAGGCGAAGGTGTCCGCATCGGGCAGCCCGACAAGACTGAGCACGCTGCCGCCATCCTGCCACCAGTAGCTGCGGCTGCCTCCGGCAAGCTGATGGTCCGCCCGTGCGATATCGTTCCACACATCCCCGGACCCTTCCGCCCAGAGCGCGCGACTCTCCAGTAGCGGTGCCATCTCTTCGGCGCCAGCCGGAAGGCGCGGCGCAGGCAGATTGGCAAGGGCGGTTTCCAGCTCTGCAATGTCCTGTCCGGCCCGCGCGCTGTGCAGGAATTGTCGGCACATTGCATACCACTCCGCATCGGGCGGGGTGACGACGGGGGGCGGCACAAGTCGGCTTTGTCCATCGGCCAGCAGCAGCACAATGGGAAAGTCGCGGCCATGTTTGTCGGCCGAGGGTTGCAAGACCCCCACCGACGCGCCCGCAGAGCCGGAACGGCCATGCATGTCCTTGTGCCAGTTGCCCTGAAATACATCGGCGCCAAGCCAGAAATTCCATGCTCCGGCGGAATGCCATATCCGCGACCAATCCGCGCCCAGTGTGGCGCGCGTATCCTGCACCAGCGGGATCAGCCAATCCTCGAACGGGCGCGATAGCGTGTTGGGCATTTGCCGGGTGATGAAATCGCCCCGCATGGGAAGCTTGCCAAACAGGCCGACCTGTGCCGACGCGCGGGGCGGAAGGGTGGCTTCTATGGGTGGGTCTACGACAGCGTCGGGCGGGTCGGCCTGTTCCGCGTCGGTCTCTGCCGTGTCTTGGGCCAACAAATCAGGGTCAGGTGCGGCGGGATCGTCATCACTTTCCTCGGCGTGCGCATTAGAGGTTGCCTCGGAGCCCGCGTTGCCAACATCCTCCTGCGTCCCAGGGGGCGTGCCCTGCTCGGGTGCTTCAGCGTCGTCTGGCGCGCTTTGCGCGTCGGCCAGCGGGGTGGCGCCTGCCGCCGTGTCGTCTGTAGCCGTATCCTCTGTCGGGGCGGCGTTTTCCGCACGCGGGTCGGTGTTCTTCTCGTCGCCCATCACAACCCCCTCGGGCAGCGGAAATCCCACAATTCGCGCAGAAAAAACGGGTTCCGCGCGGTGGCTGCCGTGAATGTGTAGGCGACATAGCGCCCGCCGATATCCAGCCGTGTCGTAACCGATGACCCCGACGGGCGCGGGTTGCCGCGGTTGATAAGCCGCATCAGCGCCCAGGGGCCGCTTTGCACCCGCAACTCGTTCTCGCGCCCGATCAGTTCGGGGCCGATCTGCACCGAGGCAGAGCCATTCCCGCCCGACGGCCAGAACAATGTCTGCGCCAAGGACCCTTGTTGTAGGGTGCGGATGATCTGGCCATTGATTTCCAGCAGTGCGCTATCGGCTTCGGGGAACAGGGCCGCTTGCCGGACCGTCAGGTCGAAACCGGGAATGCCGGACCCGCTGGGAAAGAACGCATCGCGGATCGCGGCGGCGCGTTCGAACTGCGCAAGGGTCGCGGGTGACATCTGCGCGCCAAGCCGGCTGTCGCTGCGCCATTGCCAGTCACTGCCGCTCAGATCGGTATGCTGGGCCAGCGCCTCGTTGAAGAAGCGGTCGAACACGCCGCCGGGCGCAAAGAGCCGCGCGAATTCCGCCAGCGACAAATCGCGGTTGGAATTGCCCGAGAACGGGTAGCTGTCGGGCACCAGCGCCTCGCAGACCTGCGTGACCTCGCGATTCAGGCGTTCATTCAGCGCGGCAAGCGTGGTATCTGCGGCCCCGCCGGCGAATTCATCGGCAGCTTGCAGGATCATGCGCGACAGGGCCGGGGGCATCCGCGAGGCATGGCGCGTCAGCAGGGCCGATTTGGTCCCCAACTCTTGCCCAAGCGTCGCGGGTATGCCCAGCCCGGTGGTGGATTGCAGCAGCAGCCGGTAGATTTCCTGAAAATCGCGCAGCACCACATCAATCGGGCGTGCATCGCCGGTATCCTCGACAAGATCGTGCCAGCGGCTGAACTGTGCCTCTACATTGGCACCGGGCAAGGGGGCTTCTGCCGAGTCGCCTCCGGCGCGACCTTGGCTGCGTTGCGATTGCAGCACGTCAAAGCCGATCTGGCCCAGCCCGGTGGCGCGTTCGCGGGCGCGGCGCAGCAATTCCTCGCCGACCACACCGCTGGCCGCCTCGGCGCGTTCGCCCAACTCGCCACCGCCCAGACCCGCGCCGAAACCGCCTTCGTCGTTGAAACCGGCAGTCAGGCGTGTGGTGTCTGCCACCGCCTGCACCAGTTTCAGAATCGGTGACTGGCGCGGGTCAGAGGCCGTGTTCAGCGCCAGAAATTGAGGGCTGTCGGCCGACAAGGGCCGCAGTTGCAGATTGTCCAGTGTTTCTTCCCAAACGCGGCTGAATTCCAGCGCGTAACGGTTCATCAGCGGCGCGCCCAGTCGGCGCAACTCGCCTGATACATCGGCCGCCTCCGCGCGTGTGCCCATCACCCATTGTTCGGTTTCCAGCTTGGTCGCGACCTCTGCCAGACGCGGCAAAAAATAGTCGTGGAACCCCTGATAGGTATAGATCGGCGGAACACTCAGTTCATTCAGCGCCCGACCGTCACGGGTCTCGAAAACGATTTCGGCATCGGGACCGGCGCGCAGGCCGATATTGAATGGCTCCATGTCCATCGGGCCGCCTGCACCCATAACCAGAAGCCAAGCTTGATCCTCTAGGTCCATCAGCGACAAGATCTGCTCGGCCCGTGATACCAGCGCGGCGTTCAGGTCGACCCGCGCCTGCGATTGCGTGGCCGACAGGTCCAGCATCGCCCAAAGATGGTCCTCTAGTTCGTCGCGCGCAGCGCGCAGCGGGCCTGCGCCGCGCAGCGCTGGGTCTTGCGCCCAATCGGTCGTGATCCATGCCACAAGGAACGCATCATCCGGGGCGGGGGCGGCATGGCCCAGCAGCTTATAGACTTTCAGCGTTTCATACAGCGACAGCCGGTTGTTGGTCGAGATATCCTCGGCGATCCGCTGTTCCAGGCCAAGGATCAGCCGGGGCCGCAGCATGCGTTCCAAGCCGTCGCGATAGGCGGCGCGAGCGCTTGCGGCGATGGCGGCACGCTGGCTTAGCCCAAACCGTTCCAGCAGGCCGACCTCGTCCGCCTCCGGGTCGGTGTAGCCCAGCGGCAGGTTGCGCAGGTCCGACAGCAACGGCAGGACATCCAGCAACTCTGTCTCGTTGATCTCGGTGCGCTCAAGTTCTCCGGCGGCGCGGCTCTCATACTGGGCGATTTCGGCGCGGGCATTCTGCACAAGCTGGTAGTTTTGGTAAAAGCTGTTGGTCCACAAGCCGCCCAGCCAAAGCGCAAGCCCGACGATGATCGCCATGCTGCCATAGCGCAGGATCGCTTCGCGGCGCACGGCGCGGCTGTCTTGTGTGACCCAGCCCGCTTCCTCGAAGATCACGCGGCGCAACAGGTCATGCAGGAAGTAGCTTTTCCCGCGCCCCGACACGCCTGCGCCCATTGTGCCTTGTCCAAATCCGCGGTCCATTGCCCCCAGAATCTGGTCCATGGGCGTACCTTCCTGCGTGCCAGAGGTAAAGTAGAATCCGCGCAGCGTGGCATTGACCTTGTAGCGTGTGGCGCTGAAGACGCCGTCCAGCACATGCGCGATACGGTCTTTAAGCATGGCAACCTGCGCGGGGAAGCCGAAAATCGCGATGCGCGACAACCCGTTGGGGTCTTCGTTCATACGGTCCGTCACCTCATCCGACAGGCGCGAGACGAGCGCATCGAACTGCGTGGCAAATTGCGGCAGGACCGGCTCGCCGCGCGCGGCCCGAAACGTGGTGCCCCAGACCTTTTGCCGACGCGCTGCACTGAAGCTACCGAAGAACTCGTCGAACCCCGCGATCAGATCGGCTTTGGTGAACAGCACATAGACCGGCACATCAATGCGGAACACGTCATATAACTCGACCAGTCGCGCTCGGATGGCCGATATATGCGCCTCCAGCAACTCGTCGCTACCGGTCAGGAAATCTTCAAGGCTGATTGCGACAATCACCCCGTTCACGGGCTGGCGCGGGCGCTGCCGTTTCAGCAGGTCCAGAAACGAAGCCCAGCTTTCGCGGTCGGCGGCCTCGTCGCTGTCTTGTGTGGTGTAGCGACCGGCGGTATCGATCATCACCGCCTCTTCGGCGAACCACCAGTCGCAATAGCGGGTGCCGCCAGCACCCGGCATCGCCCCGCCGGTTTTGTCGGCCAGCGGGAAATTGACGCCCGAATTCAGCAATGCGGTCGTTTTGCCGGCGCCGGGCGGGCCGATGATCACATACCACGGCAGATCATAGAGGTAGGACGACGACGTGGACGACCGGCGCAGCACCGCAAGCGCCTCGTGCATCTTCTCGCCCAGAACCTCGCCATCGCCGGTCTCCCCTGCGGGCGCGATGGCCTCTTCCAGCGCGGCCTCGGCGCGGCGCTTGCGCCACCATTTGAAGGCGTAGACACCTGCCACGATGGACCAGACCACAGCAATGGTGATGATCCGGGACCACAGCCCTTCCAGCGGGTAATTCCCCGCAAATCCCAGAAGTGGCCCGCCGAACCAGATCGCCAGCGCAAATGCCAAAAGCCCAAGGACAACCAACGCCGCAAGCAGGATATTTTTCATTTCATGGTTTCCTGTCAGGTGTCTTCGCGCTGGATCAGGATCTCGACCCGCCGGTTTTCCGCGCGCCCTTCGGCGCTTGCATTGTCGGCGATGGGGTCATCCTCGCCGCGTCCGACGACTGTCACGCGGTCCGGGCTGGACAGCGCGGGCACGATCATATCCGCTACCGATTGCGCGCGGGCGACCGACAGTTCCTGATTGTTCTTGAACCGCCCGCGGCCTGACAGCGGGACCGAATCTGTATGCCCCACGATCTGCACCGCACCCGGTTCAGATTCGAGCATGAAAGCAAGTCGCTGTGCGATCGGCTGGAACTCGGCGCGCGCGTCCGCGCTGCCGGACTCGAACAGCACAAGGTTGTTGGCGGTCACGGCAATGAAATTGCCGCGCGTCTCGGCGCTCAGGTTCCCAGCCTCGATATCGGACGACAGTGTCGCGCGGATACGGTCCAGTTGCCCCGGCGTGTCAAAGACAGGCGGAACGTAGGGTTCCGGTTCGGGCGGCATGTCGGGCAGAATGCTGACATGCAGCAGCGCCAGCTTCTCGCGCGGGTGAAGGCCGCGCATCTGCGCGCTCAGGCTGCCCGATACATCTGCCAGATACATCCGCATCCCGATATAGCCACCACTCAGCAGTGCCAGCACAAGGCTTGCGAGCACCCAAAGCGGCACCTGACGCCGTTTGTAGAGCGGACGCGCCTGCACACCTTGCCATTGCGGCGAAATATCATCGTCGGGGCGCGCACGGACATGGCGCAGGGTTTCATATATCTGGCGCCGCTTTTGTTGCAGGTCCACATCGCCGCCGGACGCACCGCGAAACTTGCCTTGGAACCCTTGGTAGAGCGCGGTCAGCATCAGCTCCAGCAGCTGATATTTTCGCTGGGCGTCCATCAGGGCCTTGTCGATTTCCTCGAAAATCCCGACCCCAGAGGTGCGGCGTTCGAAGAACCGCGCTTCCATGGAATACTGGATCCAGACTTCGCGGTCTGTGCCGGGCAGGTTCTGCACGATATCGTCGGCGGTCCCGCACAGCACATATTTCGCGACAAGGGCGTCTTGCGGGTCTGCCCCGGCATCAACCGCGCGCCGCTCGAACCCGTCGAGCACCTGCGCGACATGGGTCATCAGCGGGATGGCGTTCATCTCGACCACCTGGCTGCGCAGCCGACCCAGAAGGATCAGCAAACCCGCGGCGGCAGAGGTCAGGGGGTTGCTGCCGGAACTGTAGCCTGTGCTGTCGCCCGCCAATGCCTGATCAAGCGAAATCCGTGCGGCCTGCGGCGTCTGGGCCTGCTGCTCCGGGCGGTCGAGGTCGGGAAAGAACCTTGCGTCCTTTGAACTGCCGATCCACGCGTGCTGTCCTTGGGACGATTGTTGCGATGGCGTCGGGCTGCCGGTTTTGTCGCCGGAGTTCCACGGGTCCGAAGCTGGGCCCGGCGCACCCGGCCAGCCACCCGGACCACCGCTGGAACCGCCGCCTGTCCATGGCGCGGCCTGCGGGGGTGGGGCAGGTGCGGAAGGTGCCGGTGCACCGGGCAGCGGGCGGGCACCGGGTGTTGCAGAGGGCGCCCCAAAACCCGAGCCCCCTGCGTTCGACGGCCCGTCCCACGCATTGCGTGCGCCGCCATCATTTTCCCACGCATTGCGCTGCGGGGGCGGCGACGCCGAAGGTGCCGCCTTGCCGCGCCCCGGCAATGGCGCGATCACGGTGCGTTGCGGTCCCGGGCGCTTGCCCCCCGGCGGATTGCCCGGCGTGTCGTCGCTCATGCCGCGGTCTCCATGATGGCCCAGATTTCCAACGTCAGTTCGGGCCAGTCACCGGCAAAATGCAACCCGATTGCCGGTGCCGTGGAAAATTCGCGCCACAGGTCCGAGCGTTTGTCGATCTTGAAATAGACGTGGCTGGTGACGGCCCTGATCTGGCTGGGCGGCGTCGGCATGTGCACCAGTTCCAAACCGGGCAGATTGCTCTCGACGATCTGCTTCATGCGGGTGTTCGGGCCGACTTTGCACAAGCTTGGGAACTGGCTTTGAATTTGTCCGAGCGGGCGGTCGGCCGATACTTCGATCACAAAGGCCGCATCGCGGAACAACGCACGGTCGGTCACGGTCGCGATATAGGAATTCAGAACTGGCTGTTGCAGGTCCAGACGCACGGCACGGCTGATATCACGGCTCAAAAGCCGTTGGATATCGCGAAGCACCGGCGAGAAGCTGGGTTCGAGCGCGTCATGGTCATAGGCCGGGTATTCCGGACACAGGCGCGAGGGGTCGAATGTCCACAATTCGCCGGCAAGTTGCAGCAAGGCCAGATATAGCCGTTCGGGGTGGACATAGCGCGACCCGCGCAGATGCCGCAAATGCCCGATTTCACGGTTCAGAAGCAGCAGCATGGAATAATCCTGCGCCTGCAATCCACCGCCCGAGCCGGGGTCGGCGGCGTAGCGTGCCAGCGTTGCAAGCCGGGTTTCGACCCAGCCTATCACCCGGTCCAGCCAACCGGACACGACAGGGTGCGCCCCGTAAACAAGCACCGGCGGCGCAAAGCCGGGATCAAGCAGGATGGTCTTGTCGCGCACCTCGACAATCCGGGCGATCGCCATACAGGTGAAGCCCCGTTTCGGCGTTTCACGCACATCCAGCCCAAGGCGGGGATGCGCGATGTCCACATCTTGCTCCAGCCGCATGCTCGCCGCGCTGTCCGAGACGCATTCGCGGTCCAGCCGGTAGCGGGTGGCGCGACTATCCTCGTCATCAAGTCCGATTTCGCGCTTGTTGGCCTCGGCATTTGGCAGCGTCAGCCAGACCAGTTTGCCTTCGGCATTTTCTGGCACGGTGATCGGCGTCGGCAATTCCGACAAGGCGCAATCGAAGGGCAGCCCATCCGGCATGATTCCCGTCGCGCGGCGCAGCCCGAACAGGTTGCGCTCTGACAGGTCGGTATCGATTTCGAGCGTCGCAAACCCCCAAGGATAGGGCGTGATGTGGCGGCTGCGGGTCTCGATCAGTTTCTCAAGATAGCGGTCCTGTTGCTGCAGGTGGTGCGGTTGCAACAGCAACCCTTCTTTCCACGCAAGCTTGCTATACCACGACATGAAGGACTACCTTTCGCCACAACAGACGGCATAAACTCATTTTTCTATAATCCGAAACAGCGCGAAGGCACCTGTTCCCCACCAGTCACTTATGTCATATCAATGGCATACCAGTTCTGCATTTTCCACGGTAAATCGCCTTGCGCAGGTGTTCAGCAACAAGAGGACGCTGGATTTCATGACACGCCGCCGGATTGTGATCCTGACCGGGGATGAATTGCGTCATCGGTACTTCACGCGCAAGCTGGCTCATGACGGGCGTTTCGACGTTGTTTTGGCTGTGTGCGAGGGGGCCGAGAAGGGGCTGGCGGCGCGACTTTCGCGCGATCCTGACGCATCCGGCCTGCAGGTGCGCCACGCCTCCGCCCGTCAGCGCGCGGAAGAAGATTTTTTCGCAGAGACCGTGGAACACCTCCCCGAGGCCGAGCAGGTGCTACGCGTGCCCAAAGGCGATGTGAATACTGAAATGGTGGTCTCGCGCATCCGTGAAGCCGAACCTGATTTGCTGGTCTGCTACGGTGCCTCTTTGGTGCGCGGGACATTGCTGGACCGTTTCGATGGCCGCTTCCTGAATGTGCATCTTGGGCTGTCGCCCTGGTATCGGGGCAGCGGCACGAATATCTGGCCTCTGATCGAGGGGCAGCCACATATGGTGGGCGCGACGTTCATGCAGATTGATGCCGGGATCGACACAGGGCCGGTTTTGCACCAGATCCGCGCCGAACTGGCGCTGGGCGATAGCCCGCATAGCATCGGCAACCGCCTGATCCGGCAGATGACACAGGTCTATGCCGATTTGATTGCAGCCTTTGACCGGGTGACGGTACCGGACCCCGTGCAGGTTGAAGGGCGGCTTTACCGCAACGCGGATTTCGATGCGCAGGCGTGCCGCGCGCTCTATGACCAGTTCGACTCCGGCCTGATAGAGCGCGCGTTGGACGATCCTGGCACCGACTGGCCTGTGCTTGTCGAAAACCCGGCGCTTGGCGAGGGGCAGGGTGCATGAAGGCGATCATGTATCATTATGTGCGTGATTTCGCCCCGGACCTTCCGAATTTCCGCTTTCTGAACATCACCAATTTCCGCAAGCAACTGGATATGTTCGCGCGCGATTTCGGGTTCGTCACCCGTGCCGAATGGCACGATTATGTGCGGTCTGGACGGATGCCCGCCGACCCCGGCAAGGTGGTGCTGACCTTTGATGATGCGATGTCCTGCCACTACACGCATGTCTTTCCCGAACTGGTGGCGCGCGGGCTGTGGGGCATATTCTACGTTCCGACCGGGCCCTATACCGGAGAGGGGCTGCTGAATGTGCACCGGATACACCTGCTATGCGGCGCGCACGACGGCGAAGCGCTATGGCACCGCGCGCGCGAGCTTGTCACCGAAGACATGATCCCCCATGCCCGACGTGCGGAGTTTCGCGACGCGACCTATGCCGCACAGGTCAACCGCCCCGGCGTGTCCGAATTCAAGCGGTTGCTGAATTATTTCATCGACGAGCGCCATAGGCGTGATGTGATCGACCGCGTGGCGCAGGAATTCGGCACCGAATTCGAGCCTGATCGCTTCTATGTGCCCGCGGCGGCGCTCGCACAGATGGCCCGCGCCGGTATGCTGATCGGCGCGCATACGGTGTCTCACCCGGTGATGAGCAAGCTTGCCCCGGCAGAGCAGGCTGACGAGATCGCAGGATCGCTGGGCTGGATTGACCAAACCGCTGGGCCGCAGGACATGCGCAGCTATTGCCATCCATATGGCGGTTTTCACTCTTTCGATGACCATACGGTCACGCTGTTGCAAGACCAGGGGGTAGATTTCTCGTTCAATGTCGAACCGCGCGACATAGACGCCGCAGATATCGCACGCCAGCCGCATGCGCTGCCGCGCTTTGATTGTAATCTCTTTGCGCACGGACAGGCCGACTAGGCCCCATGGATGAGCAAGCCGCCGCGATCGCTCCGGAAGATCGCCACATGACGACCATTGCGGGTGATTTGCCCGGGACAACCGGGTTTGCGCACATAGTACATCGGTCCAAAGCGGCAGCGGTTCCGGTTGTCCAGAAAACGATTGTCATTTAGGAAAAGCGTATCGGTCCGGGGGCAGCGCTGATAGGTTCTGGCAAGCGTCTGGGCATGCGACAGTTGCCGTGCCCGGCAAGGCCGAACACGAAAGGACCAGAGATGCGACACAAATTGCTACCGACATTGCTTTCCATGGGGCTTGGTCTGGCGGGAAGCGTAGCTTTTGCACAGCAATCCGAGCCGGACAGCCTGCGCGAAGTGTTTCGCGACTGGTCGGTGAATTGCGAGACCCTGCCGGACGGCCCTCGGGCCTGCGAGATGGTTCAGCAGATCAACCAGCAGGAAACCGGACAGCGTGTTCTGGCACTTTCGGTCCGGTTGAGCGATGGGGGCCAACCCGTGGCTGTGTTGATCGCACCTTTCGGGCTGAAACTCTCCGAAGGGCTGGGCATTGCTGTGGAAGACACCATCGTGGTCCGTGGCGACTACGAGACCTGCCTTGCCGACGGGTGCATTGCACTCATCCCGCTGGACGCCGATGTTATTGCGGCTATGCGGCGCGGCACGAACGGTGCGGTCGTGATGGTGTCACGCAACAACGAACCGGTCAGTGTGCCGCTGTCGATGCTGGGGTTTACCAATGGTCTGGAGCGGCTGCGCGCCTTGTCGGGAAGCTGACACCGCGCGCAGGCTACGTTTAATCGTAACCGTATTTATAGCCGCCGTAATAACCGTATTTGTGGCCGTAATGGCCATAGCGGCTTGCCTTTGCATCGAACTGGTTCAGGATCGCGCCGGACAGCTTTACGCCGCTGGTATCCAGGATCTTGACGGTCGAGAGTATCTCGGCGCGGGTTGTCTCCAGGTGTTTGAGAACCAGAAGCGACATGCCCACCTTCTGCCCTATTATGCCGGGGTCGGTCACGGCCAGCACTGGCGGGGTATCAATGATGACAAGGTCATAGGCATCGGACGCATCGCGCATCAATTGATCGAAAGCGGCAGAGGTCAGCAAGTCGGCCGGGTTGGGCGGGTATTTTCCGGAGCCGATGAAATCGAGCCCGGTGTCAGGGTCGGTGACCAGAACCTCTTCGATCGTTGCGCTGCGTGACAACAGTTCCGACAACCCCTTGTCCCGTTTTGATTGCTTGAACTGACGGCGCAGCTTGCCTTTGCGCATATCAGCGTCGATCAGCAAAATGCGCCCACCGGCTTGCGCCGAGACGAGCGCGAGGTTGTAGGACACGAAAGACTTCCCGAGCGAGGGCGCGGGGGAGGTGATCATCAGGCTCTTGCGCTCTGCCGAGGCGAGCGAGAACTGCAAACCAGTCCGCAAACCGCGCAGCGATTCCACCACGATGTCACTTGGCATGGTCCGGGCCAGCGCGTAATTCGGGTCGGAATGCCCGCCCGTGCGCAACCCGATCACGCGGTTGATCGTGGCAAACAGCGACAGTCCCATTTCTTCGATCGAGCGGCTGTCATCAATGCCGCGACGCATGAAGTTCAGGCCAAGCACAAAGCCAATTCCCAAGACAAGTCCGGCCAACCCGCCAAGCTGCAAGGGGCGCGTGCGGTTCGGGCCGATATGCGACGCCGCCTCTGCAGGTTCCAGCATATGCACGTTGCTGACTGTGCTGGCGCGCACCACGCCCAACTGCTCGGCGCGCGCAGACAGTTGGCGCTCGATCTCTATTGCCCGTTCCTGTGCCTGTGTCAGGCGCAGCAATTCCTGCTCTAGCGGCGGCAGCTTTGTGGCCTCGACGCGCATTTCTTCCAGCCGGGTTTCCAACCGGGTGCGTCGGTCGATCAATTCGCGATAGTCAGGGTGGTTTTCGGTCAGGCGCTGGGCGAGCTGTTCCTCGCGAAAGCGCAATTCCTCGATCTCTGATTCGATCCCGACAATCCGGTTCAGCAATTCCTGCGAGTTGGTTGTCAGTTCGGTGGTTTCGCGTTGACCCCGGAATTCACTCAGTGCCTCTGCCGCGTCGGCGCTTTGTAGACGCACGTCTTCAAGCTGGCTCTCGATGAACTCCAGGCTCTGGTCAATTTCCGCCGAACGGCGGTCGAGTGTCTGCGCGCGATAGGAATCGACGATGGCGTTCACGGCTTCCAGTGCAAGGTCGCGATCGGTGCTGGTGAACCGGAAATCGACGATGCCGGAATTGAGCGGCGGTGTGCGTTCGCGAACACTGAGCCCCGAGCGCAGCCGCGCCGCTGCAACCCGCATCGGCACGCGCTGCACAGAGTAAATCCGCCCCTCGGGAACGTCCATTTCAGAAATGCGGAACCGGAAGCCCGGAACTACTTCGACGATTTCACCGACGCGGCCGGCCATCGGCTCACGGTCGCCAAACCGGATCTCGAACGTTTCGGGACCAGTGACCTCTACGACCGCACGCCGACCGATCAGCGGCTCATCCACTTCCAGCAGGTCCATTTCAATGACGTCGCCGTAGCGGGTATAGCTGGGCGCTATGAAATTTGGGATGCTGGGCACGGCACGGCGCACGGCGACATGCCCGATTACCGGAAACCGCTGAGGGGTTAGTCGCCAATCGAGGTTCAGGTCGCGCGCAACCGGGTCCAGAATGAACCGCGAATTGATAATATGCGCTTCGGCTGCGATCCGAGTTGTGTCTGGGCGCAAACCGCCGCCGATCAGGATTTCGGGCAATTCGATGCTTTGCCCGCGTTTCTCTATATTGACCAGCGCGCTCGCGCGGTATTCGTCCGGCGGAAGCTGGCCTTGAAACAACCCGAACATCAACCCCGCAAATGTTGTGGCAACGATAATCCACTTGCGTGCCATAAGCTGCGCAAAGATATCCGATAGCTGGATCTCGGAGCCTTCTTCCTCGATCTCTGTTACTTTATTCGACATACTTTTTCGCTTTTTGCTATCGGCGGCCGCGTGGTCTCGACCAATCGTCTTGTTGTATCAGGTGATTGTCTGTCGCAGCTGAATCGCCCATGATTCGCTACATTGCAAGATGATCTCGACAGCTTGCGCATGCATGCCCATTGCCTGACGGTAGGGGTCTGGAACCTGACGTGCGGCGTCAAAATGCCCAAGCAGAAAGGTTTTCCCCAAAAACTGTGGCCAACGCTGCGCGATCTCCTGACGGTGATGTGTTTCCATCACAAGTATGACATCGCAGTTTTGACCGAGCGCTGTGTCGAATTGCCGGGCCGCATGGTCGTGCAAGGGAATCTCCCGCGTGCGGGCTGCTGCCGCGGTGTCGGCATCAATCCCGTGCCCCACCAAGGCATGAAGCCCGGCAGATGACACCTCGGCCGGACGTTTTGTGGTGCCGTCAAGGGCCGCACGCAATGCGGCCTCGGCGACGGGGGAGCGGCAGATATTGCCAGTGCAGACAGTCAGGATTCTATGCAACAGACCAGTTCCGTTTTGCGACAATCTTCAAACTCGGGCCGGATCACTGTCGGCAAGGTGGTTCAGCACCGGCGCTACAATGGCCAAAGGCCAGAGTGGCACGCGGCACCAGATTTTTCGACCTTGGCTGGGTGCCCACCGGCTTGATTGCCTTATGCAACAGGGCGGAGGGGAAATCCAGAACCGTTTTCGCCGCATTCGCGCGCGAGACCTCATTCCAAGCAGATCGCGCGAAAAATTTCTTTGGTGAAATCATTTTGGAAATACACGTCAAACGGTTTGACAAGCGTGCTTCGCTCTGGCTTCATCCGAAGAAAGTATTCTGGTCAAAAGGATAGCGCATGTCTGATTCCGCGCAGAACGCATTGCGTCGTAACCGCCCGCCCCGTGTGAGCATTTCTTACCAAGACCCCTATGATACTGATACGCAGGTTGAATTGCCATTCGTCATGGGCGTGATGGCTGACCTGTCGGGCAATTCCTCGGACAAGGAAAAGCCCAAGGTTGGCGATCGCGCGTTCACGCAGATCGACCCGCAGAACTTCAACCAGTTTATGGAAAGTGTCGAACCGGCCGTTTCCTTGTCCGTGCCTAACAAGCTGAGCGAGGAGGGCGGTGATCAGCTGGGCATGGTGCTACGCTTCAAGCATATGGACGACCTTGATCCCGGCAGCGTCGCAGAGCAGGTGCCTGCACTCAAGAAACTGCTGGATGCCCGTCGGCAACTTGCGAATTTGCAACGCTATATGAATGGCAAATCCGGTGCGCAGGATGTGCTGCGCAAATTGCTGTCGGACCCCGAGTTGATGAAGCTTCTCGACGAAAAGGCCGCGACATCGAAGGCCGATGACAGCGCAACCTGACATGCCGCCTGCCGTGACGGGGCCAGGCGCCCCTCCGGCATTTCGCTGAGCGATTACAGGGACAATGACTATGGAACAAGAAAAGCAACAGCAGGTCGGTGAAACCGAGACGCTCTCTGCGGATGACTTCTCGCGGATGTTGAAGGAAAATTTCAACCCGCGCGACGATGCGACACGCGAAAGCGAAGTCGAAAACGCCGTCTCTGCGCTTGTGCGCGAAGCGCTGAGCGATCAGACGGTCGTCAAGGAAGACGTGCTGGACACGGTGGATGAGATCATCGCCAAGCTGGACGCAAAACTGTCCGACCAGATGAACGAAATCCTGCATGCGCCCGAATTTCAGCAAATTGAAAGCGCTTGGCGCGGGCTGGAATACCTGACCAATAACGCAGAGCCAGACGCGACCTTGAAGGTGCGCGTGATGAATATCTCGAAATCCGAACTCGAGAAAGAGTTGCGCTCTTGGGGCGGGGCCAAATGGGACCAAAGCCCGTTCTTCAAGAAGATCTACGAAGAGGGTTTCGGCACCTCGGGTGGCGAGCCCTATGGCTGCCTGATCGGCGATTACCAGTTTGACCATTCGGCGGCGGATGTTCGCATCCTGCGCGGTGTGTCACAGGTGGCAGCAGCGGCGCATGCCCCGTTCTTTGCATCGGCAGCGCCAAACCTGTTGGGCATGGAAAGCTGGAACGAAATCTCGAACCCGTATGATATCGGCTCCATTTTCGAGACGCCGGATTATGCCGCGTGGCGCGGCCTGCGTGAAAGCGAAAACTCGCGCTATCTTGGCATCACCATGCCGCGCATGCTGGCCCGTTCGCCATATGGCCAGGACAGCCTGCCGGTGGACGCCTTTAATTTCGAGGAAAAGACCGACGGCCACACGGGTGAGAAATACGCCTGGATGAACGCGGCCTATGCGATGGGTGCGAATGTCGCCCGCGCACACAAGACCCATGGCTGGACCGTGCAAATTCGCGGTGTCCAGTCCGGCGGCGAAGTGATTAACCTGCCGACGCATACCTTCAAGACGGATGAGGGCTCTGTCGACATGAAATGTCCGACAGAAACCTCGATCACCGACCGGCGCGAGGCGGAACTTTCGAAGGCGGGCCTGATCAGCCTTGTTCACCGCTCAAACACCGACAAGGCAGCCTTTATCGGGGCCCAGTCGCTCTATAAGCCCAAAAAAATGCAGACCCCCGAAGCAACCGCCTCGGAAAACATGTCTGCGCGCATCCCCTATATGTTCGCAGTGTCGCGGTTCGGGCATTATCTCAAGCATATGGTGCGCGACAAGATCGGCTCCAACCGCGAGCGTGAGCAGCTTGAAACCGAATTGCAGGACTGGATCAGTTCCTACGTTCACATCTCGCCCGCCAATGCGACCGATGATGAAAAGGCGCGTCTGCCTCTGGCCGGTGCCAAGGTCGACGTGATCGAAGACCCCGAAAATCCGGGCTATTACGTCGGCAAGTTTCTGCTGCGTCCGCACTTCCAGATGGAAGGCATGGATATCGGCATGAGCCTTGTCTCAAAGCTGCCATCAAACTAGCGATAAGTTTCATCTGTAATACAGCATTCACACATCGGAGGATATCATGGCTGTAGATATTTTGTTAAAGATCGACGGTATAAAAGGTGAGAGCGTCATCGACGGCCACGTGGACGAGATTGATGTTCTGGCATGGTCATGGGGCATGACCCAGAGTGGCACGACCCACACCGCAACAGGCGGCGGCGCCGGCAAGGTAAATGTTTCTGACATCACGTTCACCAAACTGGTCGACATCGCGACCTCTGACCTGATCAAGGCTTGTACGTCGGGGCGCCATATTAAGAAGGCGGAACTTTTCGTGCGCAAGGCCGGCGGCGCGAAGCCTGTCGAATACCTCAAAATCACCATGGAAGAAGTGCTTGTGTCTTCCTACAACACTGGCGGGTCGAACGACGATCTGGATCGTGTGCAGGAGACTTTGAGCTTCAACTTCGCTCGTTTCAATCTGGAATACACCCAGCAGGACTCGAAGGGCGGCAAGAAGGGCTCGACCAAAGCGGGCTGGGATATCGCGAAAAACAAGCCGATGTAACAGTGCTGCACCCCGCAATCCCGCGATTTGCGGGGCTGCGGGGTGTGCCATTTCAGGACCGCGCATGGCGGTTCGCCTGACCCGCCGTTTTCGTGATCGCGCATTGCGTTTTGGTGGGTTGCCACTTGTCCTAACCCGTTCAAGGGGCGTGTATGTCTGGTGCCAACAAGTCCTCTGCAAAGTCCCACCAGATGCAAAGCTTGCGCATGCCCCTATTGCAGGCTTTCCGAGAGCATGCGCGGTCCGGTGACGGCCGAAAGCGCGGACAAGGAGAGGGTGACGGCCCGGCGGCAACTTACGTCAATTCCAGCGTCTCGAACGAGGCGATGCTAAGGGAAAGTCTTGATCTTGACCTTGGACATTTGCTCAACACGGTCAATCTCGCCTCTGTCATGGATTTGTCGGGCTATGCACGCGTATCGAAATCCACGCTCAATTTCGGGATGAATGATCTGGTCCACATGACCACTGATCAGGCGCATGCCGGGCATCTGAGTGAGGCACTGCGCGACGTGTTGCTGGCGCATGAGCCCCGCCTGGACAAGCACAGCCTAAAAATCGCGCGGCAAGACGAGGTGGACGAGCTGAACCAGCGCGTGGCCTTTACCGTGCAGGCGGATATGCTGTGTCACCCCGTCGATATCCCGCTGGAGTTTGTGGCCGAGATGGATGTCGGGTCCGGCAAAGTCGATCTGCGCAATCTGGGGCGCAACAAGCCACAGCGCCGCGCGCGTAACCCAGAGGCCAGCGCCCCGCGTCCGGGCGAGACCGGCACAGGTTAGGGCCATTCCGGATGCAGCAAGAATTCCTCGATCATTACGAACGCGAACTCAACACACTCTACGAGCGTGCAGAGGTCTTCGCGGCGGAATATCCGGGGCTTGCCGCGCGTCTGGGTGGCTTGGTGCGCAACCGGATGGATCCGGGGCTCGCCGGTTTGTTGGAAGGGGCCGCGTTCCTTGCGGCCCGTGTTCAACTCAAACTCAGCAGTGAGTTTTCGACATTCACGACCGCGCTGCTGGAACAGTTGATGCCCGGCTATCTTGCCCCGGTGCCATCGGCGATGCTGGTTCAGGCGCAGCCCGATTTCCGAAAGCCTGATCTTGCCATGGGCCAGCGTTTTGAACCGGGCAGCTATCTGGACGCGATGCTCAGCGATGGTGACCGCCGGATGAGCTGCCGGTTTCGCCTGTCTGCGCCGCTTGAATTATGGCCCATAGAACTGGAGCGCGCGGAATACACCACCGGCGCAAGCACCCTTCAGGCGCTTGGGCTGGAGGTTCTGACCGGCACTGCCGCGGGGCTGCGACTGCGTTTCGTGCGGCGCGGCGCGGTCGGCAAGGCCGACCCCGAGGGCAAGGCCGATGGTGTCTTGCCTATGCAGGAATTGGCGAAGGCGGGATTGTCGCGGCTGAACCTGCATCTGAACGGCCCCACGGCAGAAATGAGTGCGCTGTATGAACAGGTGTTCGGGCGTTGCAAACGTGTGACGCTGCGCTGGCTGGATGCGCAGGGCGACCCGCGGTTCAGGGTCGCGCCCGCTGGTCTGTTGGGTCAGATCGGCTTTGACCAAGATGAGAGTTTTTTCCCCGAAGAGACTCGCTTTTTCGAGGGGTTCGGGCTGCTGCGGGATTTTCATATCCTGCCCGATAAATTCATGGGTTTCCGGCTGCTTGGCCTGCAAGAGTTGCTGGCGCATGTGCCTTCGGCGAGTTTCGACCTGTTGTTCGAATTCGACCAGGCGGATGGACGGCTTGCGCCCTTGCTGGGACCGCGCAGCTTTCGGCTTTTTGCTGCGCCCGCGATCAATCTGTTTCAGGAACGCTGCGCGCGGGTGCGCGTAGACGAGGCACATTCCGAATACCTGCTGACCCCGCAACCCTCGCCCGCCGAAAATTATGAAGTGCATTCGCTGACCCGTGTGCGAGCGCATTTCGGCGATGGCAAGACGACGCTGCCTGTCTGGCCGGTCCATGCCTTGCCGGGGCATCAGGCCCGGCCGGAAGATGCGCTTTATTTCAGTTTGCGGCGTCGGCCACGGCGGGTCTCGCGGCAGGAAATGCGGCGCAACCCGAACCGGACATATACCGGCTCCGAGGCGTTGATCGCCTTGCACCAGCCTGCCCAGAGTGCCGACGAGGCGGCACGTCCCGCGCGCGGCTTGCAGGCCGATGCGCTGTGCACCAACCGGCATTTGCCAACGCATCTGCGCGGCGGCGCGCAAGGCGTGAAATTCCGTCTTGTGGATGACACGCAGGTTGGGCTGAACTGCCTTGCCGGACCAACGCAACCCCGGCTGCCGCTGGCATTGCAGGATGTGCCCCATGCACAGAGCAGCGTCGCCGGGGCAAGCAGCGGGGCGCGGCTTTGGCAGCTTTTGAACTGTCTGAAATTCAATCAGCTTGGTCTGACCGACCGAAACGCCGATGAACCGGCGGGCGGATTGCGCGACGTGCTGGCGCTTTTCGCCGACCTGTCGGACGCCATCAGTGCGCGCCATGTGCAAGGGCTGATCGGCTGCGAAGTGCAACCGCGCGTGCGCTCCATGCGCCATGCTGACGGGTTCGCGCCGGTGCGCGGGCTGCAAGTCACCCTGACCTTCGAGGATCAGGCGTTCGAGGGCACAGGCTTTGCGATCCTTGGCGCGGTTCTGGACCGCTTTCTGGCCGACAATGTTCAGATCAACAGTTTCACCCAGACCGTGATCCGGTCGCGGGCGCGTGGTGATGTGCTGCGCTTTCCGCCGCGTAGCGGAACGGGGCCGGTTCTATGACGGACGCACTGGTTCGGGATCGCTCGCCGCGCGTTCCGGCGGCTTTGCGCAGCCGGATCGAGAGTGACTGCGCCAGCCTTGATGTGCTGGCGCTGATGCGTCGGCTGGAGCAGGCCTCGCCAGACCTGCCCCGTATCGGTCGGGCCGCGACCCTGTCGCAGGAAATCGTGTTTCCCCGTCAAGAGCCCTTCATGGCCTTTCCCGGCTGCAATGTTGTCCGTGTCGACCTGAATGCGTCGGGCCCGCATGACGTGCATGTGCGCTTCATGGGGTATTTCGGGCCGCAAGGCGCTTTGCCCTTGGCGCTGACCGCAGAGGCGCATCAGTGGATGCTGCGCCATGACGATCCGTCATTCGCGCGGTTCGCCGATATTTTCGCCATGCGCTTTGTGCAATTGTTCTACCGGGCCTGGGCCGATGCGCGCCCGATCGTGCAGGCGGATCGTCCGGCGGATGACCGGTTTCGCATATGGCTGGGCGCGCTGACCGGCATTGGTAGCCCGGCTTTGCAAAACCGTGACAGCTTGCCGGACTCGGTGCGCCTTGGCCTGACCGGGCTATTGTCCGGGCGCGTGCGCAGCGCGACGCGATTGCGTCAGTGCCTTGGCCATATCGTCGAGATGCCGTTCGATCTGGAAGAGCATGTCGGCTCTTGGCTGGAGTTCGAGGATGACGATCGCACACGGCTTGGACAGACTGCAAGCGGGTTGGGGCAGGATACCTGCCTTGGCGCACGCAGCTACAGCCTGTCGGACAAGCTGCGTCTGACCCTGCATTGCGATTCACTTCCAACGTATCGCGCGCATCTGCCGGGGCGCGCCGCCTGCCGCCGACTGACGGATTTTCTGAAAAGCTGGCTGGGTGTCACGACTGAAGTGGAGATCGCGCTGAGCTTGCCAGTCGATATCGTGCCAGCGACGGTTCTTGGACAGGCCGGCGAACTTGGTTGGACCAGCTTTACACCTCAAGCCATACCATCCGAACCGGTGCCCGACCGTGACACGCCACAGCGCCGCGTCTGCGCCGCTTTTTCCGCTTTTTGACCCCCTGACCCATTATCTGCAAAAAGGTCCACATCATGACAGAGATCAGCATCGAAACGATTGCCGGCAAGCTGAACCGCCTGGGATACGAGGCCTTTATTCAGGGGTTCCGTCATGCCAAGGGCGAAGGCAATCGTCATGTCGAATTGGCGCATTGGCTGTATCATGTCATCGCCAATGACCGCTCTGACGTGTCGGTCTCGTTGCAGCAAATGGGCATGGATCGCGGTCAGGTCTTGTCGGATCTGGAAAAGTGTATCGACGGCTTCCAGCGCAACGTCACCGAAATGCCGGGGCCGTCACTGCACTTCAAGGAAGCGCTCGACCGGGGCTGGCACTACGCGACGCTCTTGTTCGGAGAGGCGCAGATCCGCTCGGGGTATGTCTTGCTCGCCGTTCTGCGCACCCGCGATTTGTATCGCGCGGTCAGCCAGATGAGCCCGCTTCTGAGCACGCTGGATGACAAGCAACTGGCCGCTGACGCCCGCACGCTCTGGGCCGGGTCCGACGAAGACGACATGCGCCCCATGGATGGCACAGGGCTTGGGGCGCCCGCCGCCGACGGTGCGGCACAGGCACCGGGCGGCGGCAGCAGCGCCTTGGGCCGGTTCGCGGTGGACATGACTGCACAGGCCGAAAGTGGCAAGATGGACCCGATCGTGGGCCGCGGCGAAGAAATCCGCCAGATCATTGACGTGCTGATGCGCCGTCGCCAGAACAATCCGATCCTGACCGGCGAGGCCGGGGTCGGCAAGACAGCCGTGGTTGAAGGGTTCGCGCAGGCTCTGGTGTCGGGCAATGTGCCGCCCGCGTTGCAGGGGGTAAAGCTCTTTGCGCTCGATATCGGGCTGATGCAGGCCGGGGCCAGCATGAAGGGCGAATTCGAGCAACGGTTGCGCTCGGTCATCGACGAGGTGCAATCCAGCCCGACGCCGATCATCCTGTTCATCGACGAGGCGCATACGCTGATCGGGGCAGGGGGGGCGGCTGGCACCGGCGACGCCGCGAACTTGCTGAAACCGGCCTTGGCGCGCGGCACGCTGCGCACGGTTGCCGCTACCACATGGGCCGAATACCGCACCCATTTCGAGAAAGACCCGGCGCTGACCCGGCGTTTCCAACCCATTGACGTGCCTGAACCCAGCATTGCGAAAGCCTGCACCATGCTGCGCGGCATTCTTGCGCCGATGGAAGCGCATCATAAAGTGCGCATTGCAGATGAGGCCGTGGTCGCTGCCGTCACGCTCTCAGCCCGTTACCTTCCCGCGCGACAGTTGCCCGACAAGGCCGTTTCGCTGCTGGATACCGCCGCCGCGCGCGTGGCGATCAGCCAATCGGCTACACCGGCGCGCGTGGCCGATTTGCGCGCAGGCATCGCTGCGCTGGAACGCGAGCAGGCCGCGCAGGAGGCGCAGGCCGATCTGGGCACGCAGGACGCGGCGCGTCTGGCAGAAATCTCCGAGGAACTGGACGATCTGGCCACGAAACTGGCCGAGGCTGATGACGAATACACCCGCGAGAAAGAACTGGTCGACGACATCCTGTCGCTGCGCAACACCTTGGCCGAGGCGCGTGCAGGTCAGAGCGTGGCGGAAACCGACACCCCGCTGCCCGACGAGGAAACCTTGCGCGCTGACCTTGCCACGCGCGTCGCCGATCTGGACGGCGGCGATGCCGACCGCCGCATGATCTACGCCCATGTCGATGAACAGGCGGTGGCGAGCGTCATTTCCGACTGGACCGGCATTCCCGTGGGCCGCATGGTCACGGATGAGTTGCGCGCCATTCTGGAACTTCCCGACCGCCTGCGCGAGCGCGTCATCGGGCAGGACCACGGCCTGTTACAAATCGCCAAACGGATCGAAACCAACCGCGCCAAGCTCGACAATCCCGGCAAGCCCATCGGCGTGTTCATGCTGTGCGGCCCGTCGGGCGTGGGCAAAACAGAAACCGCGCTGGCGCTGGCAGAGGCGATCTATGGCGGCGAGCAGAATGTCATAACCATCAATATGTCCGAATTCCAGGAAGCGCATACCGTATCGGCGCTGAAAGGCGCGCCTCCGGGTTATGTCGGCTATGGCGAAGGTGGGCGGCTGACCGAAGCGGTGCGACGCAAACCCTATTCGGTGGTGCTGCTGGACGAGGTCGAAAAAGCGCACCCTGATGTGCATGAGCTGTTCTTCCAGGTCTTTGACAAGGGGATCATGGAAGATGGCACGGGCCGCAAGATCGACTTCAAGAATTGTGTGATCCTGCTGACCTCGAACGTAGGCACAGAGGCGATCATGGACATGGCCGCGCGCGGCGAAACCCGGCCCGAACCCGACGCCCTGTCAGAGGCGCTGCGCCCGCATCTGCAAGCGGTCTTCCCGCCCGCGCTGCTGGGCCGCATCGTGACCATCCCGTATTTCCCGCTGTCGTCCGAGGTGCTGTCGGGCATCGTCCGGTTGAAGCTGAACGCCATCGTCGGGCGGATGAAAACGGGGCATGGCGCAAAAATGGTCTATACGGATGCGGTTGTGGACCATATCGTGGAGCAATGCCGCGACCCCGACAGCGGGGGCCGGATGGTGGACAACATCATCACCAACACCATCCTGCCCGACCTGTCCCGCGCCGTCCTGACCCGCACGCTGGAAGGCGTGGAGTTCACGGATGTGAAAGTGGGGATGGGGGAGAGCGGGTTTGAGTATGAGATAACCTGAGTTAGTTGTCACAAGGAGTTTCGAATATGCCTTTCGCAAAGATGTCGCCAAACCCAGCGCTTCAACAAAGCTATTTTAGAATTCAGTTTGCTGAACCCAAGCAGTGTTCCGGCCAGTTCGAGAAGGTTGCCAATCTGCGGCGCGCGGTGGACGGTATCAAGAAAGAACGGCAGAGCTTTCTAAGCCAAAACGACAACCTAAAACTATTGAACCAAGGTCTTTTGGTTTCACGTCTCGTCAAGGAGACATGCTATTCGTTCCTAGACTTGACTGGCGCAATAGCCGGTGATGTCATCGAAGCATTCGGGGGAGCAAAGGCAAAACCCTATGCCGCGAAAATCAAGCTATATGCGACCGGCGGTATGGCAGCCATCGACATGTCAGAGGTTTTGTCCGAACGGGCCTTCGGGCGCGGGTCTTGGGGCAACGTCGTAGAGACTGGAATAAAAAGCGGTGTATCGATGGCAGGCGCACTGGCCAATACACCGACACAAAGCGCTGCGGCTTATCTGGGAACTCAAGGCGTCAACTCCTACGAAATCGGCAAGGCCGGAATTCAAGGCAACAAGAAGAAGGCAATCAGAAGCACTGAGACACTCGCTTTTGACAACGTCCTGTTTCTGTTGGAAGGCATCCAGAACGAAGTTACTGGAGCGGGGCGCGAAAGAATTCGTGCATTGAAGACTGCTACTGCGACCGTCAAGGCCTCGCGGCGTTACAGCGCCGCCCTTGATGACGCGCTATCTGAGTATCTCGAAACCTCAGAGCTAGCAAACACAAGCCGCAGGACAGTCCTTCACTCGATTGACCAGACGATTCAACATGTCGAAAAGAGTCTCGACAAGGCCTTGTCGCAATATCAGCAATGCATCAATAGTAGTCCCTTTTGAGCGACCCTTACAAAACGCTCCATGATTGATTATCTGGCGGAAAGTGTTGAAACGCGTAAGCTGACATCATCCAAGCCTTGGCTGAAAGCGTGTTTCATGAGTTCTATCCCGACAACCCTCCACCTCATCCCCTATGACGGCATCGGCGGGGTCGAGGTGGCGGCGCGGTCGTTGCCTGTGGGCGATCATGGGGATCTGCGGTTTGGGCGGGTTTACCTGTCTGCCAAGGGCGGGGCGCACCCGGCGGATCCGGACATCTGGACTGGCCCAAGCGACAGCGAATGGGCGCTTGCCAATTACCTTGGCGCGCTGCGGCATCTCCAGCGGCGCAAGCCGGATCTGCTGATCGTCTCGCTCTGGCGGTCTGCCATCGTGGCGCTTCTGGCCAAGCTGTTGCGCCCGCGCCTGAAGCTGGTTGTGTTCCTGCATCTGGATCGTCCGGTGCATCTGCCCGACCGGCTGTTGCACGCGGTGCTGATCCGGCTGGCGCATGACATCTGGGCCGACAGCGCGGGCACGCTGGCCGCGCGGGTGCCGGACGGGCGCAAGGGGCGGGTCATCTCTTTCGTCACCGAACGGCTGGAGCCGTTGCCACCGGCGAGGCCCGTGCCCAAGTTCATCTTCTGGGGGCGGCTGCATGCGCAAAAGGGGCTGGACCGCGCGCTGGATATCCTTGAGGCGCTGAAAGCGCATTATCCCGACACCGCGCTGACGCTTATCGGCCCCGATGGCGGGCAGGAGGCTGCCTTGCGCGCGCAGGCTGCACGGCTGGGCCTGACGGTCGCGTTTACCGGCCCGTTGCCGCGCGACCAGATTTTTGCCCGCGCCGCCGGGCACAGCTTTTTCCTGATGCCCAGCCACAGCGAAGGCATGGCCATGTCGGTGGTCGAGGCGATGCAGCTTGGCCTTGTGCCGGTGGTGACGCCGGTGGGCGAGATCGGGCGCTATGCGCAGGACGGGCAGAATGCCCTGCTGCTTGGCGATGGCACGTCGCAGGACAATGCCGCGCGATTGGCCGCGCTTTTGGCCGACCCGGACCAGGTCACGCGGATGGCGCGCGCGGCTGTGGACCGTTTCGCGCATGCCGGGCTGTACCGTGAGGATGTGCTGGCCGCCTGCCGCGAGGTTCTGGACCGCTGACGCGACCTCAGTTCGCCCCGAACAGGTCTCGGGTAAACACCTTGTCGCTGACATCGCGAATATCATCGGTCAGCCGGTTGGCGATGATGATATCGGCCTCGGCCTTGAACCCGTCCAGATCGCGCACCACACGAGAGCCGAAAAAACTGTCCTCTGTCAGCACAGGCTCGTAGACGATTACTTCGATCCCCTTGGCCTTGACTCGTTTCATGATCCCCTGAATGGAACTTTGCCGGAAATTGTCGCTCCCCGCTTTCATGACCAGCCGGTAAACCCCCACGATCCGCGGTTTGCGCGCCACGATCTGGTCGGCCAGAAAATCCTTGCGCGTGCGGTTGGCATCGACAATGGCCGCGATCAGATTCTGGGGCACGGCGGCGTAATTGGCCAGAAGCTGGCGCGTGTCCTTGGGCAAACAATAGCCGCCATAGCCGAAGGACGGGTTGTTGTAATGCGGGCCAATCCGCGGGTCGAGGCCCACGCCGGTGATAATCTGGCGCGTATCCATGCCACCGGCCATGGCATAGCTGTCCAACTCGTTGAAGAACGCCACGCGCATCGCAAGGTAGGTATTGGCGAACAGCTTGATCGCCTCGGCCTCGTCCGGGTCTGTCAAAAGCAAGGGAATATCTGCTGCAATCGCGCCTTCTATCAGCAGTTGCGCAAAGGTCTGCGCCCGGTCAGAGCGTTCGCCCACCACAATCCGGCTGGGATACAGGTTGTCATGCAGCGCACGCCCCTCGCGCAGGAACTCGGGGCTGAACACAATCCGGTCGCTGCCCAATTCACTGCGCATCCTGCGGATATACCCAACCGGGATGGTCGATTTGATGACGATCAGCGCTTGGGTGTTTTCCGCCAGCACGGTGCGGACCACGCTATCGACCGAAGAGGTGTCGAAGAAATTGTGCTGCGGGTCATAATCCGTGGGGGTGGCCACAACGACGAAATCAGCGCCTTGCACCGCGACGGACAGGTCAGTGGTCGCCCGAAGGTCCAGCGGTTTGTTGGCCAGATAGTCAGAAAGCTCCGCATCCTCTATCGGGCATTGCAACGCGTTGACCATCGACACGCGTCCGGCGTCGATATCTACTGCGGTCACATGGTTTTTCTGCGCCAGCAAGACCGCATTGGACAGCCCGACATAGCCAAGGCCCACGACAGCTATTTTCACACGAAAATCCTTCCTGATCCGAGCATCCGCGCCATGTGGTTCTGGCGCCACCTAACCTAGTTCGCGGCGTGTTTGCAACCGCTTGACGCTATCGCGTCGGCGCACGGCGCAGGACAAGAACCGCCAGTGTTTCGAGGATTTCCAGCGCCTTGATCCGCAGGATCAGCACCGCGGCTTTCAGCTTCGCACGGCCGCCCGGGCTTCGTTTTTCCAACAAGATGCGGAACCGGACCACCGGCGGGGCCAGCGTGATCGGCAGGGCCCGCCAGCCATCGCGCGCCGCGCGCCCGCCGGCCACGCGCCGTGCCTTGGTCAACAGTGCCGTCAGGTCGCTGCGCAGCGGATGGCGCAACACGGCCTGCGGGCAATAGACAAGCGCCGGTCCTGTCCCCGCATAATGGTGCGCGGCGCGTTTGCAGAACTCCACATCGCCGCCCGACTTCAGGCTGGCATCGAACCCGCCCGCGCATTCGAATAGCGTGCGGGGCACGAACAGGCTGGCGGTCGCGGCGACCCCGTCGCGCACATAGATGTCCTGATTTATTCCGAAAAAGAAATCGTAACTTTCCGCCCAATTCAGCGCGTCCATCGCGCGGGTGGTGCTGAACATCTGCACGGCGCCCGAAATCAGCCCGTCATGGGTTTGCGAAGAGTGCAGGAAGGCCGCCAGCCAGTCGGGGTTCGGCACACAGTCGCTATCGGTGAAGGCAAGAAACTGCCCGCGCGCGGACGCCGCGCCAAGGTTGCGCGCGGCATAGGACCCGGGGCGCGCTTCGGTCAGGATATGCAGGCGCGCGTCTTGCGGGAAATCCGGCGGCGCCGGGTCGTCGGGTGCGTTATTGACCAGCATGATCTCGAAATCCGTCACGCTCTGCGCCAACAGGGCATCGATCAGCATCCGCGCACGCGGCCAGTCACGATAGCTGGGCGCGATCACCGATATCAGCGGCGTGCCCGTCATCCGAAGAACGCCGGCAGGCGCGGGTGCAGCGCCGATGTGGCGTGACCGCAGAACAGCTCTATCCCCTCTGGCGCAAGCCAGCTATCGCGCAGAACCATCAGCACACGGTCCACCGTGACCCCGGCCAAAGTCGGGTCCATGGTGCGGTGGATGGTGCCGGGTTGTGCTGTGCCGAACCACGACAGGTCCGGGTCGTCTTCCCAGAAGTAGCGCGTGTCGTTCAGGTCGACCCCGGCCAGTACGATGCGCTTGTAGCCCATCGCGGCCCCGAAACTGGCGGCTTGCACGATAGAGGCGCGGGCGAACAGCAGCAGACCTGTCGCCTGTGTCAGCCGAGCCCGGCGCACCAGCGTCAGACTGCGCCGCAAGCCTGCCTCGGTCTCGACCGGCAGGTTGACCTTGTTGAGCACGCGCAAGCTGCGCACGGTCTGGTCGGGCAGGCGGGTCAGGTCAAGCTGGTGACGTTCCATGTCCTTGTAGATCATCATCACGCTGGCCATGCGCGCGGCGCGCTCGGACAGGAAATCCTCGAACTGGCGGGTGCGATCATCGGTCGGCCCAGCCTCGAATTGATAGAAGCGTGGCGTGAACGGGTGAAGCATCCAGAAATTCAGCCCGAGCGTGTCGTAGTCGCGGTCAAGCCGCTGCCAGTCGGCGTCGGTCAGGCGGTTGATGGACCGGCCGGACCCCAACACCACCAATGTGTCGGACTGTTTCTTGGCCCGCGCGTCGGCCAGCGAAAACGGGGTCAGCCCGGCCGCGCGACGCAGGCGCGATACTTTGCGCACGCGTCGAAATTCGCTTCGCATCCAGCGCAGGTCATCTGCGAGTGTCATGGCCGCTCTCCCGCAAGATCGATTCCGCTCGCGCCCGCGCCCGTTTGCTGGACCATAGGTCGCGCATGTGACGCGCCCATGAAGCGCGCAGATAGCCAAGACTGCCGGTCAGCCAATCTGCCACAAGCTCTGGGTGGTGCTTGCGCAGAGCGCGCATGAACCGCCGGTACGTGTCTTGCCGGTGGATCAGGCGCAAGGCGTCCAGCCTGTCATGGGCCGCGGCGGGCAGGAAGTCTGCCATGGCCGCAAAGGCTGCTTCAAAAGCTTCGGCTTCGGTCAGCCGCGCGGCGGGGCTGTCATAGCCATGCCCGTTCGGTCCTTGCAAGGCGGGCGGATGCGCGCGCCCTTCGCGCACCGGGGCCACCGGCAGCCAAACACACCGCCCGCCCGACAAGGCGATATAGGCCACCACCAGCACCTGCGGATAGGTCCGCGCCGCGTAGCACCCTGCGTCAAGGCGCGCGCGTAGAAAGGGCAAAGCGGCCCGCGCCGCCTTGGCGCTGTAGACCAGCCCAGGCGCATGGCCGCTGGCGTCGCGCAGATCGGTCAGGGACAGCGCCGCGCGCCGGTCGCGCCCGCGCGTGCGGGTGCCGCTGGCATCCACGAACCATGTAGATGCGAAATCGGGCGTATCGTCCTGCACCATCTGTTCCAAGGCGTGCACGCCTTCGGGGTCGCACAGGTCGTCATCCGCGCTCAGCACGATGTGGGTGGTGTCGCAACCGTCTAGCAATTCGGCAAATGTCACTGCATAGCCAAGGTTTGTTGCGTGGCGGTGCAGGGCAATCCGCCCTTTGAACGGGGCAAGTGCCTGCGCCACAGCCTCGTCCGGGCCATCATCAATCACGGTTACGGGCAGATCGGGCAGGGCGTCCACCATACCGGCAACCTGCCGCGCCACGTCATCGGCGCGGCGGTAGCTGGGAATGCCAATGCTCAGTGTGGCGGTCATGGGGCTGCGCGGTCGGCTTGGGCTGCCTCTGTCAGGATCGTTTCGATCCGGTCATGGCAGGCATCCATCGTGAAACGCTCGGTCACGACCGCCTGCGCGCGGGCCGAAAGGCGGTCGCGCAAGGCCGGGTCCGAAACCAGCCGCGCCAACCCGTCGCGAATGGCGGCGATATCGTCTGATGGCACCAGAAGCGCGTTGTCCTCATGCGCGAAGATTTCGGGGTTGCCATCGACCCGCGTGGCCAGCACAGCGCAGCCAGCGGCCGAGGCTTCGAGATTGACCCGGGCGAAAGGTTCCACCCGCGACAGCATCGTGAAGATGTCGCCCGCCCACAGCACCGGTCGCACGTCCTGCACAAAGCCCAGGAAATGCACCCTTGGCGCAAGCGTATCGGGCACATGTGCGGCGCGGAAGGCGGCGATATCTTCTGCGCTGCCGCCGCCGATAATGTAATGCAGATCGGGATGCGCGTCCTGCAAGTCTTGCGCCGCAGCCATTAGCAGGTCCAGCCCTTTGCGGGGGCGCATGTTGCCCAGAAAGGCCACGACGGGTGCATCCGGCGCAATTCCCAGCCGGGCGCGCAATGCTTGCCCTTCTGCCGGATCGCGTCGGAACTGTCCTGCGTGAATACCGTTATGAACCGTGTGCACCTGCTCTGGGCGCAGTCCTGTGCCCGGCACCTCCAGCACCAGCTTGCGCACGGCTTCCGACACGCAGATCACAGCGCGCGCCCGGCCCAGCATCCGCGACAGTCGCGTCAGGGCGCGCCCGCGTGGCTTCAGGTAATTCTCGGCCTCGCGCACATGTATCACAATGGGCCGCCCGCGCAGACGCGCAGCCAGTATCGGGGCGGAATGCAGCACCGTGTTGACATAAACCAGATCAACCCCGCGCGCTTCGCGCCAGACCCGTCCCAGCCGCGCCAGTTTGCACAACCGCCGCTGCACCCGCAGCCATGCCTGTTCCACCCTGTAGGCGGCACGACTGCGCCTAGTGTCGGGAACGCGGTCGCAGGCATTCATTACGTCAATGTCGATCCCCTGGTCGCGCGCAAAGCCCACAAGGTCGCCCAACCCATGCGTCAGCACCCGGACCTTATGCCGTTGCACCAGATGCAAGCAGGCAAAAATCAGGCTGCGGGGGGCACCATACAGCAAGGATTCGTGCGAGATGGCCAATATCCGCATCTGATCTATCCCCCCAGCTTGCGCCGCAGGGCGCGCAAGGCACGACGCCCTAAAGAGCGGCTGACTGCATTCAACTGACCGGGACGGTTAAGATCGGGGCGATACAGGGTCCAGGTGTCGGTGCAAAGCGCCGGTTTGCCCGAGAGGCTGGCAATATCGCGGGCCTGAAAAGGTTCCGACTCAATAAACAATTCAGCAGGCAAATCGGCATACACTTTGCCCTTGAACCAGCCATGCGCGCCCGCCGCGCGGCGGGTTTCGGCGCTGACTCCGTCGAGCAGGATCAGTTCGCGGTAGCGGATACCCATCGCAGCCAGCCAATCCTCGGTCTGGGGGCGATATTTCTCCAAACGGTTCGACACCAGCCAGCCGATTTCATGCGTCGGGCGCACGCGAAGGGGCGCGGCGCGCAAAAATGCGTCATAGGCCGGGCCATCGTCGTTCTGCGCGCGGGTCGGGTCCGAGCAGAGCACGCCGTCGATATCGACACAGAAATTGCCGATCCCGTCGTGATGCAGAGCGTTCCACTCGAACAGCCGGGGGCGGGAGACTTTTTCGAACCACAGATCCAGCCCTTCGACCGATACCCCCGACCAATAGATCGCAAGGTAGACGATGGGTCGGTCGGGGGCTGCCTGCGCAAGGGCTGCGCGCACGCGCCTCAACGCGCCGCCATCGCCGACAGAATCGTCCACCACCAGAATCCTGCCCGTACCCGTGCCCCCAAGTCGCTGGCGTGCAGAAAAACGGGCGGCATCCGCACCCCCTGCCACGTATTCGTCAAGCGTGACGAAGGGCAGGTTGCGGGCAAGTGCAACCTGGGCCGCCGGACTCAGCCCGCTGCGCGGCACGCCCACCACAAGGTCGATATCGGCCGGAATCCGGGGCATGTTGCGCCGGATTAGATGGGTCATGTCGTCATGAGACCGAAAGTTCAACGGCGCTCTCCTAGGTTTTTCGCTGTGGGTCACGGCGGATAAGGGT
The DNA here is from genome assembly GCF_900499075.1 of Roseinatronobacter ekhonensis. Classification (GTDB taxonomy): domain Bacteria; phylum Pseudomonadota; class Alphaproteobacteria; order Rhodobacterales; family Rhodobacteraceae; genus Roseinatronobacter; species Roseinatronobacter ekhonensis. Next base: position 36,359 of record NZ_UIHC01000013.1, on the reverse strand, counting down.
CCGCGCGATACGACTGGTCCACACGCGAAGCGCGGTATTACGGGCGTGGTCGGTTTGGGCGGCGACATAGGCAGCAAGTGCATCGCGGCTATCAATGGCCAAGGTCAGCAGTTCGTCGGCGCTTCCGATAGCATCTGGCGGCGCTGCGCGCTCTGTCAGGCGCTGACCCAACCGGGATTCGATCCAGTCCAGATCATGGGAATTGGCGGTCAGAACCGGCGCGACCAGCGAATCTGAAAACGCAAACCGACGCGTGCCGAGGCCCGCTAAGGACCGCGCTGGCAAGGCGCGAAACCGTTCGGCAAGCGCGCGGTTCGGGAAATCGACGGGCAGCCGTCCCGCTAGCCGTGCCTGCGCCACGGCCATCGCTTCCAGCGACAGCCCATCATTGGCTTGGTTGCCGCTGGCTGTTGACACTTCCAAAAAACTGCCCAGATCTGCGACCACATCGCCGTTGGGAAAATGGGTTGGGGCAAATATGCGTAGGGTGACTGCATCTGCCCCCAAAACCGCATCGAACTTTTCAAGCCGTGCGCGATAGTTGGGCCACAAGCTGGCTGGGTCCAGATCGCGGGCGGCGGGTTTTTCTTCCTTGACCCGCTGCTGAAAAGCGCTTTGCATGAAGCCGCGCGGCGCACGGACATAGGCAATCGCCTCGATCTGGGCTTCGGGGCGGGTTGCGCGGAGAAAATCCACCAGCCGGACCAGCGCATCCTGCCCGAAATCGGGCGCCGACAGGTCCTCGGCGCTGATAAGAAAAACCGGCGTTCGGGCGCGCGCCAGTGCGCTGCGCCACCGTGCGGCCAGATCGTCCCGCCAGCGTCCAAGTGCTGCGCTGTCCAGATGGCGGTATCGGGCGGCATGGAATTTGTCGAGCGCGGCACCAGTCTGGAACAGAAGCTGCACATCGTCCGACTGGTTCAGTCTAGGGCCGCCCGGAAGGGACAGCCCTTTTGGCGGATCGGAGCAAAAGGCCTGCTGTATAGCGGTCGATCCAGTTTTATGCATTCCCGCATGCAGCACGATCCGCATTGCTAGCCCTCCCAGCGCAGCGGCTTGCCCGCCATCAGCGGTTCCAGAGCGCGGGCCTGTTCTTGCACCCATGGGGCAAGGTCTGCGCGCAATTGCGCGATTTCGGCGGCTGAAACGGGCGACGTTGCGGGCGGGTTCAGGCGGGTCCAGACCCGTTTTGCAAGTCCCTGCGCGCCCATTCGCTTGACAAGACGGCGCAGTGGTTCCAACTCGTGGCGGATCAATACCCGCGTCGCCCCGTCATGGCGGCGCAGTGCATCAGCGGAATTGTTGCGCCGCTCTTCCCGCGCCACAGTGGCGGCGGGCAGATCCAGCCAGTTGAAAACCCGGTCCATCACGGCTTGGGGAGTCTCTGAAAGGTCCTCAGCCTGAAGCACCAGAACCGACCCGAACCGTGCCTGAAACGGAGCGATTTGGGCGGAATAGTCGCCAAAGGCGCGGTAGCGGGGGTTCTGCGCGACCGCCGCGCGCAGTGGCAGGGTTTCGCCCTGCACACGGCGATAGAACAAATACTGGCTGACGATCCTCGCGACGGGATCGCGCACCATGAAAAGAATGCGGGCATCGGGGCAAGTTGCTGCAATGCGGTCTGCCACGCCGGTGAAATACGGGGCCTTGGCATATTTGGTACTCGATTCGCCGCGATATCGACAGTCTGCACCCGCAGCAAACAGTTGGCGATATTGGGCTTGGGCCTGGGCATCGGGGGCAGCTTCCGCAAAGAAACCCGGTTCTTTCGGGTCGCACATGAACACGTCGGGATGCTGGTCCAGATAGGCGTGCAGCGCCGTTGTGCCCGCCTTCATCGCGCCCACAATGAACAGGTTGGGCCAGGTCATACCGTCCCCTCCAGCAACGCTTCCACTCGTTCGAAATCCGCCAAAGTGTCGATGTCGAACGCGCGCTCGGGTGGTGTTTCCACCATGCCCACGCCGTGCGCCGCCAGAGCCCCAAGGCTGCCCGCGCCGCGATAGGCATCGGCGTCGAACACATAGACCGCGCCATCGGGACGAAACACGGGCGGCAACTCTGCACGGTTGGTAAAGCAATGCGCCGGATCGTGCGACAAGGGCCTGAAGCGGCCATTGTCGGATGTCCCCCATTTCAGCACGCCGGACTCTGCGCGCGTCGCGGACATGACCAAGGCATGGTCACCGGTGCCGTGCAGCGCGATTGCGCGCGCAATGTCCTTGGGCGCGCGCAAGGGCGTGGTGGCTTGCAGAAGCACAATGATGGCAGGGCCGGGCGCGTCCTGGTCCAGCACATGGGCCAGAACAGCGTCCATCGGCGTTGTGTCTAGGGCCAGATGCGATGGGCGCCGCGCAAAGCGCGCACCATGGCCAAGATCGGCATTGGCCAGTTCCGCGATATCGCTGGTCACAAGCGCCTGCGCGATTCCCGCGGCGCGGGCCTGTTCCAGTGCGTGGGCATAGAGCGGGCGGCCTGCAAGGGGCCGCGTATTCTTGCCCGGCAAGCCCTTGGACCCGGCGCGCAGCGGCACGATGGCAAGGCAGGGCGCGGTCATGCGTCACCTTCCATGAAGTGCTTTTGCAGGGGGCGTGTCCAGAAGTCGGGATCGGCCAGAACCGCAAGGAAATTGTCGGCAGACCGCCCCGCTCCGAATTCCTGGCTTGGCGGGTGCCGCTTGCCCCAATCGTCCTGCAAGAAGGCGGCGATGCTGGCATGGTCAGCAGCTGCAGCCTGATGCACCGAGGCGCTGAGCGCGCGGTTTGTCTGGCGCGTGCCGATATCAAGGCTGGGGGTGCCCAGGAACGGGGCCTCGCGCACGCCGGTGCTGGAATTGCCGATGATCGCGGCGGCATTGCGCAACAATTCCGAGAAGTGCGAAAACCGCATCGAGGGCAGCACCCGAAAACGCGCGGGGGGCAAGCTGGCGATCACCTCCTGAATGGCATCGACGCCGGGGTCGTTATTGGGGCGGATCACCACAAAGGATTGGCCAGACACCTCCAGCACCCCGAACAGATCGGCGGCTTGTTGGCCCATTGTCTCGGCCTCTGATGTGACCGGATGAAAGATCACGATCCCGTAGCTGTCAAAGGGAATGTCGTAGCGCGCGCGCACCGCTTCGAGCGTAACGCCAGAGGGGGCGGAATGGGTGTCCAATTCGGGCGAGCCGATCACATGCACGCAATCGGCGCTTTCGCCCATCGCCAGAACGCGGCGGCGCGCGGTCAATGAACTGACAAGGTGGCTATGCGCAAGCTTGGTGTTGCAGTGGCGAAAGACCTCGTCGATCGTACCCGAAACCTCGCCCCCCTCTATGTGCGCGCAGCGAACATAATTCGTGGCGCAGACCAGCGCTGTGGCCATCGCTTCGACCCTGTCGCCATGGATGACCACCAGATCGGGCGGTTCCACTCGCAGATGGTCGGAAAATCCAATCACGGTCTTGGCAAAGATCACGTCTTGCGGGTCGCCCTCGCGGTGGTTGAGGAACTCGACCACATCCACGCCCGGCACGCGGTGCACTTCGACCTTGGTCAGCCCGTAGGCGGGCAGCATATGCATGCCTGTCACGAAGAATGCCACATGATGCCCCGCATCGCGCGCCGCCAGCGCCAACGGTTCCAGTTTGCCGAAATCGGCGCGCGTGCCGGTGACGAACAGGATGCGGCGCGGCTTGGTCATGCGAAGTCAGACCATTTCAATTGCGTGTTGCGAGTGACGGCGCGGGTCAGCGTGCGGCCCACGACCTTGTCGAAATCATAGCCTGCGATTTCACCGGAGCCGGGACGGCGCGCCCAGATATCGGCTTCGGTCAGCACATGGCCCTCAGGCAGGTCGGCATCTGCGACGATGCTGGCGCGGGCGAACCGGTAGACGTCTTCCTCGGCGCTGCTGCGGGCCTTGGGGTTATTCGCCGCAATCCAGATCTCGCGCGAACGGTCGATCAGGAAGCGCAGTTCCGCCGGGTCCATCGAGTTGATGATGTCGGGGCCCTTGCGGTAACGCGTGTCTGTGTAGTGCCGCTCGAGGATCGACGCGCCAAGCGCGACCGACGCCAGCGCCATTTCTGGCCCGATGGAATGGTCGGAAAAACCGACAACCGCGTTCGGGAACGCCTCGCGCAATTCCGTCACGCCGCGCAGCGATACAATTTCGGGCGGGCTGGGATAGAGGTTGGTGCATTCCAGCAATGCATATTCCGCGCCTTCGGCGTCCAGAATATCCACCGCGGCGCGGATGCTGTCGATACTCTGCATCCCCGTGGACAGGATGATAGGGCGCCCTTTACGCGCGATATGGCGGATCAGCGGCAGGTTGTCAGCCTCGCCCGAGCCGATCTTGAAGGCGGGCACATCGAGAGTTTCGAGAAAATCTGCCGCAGCCCGCGAGAACGGGGTGGAAATATAGATCACCCCAAGGCTTTCGGTGTAGCGCTTCAGTTCGGACTCGTCTTCCAGCGAGAGTGCGCAAGACGCCATCACGTCCCAGATCGACACATCCGCATTGGGCGGGAAGATCGACTTCGCCTCATCGGTCATCTCGTCTTCCAGAATATGTGTCTGGTGTTTGACGCATTCGCAGCCAGACGCGGCGGCAAGGCGCACCATCTCTTTGGCGACGGCCAGATCACCGCCATGGTTGATGCCGATCTCTGCGATCACCAAGGGTGGATGCATGGGGCCGATGACACGGCCTGCAAGTGTCAGTTCCGGGGCAGAGCGCATCGGGTTTGTCCTGTCTCTAGATGGATGGTCGAAGGGTGAACAATGGCACGCGTTCGGACGCAGCGGTGTTTGTCAGAGGCATGATCCCTCGCATCATCGTCCAGTATGACCCACGTCATTCTGCATTATGGTTCGGTGCGCATACGGCGCAAACAGGAAAAAACGGCTCTTGTCAGGGCTGGACAGGGTCGTAGGTTCCGCTTGCGTCTTTGTCAACCGGACTGCCGCAGTGGGCGATGGCCTGAAGCGGTGTTGCCTTTTGAGGCGTCAGATAATCGCGTGGCGCACCTTGGCCGACACCCATTCGCTGACCACGACCGTTCCCAGGATGACCAGCAAGATCAGCGACACCTGGTTCCATGCCAGAACGCTCATGCTGGCTTGCAGTTGCAGACCGATTCCGCCCGCGCCCACCAGCCCCAGAATGGCGCTTTCGCGGATGTTGATGTCCCAGCGGAACACGCTGATACCAAAGAAGGTTGGCAAGACCTGCGGCACGATCCCGTAATTCAAAATCTGGGCCTGACTGGCGCCAGTAGCGGTCACGGCTTCGATCTGCCGGATATCGGTTTCCTCGATCGCCTCATACAGCAGCTTGCCGATGAACCCGACAGAGCGCAGCCCGATCGCGATGATCCCCGCCAGAATTCCCGGCCCAAGGATGGACACCAGCAAGAGCGCCCAGATCAGCGAGTTGATAGACCGCGATGCCACGATCAGGAACAACGCGGCGGGCCGCAGGATATGCCGCGAGGGCGTCGTGTTCGACGCCGCCAGAAAGGCCAGCGGCACCGCCAGCACAATCCCCAGCAAGGTGCCCAGTGTGGCAATGTTCATCGTGTCCCACAAGGGCCAGAGCAGCCGTTCGATATAGTCCCATTTCGGTGGAAAGGCGCGGCCCAGAAGGTCATTCGCCGCGACGGGGGCGTCATAGACAAAGGCCCAGATGGTGCGCTCTGTCATCATCTCCCAGCACCAGACGAACAGCGCCACGCAGGCCAGCCAGCCCGCCCACATCGCCAACCGTGTTTTGGGCGTGCGGTGGTGCCAAACGGCTGTTTGAGGGGTTGCCATGCTCATTTCAGGAACCTCCGCAGGTAGCCGGACGAATACTCGGCCACCATGACAATCGCGATGATGATCAGCAGGATCGCGCCCGCCGTATCGTACTCATACCGCCCCAAAGCGGTATTCAGCGTGCCGCCGATCCCGCCCGCACCGACAATGCCGATGACAGCCGACTCGCGGAAATTGATGTCCAAGCGGTAGAGCGACAGGCCGATGAGGCGCGGCATGACCTGCGGTTGAATGCCGTAATTGACAAGTTGCACCCAGCTTGCGCCGGTCGCACGGATCGCTTCGGCCTGCGCTTCGTCAATGTCTTCAATGTCTTCGGCCAGCAATTTCCCGATAAAGCCGATGGTCGCGAATGAGAGCGTCAGGAACCCCGCGAAAGCGCCAAAGCCGAACAGCGCGACGAAGAAGATGGCGATGATCACCTCTTGCAACGAGCGGCTGACCGCAATGATGCTGCGGCACACCAGATAGACTGCGCGCGGTGCGATATTGCGCGCAGCGCCCAGCCCGATGGGAATAGAGATCAACACCCCGACCACGGTCGAGGTGAAGGTCATTGTCAGGCTTTCGGCAATCCCGATCCAGATGTCGCGCGACCGCGAGGTGAAATCGGGCTGCAAGAACCCGGCAACAAAGCGTTGCGCGCGTGACAGTCCTTCGACCACACGGGCATAGTTCACTTCGATGGTTCCAAGCGCCAATACCAGATAAATGATCGCGCCGACGGTCAACGCTATGCGCCAGAAACGCGATTTGACCATCATCGGCGGGCGACGCCACTGCGTCGGGTAAGCGGCGTCGCTCATAATGCGCCCATCATCTTTTGCGCTTCGGCGCGCTCTTCGGCCTCTGCCGCGGCATCTTCATCCGCGCCCTTGCGCATGGCGGTCCAGTCCTCTGCGCCGTAGATCAGCGTCAGCGCGTCTTCGGACAACTCCGATGGCGGGCCGTCGAACACAACGCGCCCGGCTTGCAGGCCGATAATGCGGTCGCTGAATTGCTGCGCCAGAACAACGTCGTGGATGTTGATGATCGCGGGCAGGCCGCGCTCGCGGCAAATCTCGACAATCAGCCGCATGATCTGGCGGCTGGTTTTCGGGTCAAGGCTGGCCGTCGGCTCGTCAACCAGCAGCAATTCGGGGTTTTGGGACAGGGCACGCGCAATCCCAACGCGCTGCCGTTGGCCGCCCGATAGCGCGTCGGCGCGCTTGTCGGCGTGCTGCATCAGCCCGACGCGGTCCAGCAGGCGGTAGGCATTGGCAATATCGGCGGCTGGGAATTTGCGCAGAAAGCTGCGCCAGAACCCGACATAGCCCAAGCGCCCCGACAGCACGTTTTCCATGACGGTCAGGCGTTCGACCAGCGCATATTCCTGAAAAATCATGCCAATCTGGCGGCGCGCGCGGCGCAACTCGCCGGTGCGCAGGCCGGTGATGTTCAGATCGTTCAGCCAGACCTTGCCGGTGGTGGGCTGCACAAGCCGGTTTATGCAGCGTATCAGTGTGGATTTGCCCGCGCCCGATGGCCCGATCAGCCCCAGAACCTGCCCTTTTGGAATCTCGAAGGATACATCGCTCAGCGCCTTGTCACCCGCCTTGTAGGTCTTGCCCAGACCGTCGATTTTCAGCATGTCGCGCCCTTTTCAAACAGAAAACAACAGGCAGGGTCAAAACCCTGCCTGCCGAGAATTTGTTTTATCCAGCGATCAGTTGCAGGAGTAGCTGACGCCGTTGGCTTCGTCGATCTGACGGATCACAGCCCAGTTTTCCTGGAAGGTGATCGGGATGAACTGGGATTCGCCCGAGTTCTGGAATTCCGTTTCCATCGAGGTGCCGGTCCAGTCAAAGCTGAAGAATGCTTCTTGAACCTTTTCCTGCAGGTCGGGATGCAGGTTGTAGACAGTGCCGTAGCCCGTGGTCGGAAAGGTCTGCGACGTGTAGATGATCTCAACCGCGTCCTCGGTGATCACGTCGCGTGCCACCATGCGCTTGCGCACGGAGTTGGCGATGGATGCGGCGTCATAGTCGGCGTTCACCACACCCAGGATCGACTGGTCATGCGCGCCGGAAAACGCGGCTTCGAAGTCGCGCTCTGGCAGCATGTCGAATTCCGAAGCCAGAATAGCCGACGGTGCCTTGAAGCCCGAATTCGAGGTTTCGGACGTGAAGGCCAGTTGGCGGCCCTTGATGTCTTCAACACTCGAGATGCCGGACTCGGCATGGGTGATGATCTCCATCTCGTACCCGAAAGAGCCATCTTCCGCCGCCATCATGGCGAAGGGGCGGAACCCTGCACAGGCCACGGCCAGCGGGTTCGAGCCGGTGTTGAAACCAGCGACATGCAGACGGCCTGCGCGCATTGCTTCGATCTGCGCAGCGTTGGACTGCACGGGGAAGAACTGCACCGACTTGCCGGTCACTTCGGACATGTGGTCAAGGAACGGCTGCCAAACTTCGGCATAAACCGCCGGGTCTTCAACCGGGGTGTAGGCAAAGATCAGCGTCGCCGGGTCCAGCCACTGCGATTCGTCGCTGGGGATGTCGGCGATCAGGTCGCCATCGGCATCTGTGTAGCGCTCGTCAATTTCGAACGCGGTCGCGGGCACGGCCAGAAGTGCTGCCGCCGCTACGGTGGTCAGGAATGTCTTGAACATAGTTCTCTCCCTTGGGGGTTGTTGTTCTGAGCCCCGTTCTAGCGGCGCAGTTTGACAGTTACTTTACAATCCCATGACAGATTTATGACAGTTTTTGACCTAAGCTGACAAGGATTTTCGCGTCATGCGGACATGCGGGCGTTTCCGCGCGCCTGGTGGGCCGTCCGGCTTTACGATGCTGATCAACACGGGCTGGTGTTTTTGGCTATGCGGCTAGGCGTGCGCCGGGTGCTGGAAATGCTGCACCGCGCAATCCGCCACGAAATGCGCCATGCCGTCGGGGATATGCGCCTGTGACCAATCCGGCCCTATGAACCGGGTCAGGTTTTCGGCGCTGTCCCATTCGGAGATCATGGCATAGTCGTCGGGCGTCTGCGGCACGGGCCAGCCAATAGTGACCTGCATGCATCCGGGTGCACCCGCAACAGACGCGCGCGCGACGCTTGCGAAAAGCGGTTCGAATTCGTCCCGAAGTTTGGGGTGGATGCGAACGCGGTAAATGCGTGTGATCCGGTCCTTGGCCACCGTTCAGGCGCCGCCCCAGTCGCGCGGGTTGCGCAGGAACGCTTCCACCGCGTCCAGCGTAGCGGTGTCGAAATCCTCAGCCCGCCGCGCTTCGGCCAATACGTCCCACCATGTGCACAGGTAGTGCAGCTTCACGCCATGCTCTGCCAGACGTGGTTCGGTTTCGGGGAATATGCCGTAATAGAAAATCACCGCCGTATGCGCGCAGCTCGCCCCTGTTTCGCGGATCGCGTCGACGAAGGACAGCTTGGACCCGCCATCCGTGGTCAGGTCTTCGACCAGCAGCACGCGCTGGCCCTCTGTCATTGCACCTTCAATGCGCGCATTGCGCCCGTAGCCTTTGGGCTTCTTGCGCACATAGGTCATGGGCAGCGCCATGCGTTCGGCGACCAGCGCGGCAAACGGAATGCCCGCAGTCTCGCCGCCTGCGATATTGTCAAATGCCTCCATCCCTGCATCTTCCATCACGCGGCAGGTCAGGAAATCCATCAGCGTGGAACGGATGCGCGCAAAGCTGATCAGTTTGCGACAATCAATATAGGTCGGCGCCTTCAGACCGCTTGCCAGCGTGAACGGCTCGGCCGCGTTGAAATGCACCGCCTTTATGTCCAAGAGCATCCGCGCGGTCAGGCGGGCGGCGGTGGCGCGGTCGGGGTATGTGGCGGGGATCATGGCTGTCCTTTCGGGCGGCGGGCTTTGGGGCAGACGCTGTATTTGAGTATTTTTGGCAAGATGAAGACGCCGTTCAGGCTTGAGTTACCGCCCAATGCAGCGGGAAACCGGGGTCGAACACGGTGACGGGGCCGGCACCGGTGTCGATCTTGGCGGGGTAGGGGACGGGGGCGTCGGTTTTCTCCAGCTTGATCGTGTCCGCGTTCACTGGCAGGCGGTAGAAGGCGGGCCCGTTGCGGCTGGCAAACCCCTCCAACTTGTCGAGCGCGCCTGCTGCGTCGAACACATGCGCAAGGATGGATAGGGTGTTGGTGGCGGTAAAACAGCCCGCGCAGCCGCAGGCATTTTCCTTGGCATCATCCGTGTGCGGTGCGCTGTCGGTGCCAAGGAAAAACCGCGCATCGCCCGATGTTGCAGCCTGCACCAGTGCCAGCCGGTGGCTTTCGCGCTTGGCGACGGGCAGGCAGTAGTAATGCGGCTTGATCCCGCCAACCAGGATATGGTTGCGGTTGATGACCAGATGATGCGTCGTGATCGTCGCCCCCAGGTTTTCGGGCTGGCTTTGGACGTAGGCGACCGCATCGGCGGTCGTGATATGTTCCATCACCACGCGTAGCCCCGGCGTGGCGCGGCGAATGGGGTCCAGCACGCGGTCGATGAACACGGCTTCACGGTCGAAAATGTCGATATCGTGGTCCGTCACCTCGCCGTGGCAGCACAGCGGGATACCCGCCTCTGCCATTGCGTCGAGGACCGGGCGCACCTTGTCGAAATTCGTCACGCCAGAGGCAGAATTCGTTGTCGCCCCGGCGGGATAGAGCTTGACGGCCGTGATGATCCCGTCGCGATGGGCTGCAACCACGTCCGCCGGGTCAGTGTCCTCGGTCAGATAGAGCGTCATCAAGGGGGTGAAGCTGTCGCCCGCGACCGTTATGATGCGCTCGCGGTAGGCGGCGGCCTGCGCGCCCGTCACGATAGGCGGCACAAGATTGGGCATGATGATCGCGCGGGCAAAATGCCGCGCGCTCTCGGGCGCGATCCCTTCCAGCATGGCCCCGTCGCGCAGGTGCAGATGCCAGTCATCGGGGCGGGGCAGTGTGATCTGTGTCATGGCCTGTCCTTAGCCAAGCGCCGCGCCGGATGCCAGTGCGTTTTGCCCCGCCAGTGTCGTGAGGAAGCGGTCTACATGATCCTTCGTCGTGGACCAGCTTGTCACCAGCCGCGCGCCGATCGGGTCGGGGTCTTCCCATGTGGCGTGGTCGGGCCAGAGGTAGTATTCGGCACCCGCAGCTTGCAGCCGCTCATGGCCTGCGCGCGGCCATGTGGCGAACAGCATGTTACCACCGCGTGGATAGGCGATGTCGGCGTGCCCTGTCAGCCCCGTTTCCAGCCGTTCGGCCATGGTATTGGCATGGCGGGCAAGGTCCAGCCACAGATCCTCCTCCAGCCAAGCCAGCATCTGCGCCGAGAGATACCGGTGTTTCGACGGCAAATGCCCGCCCCGTTTGCGGCGTAGCTGGAATTCCCACGCCTGTGCGGGGTCAAAGAACACCACCGCTTCCACCCCCATCAGCCCGTTTTTTGTGCCGCCCAGACACAGCACATCGACGCCCGCCCGCCATGTCATCTCTGCGGGCGAGCAGCCCTCGGCGACCAGCGCATTGGCAAAGCGCGCGCCATCCAGATGCACTGGCAGACCGTGGCTATGGGAAATGTCCGCAAGCGCCGCGATCTCTGACACAGAGTAGCGCGTGCCGCATTCGGTCAGGTTGGTCAGGCTGACCATACCCGGTTGCACATGATGCACTACGCCCTTGCCCGACTGCGCCAGCACGCGCGCCAAGGCGCCCACGTCAATCTTGCCATCCTGTCCATCCACATGGGTCAGTTTCGCCCCGCCCGTAAAAAACTCCGGCGCGCTGCACTCGTCCACTTCGATATGTGCCAACTTGTGACAATAGATCGCGCCCCAAGGCGGGCAGTAACTGGCGCAGGCCAACGCATTGGCGGCGGACCCTGTGGCGACAAGGAACACCTCTGCCGCTGGGGCCTCGAACAATGCGCGGATGCGGTCGCGCAGGGCATCCATATGGCGGTCCGCCCCGTAGCCCATGGCAAAGCCCGTATTGGCCGCGCGCAGGGCGTCCAGAATGGCGTCTGGCACGCCGGATGTGTTGTCGGAGGCGAAATGCATGGGCGGGGCCTTTTATAGAGTTGCCCCAAGCTGCGCGGGGGTGCGGGCACTGTCAAGGTGGCGACCTTGACAGCTTTGGGGGCAGGGCGCATATCCCAACCAACAGCAAGGAGTTTTGCGCATGTTCATCCAGACCGAAAGCACCCCGAACCCCGCCACGCTGAAATTCATCCCCGGGCAGGACGTGATGGAAGTGGGCACGGCCGATTTCCCGTCTGCGGATACGGCGGGCACGTCACCCTTGGCCACGCGCCTGTTTTCGGTGCAGGGCGTGACCGGCGTGTTTCTGGGGCTCGATTTCATCACCGTCACCAAGGGCGACGATCTGGAATGGCAACACCTGAAGCCCGAAGTGTTGGGCGCGATCATGGAGCATTTCCAATCCGGTGCGCCCGCCATTGAAGGCGCGGCGCAGTCGGGCCATACCGACCATGACGGGCCGGACAGCGAAATCGTGGGCCAGATCAAGGAATTGCTGGATACGCGCGTGCGCCCCGCGGTCGCGCAGGATGGTGGCGACATCACCTTTCACGGGTTTGAACGCGGCGTGGTCTATCTGCACATGAAAGGCGCCTGCGCGGGCTGCCCGTCCTCTACCCTGACGCTGAAAATGGGGATCGAGAACCTGCTGCGCCATTTCATCCCAGAGGTGACAGAGGTCCGGCCCGTTGCGGTCTGACGCGCTTGTTCTGGGTTTTGACACATCGGCCGCGCATTGCGCGGCCGCTTTGGTGTCGGGCGACCGCGTGCTGGCCAAATTGCAAGAGGACATGGCGCGCGGGCAGGCCGAACGGCTGATGCCGCTGCTGGAAGAGGTGCTTGCCCAAGCTGGCGCAGCGTGGGCCGATCTGGCGGCGATTGGCGTGGGCATTGGCCCCGGCAATTTCACGGGCATCCGCATCTCCGTAGCCGCCGCGCGCGGCTTGTCGCTGGGCCTGGGCGTGCCGGCCATCGGTGTCAGCGTATTCGACGCACGCGCCCATGGCTTGCCGCGTCCCGTGACGGTGGTCGAGGATGCGCGGCGCGGTATGGTCTATGTGCAGGATTTTGACGACGCGGTTCGGGAACCGCTGTTGCTGGACGTGTCCACCACGGGCATTGCAGAGGGTGTTGCCGTAACCGGCACCGGCGCGGCGCTTTTTCCAGATCGCGCGTTGCGGGTGCTGTCGAGCGCCACACCTTTGGCCGTGGCAATCGCGCAGATTGCCGCAAGCCGCTTGGACAGCCCACAACCGCGCCCCGCGCCGCTCTATCTGCGCGCGCCCGATGCCGCCCCCTCGAATGACCCCGGCCCGGTAATGCTGTCATGACGCCAGACGCATTGGCGGCGCTGCATGCGGCGGCCTTTCCGCATGACCCGTGGTCGGCGCAGGATTTCGCCGCGTTCCTGCAAGACCCGACTACATTGCTTGTGACCTGCGCCCAAGGCTTTGCCGTGCTGCGCGTGGTGCTGGACGAGGCCGAGGTGCTGACACTTGCGGTTGCGCCTGCCGCGCGGGGGAAGGGCCATGGCACAGCGCTTCTGAGCGCGGCGCAGGCGCAGGCCGCAGAGCGCGGCGCCACGCGGATATTCCTGGAGGTTGCTACCGACAACGTCGCCGCCCGAGCCCTTTACGCGCGTGCGGGCTTCGTGCAGACCGGCCAACGGCGGGGCTATTATACGCGCACGGGCACGCTGCCGGCTGACGCGCTGCTGCTGGAACGCGGATTGGCCTGACCTTTGGTCACTTCATGGTCAACGGGCCGGTGCGCCGGTTTTTCCTGTTGACCCTGCCTGCCCTTAGGGCGTTAATCGTGTCCAATCGCGGCGCACCGCGAGTGTTCCCTATTCCCCAAGCGCGCATAAGTCGCGCATCCCAACAGGAGAGCTTGAATGACAATCCTCAAAACCCTGTCCGCTTCCGTGTCCGCGCTGGCGCTGGGCACCGGCGTGGCCGTGGCCGAGCCGGCGCTGATTTTCGACCTCGGCGGCAAGTTCGACAAATCCTTCAACGAGGCTGCGTATAACGGCGCAGAACGTTGGAAGGCCGAAACCGGCGGTGACTACCGCGACATCGAGATGCAGTCGGCCGCGCAGCGTGTGCAGTTCACCCGCCGCATGGCCGAATCCGGTGCCAACCCCATCGTCGTGCTGGGCTTTCAGAACGCCCCGACGCTGGAAGAAGTGGCACCCGACTATCCAGACACCTCCTTCGTGCTGATCGACGCCGTGGCAGACCTGCCCAACGTGCGCTCGGTCATTTTTGCAGAGCATCAGGGCAGCTACCTGGTCGGGATGCTGGCGGCAATGGCATCGGAATCGAACACGATCAGCTTTGTCGGTGGCATGGAAATCCCGCTGATCAGCGCGTTTGCCTGCGGCTATGCCCAAGGCGCGAAAGCCGTGAACCCCGATATGGAAGTGATCGTCAACTACACCGGCAACACGCCCGACGCGTGGAACGACCCGGTGCGCGGTGGTGAAATCGCGCGCGGTCAGGTCAGCCAAGGGTCTGACGTGGTGTTCGCGGCAGCGGGCGGCACGGGGCTGGGCGTGCTGCAAGCCGCCGCCGATGCGGGCGTCTATTCGATTGGTGTGGACAGCAACCAGAACTACCTGCACCCCGGCTCTGTTCTGACCTCCATGCTCAAGCGGGTCGATCAGGCGGTTTATGACGCGTTTTCCGAGGGCCCCGGTCTGGAAACAGGCATCGTGACCATGGACCTGTCGGCCAATGGGGTCGGCTACGCGGTCGATGACAACAACGCCGAGCTGATCACTGCAGAGATGCAGGCCGAGGTAGAGGCCGCACGCGAAGCGATCATCGCGGGCGAAACCATGGTGCATGACTATCGTTCCGACAGCACCTGCCCGGCTTTCTGAGCAACGGGTATGACAGCGACGACAGACCAAGCGGCGCGGCAGGAGACTGCCGCGCCCTCTGTGCCCGCGATAGAATTGCGGGGCATTTCCAAGGCGTTCGGCTCCGTTCAGGCCAACAAGGATATTTCCATCACCGTGCAGCGCGGCACGATCCACGGCATCGTGGGCGAGAATGGCGCGGGCAAATCGACGCTGATGTCTATCCTCTACGGGTTCTACAAGGCCGATTCGGGCGAGGTGTTCATAAACGGGGCCCGCACCGAAATTCCCGACAGTCTGGCCGCGATCCGTGCCGGTATCGGGATGGTATTCCAGCATTTCAAACTGGTCGAAAATTTCAGCGTGCTGGAAAACGTCATCCTTGGCGCAGAGGATAGTGCGCTTCTGGGCCCGTCGCGCAAGCGCGCGCGCGGCGTGCTGAAGCAGCTTGCCGCAGATTTCGAGCTGGAGGTCGACCCGGACACGTTGATCGAGAACCTGTCGGTCGGGCACCAGCAACGGGTGGAAATTCTCAAGGCGCTCTACCGCGAAGCCGATATCCTTATCTTGGACGAACCGACGGGCGTGCTGACCCCGTCAGAGGCCGACCATCTGTTCCGCATCCTGCGCGGGTTGAAAGAGCAGGGAAAAACCATTGTCCTGATCACCCACAAGCTGCGCGAGATCATGGATGTTACCGATGCTGTCAGCGTCATGCGGCGTGGCGAGATTGTCGCGACGCGACCGACAGCGGACACCAGTGCGACCGAACTTGCCGAGTTAATGGTGGGCCGTAAGGTTTTGTTGCGCGTAGAAAAAACCAAGGCACAGCCGGGTGACGAAGTGCTGCGGTTGGACGGGCTGCGGCTGGTAGATGCGCAAGGCGTGGAACGTTTGCGCAAGATCGGCTTTTCCATCCGCGCCGGTGAAATTCTGGGGATTGCGGGTGTCGCCGGCAATGGCCAGTCCGAATTGTTGGAAGTGCTGGCGGGCCTGCGAGAGGCCGAAGGGCAAGCATGGCTGCGCGGGGAACCCTTGCCGCTGTCGGGGCCAGAGTGCAACGGGCAGGCGCGCCGCGCCGCCCGCATTGCCCACGTGCCGGAGGACCGCCACCGGCGCGGGTTGGTTCTGCCGTTTCATGCGTGGGAGAATACCGCGCTCGGCTACCACCATGATCCGCGCTACAATCCCAACCCATGGCGCATGGATGGCGCGGCGATTGTCGCCGACACCGCCGCCAAGATGGAACGCTTCGACGTGCGCCCCCCCGACCCGCAGCTTCCCGCCGAAGGGTTTTCGGGCGGGAACCAACAGAAAATCGTGCTGGCGCGCGAAATCGAATACGGCCCCGACCTGTTGTTGGTGGGCCAGCCCACGCGCGGCGTGGATATTGGCGCAATCGAATTCATCCACCAGCGCCTGATAGAGCTGCGCGATGCGGGCGCGGCGGTGCTTCTGATCTCTGTCGAGCTGGATGAAATCCTGTCGCTGGCCGACCGTATACTGGTCATGTTCGATGGCCGTATCATGGGCGAGCGCATGGCTGATGCGACCGACGCACGCGAACTGGGCCTGCTGATGGCAGGGATGGAACAGGCATGAGCACCAAACGCATACCCCATTGGGCCGACGTCACATTGGTGCCGTTGCTGTCGGTGTTCTTGGCCTTTGTCATTTCTGCCGTGCTGATCTGGGCCATTGGCGAAAGCCCGTGGGAAGCCGTCAAGCTAATGGTCGATGGTGCGTTCGGGTCCAGCTATGGCTGGGGCTACACGCTGTATTACGCAACGAATTTCATGTTCACGGGGCTGGCCGTCGCCGTGGCGTTCCAAGCGCGGCTGTTCAATATCGGCGGCGAGGGACAGGCGGCTTTGGGCGGTTTGGGCGTGGCCTTGGTCTGCCTGTACATCCCGTGGCCGCATTGGACCCTGGCGCTGTTGGGCGCAAGCCTTGGGGCTGCGGCTTTCGGCGCGCTTTGGGCGTTCATCCCCGGCTATCTGCAAGCCAAGCGCGGCAGCCATATCGTGATCACCACGATCATGTTCAACTTCATCGCGGCGTCGTTTCTGAACTACATGCTGGTCAGCTTTTTGCGCCCGCAAGGGTCGCAAGACCCGTCCTCGCCGCGCTTTCCGGACGCGACGACGCTGCCGAAGCTGCATGAAATCCTTGGTCTGTTCGGTATTCCGTTTTCCAAGGTTCCGCCGGTGAACATCTCACTTCTGATCGCGACGGCGCTGTGTTTCGCGGTGTGGTGGATGCTGTGGCGCACACGGCTTGGCTACCAGATCCGCGCCTTCGGCGAATCCGAGCCCGCTGCGAAATATGCCGGCATCAGCCCTGCGCGGATCACCATTATCGTGATGCTCATTTCCGGCGGGTTGGCCGGTCTTATGGCGCTCAACAACGTCATGGGAGAGCAGGAGCGCCTGGTCCTGAACGCGGTCGAAGGCGCGGGCTTTATCGGGATCGCGGTTGCGCTGATGGGGCGCAACCATCCGTTCGGGGTGTTTCTGGCGGCGATCTTGTTCGGCTTTCTGTATCAGGGCGGCGCGGAGCTGGCGCTCTGGACCGGCATTCCGCGTGAATTGATCGTGGTCATTCAGGCGCTGGTCATCCTGTTCACCGGCGCGCTGGACAACATGGTGCGCATTCCCATCGCGAAACTCTTTGCGATCCGGAGGACTGGCTGATGGATATGGCAACCTTCGCGCAGGTTCTGGACAGCACCTTGCGGCTGGCGACCCCGTTGCTGTTCGCCTGTTTGGCCGGGCTGATCTCTGAACGCGCGGGCATTTTCGATATCGGGCTGGAAGGCAAGATGCTGGCTGCCGCGTTTCTGGCCGCTGCCATTGCGTTCGTGTCCGGGAATGTCTGGCTGGGCGTGCTGGCGGGGATTGCCGTGTCGGTCTGCATGTCACTCATTCACGGCGTGGCCTCTATCACCTTCAGGGGCAACCAGCTTATTTCCGGCGTGGCGATCAATTTTCTGGCGGCCGGGATCACGGTCGTGATTGCGCAGCGTTGGTTTCAGCAGGGCGGGCGCACGCCGTCGCTGACGGGCGATGCGCGTATGGCACCGTTGGAGCTGCCCTTTGCCGAAGCCTTGGCCGATGTGCCCGTGCTGGGGCCAGTCTATGGCATCTTCTCTGGGCATGCGCTGCTGGTTTACGTTGCCTTCCTTTGTGTGCCCGCGACATGGTTCTTGCTGTTCCGCACCCGTTTCGGTCTGCGTCTGCGCGCGGTGGGCGAAAACCCCGCAGCCGTCGACACGGCGGGCATCTCTGTAATCGGAATGCGCTACGGCGCCGTCGCGATCTGCGGCGTACTGTGCGGATTGGCGGGGGCGTATTTGTCCACCGGCCTGTCGGCAGGGTTCGTCAAGGATATGAGCGCAGGTCGCGGCTATATCGCGCTGGCGGCGATGATCTTTGCCAAATGGCGGCCATGGCACGCAATGGGTGCGGTGCTGCTGTTCGGCCTGCTGGAAGCCGTGGCCAACCGCTTCCAATCCATCGAGATCATGGGCCTTGCACTTCCCATTCAGGTCATGCAGGCCTTGCCCTACATCCTGACCGTCGTCATTCTGGCCGGGTTCGTCGGGCGTGCCATTCCGCCGCGTGCGGGGGGTAGCCCTTATGTGAAAGAACACTAGCCGCGCGCCGCGCCGGGACCGAGTATGCAAATCTACCTTCCCATTGCCGAAACCTCTGTCAACGCGTTCACGTTGCTGGGGGTTGGCGGCGGCGTTGGTGTCCTGTCGGGCATGTTCGGTGTGGGTGGCGGGTTTCTGATCACACCGCTGTTGTTCTTCATCGGCGTGCCGCCCCCCGTTGCGGTGGCGACCGGGGTCAACCAGGTTGTGGCCAGTTCCATTTCCGGCGTGCTTGCGCATCTCAAACGCAAGACGGTGGACCTGCCCATGGGCTGGGTGCTGCTGGCGGGCGGCCTGATCGGGTCTATCATCGGCATCTGGTTCTTCAACCTGATGAGCCGCTTGGGCCAGATCGACCTGATCGTGCAACTGTCTTATGTCATCTTTCTGGGCATCATCGGCGCGATGATGTTCAACGAAAGCCTCCGGGCCATGCTGCGCACCCGCTCGGGCACCGCGCCACGGCGCAAACGGCATACCCATCTTTGGGTGCATAACCTGCCATGGAAAATGAAGTTCCGCGCATCGGGATTGTATATCTCCGTGGTGCCGCCGCTTTTGGTCGGGGTTGGCGTGGGTATTCTGGCCGCGATCATGGGGGTCGGCGGCGGGTTCATCCTTGTGCCGGCCATGATCTACCTGCTGGGCATGCCGACAAAGGTCGTGATTGGCACATCGCTGTTTCAGGTCACGTTCGTTGCGGCCTTTACCACCATGATGCACGCCATCA
Source organism: Roseinatronobacter ekhonensis (assembly GCF_900499075.1). Classification (GTDB taxonomy): domain Bacteria; phylum Pseudomonadota; class Alphaproteobacteria; order Rhodobacterales; family Rhodobacteraceae; genus Roseinatronobacter; species Roseinatronobacter ekhonensis. Next base: position 17,284 of record NZ_UIHC01000013.1, on the reverse strand, counting down.
CCAACCAGACGGTCGATGTGATGCTGGCGGTGTTCCTGATCATCGGCGGCGTGATCGGTGCGCAGATCGGCACGCGCCTCGGGCTGAAGCTGGGCGCGGAACAGTTGCGCATCTTGCTGGCGCTTCTGGTGCTGGCGGTGTGCGGCAAAATCGCGTTCGACCTGCTGTGGCCACCAGCGGAACTGTATTCCATCTCTGTGGCAGAGGGGGCGTGATGGCACGGCTCTGGATATGTCTGATGCTGCTATGCGGTGCGCTACCCGCACAGGCGCAGGAAGAGGTGGTCGCGGGCCTGAGCCAGAACAGCGTGGCGCTGACGGTCAATTTCGTGGGCTCGGATATCCTGATCTTTGGCGGTGTGCGCCGCGACGGCGCCATCCCGGATGGGCCGCTGGACGTGATCGTGACTGTCGAAGGCCCGCCGCAAGCCGCTACCATCTGGCGCAAGGCGCGCCGCGCAGGGATCTGGATGAATACCGAGTCCCAAGACGTGCGCGCCGCCCCCAGCTTCTATGCAGTGGCCAGCACCGCGCCCTTGGCCGATATTCTGTCGCCAGAGGCCGATCTGGATTACCGCATTTCAACCCGGCTGGCGATATTCGAGGCCCGCAGCGGTGGCGATGTGACCGACCCTGCCGCCTTTACCGAGGCGCTGATCCGCATTCGCCAGAATGAAGGGCTGTATCAGGAAGGGCAAAGCGCTGTCGCGCTGGAGCGTGATACGCTGTTCACCACCCGCATTACCCTGCCCAAGAACATTGTCGAAGGCAGCTACGCCGCGCGCATTTTCCTGCTGCGCGACGGGGCCGTGGTCGACGAGCATGAAACGTTCATCGAGGTGCGCAAAGCCGTGCTGGAACGGTGGCTTTACACGCTCGCCTATGACCAGCCCGCGCTTTACGGGCTGTTGTCGCTCTTCGTTGCGGTTGTCTTTGGATGGGGCGCATCGGCGGTGTTCCGGCTGATGCGCAGCTGATCGGCAGTGTTCAGCCGCCGAATAACCCGCCGAATGTATCGCCAAAGACGTATCGCATCGCATAGACAAGCGTCGCGATCATCAGCGCGCCGGCGATCATCATAATCGTCCATGCAAAAAGCTGGAACCCGATCACCAGCCCGCCAAGCGCAACGCCCGAAATGGCGGCGCGTTTTGCTTCGTGTCGCACGAAAGAGACAAGGCCGAACACCACGGCCAGGCCCGCTAGAACACCCGTGGCGACATTTAGGTAATCATCCAGGTCGCGCGGCACGGGCTGGGGTGGCGGCGTGTCTTGTCCCGATGCGGCACGCGCAGCGGATTTGGCGATTTCGGCGGCCATGTCGCCCAGAGAGGTGCCAACCGTCTGTTGCGGCGCGAAGGGCCCGGCCCAGAAAATCGCAATGACTAAAATCAGGGCAGCCGCCCCGGTACCGAAGGCGGCCCAACCAAAAGGTTGCCGTATCTGGGTGTCTGACATGATTTGCGCCTCGAGCAGAAATTGACTGTCCGATGGTATGGGCATGAATCATGGCGTCAATTTGGCGACAGGCTGGCGTTAGCCCGGTGCTTTACCCAATTGCGCCGTAGGCCCCGCCGAAAAAGCTCAGGCCCGCGCCGTCGCGCGTGGCCACGCGCAAGACTTCACCCACGACGATCGCATGATCGCCACCGGGATAGACGGCATGGCGCGCGCATTCGAAGCGCGCAAGGCATCCGGGCAACATGGGCGCATCGCCCAGACCCGGTTCGATACCCGGCAGACTGAAATCGAACCCGTCCCGCGCGAAATGGCGGGCGACCTCCAACTGGTCATCCGCCATGACATGGATGGCGAAATGCGCGGCCTGCTCGAACACGTCGAAGCGGCGCGAAAACCGCCCCGGTGCCCACATCACCAATGCCGGATCAAGCGACAAGGCGGCAAAGCTGTTGGCGGTTATGCCCACCGGCCCGTCCGGCCCGTGCGTGGTGACAACGGTCACGCCGGTCGCAAACCGCCCCAAAGCATCGCGAAAATCGCGCTGATGCGCCTCATCGGGGGTGAAAACCTGCTCGTTCATAACCGATCCGTCCATTTCTGCTGCTCCTGCCTGTGCCTTTGCGCCAGTTAACCCGCCGCTGCCACAGGGCAAGCCCGCCTTATTCGTCCTTTTGGCCCGAAATGGCCCTTTGCAATTCAGCGATGCGGGCGGCCATACGGGGCAGGCGGCGCAGCGCCTTGCGAATTTCCAACTGGGTTTCCAGTTTGGTGGCCGGGTCGCCGAGGATCGCACGGCCCGCGGGCACATTGGAATATATCCGTGTGCCACCGCCCGCAATCACGTCATCCCCGATGAAGATGTTGTCATTCACACCCACTTTGCCCGCGAGCAACACACGGTTGCCGATCCGGGTAGAACCTGCAATCCCCACCTGGCCGCAGAGCATGGCATCCTCGCCGATTTCGACGTTATGGCCGATATGCACCAGCGAATCGAGTTTTGTGCCCGACCCGATCACAGTGTCACGCACCGTGCCTCGGTCGATGGAACTGTTCGCGCCCACCTCGACATCATCCCCGATGCGCACCGCGCCCAGCGAATTGATGCGCTGCCATTTCTGCTGGCGGATTTCGCGGTCACCCGACAGCTTGGCGCGCACGTCCTCTGCCGCTGACGGCTCTGGCGTGACAAAGCTGAACCCATCGCCACCGATCACGCAACCGGGCTGCCCGATAAAGCGCGCGCCGATCCGCACGCGCGCCGCGATCCGAACGCCTGCATGCAGCGTGGCGTCGTCGCCGATCATCACATCCTCGGCCACGCTGACATGCGGCCCGATGCGCGCGCCCGCGCCGATGACTGCCCGCGCCCCGATCACGGCGAATGGCCCGATGCGCGCGCCATTCCCGATTTGCGCGCCGGGGTCGATACACGCGGAGGGATGAATGTCTGCGCCGAAATCATATCCCGGATCCAGTTCCTGCGAGACCCGTGCCATGGCCATGCGCGGGCGCGGGGCGAAAATCGCTGCCTCCAGCCCCAGTGCGCGCCAGTCGGCGCCGGGCCATAGGATGGCTGCCCGGGCCCGTCCCATGGCAAGCCCGTCTGCATATTTCGGGGCCATCGCAAGCGCCAGGGCGTCGGGGCCCGCATCTGCAGGTTCGGCGGCATGCGTCACACTCAGGTCCAGCGCGCCCTCGGCTTGCAAGCCCAAGGCTTGGGCAAGGTCTGCGATACTATGCGCCATGTGCGGGCCTTTCAAACTGCTCGCGTCCTTCTAACGAATGCCGTCGCGCAGGACCAGCCGTTTGCAACGTGACAGCGCGGCAACTTGACGGCATAGGCAGGGGATGGATTTGCTTGCCCTGTTTCTGGCGGCCCTCATTGCGGCCACGTTTTTGCCCGCGCAATCGGAAATCGTGCTGAGTGCCCTTGTGCTGGCAGGCACGCAGCCTGTCTGGTTGCTGCTGGCCGTGGCCACGATTGGCAATGTGCTCGGGTCTTGTGTGAACTGGGCTATGGGGCGCTTTCTGATGCGTTTTGCCGGTCGCAGGTGGTTCCCGTTTTCGGCCGGACAGATCGCGCGCGCGCAGGCTTGGTATGGGCGCTATGGCTGGTGGAGCCTGTTTTTCGCATGGGTGCCCATTATCGGCGATCCGTTGACGCTGGCCGCCGGCATCTTGCGCGAACCGTTCTGGCGGTTTTTACTGGTTGTCGGGTTTGGCAAGTTCGCGCGGTATGCGGCGCTTGTCTGGGCGCTCTTGGCGGCGGGCGAGGGCTTGCCAGCCGCGCCATGACCTGCGAGGAACAAACAAAAACCGGAGCCGGATATGACCAAACCCGACCGCCCCGCGGAAAAACCGCCCGAACAGGTTTATACCTTGCTGGTCCAACTTGGCCAAAGCGACGATCTGCCCAAGGGCGCGACGGGCGCGGGGCTTTTGCTGTACGCGCCGGGCGCGGACGAGGCAGGGGCGGTGCGCGACGCGGTCGCAGTTCTGAAACAGGCCGATGTCCGGCCGCTTGATGTGACAAGCTACGGCACTTTGTCAGAGCGGTTGGCGGCTGGTGATCATATTCCGCAAGACGAACAGGATCTGATGGCGCGCGCGCTGGCCGAAAACGCTGTCATCGTGGCTCAGAAAACATGGTTTACCGATGACGCAGACGACGATTGACACTGTCGCGCTGACGGCAGAGCTGGTGCGCTGCCCGTCCGTCACACCCGAAGAGGGCGGCGCGCTGCTGCTGCTGGAGGGGCTGCTGACACAGGCGGGCTTTGCCTGCACCCGCGTGGACCGGAACGGCACCGCCAACCTGTTCGCACGCTGGGGGACGAAAGGGCACGCGCGCAGCTTCGGGTTCAATGGGCATACCGACGTGGTACCCATCGGCGTGCGCGCCGATTGGACGCGCGATCCCTTCGGCGGCGAACTGGATGCCGGTCGCGTCTGGGGGCGCGGGGCATGCGATATGAAATCGGGCGTGGCGGCGTTTGTCGCAGCGGCAATTGATTTCGTGCGCGACACGCCGCCCGATGGCGCTGTAATTCTGGCCATTACCGGCGACGAGGAAGGCCCCGCGCAAGACGGCACCATCGCCCTGCTGGACTGGATGCGCGCCGAGGGCGAGGCGATGTCGGCCTGCCTGGTGGGCGAGCCGACCTGCCCCGAGCAGATGGGCGAGATGATGAAGATCGGACGGCGCGGATCGCTGAACGCTGTGATCACCGCGCGCGGGCGGCAGGGTCACGCGGCCTATCCGCACCGCGCGGCAAACCCGCTTCCGGTGCTGGTGCGGCTGCTGGACCGTCTTGCGCAGCACGAACTTGACCAGGGCACGGACCATTTCGACCCGTCGACGCTGGCGCTGACCACGGTGGATGTGGGGAATGACGCGACCAACGTCATTCCGGCCACGGCGCGGGCGGGGCTGAACATTCGGTTCAATGACCTGCATTCGGGGCCAAGCCTGACGGAATGGCTGCACGGCATGGTGCAAGAGGAAAGCGCAGGCACAGGCGTGGCGCTGGAGGTCGATATCCGCGTGTCGGGTGAAGCGTTCCTGACGCCGCCGGGGCCGCTGTCGGACATGGTTGCCCGCGCGGTCGAGGCGGAATGCGGTCTTGCGCCCAAGCTTTCGACCTCGGGCGGCACGTCGGATGCGCGCTTCGTTAAAGACCATTGCCCGGTGGTGGAATTCGGGCTTGTGGGGCAGTCGATGCACCAAGTCGACGAATTTGCGGAAATCGCGCATATAGAACAACTTAAGCGCGTTTATTCGCGCATTTTGCAGGATTATTTCGCCTGATGCTCGACCTGCGCATGACGGATGACATTGCAACCTGCCACGCACTGCGGCGGGTGGTGTTCATTGAAGAGCAGAATGTCGATGCAGCACTTGAGGTCGATGGACGCGACGGGGACGCGCTGCATGTGCTGGCGCGGATGGATGATACGCCCGTCGGCTGCGCGCGTATTCTGATCGCGGGTGACATGGCCAAGATCGGGCGGGTCTGCGTGCTCCGCGCCCATCGCGGCACCGGTATCGGCCAAGCCCTGATGCGCGCGGCGGTCCAAGAGCTGCGCGCCCGCCCGGAAATACGCCGCGCGAAACTTGGGGCGCAGACCCATGCGCTTGGGTTTTACGCGGCGCTGGGTTTCGTCGCCACGGGGCCCGAGTATCTGGAGGCGGGGATCGCGCATCGGGATATGGTGCTTGATCTATCCGCGTGACAGCTATTGGCGTGACGGGGCGGGCGCATCATGCTAGAGCGCAGCGCATGAGATATGCCCCCTGCTGCCCAGATCGCCCACCCGCCCACCCCCGTCAGGGGCTACGCCCCTGCCTTGCGCTCTGGGCAGCAGGGGGCGCGTGATGGTCAAGCAACTGCCCTCATTGACCGAGCTGCGCGATTGGATGACCGCGAACCCCGAGGCCACGCGCCGCGACATTGCGCGCGCCTTTGGTATTAAGGGCGCGGCAAAGATTGACCTCAAAGCCATGCTGCGCGAGTTGGAGGGCGAGGGCGTTGCCCCGCGCCGTCGCGCCTCTGGCGGCGCATTGCCGCCCGTGACCGTGCTGGAGGTGCTTGGCCCCGACGCGGATGGCGATCTGTTCGCGCAGCCCATCGAGTGGCGCGGGCAGCGCGCCGCGCCGCGTGTCATTCTGCTGACACCCAAGGATGTTGGCGCAGGCGACCGTGTGCTGGCGAAATGCGAGGCGATCCGCGGCCCAGATTACGACTATCAGGCCCGGATCATCCGCAAGATCGGCGCTAACCCGCAACGCATATTAGGTCTGTTCCGCGCCGGTGCAGAAGGCGGGCGCATCATGCCCATCGACAAGGGGTCGGATCGTGACTGGATGGTCGGCCCGCATGACGCGGGCGACGCGCAGGATGGCGAATTGGTGCTGGCCGAACCCATGGGCCGCGCGCGGTTCGGCCCGCCCCGCGCGCATGTGGTCGAGCGCTTGGGCGACCCGACAGCCCCCAAGGCGGTATCGCTGATTGCCATTCATCAGCACGGCATTCGCGATGCCTTTGACGATGCGGTGGTGGCAGAGGCCGACAGCGCCCAGCCGATGCCCATGGGCAACCGTCTGGACCTGCGCGAGACAGCGCTGATGACCATCGACCCGTGGGATGCGCGCGACCATGATGACGCGCTTTATGCCGAAGCGACGGGCGACGGGTTTACCCTATGGGTCGCCATTGCCGATGTGGCCGCCTATGTGCGCCCCGGATCGGAGCTGGACCGTGAGGCGCGCAAACGCGGCAATTCCACCTATTTCCCCGACCGCGTGGTGCCGATGTTGCCCGATACGCTCTCGGGTGATCTGTGCTCGCTGCACGAAGGGGTGGACCGGCCTTGCATTGCGCTGGAAATGCAGATCGACGCCGAGGGCACCAAGACCGGCCACAAATTCCACCGCGCGATGATGCGCTCTGCTGCCAGCCTGACCTATGAGCAGGCGCAGGCGGCGGATGAGGGGCGGCTGGACGACCAGACCGAACCGCTTGCCGGGCCGCTTGGCGATCTGTTCGCCTGCTACCGCGCGCTGCAAAAGGCGCGCGCGCGCCGCCAGCCGCTAGAGATTGACCTGCCGGAGCGGCAGATCGTGCTGTCAGACTCCGGACGCGTGACATCTGTCGCGTTCAAGGAACGCCTCGACGCGCATAAGCTGGTCGAGGAATGCATGGTGCTGGCAAATGTCGCGACGGCTGAAACCCTGCGCGAGAAGGGCCGCCCGCTGCTATACCGCGTGCATGAAGAACCCAGCGCCGACAAGCTGGAAGGCTTGCGGCAGGTCGCGCGCGAGACGGGGCTGGTGCTGGCCAAGGGGCAGGTGCTGCATACGCGTCATCTGAACCGGTTGTTGGCGCAGGCCGAGGGCACCGAGTTTGACGAGATGATCAACATGGCCACGCTGCGGTCCATGACGCAGGCCTATTACGCGCCTCAGAATTTCGGGCATTTCGGCCTCGCGTTGCGCGAATACGCGCATTTCACCTCTCCCATCCGGCGCTATGCCGATCTGATCGTGCACCGCGCGCTGATCGCGGCGCATGGCTGGGGGGATGACGGGCTGTCGGCTTGGGATATCGAGCATCTGGAGGAGACGGCCAAGGCCATATCAGAGGCCGAGCGCCGGTCGATGACAGCCGAACGCGACACCAATGACCGCTACCTTGCGGCGTTTCTGGCCGAACGCGTGGGCGCGGAATTCGCCGGGCGCATTTCGGGCGTTGCGCGGTTCGGCGTGTTCGTAAAGCTGGACGAGACCGGCGCGGACGGGCTGGTGCCCATTCGGAGCATCGGGGCCGAGTATTTCCGCCATGACCCAGAGGCCCAAAGCCTGACGGGCGAGCGCACGGGGGCGGTGATCAGCATGGGCCAGCGCGTGCTGGTCAAGCTGGCAGAGGCAGAGCCGATCACTGGCGGGCTGATGCTGGAGCTGCTGGAGGTCGAAGGCGACGCGCTGCCGGTCGCGCGCGGTGGCCCGTCGCGGGGCGGTCCCAAGCGCAAGGCGGTCAAAGCCAAGCGCAAGGCCACCAAGCTGGCGCGCAAGTCTCGCCGCAAAGGGTAGGGATGTCGGAACAGGTTGCCATGCCCCCGCGCGCCCTGATGCCCGATTACCTGCGGCTGATCGCGCTGTTCGGCATTGTCATCGTCAATGTGCAGTTCATTGGGTTTTCAGTGCTGCATGGGTTTGCAGAGCCGATGGGGCAAAGCGCTGCCGATGATGTCACGCTGTGGCTGATCAACGGGCTGGCGCTGCTAAAAACCTACGGGCTGTTTTCCTTCATGTTCGGCGTTGGGCTTGGGTTCCTGATGCGGTCCGCCACGCGCCGGGGGCTGCCCTTTGGCAAGCTCTACCGCAACCGGATGCTTGGCCTGCTGGGCTTGGGGTTGCTGCATGGTTGCCTGTTTTTTCCCGGTGATATTCTGGTGATCTATGCTGTGGCAGGGTCCATCCTGTATCTGTTGCGCGACTGGCCCTTGCGGCGTCTGGCAACGCTCGGCATGGTGTTGCTGGCCTTGCAACCCGTGATCGCGCTGCCCTTGTTGCTGGGCCCGTCCGACACCCCGCCAGAGTTTTTCACCATAGAGCAAGATGCGCTTGGCACGGGCGGGTTTCTGGAGGCCGCCTTGTTCCGCACTTTGGGCTTTTTGTTCACCCTGCCGGTGTTCCTGATCGTGCAGGGCATATCGGCGCTGGGCTGGTTCTGCCTTGGGTTGGCGGCGGTGCGTGCGGGGATGATTGACCGGGCCGACCACCCGCTTTGGCGGCGCGCGCGGCGGTTCTGCCTGTGGCCCGGTCTGGCGCTTAGCCTGCTTGGCGCGGCGATCTGGCAATGGGGGCCCGCAAATTATGGCGCGGCCCTGACCGTCATCGTCGCCCCTGTCGCTACATTGGGCTATCTGGGTGTGATCGCGGCCCTCGCTCGGCCTCCGGGACCGGTGGGGTCACAGGTGTTGGCGGCGGGCGGGTCCAGCCTGAGCATCTATCTTGGCCAATCGATCATCCTGTCGACCGTGTTCTCGGCCTACGGGTTTGGCCTGTGGGGCCAACTTGACCGCGCAACCGCAACCGCTGTCGCGGTGCTTGTCACGGTCTGCCTGATCGCGGCGCTTACGCTGTGGCGGCGCTGGTTCGGGCAAGGGCCATTCGAGTGGCTATTGCGGCGCATCACCTATGCGGGTCTGCGGCCCTAGCCTTGCCCCGACGCCTCAGATACCGCGTGCGGCCTCGTGCGCGATGCGGGCGATTTCGCTGCGGTGGATGCCCAGATCGGCCAGTTCGCGGCTGCTAAGTGCCTGCAACTCGTCGCGCGTCTGGCGGTAGCGGGCGTGTTGCGCCATGCGTGTGCGCAGTGCGTCGCGCAGGTTGTGCAGGCGTGCCATCAGGCCAGCGAATTGCGGGGCGGAGTTCGATACATATGCCATGAGACGTTCCTTTCATGCGTTTGTTACCGCCAACATATGCCAATGCTGCGCCTGCACAATAGACATGCCGGAATTGCCGCTATGCAGCATTGGCAAGGCTCATACATCTTTTGCCCGGTTTTCAGGCACCGGAATGCAAAACGCGACCGGCGCAGTGCCGGTCGCGTGAAACATAGACGGATCGGGCGGATTACTTGGCCGGACCTGCCTCCAACACTTCTTCCAGCGTGCGCAGTCCGGTCCGCGGGGATTGCACCAGCACCGACATGTTGCCGGGCAGGTGTTCATTGCGCAGCATCTTGGTATGCGCGGCGGGGATTTCCGACCACTGGAACACTTCGGACATGCACGGGTCCAGACGGCGTTCGACCATAAGCTGGTTGGCGGCAGACGCCTGCTTCAAATGCGCGAAATGCGAACCTTGCAGGCGCTTCTGGTGCATCCACATGTACCGCACGTCGAAGGTGCAGTTAAAGCCGCTGGTGCCCGCGCAGATCACGACCATGCCGCCTTTTTTGCAGACGAGCGTAGAGACGGGGAACGTCGCCTCTCCGGGGTGTTCGAACACCATATCGACATTCACACCCTTGCCGGTGATGTCCCAGATCGCCTTGCCGAATTTGCGCGCTTCCTTGAACCACTCGGCATATTCGGGTGTGTTGACCGTCGGCAACTGGCCCCAACAGTTGAATTCCTTGCGATTGATCACGCCTTTCGCGCCCTGATCCATCACGAACTGGCGCTTGGATTCGTCACTGATAACCCCGATCGCGTTTGCGCCCACGGTGTTGGCCAACTGGATCGCATAGGACCCCAGACCGCCCGACGCGCCCCAAACCAGCACGTTTTGACCGGGTTTCAGGTCATGCGGTTCGTGCCCGAACAGCATGCGGTAGGCAGTGGCCAGCGTCAGCGTGTAGCAGGCGGCCTCTTCCCATGTCAAGTGCTTGGGGCGCGGCATAAGCTGCTGCGCCTGCACGCGGGTGAACTGGCTGAAAGAGCCGTCATGCGTCTCGTAACCCCAGATGCGCTGGCTGGGCGAATACATCGGATCACCGCCATTGCAATGCTCGTCATCGCCATCATCCTGATTGCAATGGATAACGACTTCATCGCCGACCTTCCAGCGCGTGACCTTGTCGCCGACCTTCCAGACAATGCCAGACGCATCCGAACCGGCAATATGGTAAGGCTGTTTATGGCCGTCGAACGGGCTGATGGGCTGGCCCAGACCGGCCCAGACGCCATTATAGTTGACACCTGCGGCCATTACCAGAACCAGCACTTCGTGGCTGTCGATCTCCCATGTGTCAACGACCTCGACCTCGAACGCGGTGTCGGGCTCGCCATGGCGCTCGCGCCGGATCGCCCATGCATACATCTGTTTCGGGACATAGCCCATCGGGGGCATTTCGCCGATCTCGTAGAGGTCTTTCTCGGGGGCGTCATACTCAACGACGCCTGTCTGGTTATCCAGAGCCATTGCGGCCTCCAAAGCTAGGGTTGCGGGGGCGGCCCCCGATTGTTGGTGCTGCGCCGCAGAATTCATGCGGCGCTTGCAGCGTGGATAAAATGGGCTGCGCAACATTGCAACCCTGAATATTGGCATTTTGTAATTTTATGTCTTTGGCATCACGTCGGACTGAGCCTCGTCCGGCGCGCTTTGAATGACCGATGCCGCGTAATAGGCGATTGCTGCTTCTTCACCCGGCGCAATTGTGAAGCCGTTGTTTTCCTTGTGGATCATGCCGCGCAACTGTAGGTGTTCCAGCCCGCGCTCCAGCAGGGTGTCAAGTGGATCGGGCATGTCGGACTGCGCCACAAGTAGGGTCTGCGCCTCTGCCTGAAGCTGCGACCACGCGCCGCGCCCGCCCGACTTTTGCAGCGCCGCTGCGGCAAGCGGCACGGCTAGAACTGGCATGGCGTCCTGAATGCGGCCCATCAGCAGCGCGACCAAGGCATCTGCATCCGCCTCGGGGCTGGTGTCCAGGTAGCTGCGCAGCGATACCGGCTTGCCATAGCTGACTGCCGCCTGACCAAACCCCCGGAAGCGCCCGCGCAGTTTTTGCCACACAACCCGCGCGACAAAGGCCAATGCCACGCGCGGCCGCCCCCGGAAGCGCCGCTTGCCGCTGGCTTGCGCCGCGATCAGAACCCTGTCTTCCAGCACGCGGTCATAATTCAGCGCAACCGGCACAAAGACTACGTCATGCGCGCTGCGCGTGTCCCAGCCGCGCAGGATATATGTCAGCAGACCGACCCGACCCGCGCCCAGGCGCCCGTCAAGGCTTAGCCCGCCCTCGGGGAAAATGGCCTGCGTGCTGCCTTGCTGCACCGACATCTGGACATAGCGCGCCAGCACCGCCCGATAGAGCGGGTTGGCATAGCGTCGCCGGATGAAATAGGCCCCCATCGCGTGGATAAAGGACTTCAACGGCCAGATCCGCGCCCATTCGCCGACCGCGTAGCTAAGTGCGGCCTGTTGTGCTGCCAGCCATGTGACCAGAACATAGTCCATGTTCGAGCGGTGGTTCATCACAAAGACAATCGCGTCATCCGGGTCGATCCCGTCCAACTGGCGCTGGTCTTCGGCGCGGACCACGACGTCATACAAACCCTCGCCCAAGCGCCGCGCCAGCCGGATGGCAAAGCCGAAATACGTGGCCGTGGAAAACCCCGGCACGATCTCGCGCGCATAGGATCGGGCTTTCTCGAAGGCGACGTTGGGCGGGATACCCTCGTCGCGCGCGTGCTGGCGCACGGCTTCCATGACCTGCGGGTCATAGACCAGCCGGATCACCTGATCCTGACGCCGCATCAGCTTGAACGGCTGGATGGGTCGTTTCAGCCGTTGGTTCAGGCGCGCCACCGCCCGTTCGGCCCGTTTGCGAAAGAACCACCGCACCGAAGGAAACAGGAAATGCGATGCGAAGGTGACCGCGGCAAAGCCCACGATCAACACCAAGGCCCAGAATGGAAGCTCTACGCTCTGAAACATGCGAGCACTTTGTCATCATAGTTTGAAATGGTAAATCCACTGTTCGGGCGGGCCTGCGTCTGTGGTTTGCATGCCTACCAACGGCTCTGGGTCCAAGCGGTGGGAAATGTCGACAAATCCGCCCTCTGGCATTGCCCCTTCGCATCTGCATACGCGCGTGCCATGGTCATGCCGTTCCGGGTTTTCTGCGCAATGCCAGCGCAGCAGGTCGCCCTGCGGGTGCGGGGCGTGCGCACAGCCAGGCCGTTGCGCGCACATGTCGAAACACTGCTCGGGAATGCTTCGGCATCCGTTCAGGCCAGTTCAGGCCCGCCGTAACCCCTTCATCCTTGCTCAAATATCCTCTGGGGTGAGCGCGCGCCCCGTAGGGGGGCGGGCGAGGGGGCGGAATGCCCCCTTGGAAACGCAATAGGCCCCGCGCATCCGGCGGGGCCCACTCGAAAGCTGTCGCGAAATCGGTTTAGCCGACCAGTTCCAGACCGGCGAAGAAATACGCGATCTCTTCGGCTGCGGTTTCCGGTGCGTCCGACCCGTGGACAGAGTTTTCGCCGACCGACTGCGCGAATTCCGCGCGGATGGTGCCCGGTGCCGCATCGGCGGGGTTCGTGGCGCCCATCACTTCGCGGTTCTTGGCAATGGCGCCTTCGCCTTCCAGCACCTGCACCACGACCGGGGCCGACGCCATGAATTCGCACAACTCGTCATAGAAGGGGCGTTCGGCGTGAACCTTGTAGAACTCGCCCGCTTGCGCCTTGGTCATGTGAATGCGTTTTTGCGCCACGATGCGCAGGCCAGCGTCTTCGAACTTGGCGTTGATCTTGCCGGTCAGGTTGCGGGCGGTTGCGTCGGGCTTGATGATCGAGAAGGTGCGCTCTAGGGCCATGATGTCTCTCCGGATATATCTGGGCGCGAAAGTGATTTTCCGCGTGCGAGGGCCGCTTACCATGGGTGTATGACGGTGAAAAGACCCTGCGCGCCGGGCTAGTCGCTGCGCACAAAATCCAGCGGGCGCATCACTCCCAATGGAAACAGCGACAGGCTGTTGCGCGACAGCTCGAACACCTCGAAACAGCGGATATCGCCGTCGCGCGCATAGCTCTGCGCCAGCAGGTAGGGGCCATCCCCGCGCGCGCCGTCGCAGGTAGTTGCCAAGTCCATCAGGCGCGTGTCGGTTGGAATGTGCTCGTAGCTTTCCTCGAACACCCCGCCCGCGATCAGCAGTTGGTAATTCGGGTCGCTGGCAGAGGTCCAGAAGCCTTGCAGCCGCGCGCGCAGGGCGGCGAAGGGGTCGTCGCCTTCGGCCCGCGCCTCGCGCAGCGTCACCTCGACATTCGCGCCCTCGTAGAACGCCAGATCGCCGCGCCAGCTCATCGGCGTGTTGGGGGGGAGATCCATCAGGTCTTCAAGCAGCCCTTGGTCGGTGTGAAACGCGCTGGATGCAACATAGCGCCAGCCATCCTTGTGCAACTCGCATTGCACGCTGGCATCCGTCACCTCGCAATGGCTGAGAAGGCCGCTGATGGAATAGGGCTCGCCATGCGTGCCGGGCGGAGGGGTTTTGGGGGTTGGTGGCGCGGTCGGTGTCGCGCCGCTGGTGAGCGTCATGGTGAAGCGGGTGGTTCTGTCGCCAAGCGCAATCTCGGTAAACGCCTCGCGGTCAAAGCCGCGTTCGGCGCAATTCTCGTCGCCCGATATGTCGAAGGGCTGGGGAGAGGTGCAGAAGAAGTAGCTCTCATGCGTCCAGCTATCGACCGCCGACGTGGCGCGGTAATAGTAGAACCGGTTTTCCAACGGCTCTGACACCGCCGCCCGGCATGCGCCCGGCTCCACCGCCCACCACCCTTCGGAGCGCCACGCGCCCTCGCTGCGGTAGCCAATGGCCACGGTCACGCGGGCGCTTGTTTCATTGCAAAAGCGCAACTCGGCGGCCGCAGGGGCGGGCAGCGCAAGCGCAGGCAACGCGAGGGCGGATAGGATAAGAGCGCGCACTGCAAGTTCCTATGCTTTGGACATTGCAGCACTTTGGCACAGGATTTGCGTTTTGCGAAGAAAAAGCAACCGATGCGGAGAATGGGCAATCACTGCACGAATAGGTCGCCTGACCGTATGTGACCCAGCATGGCGGGCACGGCACGAATCCCGCCATGTTCCTCCAGCCAATCAAGCGTAAGGCAGGCCGATGCTGTATAAAGCGCCTCTGTCTCGGTTGCGGCCCGTCGTCTGAATTCGCGCTGGTTCGAGGGTGGTTGCGGCCAATCCCCGGCCTTGCAGCCTGTGACCTCGCCATCGGTGATCTCCAGATAGCGGGGGTCATGCGACACAAGCACGGCCAATCCCTCGTCGAACCATGTCGGCACGGGTTGTGTCAGACGCCGCAAGGTTCCCAGCCGCGAGTGCAGTTCTGCATGGGCCAGTTCATGCGCAAGGATCGTGGGGTTTGCCCCCTCTGGATAGACGAATACGAACATGTTCGCATAGGCCATGGCGCGCGGCCTTGGCCCGGTTTTGACGCCGCAGTCCCCCGACAGACACAAAAACCATATAGGGTCTGCGCCGGGATCGGGATAGACCTGTTGCAGCATGTCCCGTGCGGCGTCAAAGCTCTGCAACGCCGCGTCAATCTGGGCTTCGCTTGCCTGTGTGTCGGCGTAGATGCGCGGCGCAACTTCGCGAAAGCCCGAACAGGCCGGGCAAAGATAGGCCCTGACATGCGGTTCGGAATACACAAAATACACCGATGTCATGCCGAAAAGCGCCAGGATCGCCCAAATCCCCCAACGCCAGACGCCGCGCGTGGGGCGTCTAGCCTGCATCCTCCACCCCCGGCGCAGCGACCAGTTTACCCTTGCGTGTGTCCGGGTAGACCAGGCCGGCAGAGATCACCAGCTTCGCTGCGTCCTCTATCGACATGTCCAATTCGATTACGTCGCGGCGCGGCAGGAACAGCAAAAACCCAGAGGTCGGGTTCGGCGTGGTTGGCAAAAAGACCGAGACCAGTTCATCGCCGTCCGACAACTTGTCGCCAATCTCGCCCCGCGTGGTGGTGGAAATGAAGGCCGTGGCCCAAATCCCCTTGCGCGGGTATTCCACAAGGCAGGCGCGGTCGAATGTGGGGGCCGAGCGCGCCAAGATCGTATCCGCGATCTGTTTGACCGCGTTGTAGATCGAGCGCACGACCGGCATCGCCTCGACAATGCGTTCGCCCCAGCCGACCAGCGTGCGTCCGACAAAGCCTTTGGTGAAATAGCCCATGACCAACGTGAACACCAGAAACAGCGCCACGCCCACGCCGGGCACGTCCCATCCGGTCAACACTTCGGGGTGAAAGCGGCGCGGGATCAGCGGCATCACGATCCCGTCGATCCATGTCACCACGTTCCAGACCAGCCAGACCGTCAACACGCCGGGTGCTATCACCGCCAGCCCGGCCAGAAAATTCGAGCGGATCGAGCCGAGAAACCCGCGTTTGTGTTGGTCTGTCGACATGATCTGCCCTGCCTTGTCTTAGCCGCTGATATGGGGGGCGGCCGTGTCCGATACAAGCGCCCGCGCGATCTGCGCGCCCAGCCGCGCATTGTTCCGCACCAACGCGATATTAGCGGTCAGCGATGCGCCGTCACTCAGCTCGAAAATACGGGCGAGCAAGCGGGGTGTGACCTCTTTTGCGGCCACGCCCGCGCAATCGTCCAGCGCCTGCGCGATCCAGCCGTCGATCACGGCGCGAGGGATTTCATCCGCCTGCGGGATGGGATTCGCGATCAACTGGCCACCGGGCAAGCCAAGCGCGGCGCGCATCTGGTGGGCGCGCGCAATCTGTGCTGCGTCATCCATGCGCAGGGGCGCGGGCAGCCCGCTGTCGCGCGACCAGAAGGCGGGGAAACCGCTTTGCCCATAGGCAATGACCGGCACGCCCAGGGTTTCCAGCACTTCCAGCGTTTTGGGCAGGTCCAGAATGGCCTTGGCCCCGGCGGCAACCACGGTGACAGGGGTTTGCGCGAGTTCGTGCAGATCGGCGGAAATGTCGAAGCTGTCTTCCGCCCCGCGATGCACGCCGCCAATACCGCCGGTCGCAAATACCGCAATGCCCGCGCGCGCCGCGCAGATCATGGTGGCGGCCACGGTCGTCGCACCGGTTGCGCCCGTCGCCAGCGCCACGGCCAGATCGGCACGGCTAAGTTTCAGCGCGCCGTCTATCTGCGCCAGTTGCTCCAGCCGTGCAGGCTCCAGCCCGATATGAAGCACGCCATCCAGCACCGCGATGGTCGCAGGCGTGGCCCCTGCGGCGTGGATATCCTCCTCGACCTGCCGCGCCATGTTCAGATTTTGCGGGTAGGGCATCCCATGAGTGATGATGGTGGATTCCAGCGCAACAATGGGCGAACCCGCCCCGCGCGCGGCGGCCACTTCGGATGAATAACGCATCTCAAGCATCTGGAATCCCTTAGTGTTCTGGACCGCCCGCGACATAGGCGGCGGCGGTGCGCAGCGCATGTGCCAGCGCGTCCTGGCGCGCCATTCCGCGCGTTTCTGCCGCCATATGTGCGGCCATGAACGTGTCGCCCGCGCCGGTCACGCGCAGGGCCTGCACCTGCGGGGGCGCAAGGGTCAGCACTGCATCGGCGCTGGCATCGGTGGTGTCGCGTGCGCCATCCGTCACCAACACGCGTTGCGCATCGCGCGCCAGCAATCCGCGCGCGGCCGCTGCGGAACTGGCGAATTCCGTGCCACACAGCAGCCCCGCTTCCTCTAGTGTTCTGAGTCTGACACTTCCTACCTGTTTCCGCGAATTTCATCGAGCGCGTTCAGAGCGCGGCGTTCCCGGGTGAGGATGTCCTCGGCGGTTTTGGTCCATTTGAAGGGTTTGGGCTTGTCG
>NZ_UIHC01000148.1 GCF_900499075.1 Roseinatronobacter ekhonensis | reverse complement strand
GTAGTGAACATGATCCTTGTTCTCTGCGGCGCATTGCCGGGCCAGCTTGTCGTACTCGCTGTTGAAGGTCGGCAGGCGCAGCTTCTTGAGATGGTGCTGCAGCAGGACCTGCGGGGTATCGGTCATGCCGCTGTTCCGGACATCAGCACCTTGTAGCTGGCCGGGTCCGTCGTCTCGACCTGTGCCTTGGGCAGATAGGGATAGATGTCGAGATCAAGCCGCGGCGGGCGCTTCTCGATCCGGCACAGCACGAGATGCTTGACCGCATCATAGCCAATGGTCCCGTGACCCAGAGCGTACTTGATGGCGCCATGGACATGGGCCATCTCGAAGGTCTCCAGCAGACGCAGAACCTGCACGTACTCGCGTTTGCCCTTCTTGCCCATCCGCGCTTCCAGCAACCGGTGCAGGGTGGCGAACTCATCCGGCAAGTCCCAGCCCTGCAGCGGCGCCGCCTGATCCAATGCGCCGACCTTCTGCTCCAGCAGAGGCAGGTAGTGCATTGGATCGAAGACCATGTCAGCCTTCTCGTAGGACCGGCGGTGGTGGGCGATCACCTCAGCGCCGCAGCCGATGACGACCTCATGGACGTAGCCCCGGACCTGAACCTCGTGGTGTGCGTAGGCGACCGGGACGGAATAATCGTTGGTGCGATAGCGGACCATCGAGATCGACGTCGCCCGTGTGCTGACCTTCTCGCAGGCATCATAGGGCGTGGGCGGCAGAGCCATCAGCGCATCCAGGTCGCGCAACAGGCGTTCGCCGATCGGCTCTGAATGACCACGCACGGTGTCGTCCTGGCGCTTCAGGCATTGTTCTTCCAGGCAGGCGTTGAGATCATCGAAGCTGTTGAACCGTGGGGCGGGCACGAGAAAGTTCCGTCGCCCGTAGCCGATTACGCCTTCGACGTTGCCTTTATCGTTGCCCTTCCCCGGACGACCAAACTTATCGTCGAACAGATAATGCGACTGCAACTCGGAAAAGATCCTGGTTCGCTCCCGCTTTCCATCACCGCAAATCTTGGCAACAGCGATTGAAGTGTTGTCATACAGGATCGACAACGGCACGCCGCCGAAGAATGCGAAGGCGGCATTGTGCCCATCGCAGAACGCCTCGGTGGTCTCGGCAGGATAGGCCTTTATGAAGAACGCGTCCGAATGCGGCAGCGCCATCGCAAAATAGTGCAGCTTGCACTCGACCCCGTCAATCACACCAAGCGTCTCGCCAAAATCAACCTGAGCATGGCCCGGCAGGTGAGCAAGTGGGACAAACACTTCCCGCGTCCGCCGCTGCTTCTCACGAACGTAATCCGTGACGATGGTGATGCCGCCGCAGAAACCGTGCTCGTCCCGAAGCCGGGCATGGATACGTTTGGCAGTATGACGCTGCTTTTTAATAACCCGTTTGTCGTCTTCCAGGATCTGATCGATAATCGGAATGAACGGATCAAGCTTCGGGCGGACAGGCAAAGCAGTTCGCCGATACCCTGGGGGCACCGAGTGCAGCAGGATCTTTGCCACCGTTCTGCGGTCGATCCCAAAAAGACGACCAGCTGCACTTTTGCTCATACCATCAACATGGCACGCCCGACGGACACGGTTGTATAAGTCCACAGAATACATCTCCCCACCCTCCGCTCATCAGCTTCAGGTGTCAGATTGCGGAATTTTACTCCGCGACGGTCAGATCATCAGACCGTTTCTGTGGGCATTTTGTCTCCGGGATTCACA
>NZ_UIHC01000008.1 GCF_900499075.1 Roseinatronobacter ekhonensis | reverse complement strand
GCGCTCGACAAACGCACCCCAGACGCGGCATACTTCGAGCAAGCAGAGATACGAAAAGCGGCATGAACATAAATCTGATGCATCTTAGACAAGCCGCAAACCTGTCCTAAAAAGCAGGACCACTTCAGTATTAACATATGCACAGTAGCTTCAGGAATGCGGCGCGCGATATCAGCACCAAGAGTGAAATAACTTAGAGGATCGCCGCCATTCCCCTCGTCGCCATGCAACATAACAATCGACAATTCAGAGCCAGTCCCAATCTGAAGGCCGTCCAAAGTGTCTTGCGATATGGCAGGCGTGCCAAGGGCCACCCAAAACGCGACTGTCAGATGCTTCAAAGCGAGTGCTGGTTTCACGTTTCCAAGTGCGGAGATTTTCATAAGCGGCAGGCTTTCAAATTTTTTGGCAAACAGACATTTGCAGCAGTGCAAAAAAGCTGCAAAAGGGGCGCCTTCCAGACCTGAGATGCGGTGCAGCATTCTGTGATAAACCCTCTGGGCAACGTCGGGTTGTCGTTGTGGCGAGCTTGGCGGAACGGAGGATCCACCGACATTCCTGCTAGGCGATTCATGAGAATGGCGAGCCGCTGCGTCGTCGGCTGCGTCCGTAGAACAGACTTTGGCTTGGCACGCAGCGACCGACCGCGTCCCGCCCAACGCCCCCAGTCAATCAAACCCATGCGTCAGTTCGGGGACGTCATCGGCCCCCGCTGACCCACGCCCCGACAGGGACGGGTTTTCCATGAAGAAGCGGTGGCAGTTGAACAGGCGGCGGGAATCGCCATCCTCTGGCAGCACGCGCCGTGCGGGGCCTTCGGGCTGGATGACCCAGCTTTGCGCTTCATCGGCCAGATTGGCAGCCATGACCTGACTGACGATCTGTGCTTTCACGGTCGCATTGTTGATTTCGACAAGTGTTTCCACCCGCCGGTTCAGGTTGCGTCCCATCCAGTCCGCCGACGAGATGAACACACGCGCCTGATCGGAGGGCAGGGCCGCGCCATTGCCGAAGCACACGATGCGCGAATGTTCCAGAAACCGGCCCACGACCGATTTGATGCGAATATTCTCGGACAAGCCCACGATGCCCGGACGCAAGCCGCAGATGCCGCGAATGACAAGGCTGATTTTCACACCCGCGCGGCTGGCATCATAGAGCGCGTCGATGATGTCCGGCTCGATCAGCGAATTCATCTTGGCCCAGATTTCCGCCGGTTGGCCCGCGCGGGCGCGGTCAGCCTCTGCCGCGATCAACTGCAACAGGCGCGGTTTCATCCCCATGGGAGAGATCGCGAGGTTTTCCAGTTTTGCCGGTTCGGCATAGCCCGAGACATAGTTGAACACCCGCGCCGCATCGCGCCCCAGTGCCGCATCGCAGGTGAACAGCGACAGGTCGGTATAAATGCGCGCGGTAATGGGATGGTAATTGCCGGTGCCCCAATGGGTATAGGTCACAAGCCGGTCGCCTTCGCGGCGCACCACGGTGCTGATCTTGGCATGGGTCTTGTAGTTCACGAAACCGTAGACGACATGCGCGCCCGCGCGCTCCAGCCGGCGGGACTGGCGGATATTCGCGGCCTCGTCGAAGCGCGCTTTCAGCTCGACCAGCGCGGTGACGGATTTGCCGTCTTCGGCCGCCTCGCACAGCGCCGCCACGATGGGGCTGTTGCGCGAGGTGCGATACAGCGTTTGCCGAATGGCCAGCACATCGGGGTCGCGCGCGGCCTGTTCCAGAAAGCGCACCACCATGTCGAAGGTCTCATACGGGTGGTGCAGCAGCATGTCCTTCTGGCGGATCGCGGCGAACATGTCGCCGTCATGGTCCTGCACGCGTTCGGGCACGCGCGGGCTGAAGCTGGGCCACAGCAGGTCCGGGCGCTCGTCCAGCACCAGTTCCTTGAGCGTGGAGATACCCATGATGCCGCGCACCTCGACCACTTCGCCGGCATCGACACGCAGCTTGTCCATGACCAGATCGCGCAGATCGGCCGGGGCCCCTTGCGAGACTTTCAGCCGTACCACTTCGCCCCGACGGCGGCGTTTCAGCGCCACTTCGAATTCGCGCACAAGGTCTTCGGCTTCTTCCTCAACCTCCAGATCGCTGTCGCGCAGCACCGAGAAAGTGCACGACCCGCGCAACCCGTAGCCGGGAAACAGGCTGTCGAGTTCGGCGAGGATCAGCTCTTCCAGCGGCAGCAGACGGATCGGGTTGGTGCCGACGCGGACAAACCGGTCGATCTGGCTGGGAACGGGCACAAGCGCGTCCAACTGGCGGCCGGTGGTATCCTCCAGCTCCAACGCCAATGAGAAACCTGCATTGGGGATGAACGGAAACGGGTGCGCCGGGTCAATCGCGAGCGGCGAGAGCACCGGAAACACATTGTCCAGATACCATTCCTGCAACCAGACGCGATCCGCGTCGGTCAGGTCATGGCGCGACAGGATGGTGATGCCTTCGTCGGCCAGAAGCGGACGCAGGCTGGCCCAGACCTCTTGCTGGTAATCCATCAGGCGGCGCGCATCGGCATCGATCAGGACAAGCTGTTCGGCGGGTGTCTTGCCGTCATCGGACGGGGTGACATGTCCGGCGCGCGCCAGTTCGCGCAGGCCCGCAACGCGCACCGTGTAGAACTCGTCCAGATTGGCCGCTGAAATGGACAGGAAGCGCACCCGCTCCAGCAGCGGCACGCGCGGGTTCATGGCCTCTTCCAGCACGCGCCAGTTAAAGGCCAGCCACGACATTTCGCGGTTGAAAAAGCGGTCCGGTCCAGCCGGATCGAAATCGGGCAGGGTGACGGGTGTGGCGAAGGGGCTGGACAGAAAATCTGCCGAAGGTGTCGTGTGGGTCATAGGGTTCGCATAGCCAGATTTCATGTCGGTTTTGTAACGGCGCAGGCGCATTGCAGTTATTGTCGGCGGGCTTCGATGACTGCCGCCCCGCCCGAGGTCAGAACCAGCCGCCCCGACTCTGGTGACAGGCGGTAGCCATCAACCCGGTCCAGCGCACGGGCGAAGCGGTTTTCCTGCGCCATCGTGGGTTCGGTGCAGGCCATCATCGTGCTGGCCATGCGCCCGAAAACCAATATCCCGCCGTGGCGCTGGAACCCGCCGATCATCCTGTTGCAGCCGACCGTTGCGGACATGCGCCCGTCGGGAAAAAACACCAGTTCGGTGCGCGAGGGAAAGAGCGCGGCCGTGCCGTCGATCTGCGTCAGGTTCCAGACCCCGCGTGCCAGTTCCTCGTTGGCGGCGATGACGCGGCATTCGGCCAGTTGCGCCCCGTCGATGCTGAGCATGGCGCTGTCGTCTTTCAGATGGATCGAGGTGGCGGCGTTGCTAGCCTGCTCGTAATAGACCCCAGATGCTGCGGGGCGGGGCACCATGGTCAAGACCTGCTCGTTGAAGCGCAGGCGCAATTCCTCTGGCAGAAAGCCGATTTCGACATACTGGCCACCGCATTGCAAAAGGCTGGCAAAGCCCATGGCGGGCGTTGCAATGGCCCGCAGGGGTGGCAGCGAGATGTCGTCTGTGCCGGGGGCAATCGCGTAGGGTTCGGTCAGCCAGAACTGTCCGCCCGGCGCGCGTAAACCCGTCCGTAGGACCAATGCGCGGTCGGTGGGTGCCTCCAGCGTGAACGGAAAGGGGCTTTGCGTGTCGCCCACCGTCAACCGCGTTTCGGCAACAGACCTGTCATCGGCATCGACCAGATCGACCATGAAACTGGTTCCGAACGGCAGCGCGATGCGTTCCAGCAGCATCACCTCGCCAGTGATCTGGCGGGTGCTCTGGGAAAATGCGGTCTGCGCAAGCGCGGGCAGGGTTGCCAGCGCAAGGCCGAGGACAAGAAGAAAGCGGGGTGTCACGGGAATGAGCCTCTATGGTCTGTAATGCATTTCGAATACAGTAAGCCTACGACAGCGGTGCTACAAGGCAGACGGCATATGAATGCGGGCAGGTTTTGCGTGTGCGCGTGCGGCTGCAAAGGCAATTGCGCATGCGCAGTGGCCGCTAGCCGTCCTCTTGCAGCAATTCTGCCGCCAAGGCCCGCCCTATGGGCTTGCCCCGCGCCAACGCTTCGGCATCAAGCCTTGCGACAAGTGCTTGCGCGGCGGCGAGCGAGCGCTCCATCCGTGGCACAAGGTAAGGGATCAGCCGGTCTGATACTACAACCTGCCGGTCGGCAAACAGTTTGGCCAGCACAGCGGCCAGAAGCGCGTCATCGGGTGGCGCCAGAGCCACATGCGCGCAGGCCCCGAGCCGAGAGGCCAGATCGGGCAGCGTGACGTCCCAGTCGCGGGCGGGCGTGCGCGCGGCGAGCAGGATTTCGGCGCCATGCGCCTGTGCAAGGTTCAGCAGGTGAAAGAGCGCGGTCTGCGCGTCGGCGTCTTTCGCCACCTGCGCGGCATTGTCCAGCCAGATCGCACCCTGCGCCACCACGGCGGGCAGGTCCTGCCCGACAAGGTCCGCGCCATCCAGTTGCAGCGCGCCCTCTGCCGCGGCCCAGATATGCCCCAGATGGGTTTTGCCTGACCCTTCCGGCCCATGCAGCACCAGCCGGCCGCCGGGCAGCGGGCCGCCCAGCAGCCCCAAGGCGGCGGAATTGCACGCGCTTGGCACGAAATCGGTCCGGCCCATGCGCGCAGGCAGGGACAGGGGCAGCGCGACTTGCCGTGTGCTCATGGCTTGCCGCTGCCCTTGCCGTAAAGCTTGCTGTCCATGTATTGCCCCACACCGAAGCGCACCAACACCCCGATGCTGGCCGCCAGCGGCACCGCGATCAACATGCCGGTAAAGCCCAAGAGCGCGCCGAAGGCAGAGACGGCAAACAGCAGCCAGACCGGATGCAACCGCACCGAATTGCCGACAATGCGCGGCACAAGGATGTTGCCTTCCAACACCTGACCAAAGGCGAAGACCGCCAGCACCAGCCCGATTTCCAACGGGCTACCCCAGAACTGCCAAAGGCCGACGCCAATGGCAAGCACGCCGCCAAGGATAGCGCCGATATACGGGATGAACGAGATCAGCCCCGCCGTCACGCCAATCGCCAGCCCGAATTGCAGCCCGATCTGGCCAAGGGCGGTGGCGTAATACGCCGCAAGGATGAAACACACTGTTACCTGTCCGCGCACGAACCCGGCGATGCTTGCGTCAATCTCTCCGGCCAGATGGCGCAGCACGGGGGCGTGCTGGCGCGGCAACAGATCGTCTATCTGTCGCACAAGGCGTTCCCAGTCCAGCAGCAGGTAAAAGGCGACAACGGGTGTGACGACCATGAAAACGAGCGCGCTGACCAGCCCCGAGACAGAGCGCAACACCCCTTGTGCCAGCGCCGCGCCACGGTCGCGGATCGCCTCTCCGATAGAGGAGAGCGAGTTGCGCAGGGTTTCTTCCAACTGGGCAATATCGGGGAAGCGCGCGCTCAGGAACTCTTGCAGGCGGGCCAGCAAGTCGGGCGCGGTTTCGGAAAACTGCACCGCCTGACTGACCACTGCCGGAATGACCAGAACCCCGGCCAGAACGACCACGCCAATCGCCAGCGCCATCAGCGCAGAGACCGCCAGGGCGCGCGGCATTCCGCGGTTTTGCAGCTTGGTGACGACCGGGTTCAGGAAATAGGCAATCGCCATGCCGGTGATGAAGGGCAACAGCACGTCCCCCATCACCCATAGCAGGGCGATGAACACCACCCCTGCAATGCCCCAATAGCGCAACTGCTGGTCTATGGGCATGGCCAAGGCGAAAATCCTTTCGGTCTAAAGTGTCATGTGGCGGGCACGCGCGCCGCGTTCGATAGCCGCCGCGTGCAACCGGTCAATGCGCAACTCATACCGGATTTCTTCCAGCAAACGCAATTCCGTCTGCGCCAGCAATCCGTCCGAGGCGGCAATATCGCAGGCCAGCGCATAGGCGGATTCGTACAGCTTTTCCGGCAGGCTGTCGCGGATCATGCCGAACAGCGCATCCAGCCCGTCATCTTCTTCGAACAGGTCAAACACGGTCTGCGCAACGGTGCGGATCCGGTCGCCATCATAATCGGCAAAGATCGGCAAATGGTTGACCAGCGCCTGAATGGCGACCAGTTCGGATGTGCGTATACTCTGGTCGGCGGCAGAGACCGCGATCATCACCGCAACAAGGCTGTCTTGGGGTGACATCGGCTGGGGAAGGGGGGGCATGTGTCTTTCCTGTTTCCAAAAGGCCCTTTGGGTAGGGTGCAGGCGCATAATATTGACGCGGGCGTCCCGCCGCAATAGGAACCAAGCCCAGACCCGCACCCCCCACAAGGAAGTGACCCAAGCACATGTCCAGCACGCCCCTGTCCAGCCTGCGCGATGCGGCCCTCACCTCGAAAGCATGGCCTTTCGAGGAGGCCCGCAAACTGGCCGCGCGCTACAAGGACGGCCCGCCCACCAAGGGCCATGTGCTGTTCGAGACCGGCTACGGCCCCTCGGGCCTGCCGCATATCGGCACCTTTGGCGAAGTGGCGCGCACCACGATGATCCGACGCGCGTTTCAGGCGATCAGTGACATCCCGACCCGGATGATCTGCTTTTCCGACGATATGGACGGCATGCGCAAGGTGCCCGACAACGTGCCCGACCCGAGCGCACTGGCCGCGCATTTGCAAAAGCCGCTGACATCCGTGCCCGACCCGTTCGGCACGCATGACAGCTTTGGCGCGCATAACAACGCCATGCTGCGCCGGTTTCTGGATACGTTTGGCTTTGAGTATGAATTCATCTCGGCGACCGAGTATTACAGATCAGACCAGTTCGACCCGGTGCTGTTGCGCGCCGCAGAACGCTATGACGACCTGATGGCGGTCATGCTGAAGTCGTTGCGCGAGGAACGCCAGCAGACCTATTCGGTGTTCCTGCCCATCCACCCCGAAACCGGCCGCGTGCTGTATGTGCCGATGAAGCATGTGGACGGCGCGAAAGGTGAGATCACCTTCGACGACGAGGACGGGCGCGAATGGACGCTTCCGGTCACGGGCGGGCAGGTCAAACTGCAATGGAAGCCCGATTTCGGTGCGCGTTGGGCGGGGCTTGGCGTGGATTTCGAGATGTATGGCAAGGACCACGCCGCCAACACGCCGATCTATGACCGGATTTGCACCATTCTGGGTGGCAAAGCGCCGGAGCATTACATCTACGAACTGTTCCTGGACGAGAATGGCGAGAAGATCAGCAAATCCAAGGGCAACGGCATCAGCATTGACGAATGGCTGAGCTATGCCAGCACGGAATCGCTGTCCTACTACATGTTCCTGAAGCCGCGCACCGCCAAGCGCCTGTCGTGGGATGTGATCCCCAAGGCGGTGGATGAATATCACCAGCAGTTGCGCGCTTTTGTCGGACAGACGCCGGACCAGCAGGCGGCAAACCCGGTCTGGCATATCCATGGTGGGCAGGTGCCTGCATCCGGCATGGTGGTCAGCTTCTCTTTGTTGCTGAACCTTGCCTCTGTCGCGCGGGCGCAGGACAAGGACACGCTGTGGGGCTTTATCCGCCGTTACGCGCCGGATGCCGCGCCCGAAACCCATCCCGATCTGGACCAGGCCGCGGGGTTTGCCGTGCGCTACTTTCAGGATTTCGTGGCGCCCACCTTGCAGCCTCGCGCGCCAGACGCGGCAGAGCGCGCGGCGCTTGTGGACCTGTCGGCCACGCTGGCGCAGATGGCCGAAACCGGCGCGGTGCCCGATGCGCTCAAAGCCGAGTATGACAGCTTCACCGAGGAGTTGTTCATGTCGGTTGTGCGCGACACCGGAAAGGCGCACGGCTTCGACAATCTGCGCGCTTGGTTCAAGGTGCTGTATGAGGTGCTTCTGGGCTCTGACCAAGGGCCGCGCTGGGGCAGCTTCATCGCGCTATACGGGCTGGCCGAAACCGTCGCGCTGATCGACCGCGCGCTTGCGGGCGAGTTGGCCTGATCCGGTGCTGACCGGTCTGCCCGATTGGTTGGCGGTGATTGTCCTGACCTTGGGCGCGGGCGTGACCATGCCCCTCGGGGCCGCTTTGGGCCGATGGCAAGACTTGCGCCCGCAATGGATGGAAAACGAATTCCGCCATGGTGTCATCGCCTTTGGCGGCGGTGCGCTTCTGGCAGCGGTGGCGCTGGTGCTCATCCCCGAAGGCACGCATCACCTGCCGCCTCTGGCCGCCTGTGCTGCATTTCTGGCCGGGGCGGTGAGTTTCATGGCGCTCGACATCGTACTGGCGCGCAAAGGGACACCGGCAAGCCAGCTTGTTGCCATGCTGGCAGATTACCTGCCCGAAGCGCTGGCGCTTGGGGCAACGGTTGCCACGGGCGGCAAGGCCGCGCCGCTTTTGGCGCTGATTATCGCCATGCAGAACCTGCCCGAAGGGTTCAATGCCTTTCGCGAATTGCGGGCGTCTGGCAACCAATCACCCGCCCGCATCATCGCCAGCTTTGCGCTGGTCGCACTGCTGGGGCCGGTGCTTGGGTTGGCCGGGTTCTACTTGCTGGCCGACGCGATGGTTGTGGTCGGCGCGATCATGCTGTTTGCGGCAGGGGGCATTCTGTATCTGCTGTTTCAGGATATCGCGCCACAGGTCCGGCTGGAAAACCGCTGGGGCCCGCCTTTGGGCGCGGTGCTGGGGTTCATGCTGGGTATGCTTGGGCAAATGCTGATTGGCGGTTAACCGTTGCGCCACGTCTGCCAGCGGGCGGGCCAATCCTGCGCCGGGTCCGGTGCCGCATATAGCCTGCGGCCCATGGAAAGTGTCTGCGTTGCCAGCTTGGCGCGGGCGGCCAACAGGTCGGGTTCCAACCGCCCAAGGGCCGGATCGGCGGGGCAGGTGGCGCGCAGGAACATGTGCAGCACGTCCAGATCATTATGCGCGCCAAGGGTTTTGCCCAATGCATCGACCTGCGCGATGTGCTCGCCCAGACCGGCGCGGTCGATGGGTTTGAAAAACCGCGCCTGATACCAGTGCTGTTTCAGCCGCTTGCGCCAGTCGTGAAAGGCCGTCGCGTCCTGACCCGCCTGCGCGGCCTGCGCATGGGCAAGCTGCCCTTTGGCCCATGTCCGGCCCAGATTATGCCAGACCACGGGTGCGGTCTTGTCAGGCACGTGCAGCGCTTTTGCGTCGGTTGCGAAAGCGTTCATGGTCGCGGCGAATTGCTCGAGCGCATCTTCCTGCAACGCGGCATCGCAGATGTCGATTTCGTCCAGCAGCATGTCGCGCAAACTGTCAAACTCGGCAGGGGCGCGGCGTTTGGCCGTCAGACTGTCGAAGGTGGCGAACATCACCTCTGCATCGCGGGCGGGGGCAAGCTTTGCGGCGGCATCGCGGATGCGCGCATTCCAGTCGCGCGCGCCCTCCCATCCGCCGCGCAGCAGTCGCAGCAGGCCGCGGATTTCCTTGGCGCGTTTGCGCAGCTCGAACACACTGGCGCCGGAACCATGCGCCGCAACAGCATCGCAGGCCATATTGGCGCGCGCGACAAGCGTTTGGCGCAAGGCGGGCTGCAGCTTGGGGCGCTCGGGCGGGTAGGACAGTTTCATGGCAATCGGCACTCGGTAAACTTTGATCCATATCCTGACCGCCGAATATGGCGCGGGCAGGGCCGATCCGTGGCGTGGCCGTTCAAACTGATCCGGCAGCGCCTTTGTCGCGTATTAGCCAATATGCGAAAGGACATGCCATGCGTTTTGTTATTGCCCTGTTGCTTGCCGTTTCCCTTGCCCCTTCCAGCCTGCGTGCGCAGGACAATGCCATCCCCGATGTCATCCGCGAGCAGATCACCGCGTTTCAGACGGATGATTTCACCGCGGCGTTCGACTTGGCCAGCCCCACCATAAAACGGCTGTTCGGCACGCCCGAGCGTTTTGGTCAGATGGTGCAAAACGGCTATCCGATGGTCTATCGTCCCGCCGAGATCAGCATGCTGGAGCAACGCGATATGGGCGCGGCCCGTGTGCAGCGCGTGATGATCCGTGACGGTGCGGGACGCCTGCATTTTCTGGACTACCAGATGGTGCCGTCCGATATGGGCTGGCAGATCAATGGGGTCCAGATATTGCAGGCACCGCAGGTCGGCGCGTAACCGTTACCGGTTCGCGCCCGGCACCCAAAGAATATCATCCGCGCCGTTGTTGTTGGCCACCCGGCCCATCACGAAAAACCAGTCCGACAATCGGTTAAGGTATTTGACGGCCGATTCATTCACCGTTTCGATCGCCGCCAGCGAGATGGTTTCACGTTCAGCGCGGCGCGCGACGGTCCGGCACAGGTGGAAATGCGCGGCCAGCGGCGTGCCACCGGGCAGGATGAAGCTGCGCAGGGGTTGCAGATCGGCATTTGCCGCGTCGATCTCTGTCTCCAGCCGCGCGATCTGTTCAGGCATCATGCGCAGCGGCGTGTATTCGGCATCTGCATCGCGCTCCATATCGGGGCGGCACAGGTCCGCGCCCAGATCGAACAGGTCGTTCTGGATCCGCGCCATCGCGGCGGCCATGTCGCCCGTGGCGTGCAGGCGGGCCATACCCATCACCGCGTTCAGCTCGTCCACCGTGCCGTAGGCGGTCACGCGCTGCGAATGCTTGGCCACGCGCGCGCCGTTGCCCAGTGCGGTTTCGCCCGCGTCGCCGGTGCGTGTGTAGATCTTGTTCAGAACAACCATGTCAGGCCCCTTTTTGCCGGAAATAGACGAAAGCGACGATCAGGATGACCGCGATAAACTGGGCATATAGCCGCCAGCGCATCATCCGGTTGCCGTGTTTCTGGTTAAAGGCCCCGCCCTTGCCAAAGCCGCCAATGCCAACCGCAAGCACACCCAGCACCACAAGGCAGGCAATCACCGCCGCAATAAAAAGTGGATCGCTTGAAAGCATGGCCTGTCCCTTTGTCGCCGTTTCTTGGCGTGCAACTTAACCCGTCTGGCACCGGTTGCGACCCTTAATTTTCGTCGCCCGCTTACAGCCGTTGCAAGATCATGTCCAGCAGGCGGGTCGGCAGTATCCGGCGCAGACCACCCAGCAAGTAGGTGGGCGTGGTCACGGCATAGCGCGCACGCGGGCGGCGCGATTCCAGCGCGTGGATCAGCCGTTTGGTCACGGCGTCGGGCGGCAGTTCAAAGAAATCTGGCGCGCGGTCCTCGTAGAGCCGCGACAGGAGGCTTTCGCGGTACTGCTCCGCGCGCGGGCTTGCTTCCCAGTCGATCCACCGTTCGAAATGCGGGATGGAATTTTGCCTGATGCGCGACGTGATCGGCCCCGGCTCTATCAGAACAACATGAATGCCCGTGCCCGCCAGTTCCAGCCGCATCACGTCCGACAGCCCTTCAAGCGCGAACTTGCTGGCCACATAGGCCCCACGCCATTTCAGCGCGGCCAGCCCCAGAACAGAGGAATTCTGCACGATCCGCCCATGCCCTTGGGCGCGCATGACCGGCAGCACGGCGCGGGTCAGTTCGTGCCAGCCAAACAGGTTTGTCTCGAACAGCGTGCGCAGGCCGTCCGTGGGCAGGTCTTCAACTGCGCCGGGCAGGGCGAAAGCGCCATTGTTGAACAGCGCGTCCAGCCGCCCGTCGGTACGGTCCAGCGTGGTCGCGACCGCAGCCCGGATGCTGCCTGCGTCGGTCAGGTCGAGCGCAAAGCTGTCCAGCCCTTCTGACCTCAGTCGTGCGCAATCCTCGGGGTTGCGGCAGGTGGCCAAGACCTGCCAGCCACGCGCGGCCAGTGTCCGTGCCGCATGATGGCCAATCCCAGAGCTGCACCCGGTGATCAAAACACTGCGCACCGCCGCCCCCTAGCGTTTGTCCCATTGCTCGCGCTTGCGGTAGATGGTCGACGGGGCGATGTCCAGCTCGCGCGCGGCGCGCGGCACTGACCCGTGATGACGGGCAATGGCCGCAGTGATCGCGCGCTCCTCGATTTCCGCCATGGTCATGCCTGCCAACGGGTCGGCACCCTCGGGCATCCCGCTTGCCGTGGCGGTCGGCACGTCCATTTGTGCCAGTCCCGGTGGCAGCATCTCGCGCGTGACCATCTCGCCATCATGCAACACAACGGCATGGCGTAACACATTGATCATCTCGCGCACATTTCCCCGCCATGGCAAGTGCAGGAACAGGTCCAGCACCTCCGGGTGGAACCGGCTGAAAGCCTTGCCTTCTTCCGCCACGATCTGGGCCAGATAGTGTTGCGCCAGCAAATGCACATCCGTGCCGCGTTCGCGCAAGGGCGGCATGGTGATGGGAATGACGAACAGCCGGTAATACAGGTCTTCGCGCAGCCGGCCCGCGCGCATGTCTTCTGTCGGGTCGCGACTGGCGGTGCAGATCAGCCGCACATCGACCTTGATCTGGCGGGAATCGCCCACGGGCGCAAAGCTGGCGCGTTGCTTGAACCGCAGGAACGCGGCCTGCAGATCAGAGCTCATATCCTGAATGTTCTGCACAAACAGCGTGCCGCCATCCGCCTGCGCGATTGCCCCCGCCCGCGCCTGTACCTGCGATTGCGCGCGCCCCGGCTTGGGGCCTGCCTGCCCGAACAGTTCTATTTCCAGCTGCTCGGGGTCGGCGGCGCTGCAATTGAGCGTGACGAAGCGCTGCGCGGCTCGGGTGGATTTCAGATGCACCGCGCGCGCGCAAAGCTCCTTGCCCGTCCCGCTTTCGCCCAAGATGAACACCGGCGCCGTGCTGCCTGCGACAGCGGCAATGCGGGAATGCACCTCTTGCATCGCCTCTGAACGCCCCATGAAAGCGCGGTCCAGCGCGTCGCTGCGGCTGATGTCATCGACCGTCAGCGCGACCTCTTGGTGCATTTCGGCAAAGGCGCTGGCGACTGCGCCGATCATCCGGATATCGCCCAAGGGTTTGACAAGGAAATCATGCGCGCCCTCGCGGGTCGCGTCGATCGCGTTGTTGACCGATCCGTTCGCGGTAATCACGATGACCCGCGTTTCCTGCCGCAGCGCCAGAATCTCGCGCATCACCATCAGCCCGTCGGCATCCGGCAGCATCAGGTCCAGCAACACCACGCTTGGGCGGTGTTCGGCGAATTTGGTCAGGGCCTCTGCCCCGCTAGAGGCCAGCATGGGCTTGTAGCCTGCCTTGCGCAGCACCGTGGCATACAGCATCTGCAAAGAGGGCGTGTCTTCGACCAGAAGCAAGCCATCGCCCGATATTGTTGAAGACTGCGGCATCAGGTGGCCTGCACCATATCGGCTATGCTCTGTGCGGTCAGGCCTGTGCGCTGCGCAATGTCTGGCAGCAACAGGCTCAGCGCCGTTGCGTCTTGGTCGGTGCAGGCGCGCTCTACCTGTTTGGCAATATCGACAAGCCCGGATGCGCCAATCGTCGCCGCAAGGCCCTTCACCTCATGCGCGGCACTGCACAAAAGAGGCAATTCGCGGTCGGCGGGAGCGCGTTCAAGCGACGTGTCGAACACCTCCGAACAGCGGCGCAGATCGGCACGCACCTGTTCAAGAAGGGCCATCTGATGCTCTGGCCCGACCATGTCAAGAAGCTCTGACAAGACTTTGGAATCGAGGCTTTTTTCTGCCATTGCGCGACGTAAAACCACCGTTAACTGCAAACACGGGCAGGCCAGAGCCCACCCGCGTTCAGCTTAGTCCGAAGCCCGTTCCCGCAACAAGCGCTTTTCTTGGTCTTGCGTGTATTTTGCGCGCCGCGAAGTGCCAGAGGTTGTGTTGTCAGGGTTTTGCCGCAGGTAGCCCCAGCGTGGCGAGCGCTTGCGCCACCTCGTCCAAGATGGCCGGGTCATCAATCGTGGCGGGCATTTTGAACTCTTCGCCATCCGCGATCTTGACCATTGTGGCGCGCAATATCTTGCCCGAGCGGGTTTTCGGCAGCCGGTCGACGACCACGGCCAGCTTGAACGCCGCGACCGGCCCGATCTTGTCGCGCACCAGCGAAACACATTCGGCGACCACTTCGGCAGAGTCGCGGTCGGCACCGTTGTTCAAGCACAAGAACCCCAGCGGCGCTTGCCCTTTCAGCGCGTCCGACACGCCGATCACCGCGCATTCGGCCACATCGGGGTGGCTGGCCAGCACTTCTTCCATACCGCCGGTGGACAAGCGGTGGCCGGCCACGTTGATCACGTCATCGGTGCGCGCCATGATGTAGACATAGCCGTCGTCGTCCATATACCCCGCATCGCCAGAGGCGTAGTAGCCGGGGAACTGTTCCAGATAGCTCTTGCGGAACCGTGCTTCGGCGTTCCACAGCGTGGGCAATGTGCCGGGCGGCAAGGGCAGCTTGATCGCAATCGCGCCCAGTTCGCCCGCGGCCAGCGGGTGGCCGCCTTCGTCCAGCACTTGCACATCATAGCCCGGCATCGGCACGGCGGGGGAGCCGATCTTGACCGGAAGCGGCTCGATGCCCACAGGGTTTGCGGCAATCGCCCAGCCGGTTTCGGTTTGCCACCAATGGTCGATGATCGGCACTTTAAGCTGGTTTTGCGCCCATGTGATCGTGTCGGGGTCGGCGCGCTCGCCGGCAAGGTAAACGTGCTTCAGGCAGGACAGGTCGTATTTCTTGACGAATTCGCCCTTCGGGTCTTCGCGCTTGACGGCGCGGAAGGCGGTTGGTGCGGTGAAGAAGCTTTTCACCTTATGCTCGGAAATTACTCGCCAGAACGTGCCCGCATCGGGGGTGCCGATGGGTTTGCCTTCGAATACGATGGTGGTGTTGCCCGCCAGCAGCGGCGCGTAGCAGATATAGCTGTGGCCTACGACCCAGCCCACATCGCTTGCCGCCCAGAACACATCGCCGGGATCGACATTGTAAATGGCCTTCATCGTCCAGTTCAGTGCGACCAGATGGCCTGCGGTTGGCCGCACAACGCCCTTCGGCTGGCCCGTCGTGCCAGAGGTGTAAAGGATATAGGCCGGATGATCGCCCGACACGGGCACGCATTCCGCCGGGGCAACGCCGTATTGAAACCCGTGCCAGTTGACATCGCGCCCGTCTATCAGCTTGGCGACCTCCTGCTCGCGCTGCAAGATGACGCAGAAATCGGGTTTGTGACTAGCCGCGTCAATCGCGGCATCCAGCAGCGGTTTGTAATGGACCACGCGCCCCGGTTCCAGCCCGCAACTGGCGGCAATGATGGCCTTTGGCGTCGCGTCGTCAATCCGCACGGCCAGTTCGTTGGCCGCAAACCCCCCGAACACAACCGAATGCACCGCGCCCAGCCGCGCGCAGGCCAGCATCGCTTCCAACGCTTCGGGGATCATCGGCATGTAGATGATGACGCGGTCGCCCTTTTCCACGCCCTTGGCGCGCAAGGCACCGGCCAGATTGGCCACGCGGTTGCGCAGCTCGACATAGCTGATTTCCCGCTTGGTGTGGGTTATTGGACTGTCATGGATGATGGCCGTCTGCTCGCCGCGCCCTGCCTCGACATGGCGGTCAACCGCGTTCCAGCAGGTGTTGACCTGTGCATCCTTGAACCACTCAAAAAGCGGTGCGGCCTCGTCGAACAGCGCTTTGGTTGGCGGGGTTATCCAGTCGATGGATTTGGCTTGTTCCATCCAGAATGCATTCGGGTCGTCCAGTGACGCGCGGTAAAGGTCGGCATAGGCCATGGTCATCCTCCTCAGAATGCAAATGGCTTAGCCGAGCGCAGGACGCCTGCGCAATGGGTGTTACCGGCAACATGGGGTATGCGGTGCGGAAAGTTTGCAATTATTCTGCCAGAGTTTGCAAATAGAGGTGTCCGCTTGCAGGAATCTGAGCGGCGATAGCGGGTTTGCAAATTAGTGTGGGACAGGGACGCTGTCCAGGGCAGCATCGAAGGGCCGTCTCTCGGCCTGCCGATGCAGACGCAGCTTGCCCCTACCCGTATTGCGCCACCGGCGTGCCTGCCAGTGCTGCCATGTTCAGCAGCCCTCGCGCCGTGATCGACGAGGTCACGATATGCGCGGTGTTGCCCATCCCCATCAGGGTCGGCCCCACTTCCAGCGCATCGGCGCGGGTTTTCAGAATGTTGCGCACCCCGCTCGCGGCATCGGTATTGGCAAAGATCAGCACATTGGCCGGCCCGCTGAACCGCGCGTCGGGCAAAAGCCGTGCGCGCAGATCGGTATCCAGCGCGGCATCGACATGCATCTCGCCCTCGTAATCGAAATCCAGCCCCATCTGGTCCAGAATTTCCAGCGCGCCGCGCATATTGCGGCCTGATGGCGTGTCCAGATTGCCGAATTGGCTATGCGAACACAGCGCGATTTTCGGGTCCAGACCAAAGCGGCGCACATGGCGCGCGGCGGCGATGGTCGTTTCGACAATCTGCTCTGGGGTCGGGTTGGGGTGGACCTGCGTGTCGGCGACGAACAGGTTGCCTTCTTGCTGGATCAGCAAAGACAGCGCGCCCACAGGGTGCCGTTCGGGCGTGCCCAGAATTTGGGTAATATAGTTCAGGTGCCACAGATATTGCCCGAACGTGCCGCAGATCAGGCTGTCGGCATCGCCCCGATGCACCATGATCGCGCCAATCGCGGTGGTGTTGGTGCGCAGAATCGCGCGCGCCAGATCGGGGGTCACGCCGCGCCGCTGCATGATCTGGTGATAGCTGCGCCAATAATCGCGGTAGCGCGGGTCATCCTGCGGGTTGACCAGTTCGAAATCACGTCCCGGCTGAATGGACAGCCCCGCGCGTTCCAGACGGCTGGCGATCACCTCTGGCCGCCCGATCAGGATCGGGACTTCGGTGGTTTCTTCGAGCATGGCGCTGGCGGCGCGCAATACGCGTTCATCCTCGCCCTCGGCAAAGACAATCCGGCGCGAGGCGGCGCGCGCGGCCTCGAACACCGGGCGCATGATCATGGCGGACCGGAAGACCGACGCATCCAGCCCCGCCTTGTAGGCATCCAGGTCGGCCATGGGGCGTTTCGCCACGCCAGAGTCCATCGCCGCGCGCGCCACCGAACTGGCGACAATACCCATCAGGCGCGGGTCGAACGGCTTGGGGATCAGGTAATCCGCGCCGAAACTCAGTTGCTCGCCTTTGTAGGCGGCGGCGGCTTCGGCGCTGGTGGTCGCGCGCGCCAGCGCCGCGATCCCTTCGACACAGCCGATCTGCATGGCGTCGTTGATCTCCGTTGCGCCCACGTCCAGCGCGCCGCGAAAGATGAAGGGAAAGCACAGCACGTTATTGACCTGATTGGGAAAATCCGAGCGGCCCGTGGCGATGATCGCATCGGGTGCGATCTCGCGGACTTGATCGGGCAAAATCTCTGGCGTTGGGTTGGCCAGTGCAAAGATAATCGGTCGTTTGGCCATGCGGGCGACATGCTCGACCGTTAGCGCGCCGGGGCCGGACAGGCCCAGAAACAGGTCGGCCCCGTCGATCACGTCATCCAGATTGCGCGCGTCGGTTGCTTGCGCGAAGGCGGCTTTTTGCGGGTTCATATCCACCTCACGGCCCGCATGAACCAGCCCGTGAATGTCGCACAGGAACACGTTTTCACGTTGCACCCCCAGCTTCAGCAGCATGTTCAGACAGGCAATTCCCGCCGCGCCCCCGCCGGTGCTGACAATCTTGATATCCTCGAACCGCTTTCCCGCCACGCGCAACGCATTGGTCGCCGCAGCACCTACTACGATCGCCGTGCCGTGCTGGTCGTCATGGAACACCGGAATGCCCATCCGCTCACGGCAGATTTTTTCCACAATAAAGCAATCGGGAGCTTTGATATCTTCTAGGTTGATGGCACCGAATGTCGGTTCCATCGCGCAGACGATCTCTGCCAGTTTGACCGGGTCGGGTTCGTTCAGTTCAATGTCGAAACAGTCGATATTGGCGAATTTCTTGAACAGGACGGCCTTGCCTTCCATCACGGGTTTTGACGCGAGCGCCCCGATATTGCCCAAGCCCAGAACCGCCGTGCCGTTGGTGACAACCGCCACAAGGTTGCCGCGCGTTGTGTAGCGGGCGGCGGTGTCGGGGTTTGCCTTGATCTCCATACAGGCTTCGGCCACGCCGGGCGAATAGGCGCGCGACAGGTCATACCCATTGGCCAAAGGCTTCGTCGCGCGGATCTCCAGTTTCCCCGGACGTGGGTATTCATGATACAACAGGGCAGGGTGGCGATTGTCATCATGGGTCTGCTCGGTCATCTGTCCCTCCTGCCGAAATTTGGTTTACCCTTAAACAAATGCCGGATCGCTGCAAGCCATTGTCGGGCTTTAGCTGTTGTGCCCAAGTCTTGAAGATCGCAATGGCCAAGGCTTGCATCGTCTTGCAGTGCAGCGCAAACTTGGGGTCAAAACAGGGGTGAATGATGTCACTGGAAGATGCGGCGCGCGATGTGCGCGAAATGGCCTATGTGCCGTATTCCAACTTCAAGGTCGGGGCGGCATTGCGCGCGGATACGGGCGCGGTTTTCGTCGGCTGCAACGTGGAAAATGTCGCGTACCCCGAAGGCACCTGCGCCGAGGCGGGTGCGATTGCCGCCATGATCGCGGGCGGCGCGCGTCAGATCAAGGAACTCGTTGTCATTGCGGATAGCCCAACGCCGGTGCCGCCTTGTGGCGGTTGCCGTCAGAAGATCGCGGAATTTGCGGCAGGTGACGTGCCGGTCACGCTGCTGTCGATGAACGGCGCGCGGCTGGACACCACTGTTGCCGCGCTTCTGCCCGGAGCCTTTGGCGCGGATCATATGGAGCGCGGGTAATGCCCCGCGCTTTCGTGCTTGTGCTCGATTCCGTGGGCTGCGGGGGTGCGCCCGACGCGGCGGAGTTTGGTGATACCGGCGCGAATACGCTGGGCCATATCGCGCAGGCGTGTGCAGAGGGGCGGGCAGAGCGCGGACGCTCCGGGCCTTTGCGCGTGCCGGTGCTGGACGGCCTTGGGCTGGGGGCTGCGATCAAGCTGGCCTCTGGGATGGATGCGCCGGGGTTGGGTGCCGCGCCGACAGGGCTGTGGGGGGCTGCGACCGAAATCTCCCGGGGCAAGGATACGCCGTCGGGGCATTGGGAACTGGCGGGCGTGCCGGTGCCGTGGGACTGGACATATTTCCCCCGCCAAACCCCCGCCTTTCCCGATGAGCTGACAGCGAAGGTCTGCGAACTGGCCGGAACCGACGGCATCTTGGGCAATTGCCACGCCGGCGGGATTGCGATTATCGACCAGTTCGGGGCAGAGCATCTGCGCACGGGCTGGCCCATCTGCTACACATCCGCCGACAGTGTGTTCCAGATTGCCGCGCATGAAGACGCGTTCGGTCTGGACCGCCTGCAACGGCTCTGCGCCGATCTGGCACCTGTTTTGCATGATATGCGCGTGGGCCGGGTGATCGCCCGTCCGTTTGTGGGCAGCGAAAAGGACGGCTTTCGCCGCACATATAACCGGCGCGACTACGCCATCGCCCCGCCTGCGCCCACCTTGTGCGACTGGGTGTCGGACGCGGGCCGCATGGTGCATGGCATTGGCAAGATTTCCGATATCTTTTCGGGTCGCGGAATCAGCCATAGTCACAAGGGACCGGATGACGCGGCGCTGTGCGACCATCTGCTGCGGCTGGTGGATGTGGCCGAAGACGGCGCGCTGACCCTTTGCAACCTTGTCGAGTTCGACAGCCTATATGGCCACCCGCGCGATGTGGCGGGCTATGCGCGTGCGCTGGAACGGGTCGATGGCGTGATCGGGCAGGTGCTGGCGCGGATGCGCGCGGGCGACATGCTGGTCATCACGGCGGACCACGGCAATGACCCGACCGCCCCCGGATCGGACCACACCCGCGAACGGGTGCCGGTGCTGGTGGCGGGTCTGGGTGCAGGTGAAATCGGGCATTGCGGTTTTGTCGATGTCGCGGCAAGTGTCGCGCATCACTTGGGCGTGCCTGCCCAAGGGCCGGGACGGAGCTTTCTGACATGAGCGTTGATTTCGCCAAAACCCCCAAGCTGGAATTGCACCTGCATCTGGAAGGGGCCGCGCCGCCTGCCTTTATCCGCGCCTTGGCCAAACGCAAAGGCGTGGACCTGTCGGGCATTTTCGATGAGCAGGGCGCGTATAAATACACCGGCTTCGTGGATTTCCTACGCGTCTACGAGGCCGCGTGCACCGTGCTGACCACTCCGCAGGATTTTCACGACCTGACGCTGGCGGTTCTGGAGCAATCGGCGGCCCATGGCGTGATCTACTCCGAGGCGTTCCTGTCGCCCGATTTCTGCGGCGGCGGCGATCTGTCGGCGTGGCGCGACTATCTGGCGGCGATCCAGACCGCTGGGGCAACAGCCGAGGCGCAAATGGGCATCACCCTGCGCGGCTGCATCACCTGCATTCGCCATTTCGGGCCAGAGCAAGCGCGCAGGGTCGCGGCTTGCGCGCAGGAAACAGCGGGCGATTTCATCACGGGCTTCGGTATTGCGGGTGACGAGAATGCGGGCGAACTGGCGGATTTCATCTATAGTTTTGATGCAGCACGCGAGGCCGGGCTGGGCCTGACTGCGCATGCAGGCGAATGGCGCGGGCCGGACGAGCTGCGCGCGGCGCTAAAGCACTTGCGCGTGAGCCGCATCGGCCACGGTGTGCGCGCCATCGAAGACCCGGCGCTGGTCGAGGATCTGGCCGAACGCGGCACGGTGCTGGAGGTGTGCCCCGGCTCCAATATCGCGCTTGGCGTCTATCGCAGCCTGCGCGATCACCCTGTCGAGCGGTTGCGCGCCGCGGGTGTGGCGTTGACCGTCTCGACCGATGATCCGCCGTTCTTTCATACCGATATGAGTGCGGAATACGCGGGGTTGCACCGCAGCTTTGGCTGGGATCAACCCGAATTTGACACGCTGGCGCAGACGGCCCTGCGTGCGGCGTTTTGCGACGCCGTCACCCGCGACACCCTTGCCAAAAGACTGGAGGCGGCATGACCCATCCCGACCTGACCGTGATCGACCATCCGCTTGTGCAGCACAAGCTGAGCCTGATGCGCGACAATCGCACGCCCAGCCCCGAATTTCGCCGCCTGCTGCGCGAAATCGCCCTATTGCTGAGCTACGAGGCCACGCGCGATCTGCCAATCGCCACGCAGCGCATCGACACGCCGCTTACGGCGATGGATGCGCCAATGCTGGCCGGCCCCGACCCGGCCGTGGTGTCGATCCTGCGCGCGGGCAATGGCTTGCTGGACGGTGTTCTGGATGTGGTGCCGACCGCGAAAGTCGGCTTTGTCGGGCTTTACCGTGACGAGGAAACGCTGCGCCCGATCGAATATTACAACAAGCTGCCCAAGGACATGCCGGGCCGTTTTACCATCGCCGTCGACCCGATGCTGGCCACCGGCCATTCCGCCGCCGCCGCGATTGACCTTCTGAAACGCGCGGGCGCTGCGCACATCTGTTTCATATGCCTGCTGGCCGCGCCCGAGGGGGTTGCGGTGATGGCCGAACATCACCCCGATGTTCGGATCGTCACAGCCTCGCTTGACAGCCATTTGAACGAAAAAGGCTATATCGTGCCAGGCCTGGGCGATGCGGGCGACCGCATTTTCGGCACAGTTTAAGCGGGGCAGGGGCGAATCGGCTTTACTTTCCAAGGCTTGCAGCGGCAAACTTGTGCCAGATAACCGGGGGGTTACGATGAATAAATTTTTGAAGGCCGCAAGCATGGCCGCGCTGTCATTGGGGATGGCACAGGGCGCTCTGGCGCAGACCAACGGGCTGGACCCGGCCAACCTGCCACCCGCCGGGTTTGAAGGGCGCGAATTCACCGATAGCGCGGGCTGTGCGTTTCTGCGCTCCACCTTTGGTGGCGAGGTGACATGGGTGCCGCGCTACGGTCCCGATCGCAACCCGATCTGCGACCAGACACCGACGGATTTCGCGGCATCGCAACCAGCGCAAAACCCGGACGCTGGCATGACGGATCAGGCGGATGCAACCGGCGCGGACGATGATATGGAACCCATGTCGTCGGAGCAGGACGTGGCCGACGCCAATGCGCCAGAGCCTGCGGCCGCCGCCGAGCCCGCGCGTGGCCGGATCGAGGTGGTTGGCGCGGTTGACGACCCTGTACGCCGCCCTGCGCCCAGCTATCTGGGCAAGGAACAGACGGTATCCAGTGTCGCGCCCCGCCAACAGGTCCGGCGCGCCGCGTCCAAACCCCGCCTGCAACACGCAGACGCGTCGGGGCGTCACCCATCCTGCCCCGGCAGTGCGCCTTATGGCCAGTTGGTTGACACCGAATTGGGCCGCAAGATGGTGCGCTGCGTGACCAGCCCGTCGCTGTTTCTGGACGAATATGTGAACAGTCCACCGCAACAGGTCGCCCATACCCCGCGCGCATCGGCAGGGCATGGTGCCCGCATTCAGGTGGGTAGTTTCGCCGTTCCGGGCAATGCGCAGCGGCTTGTGGCCCGTCTGAACGCGCGCGGCTTGGCGGCTGGAACCTATCGCTCGCGCGGGCTGAACGTGGTCACGGTCGGCCCATTCGCCAGCGCTGGTGCCGCGCATGGCGCGCTGTCAACGGTGAAGGCCATGGGCTTCGGTGACGCGTTTTTGCGACGCTGACAGCTTGTGCTGATCGGTCGCAACGCGAAACCCCCGGCACGCGCGAACGTGCCGGGGGTTTTATTTTGTCTATCGGATAGTGCAGCGCGGCCGCTCTGACCGCAATAGCGGGCCGCTGCTTATTCCGTGGTCGCGCCTTCGCCCTCTTCGAGGATTTCTTCTGCCGCATCGCTACCGTCGGCAGGCGTCTCGGTAGTTGCCTCTGCCGCATCATCAGCCATGTCGGCGGTTGCATCGCCAGCGTCTGTTGCAGCGTCGGTTGTCGCCTCTGCCGCATCATCGGCCATGTCGGCGGTTGCATCGACAGCGTCTGTTGCTGCATCAGTTGTCGCTTCTGCGGCATCTTCTGCCATATCGGCGGCGTCAGTTGCTGCGTCGGTCGTTGCCTCTGCCGCATCATCAGCCATGTCGGCGGTCGCATCGACAGCGTCTGTTGTCACCTCTGCCGCATCATCGGCCATATCCTCGGTCGCATCGACCGCGTCAGTTGCGGCATCTGTCGTTGCGTCTGCGGCATCCTCGGCCATATCTTCGGTCGCATCAACGGCATCGGTCGCGGCGTCGGTGGTCGCGTCTGCGGCATCCTCGGCCATGTCCGCGGCATCGGTTGCGGCCTCGTCGCCCGCGCCCATCATGTCGTTGACCATGTTCTCTGCGCCCTCGGCGGCGTCGTTCATTGCGTCTTGCGCTGCGTTGGTCGCATCCTCGACAGCGGTCTCGGCGGCGGTCACGGCCTCGTCGACAGCGCTCTCCGCAGCGTCGGTGGCCTCTTCAACGGCGGTTTCGGCCTCTGACATGGCCTCTTCCATCGCGTCCACGTCGGCGTCAGGGGCTTCGGTCGTCTCGACGGCCTCTTCAGCGGGGGCCTCGATCGGCGCAGTCACCTCTGTCGGTGTGCGCGACTGAACGCCCAGCCAGATGCCAACAGCGGCAACGGCAATGGCGATCAATGTCAAAACCATCTTGTTCATGTCACGGTCCTCTCAAACCTTGTTACTACTGGCGCGCGTATGCCAGATATTTGCGACCTTGCAAAGCGGGTGCAGCATAAACCATCGTGATAGCCGGGCCAATTCGCGCTTGAAACACGCATGTCCTGCCCTTAGATTGCGCGCGACGTAACAGCCACTGACAAGGAATTCAGCCATAGCCCGCAGACCGCACAATGCCCCGCCCCCCCGCGATACCGGACCCCGCGTAAATGACCGCATTCGTGCGCCGGAAATACGCCTGATCGGCGCGGAAGGGGAAAATCTGGGCGTGGTAAAACCGTCTCAAGCCATGATGCTGGCCGAAGAGGCCGGACTTGATCTGGTCGAAATTTCGCCCAACGCGACCCCGCCGGTCTGCAAGATCATGGATTTCGGCAAGTTCAAGTATGAGCAGCAAAAGCGCGAGGCTGAGGCCCGCAAGAAGCAGCACATCATCGAGATCAAGGAAGTCAAATTCCGCCCCAACACCGATACGCATGATTACGATGTCAAAATGCGCAACGTGATGCGGTTTCTGGAAGGTGGCGACAAGGTGAAAGTCACATTGCGCTTCCGCGGGCGCGAGATGGCGCACCAGAACCTTGGGTCGGACCTGCTGCACCGTGTGGCCGCCGATGTTGAAGAGATCGGCAAGGTCGAGAACATGCCCAAGATGGAAGGGCGGCAAATGATCATGATGATCGCGCCGCGCTAAGACCGAGCATTGCTGACATGAAAAAGCCCGGCATTTTCTGCCGGGCTTTTTCATAGGCACTACATCCGCCGGATATACGTCCATGTTGGAACGGTTGCGCGGCGGGCCACCGAATAGGCCTCGGCATCGCCCAGATAGTCAAAGCTTGCGTTGGTCAGCACATGGGCCGATGCGGTGTTGTCCTGGAATACCTCTGCAAACAGGGTCCGGGCCTTGTGCGGGTTAGCCTTTATGAGGGTGGCGACCGCTTCAGACGCATAACCCGCGTTCCAGAAGGCGGGCGCGACCCAGTAGCCGATCTGGCTTTGTTGCCTGTCCAGCGGTTTGAGCGAGACCAGCCCCAGAACCGACGCCTTGTCATGGCCAGCGCCGTCCATGACCCAGACATCCTCTGCGCGCTCGGCCGATGTCGCGCGCGCGATGAATTGCGCCGTCGCCCCC
The DNA here is from genome assembly GCF_900499075.1 of Roseinatronobacter ekhonensis. Lineage (GTDB taxonomy): Bacteria > Pseudomonadota > Alphaproteobacteria > Rhodobacterales > Rhodobacteraceae > Roseinatronobacter > Roseinatronobacter ekhonensis. Next base: position 102,676 of record NZ_UIHC01000008.1, on the reverse strand, counting down.
GGTGGCAACGGATGCGGGATGGACCGTGTGCCCTCGGCCACACGCGCGTCGCGGGTGTAGAACTCCAGCAGCCCCTCGTCCGATGGCTGCAACGGGCGCAGAACAAGCCGCGCGCCGGTCAAGACCGGCTGACCGGTGGTCACTGTGGTGTCCAATGTCATTACGTCCTCCAATCGGGCCCTCACCCGGTGCTTTCGCGGTTTCAGCGCCCGACGCTTGCTCCTCCAATCGTCATGGCGCGCGAAAACGAAACAGGGCCGGCATTTCTGCCGACCCTGATGTACATGCGAAATGTTACAGTTCGGCTTATTCGGCAGCATCCGCCATTGGCAGGACCGATACAAAGCTGCGCCCTTTCAGACCCTTGCTGAAAGACACGCGCCCTTCGGTCAGCGCAAACAGCGTATGGTCGCGGCCCATGCCGACGCCCTCACCGGCGAAGTGCTTGGTGCCGCGCTGACGCACGATAATATTGCCGGGGATCGCGTGCTGACCGCCATAGAGTTTGACGCCAAGGCGGCGTCCGGCAGAGTCGCGACCGTTGCGGGAGGAACCGCCTGCTTTTTTGTGTGCCATGAGGTGTTACTCCTGTTCAGATGCGAATTGCTTGGCCTGGTCGATCCAGCCATCACGCTCGATCCGGCCTTTGAACGACAGACGGTCATCCATATAGGCAATCTCGGACGGACCCCAAGCGGCGATCTGGTCGAAATGGAACACGCCGTTTTCGTGCAGCAGCCCTTCCAGCTTGGGACCGACGCCAGAGATCTTTTTCAGATCGTCGGCCTTGCCGTCGCGCGCTTCGGTCAGCAGGTTGGAGGGCTTGGTGGCGTCAACCGAATCAGCTGGAGCCTCGGCGGGCGCAGCGTCTGCTTTTGCTGCGGCTTTGGGTGCCGCTTTCTTCTTGGCAGCGGGCTTGGCCGCAGGGGCAGCCGCCTCGATCGCGAAGCCAGACACAGAGCCGGTGCCGACGGCCGCTTGCACGCCCGATGCATCCGCGCCAGAGGCCAGAATGTCGGTGACACGCAGCAGCGTCAGTTTCTGGCGGTGGCCCTTGGTGCGCTGCGAACTGTGCTTGCGGCGGCGCTTGACATAGTGGATAACCTTATCGGCCTTGATCTGGTCGATCACTTCGGCCTGCACGCCCGCACCGTCCACGGTGGGGGTGCCGATGACGGGGCTGTCGCCGCCGACCATCAGAATCTCGTTGAACTGGACTTTTTCACCAGCTTGTGCAGCAATGCGTTCCACGCGCAGAACGTCACCCGCCTGCACCCGGTATTGCTTGCCACCTGTTTTCAGGACCGCGAACATATCGGTCATTCCTTTGTCTTTCTGCCGCGCCCTGTGGCCCCTGCGACATGGCGCAGGCGTTTGGTGCCGTCGGGCTGCGTGCCCGCTGAGGGGCATAGCCGAATATCCGCGCGGGCCGAATGCCCGAACGGAAGCCGCTCTATGCGGCAGCGGGCTTGCGGTGTCAAGCGCTGTGCATGCCCCGAATCCGGGTGTTGCGCGGCTTTGGTTCTGCGCTAGGCTGCATTTATCGAAGACCCGAGGAGAGACCATGACCCGCATCGCCACAATGACCGCTTTTGCCGCCCTGTTGGCCGCGCCCGCGCTGGCCGAAGGCGTGAATATTACCCCCGATATGGCCAGTGTGACGGTGACAACCCCGTCCGGCCCTGTCGTGATTACGCGCGAGCAGGATGAAAGCGCCGTAATCGAGGGCGAATTTGCCCGCATCGCGCGCCCCTGTCCCGAATTTTGCGTCCAGCCGATGAGCCCTGCCGAGGGTGTCCGCACGGTGGGCGAATTGGATGTGCTGGCCGCGTTGCAGGACGAAAACACTTTGGTCGTTGATGGGCGCGTGCGCCCTGACTGGCAGACGGGCACGATACCCGGTGCGGTCAACATGCCCTATACAGAGATGGCGGATGAGTTGCACGAACTGGGCTGCGAGCCCGATTTCGAGGGCTTTATCTGCGACGCGGATGTGGTGCCGGACCTTGTGATGTTCTGCAACGGCCCATGGTGCGGGCAATCGCCTGCTGCCATCCGGCGCATTATCGACGCGGGCTATCCGGTTGAGAAGATTGCCTATTACCGCTGGGGCATGCAGGGCTGGCGGATGCTGGGGCTGACTGTTGCGGGCGGCGAGGGTTAGGGCGCGCGCCGCCGTCCAAGACGCTTGCCCTGCGCCGGCTAGCCCCCCAGCACCAGCGCGTGCGGGGTGTTATTGGCGCGCAGCATGTAGAGCGTGTCTGCACCGATGGCGGCAACTGTGCCGCCGTCCAGCCGGTCGCCTTCGCGCACGCGCAGAATGCGCCCGTCGGGCAGTCGCACCAGCGCGTGACGGTGCCCGTCGGCTTCGACAACGGCAATCAGGTTCATTTCGTCCAGCGCGATGGCGCGCGGGCTTGTAGCGGCGTCCTGCACTGTCATACCGGGGGGCAGGCTGTAGCCTTGGGCGGGCGGTCCGTCCCCCATGCTTAACGGCAACGGGGCGAATGCAAGGCTCATCACAGGCCGCTCTGGCATGGCGGGGGCTTGCGCCTCGGGGGGCGCGGATGCGACCAAGGGGGACTGGGATTCGGCAAGCTCATCGGTCGGTGGGCAAAACCTGCCATCCGCCGCACAATGGTCGATGCGCCCCGACGCCAGATAAAGCAGGCCCAGTGTCAGCGCCACGGCGACCGGCACCTGCCACAGCCAAGCGCCGCCGCCGCCGCGTTCAGGCGGCAGCGGGCGCAGATGCTCTGGCAAAGGCTGCGAGGGCTGTCGCATATGGCGGCGCGCTTTCATGGCAGGACAATAGCGCAGAACACCACCCCGCGCGATAGCGACAGCTTAGCGCACGCGCGTTACGATTCCTTGAATGTCGGGCCTAATACCCAGCCGCGCGCGACACTTCGTGCAGCAAGCCCTGTCCTGCCTGCACCCGCGCGATGTTGGCGGCGATCACGTCCGATGCGGTTTCGGCCCGCGTGGCGGCTGCGATATGCGGCGTCACGGTCACGCGCGGGTGGTGCCAATAGGCATGGTCTGCGGGCAGGGGCTCTGTGCGAAAGACGTCCAGCGTGGCGGCGGCAATCTGCCCTTGATCGAGCGCCGACAGCAGGGCCGCATCGTCAATCAGCGTGCCCCGCCCAGGATTGATGACATAGGCACCGCGCGGCATTTGCGCCAGCGTGGTGGCGTTCAGGATATTCGTGGTCGCGGGCGTATCGGGCAAGAGCGTGACAAGGATGTCAGAGCGTTCCAGCACCGCCGCCAACCCGTCCGCGCCGCTATGGCACTGCACGCCTGCCACCTCTCGGGGGGTACGCGACCAGCCGGCGACATCGAACCCGATGGCCGCTTGTGCCACCGCGCAGGCGCGCCCCAAAGCACCCAGGCCCAGGAACCCGACCTTGCGATCCTGCGCCAAGGGCGGCACCACAGGCACCCATTCGGTCGCGGGCCGGTCCAGCGCAAGGTGGTAGCGTAGCACATGGCCGGTGACATATTCGATCATGCCTTGCGTCAGGCTTGGGTCGACCATGCGGGCAAGCGGCTGCGTCAGCGTCGGGTTGCCGACGATACGCTCCACCCCCGCCCACAGGCTCAGCACGGCCTTGCAGCGTGTGAAGGGCGCGAAATCCTGCAACGGGCTGGACGGGGTGTAGATGATGTAATCCACGGTGTCGGGCGCGGCTTGTGTGACCACCGTCACATCCAGCCCGGCCCGCGCAAACGCGGCGCGCAAAGGCGCGTCATACTCAGCGAACACCCCGTCACCTGCGGCAAAGAGTGCTGTCAGGCTCATGTCGGCAGCCTTGGGCGATGGATATGTGCCGATTGCAACAGGCCAAAGCCGACCATCAACACCATCATCGCAGAGCCGCCATAGCTGATCAGCGGCAGGGGCACGCCCACAACGGGGGCCAGCCCCATGACCATCGCGGTGTTGACCGCGAAATACAGAAAGAAATTGGCCGTAACCCCGACCGTCAGAAGCGCGGCAAACCGGTTGGAGGACCGCAGGACGGTCAGCAGGCAAAACCCGATAATCATCACATACAGCACCAGAAGCGATCCCGCACCGATAAAGCCGAATTCCTCTGCCAGCGTGGTGAAAATGAAGTCGGTGTGCTTTTCGGGCAGGAAGTTCAGCCGCGATTGCGTTCCTTCCATGAACCCGCGCCCCGACCAGCCGCCAGACCCCAGCGCGATCATGGCTTGGTTGATGTGGTAGCCCGCGCCCAGCGGGTCCAGCGTGGGGTCCAGAAAGGCGTCGATCCGGCGGTATTGGTAGTCTTGCAACAATTGCCAATCGGTCCCGCGTGACGTGAACACCGCCACAACCAGCCCCGCAACGGACCCGATAACGCCTGCGAAATAGCCCCAATGCACGCCTGCCGCGAAAATCACCGCGCCACCCGCCGCTGCGATCAGCAAAGACGTGCCCAGATCGGGCTGGCGCACCACCAGAAACACCGGAAAAAGCACGATCACCGCCGCCACCAGCACAAAGACGGGGCGCGAGATTTTCTTGATGTCGGCCCAGTCGTAGAACGCGGCCAGCGCCATGATGGTGGTGATCTTGGCCAGTTCGGAGGGTTGCAGCCGCAAGGGCCCGATTTCCAGCCAGCGTTGCGCGCCCATGCCGACGGCGCCGAAAAACTCTACCCCCAGCAACAGCACGGTCGAGAGTGCGTAGCCCAAGCCCGCGACCGAGCGCCAGAACCAGATCGGGACCATGGCGACGAGGAACATCACACCCAGCCCGGCAACGAAGCGCTGCAATTGCGGCTCCATCCACGGTTGCGCGCTGCCACCCGCGACGGAATAGAGCATGACAAAGCCGTAGCAGGCCACCGCGATCAGCAGCACCACGAGCGCCCAGTTCAGGTGCAGCACCTTTGCCAGCCCCTTGGGCATGCGCGAGGTGTTGTATTCCAGATAGCTCATGCGCGGCTGACCCGGTAGGATCCCAGATCGCGCAACCGTTCTTCCAGCAGGTCTTGCTCTGCGCTGATGCGGTTGCGCTGAGAGGTCGGGTAGGCTGCAAGCGGCGGCCGCCCCTCGTTCAGTGCCGCCAGCAGAATGTCGCGCCCGATGGGGGCTGCGGCACTGGACCCACCGCCGCCATGCTCCACGATCACGGCCACGGCGACCTGCGGGTTGTCGAGCGGTGCGTAATTGACGAACAGCGCATGGTTGCGACGGTTCCAAGGCAGGTCTTCTTGCCGGCGGATGCCGGAATCGCGCTCGGCTTGGGTAATCCGGAACACTTGGCTGGTGCCCGTCTTGCCTGCCATCACCATGGTCGGGTCTACCACGCGCGAGGAATAGGCCGTCCCGCGCCGGTCATTGACCACATTCGACATGCCACGACGGATCATCGCCAGCCATTCGGGGCGCAGATCAAGGCTGGTGGCCTGTGGCACGGCTCGTTCCAGCGGGTCGCGCAGCAGACGCGGCAGCACCGCGCGATTGCTGGCCAGCCGCGCGGTCATCACGGCCAGTTGCAGGGGCGTGGTCAGCACATAGCCCTGCCCGATAGACACATTGACCGTGTCGCCGATACGCCAGTCGGCGTCGCGGGCACGCTTTTTCCACTCGCGCGACGGGTTCAGGCCCGATGCGACAGAGGTCATCGGCAGGTCATAGCGAATACCCAGGCCAAGACGCTCGGACATGGCATTTATCCGGTCGATCCCGCAGCGCTGCGACATCTCGTAGAAATAGACGTCGCAGCTTTCGGCCAGCGCGGTTTCCAGATCGACCCGGCCATGTCCGCTGCGCTTCCAGCAGTGAAAGCGGTTGCCGGACACATCCATATGACCGGGACAAAACACGCGCTCCAGCCCGTCGGTCTCGGCGGCTTCTAGCGCGGCCAGCGCCGTCACCATCTTGAAGGTCGATCCCGGCGGATACATGCCTTGGACGCATTTATTCACCAGTGGGCGATAGTCGTTTTCCAGTAGGCCGTTGTAATCCTTGCTGGAAATGCCGCGTACGAACAGGTTCGCATCATAGCTTGGGGCGGATGCGGCGGCCAGCACATCGCCGGTGGGGATGTCGATGACGACAGCGGCAGCACTTTGGCCGGCCAGCCGTTCCAGCGCGTAATTCTGCAAACGCGCATCAATCGTCAGGTGCAGGTTCTCGCCCGGCTCTCCCTCGACCCGGTCCAACTCTCGCATGACACGGCCGACAGAGTTCACCTCGACCCGCTGCGACCCGGCCTTGCCGCGCAACAGGCTTTCGGCCTCGCGCTCGACCCCGCTCTTGCCGATCTGAAAGCGCGGGATCATCAATACGGGGTCAGGCGTTTCCTCGCGCTGCAAGTCACGCTCTGACACCGGCCCGACATATCCCACAACATGCGCAAAATCGGCTTTCAGCGGGTAAAGCCGCGACAGGCCCATTTCGGGTGTGACACCGGGAAGGGCAGGCGCATTGGTGGCGACACGGCTGATTTCTTCCCAGCTCAACCGCTCTGCGACGGTCACGGGCACAAAGGGACGGTTGCGCAACATATCCTCGCGGGCGCGGGCAATCGCGGCATCGTCCAGCGCGATCAGGCGCGACAGCCGCGCCAGCACAAGGTCGATATCGCCCGCATCGTCACGGGTCATGACCACACGGTAATTCTGCTCGTTGCCCGCCAGCAAAACCCCGTTGCGGTCATGGATCAGCCCGCGGGTCGGCGGCAACAGGCGCAGGTTGATGCGGTTTTCCTCTGCCAGCAGGCGAAACGCGTCGGCCTGTTCCAACTGCATGTCGCGCAGCCGCCAGAGCAGCGTGCCGGTTACAGCAAGCTGGAGCGCGCCCAAGCCCAAGGCACGCCGCGTTATCATGCGGCGGCTGAGTTCCTTTTCGCGGTCAGAGCGTTTCACAATTTCTGCCCCAGATCATCAACCTCGCCGGTTGCCGGTTTGCGCAGGCCCAGACCGAAATGCAGGCAGGCCACCATGACCGGATACACCCCCACAGTGCCGACAAATTGCGCAAGGCTCAAGCCGAGCGGTGCCTGCGGCACCATCACAATTCCGAGCACCATGCGGTTCAGCAGGAACATGCCCAGCATCATTGCCGAGACAAGCGCGAATTCCAGCCAGAAAACAAGCCCCCGCAACGTCGGATTGCGGCGGCGCAGGAATTCGGTCGCGCCCAGCATGATCAACGCCCAAAGACCGGGCGGTCGCATCATCAGAATATCTTCGATAAAGAAATACGCCACGATTACCGGCGCTGGCAAAAGGTCGGGGCGGCGCACCACCCATGCCAGTGTCAGTGCCAGCATGATATCGGGCGCGGGCCAGCGCGCCAGCGTCAGGCCGGTCTCGCCGGGGGCAAGGCTTGGATCGCCAAGACCCTCCAGCGGCAGCAGACGAAACAGCCAGATCAGTGCCCCGATCCCAAGAAACAGCGCGGCAAACCACAAGCGTCCCGACAGACTGCGTTCAGCCATCTGTCAGCGCCGCATCGGGAACGGGGGCCAACGGAGGCGCAGTATTCGGCGCCACGATCCCTGGCATGGCCGGGATGGCACGGGGGGCGGGGCCGTCGGCGGTTTGATCGGGTAGTGTGTCCGGTCCGGACTCTGTCTCCGAGCCCGATGCCCGATCCGCCGCAGCCTCTGGCGCGGGATCGGGGCCTTCGGGCTGCGGAAGAACCAGATCGCCGGTAGAGGTGATCTGCTCCATCGGGCGTGAGCGCAGCACCCGCAGAAATTCGAGCCTTCCGTAATCGGCCGCCAGCCGCACACGCAGGCGGCGGTCGCGTGACATCACGACTTCGCCCACCAGCAACCCGGCCGGAAAGACACCGCCATCGTCGGAACTGACCACGCGGTCGCCGGGGCGCAGATCGTCGGGGTCTTCGACAAAATCCAGCAGCGGAAAGGCACTGTTATCGCCTGAAAGCATGGCGCGCTGGCCCGAGGGTTGTACCACCACGGGCACGCGGCTGGCGCTGTCGGTCAGCAGGACAACCCGCGCCGTGCGATTGCCCACACCCGAAATACGGCCCGCAAGGCCCAACCCGTCCATCACCGCCCAGCCATCGACCACGCCATCGCGCGCGCCGACATTCAGCAGCACCGAATTGCGAAACGGCGAACCGCTATCGGCCATGACCACGCCGGTCACATGCGTCAGTTGCGGGTCAAGCCGCACCTGATTGAGGTCGAGCAATTCGGCATTGCGCTGTTCCAGTTGCAACGCGGCCTCGCGCCACGCGCGCATTTGCTGCAATTCGCGGCGAAGTTGCTGGTTCTGTTCCATGATGCGGGCATAAGACCGGAAATCATCGGCCAGCGCGGTCACTTGTGTGACCGGCGCCAACGCCCAATCAAACGATGGCACAACGCGGTCGATCACCGCCATACGGAAGCGTTCCACCCGTGGGCTGTCGATCCGCCAGACCAGAAACACCAACAATAGCACAACGGCCAACACACCGACCACGATGCGCCGCAGCGGGCGGACATAATCCGTATCTGTCTGGCGTTCGCTGGCCAAGGCCAAGCCCTACCTGTCAGCTTTCATAATCAATTGCGTGGCGCAGTTGTTTTTCATATTCTAAGGCTTTGCCGGTGCCGATTGCCACGCAGTTCAGCGCCTCATCCGCGACCGAAATGCTCAAGCCGGTCTGTTCGCGCAGGGCCAGATCCAGCTCGCCCAGCAGCGCGCCGCCGCCGGTCAGCATGACGCCCCGGTCCACGATATCCGCGGCCAGGTCAGGCGGGGTGGTTTCCAGCGCGATCATCACCGCTTCGCACATGGTGGTCACGGTTTCCGACAGCGCCTCGGCCACTTGGGCCTGTGTGATTTCGGTTTCCTTGGGCACGCCGTTCAGCAAGTCGCGCCCGCGCACCAGCATGGATTTGCCGCGCCCATCATCGGGCATCCGCGCGGTTCCGATGGAACATTTGATCTTTTCCGCCGTTGCATCCCCGATTAGCAGGTTCTGGTTGCGGCGTAGGAAGTTGACGATGGCCTCGTCCATCCGGTCGCCACCCACGCGGACAGAGCGCGCGTAAACGATGTCGCCAAGCGACAGCACCGCCACTTCAGTCGTGCCGCCGCCGATATCGACCACCATGCTGCCCGTCGGGTCGGTGATCGGCATGCCCGCGCCGATAGCCGCCGCAATGGGCTCCGAGATGAGACCCGCGCGCCGTGCGCCCGCCGACAGAACCGACTGACGGATTGCGCGTTTTTCCACGGGGGTCGCGCCATAGGGCACGCAGACAATGACCTTGGGTTTGGAAAACAGCGTGTTGCGATGCACCTTGCGGATGAAGTGCTTTATCATCTCCTCGGCCACGTCGAAATCCGCAATCACACCGTCGCGCATGGGCCGAATCGCTTCAATGCTGCCGGGGGTGCGCCCCAACATCAGCTTAGCGTCCTCGCCCACGGCCAGAACCGCCTTGCGCCCGTCCTTGATGTGATAGGCGACCACCGACGGTTCATTCAGGATGATCCCGCGCCCTTTGACATAGACCAGCGTATTCGCTGTGCCGAGGTCGATGGCCATGTCGGATGTGAACAGGCTGGCGAAAGGGTTCATGCTGATATTTCCGTGTTTGCGCCGGGACACCCCAAGATATGGGGTCAGGACGGCCGGATTCTTTCGCGCCTTATAGGGCGGGGCAGGGCAGGCGGTAAAGGGGGCCTGACGCGGCGATCGGCGGGAAATGGCCCGCGCGCGACACTAATGCGTGTCCTGCGCGGCATTGTTCAGGCCACGCAGCCCGTCAAACACCCGTGACACCCCCGGCACCAGCGCCAGCAGATCGGCCTGAAGCGCGTGGTAAATGTCGGGCTTGCCGGAAAAGAGGGTTTCTGCGGGCAGCCCGTCTGGCCCAAGTTCGGGAAACCAGCCGCCATGGCGCGCATCCGTGAAATGGGCGCGCGCGAAATCGTGCAGGCGGGCATACCACGCCATGTCTTGTGGGCGCGGTTCAATCTTTTGCAGCATGGCCAAGGCGCCCAAACCTTCTGCCACGGGCCACCACAGCCGAATGTCACGATCCACCGCGCCATCTGTTGCAAGCGTATAGGCCAAGCCGCCGCCCGATTGCCACGCATCCGCCAATGCCGTCTCGATCAGTGCACGGGCGCGGGGCAGGGCGGTTGCATCCGCGCGCCCTGTCAGATCCCAATGCTGCAACAGCAGGCGGGCGAATTCGAGCGAATGGCCGGGCGTGGTGCCGGGCGGGCGAAACACCGGATCGCCTTGAAACTCGGGATCGACCTGCCAGCTTTCGGTGTAGTGTTCGGGAATGCGGTGGCCGTGGGCCTGCGCCATATCGCCGGTAAAAAAGCCAAGGATACGGCCCGCACGGTCAAGCCATTGTTCCTGCCCGGTGGCCTCATATGCGGCCAGAAACGCCTCTACCCCGTGCATATTGGCGTTCATACCGCGATAGTGCGACAAGGGCTGCCAGTCGCGCGCGAATTCCTCGCGCAGGCGGCCCGCATCCTCGTCCCAGAAAAGGCGCTCGATCACCGTGGTAATGTCGGCCAGCAGGTGCGGCGCATCTTCATGGTCGACCTCTGTCGCACTGCTGGCGGCCAGCAGCACAAAGACATGCCCGTAAGCCAGCTTGCGGCTGTCAGACACGCGCGGCCCCTGCACGGCCCAAATGTAGCCACCATGGTCAGGGTCGCGGTGCCAGTTCCAAAGCGCGCGCATTCCGGCATCTATCAGCGGCGCGCAATCAGGCGCGCCCCAAGCCTGCCCCAGCGCATAGGCGTGCACCATGCGCGTGGTGGCATGCAGTTCTTGCGCCGCGCCGTGGTGGCGGGTTCCGTCCACGCCCAACGGGACAAACCCGCCATCGGCCGACAGGCTTGTGCGGTGAAAAGCCAGCAGCGCCCGCGCGTCGGCAGCAAGTGCTGCGCGATGCGACGGATGGTGCAGCAAAGGGGCCATCTCTGCGGCCATCTCAGCCCAGCCGTGCTTTCACCGCGGCGCCTGCCTTGGCGAAATCCATCTCTCCGGCATGGCGGGTTTTCAAGAGGCCCATGACCTTGCCGATATCACGCACACTGGCGGCGCCGGTCTCTGCCACGACGGCGGCGACGGCAGCCTCGATTTCATCTTCGCTCATCTGGCGGGGCAGGAAATCCTCGATCACCGAAATTTCGGCGGCTTCCTTCTCTGCCAGATCCAGCCGTGCGGCTTCTTCATAGGCGCGGGCCGATTCGCGGCGTTGCTTGACCATACGGGTCAGCACGGTGATGATTTCCGCGTCCGAAATCTCGGCCCCGCCCTCGCCGCGCGCGGCGATATCACGGTCCTTGATCGCCGCATTTATCAACCGCAACGCGGCAAGGCGGTCGGTGTCGCGCGTTTTCATCGCGGTTTTCAGCGCGGTCGTAATCTTGTCCCGCATGGACATGCGCGGTCCCTTCCTGTGGTAAGCGGTGCTAAGGCTGGCATACTAGGCGCACGGCGTGGCGGCGGCAACGGGTATTAAAACATCATAAAACAATAGCATAGCAAGATTTCCGCCCTTGGCCGGTTTCGCTTGATTCTTTCCGTCCCGGTCAATAGGTTGCGCCAAATTCAGACCAGCCCGGAGTCGTGTCGCAATGTGTGCCCAGCCACTCAAACCCACCGCATGCCTTGCACTCGCCGATGGCACCATTTTTTACGGGCACGGGTTCGGCGCGACCGGCGAGACGGTGGCGGAACTGTGTTTCAACACCGCGATGACCGGCTATCAGGAGATCATGACGGACCCGTCCTATGCCGGACAGATCGTGACCTTTACCTTCCCGCATATCGGCAATACCGGCGTGACGGCAGAAGATGACGAAACCGCCGATCCCGTCGCCGCCGGGATGGTGGTAAAATGGGACCCGACATCGCCATCCAACTGGCGGGCACAGGAAAATCTGGTTGCGTGGCTGGAACGGCGCGGGCGCATCTGCATGGGCGGTGTGGATACCCGCCGCCTGACCCGCGCGATCCGCCTGCAAGGCGCGCCACATGTTGCGCTCGCGCACAATCCCGATGGTGTGTTCGATCTGGAAGCTCTGGTCGCCAAAGCGCGCGCATGGAAAGGGCTTGTCGGCCTTGATCTGGCGCGCGAGGTGACTTGCGCGCAATCCTACCGTTGGGATGAAATGCGGTGGGCCTGGCCCGAGGGCTATACCCGCCAGACAGACCCGCAGCACAAGGTTGTCGCCATCGACTACGGCGCGAAACGCAACATCCTGCGCTGTCTGGCATCTGCCGGCTGCGATGTGACCGTGCTGCCTGCGACGGCCACCGCCCAAGATGTGCTGGCTTTGAACCCGGATGGGGTGTTCCTGTCCAACGGGCCGGGCGACCCTGCTGCAACGGGCGACTATGCCGTCCCGATGATCCGCGACGTGCTGAAAGCCGATCTGCCCGTGTTCGGCATCTGCCTTGGCCACCAGATGCTGGCGCTGGCGCTTGGCGCGCGCACCATCAAGATGAGCCATGGGCATCACGGCGCGAACCATCCGGTCAAGGATCACACAACTGGCAAGGTCGAGATCACCTCGATGAACCACGGGTTTGCCGTGGATAGCCAGACCTTGCCCGAAGGTGTCGAGGAAACCCATATCTCGCTCTTTGACGGGTCGAATTGCGGCATTCGTTTGCAAGGCAAGCCGGTGTTTTCCGTTCAGCACCACCCAGAAGCCAGCCCCGGCCCGCAAGACAGCTTCTACCTGTTCGAACGCTTCGCCGACGCCATGTCCGCGCGAAAGGTCGCTGCCAGCTAAGGGCTACGCCACCCAATTGGTGCGGGCCAGCTACCGCAGGCGGCTGACCCGTTCGTGTTACTCGTAAATGCGCTCGAAGGTGACAATCTCGCCATTGGCCACGGTGATCGTGCGGGCATAAAGCTCGCGCAGCAGGTCATTGTCGATAAAGCCGTGCACCGTCACGGCCTCGCCCACATCGGCGGGCACCCAGTTTGGCCCGACATAAACGCGAATACTGTCGCTGGGGTCCGATAGGATGAATTCATCCTCATCGGTAATCTGCTCGACCGTGCCGGCGACCGTCACCATCATGCCGCGCTTGGCCTCTGATATGGGGATGACGGTGTCGGCCATCGCTGATCCGGCCATCCCGACAAAGGGCAGCGCAATCAGGGCAGCGGTTGTAAGTGCAGGCAGGAAAGCCGCGCGATACATTGATGTAAGTCCTTTCATGTTAAGGTAACTAACATCTGTGTATCGCGCGCGATTGTGGCAATCGCCACGCAGATAACACCGCATAACATCGGCGTTATCGCTGGGCCGGGGCAGACCGCCGGCTATATTTGCGCGTAAATCTGCGCAATCCGGTCCACTGCCGCTTCTGGCGTCAGTTCCTCGCTGTCGCCCGTGCGGCGCGAGGTCAGTTCGACCACACCTTTTTGCAGCCCGCGTGGCCCGACGGTCATGCGCCATGGCAGGCCGATCAGGTCCATCGTGGCGAATTTCGCGCCCGCGCGCTCGGACCGGTCGTCGTAAAGCGGCTCCAACCCCTTGGCAGTCAACGCCTTATACAGGCTCTCGCACGCCGCATCCGCCGCCGCATCGCCTTGCTTCAGGTTCACGATCCCGCAATGGAACGGCGTCACACCTTCGGGCCAGATGATTCCGCGGTCGTCATGGCTCGCTTCGATGATCGCGCCCAGCAGACGCGACACGCCAATCCCGTGGCTGCCCATATGCACCGGCACGCGGCCGCCATCGGGGGTCACGACGGTCGCGCCCATCGCCTCGGAATACTTGGTGCCGAAATAGAAGATCTGCCCCACCTCTATCCCGCGCGCTACGCGGCGGCGCTCTTCTGGCACCTGCTGGTGGAACGCGGATTCGTCATGGGTTTCATCCGTGCGCGCGTAGCGGCTGGTGAACTCTTCCAGCACCGCTTGGCACTCTGGCACGCTGTCGTAATCCACCGCGCGGTCGCCGAATGTCCGGTCGGTGATCGCGCTGTCATAGAACACTTCCGACTCGCCCGTTTCGGCCAGCACCAGAAATTCATGCGTGTTGTCGCCGCCCATTGCGCCGCTATCCGCCCGCATCGGGATGGCTTGCAGCCCCATCCGCTCGTAGCTGCGCAGATAGCTGACCAGGTGGCGGTTATAGGCGTGCAGCGCGTCTTCTTTGGTCAGGTCGAAATTATACCCGTCCTTCATCAGGAACTCGCGACCCCGCATCACGCCGAAACGCGGGCGCACCTCGTCGCGGAATTTCCACTGGATGTGATACAGCGTCAGCGGCAAATCCTTGTAGCTGCCGACATGGGAACGGAAAATATCCGTGATCAATTCCTCATTCGTCGGCCCATACAGCATGTCGCGCCCGTGCCGGTCGGTGATGCGCAGCATTTCGGCCCCGAACGCGTCATACCGCCCGGATTCGCGCCACAGGTCCGCCGATTGCAACGTCGGCATCAGCATCGGGATATGCCCCGCGCGGATCTGTTCTTCATGCACAATCTGCTCGATGCGTTTGAGAACCTTGTAGCCCAAGGGCAGCCACGAATAGATCCCGGCGCTGGCCTGCTTGATCATACCGGCGCGCAGCATCAGCCGGTGGCTGACGATCTGCGCCTCGGACGGAGTTTCCTTCAACACGGGCAGGAAATAGCGGGTCAGGCGCATGGTGGGTCCTTTGGCAGCGGGCGTTTCGCCGCAGGTGTAAGGGGTGACGCGGGCAGGGGCAAGGCGGGTTGTGCTTACTCCGCCGCGCCGAACACGGCGTCGAGCGCCGCCCGGTCGGGGTGGGCGGGGGCGTGCTCGCGCAGGTGGATCAGCGTGTTGCGGGCGACTGTTTGCGTGTTGGGGTGGTCATCGCCCAACGCGGCGCGGAAAATCGCGGTCGCTTGCAGAAAAAGCGGCGTCGCCGCGTCAGCCCGCCCGGTGGCTTCTAGCAAAAAGGCGAGGTTGTTGGTCCAGATCGCCACATCGGGGTGCCGGTCGCCAAGCGTGTCGCGCCCGATCTCCAACGCCTCTCGGGAAAGCGGCTCCGCCTCTCCATATCGCCCGGTGTCTTCCAGCAACGCGGCGAGGTTGTTGAGGCTGCTCGCCACATCGGGGTGCCGGTCGCCGAGCGTGTCGCGCCCGATCTCCAACGCCTCTCGGAAAAGCGGCTCTGCCTCTGCATGCTGTCCAGTGGCGTGCAGCATCCCGGCGAGGTTGTTGAGGCTTTGGGCCGTGTCGGGGTGCCGGTCGCCGAGCGTGTCGCGCCTGATCTCCAACGCCTCTCGGTAAAGCGGCTCTGCCTCTGCAAGCCGCCCGGTGGCGCGCAGCAGCCCGGCGAGGTTGTTGAGGCGGATGGCTAAAGAGGGATGCCGGTCGCCGAGCGTTTCGCGCCCGATCTCCAACGCCTCGCGGTAAAGCGGCTCTGCCTCTGCATATTGGCCAGCAGCGCGGAGTGATTCTGCGTAGTTGTTCAAAGCCGTCGCTGTTTTCGGGTCGCGCGCGCCGAAGTCCTGCTTTGACAATTCGACAAGGCGTTTGTTCTTTTCAAAAGCCGCCTCATACTGCCCCGCTCGCCACAACAAATCCCCGGCCTTGATCAGCGTGTCATAGCTTGGGTCCAGCTCCGCCGCCCGTGCGTAGTGCTGCGCCGCCGCCCGCCACTCCACCCGCGATTCCGCGATTTCGCCCAAGCCGAATTCGGCCCGCGCGGCGCCTTGCACGGCCATGGCCTCGCGTGCGGCGATTTCCAAAAAGATCGCTTCCGCCTCATCCGTGTTGCCCGCGCGCAGCTTCGCAATGGCAGAATTCAGCCGCTCCGCGCCCAGTTCATTGCCCTCGCGCAACAGCTTGTCTTCCAGATCGGCCAAGCGCTTGCGCTCTGCCTCGAACGCGCCTTCGGGGTCATTGATCTGTGCGGTCAGGTCGTTGATGCGCGCTTGCAGGCGCTTGCGTTCCTCATCATCCGCGCGGTCGAGTTCGGCGATGATATCGTCGCGCAGCAATTTTCGCATGCGCAGAAACTCCGGCATGGTCAGCCGGGTTTGCTCGTCAGCGAAGGTAACCCTGGCTTCTACTTTTGCGGGTTTGGGCTGTGCGAACAGCCTATTCCAAAGCCAGATCATGCCCTTGAAGATGCCAAAACCAAACAGAGCAAGCGCGGCCATTGCCGCCAGTGCTTGCACCAATGTTGCTTCTTCTTCGAGTTTTGAAAGGATATTTGAAATCATGCTGCCTGCTCAAATTGTACAAGCAGTCTGACCTCAAGGTGGTCATCTGTCCAGCGCCCTCAATACCCCTTCTTCGCGCTCCGATCCGCACTCAGCGAGTCCTGCCGTCGCTCCACCAGCGCCTCTATCGCATCGGCCAGATGTTCGCGTTGGATGTTGCGGTCGCCGTTTGCCACGCGGACGCGGTGCGCCTCTATCATCACATCGGCGTGGCGGCAGCCTTCGGGCGGCTCGAACCGGTAGCTGGCCAATTCAATGCGCAGGCCCAGCGGGTCACGGAAATAGATCGAGTCCATAAACCCGCGATCCACCGGCCCCGAATGCCGCACCCCGCGCGCATCCAGCCGCGCCGCGATTTGCCAGAAACTCGCCTGAGAGACGTTGAAGGCCAGATGGTGCAGGCTGCCCGTCGCCTCTGGCACGGCAGCGGGGTCGGGCTTGCGGGTCTCGTTGGTGAAAATCGTGATCAACCGCCCGTCGCCCGGGTCGAAATACAGGTGCCCCTCATCCGGGTCGTCCAGATTGGGCTGGTCGAAGATGAACGGCATCCCCAACACCCCTTCCCAAAAGGCAATGGAGCTGTCCCGGTCTGCCCCGATCAGCGTGATATGGTGTACGCCTTGGGTCTGGATCTTGCGAAGGGTCGTGTCGGTCATGGCGGGCCTCGTGTCTGACGGTGCCATAACACTAGCCCGAACCGCCCGCGATGTCATGTTCGCCCCTGCACAGAGCCTGTTTGGGGCTGAAACGCCTATTTCATCTTGCCAAAAATACTCATGGCTGACCGTTGTCCGCCGCGACAGGCGGGGATGGGTCACGCCACGGGTTCGGCCTGTTTGTGCTTGGCTTTTGGTCGGGCCAGCGCCAGCGCGTGTCGGGCCGCGATGGCGGTCAGGGTGGGGCGGCCGCTGCGGGCCATCTTGCGGGTCAGGGCGTGCAGATAGCCCTGATCGGTCTGGCGAGTGCGCAGCAGCGCCGCCGCCTTTTGGCCGTTCAGGTGTCCGGTTGCGGCCAGTTCGATCATGGGGGCCAGCAGGTCCATCCGTGCCAGCGCTTCTTGCGTTGGGGCATACAGGCGGGGTGTCCGCAGCAGATGCACAAACGGGCGACGGAACAGCGTGGCATGCATGCTGTCGGCGCGCTGCGACGGATCATACAGAACAAACGCGTTGCGGCTGCCGTCCAGCATGTCTGGCGCAAAGCCGAAGCGCGACCGGAAGTCCAGCCGCCGGGCCCATTTGAACCGCCGCTCCCACGGTGCGATTTTCGGGTCGAGCGTGGCATGCGGGGCAATTGCCAGCACGGTAGCGCCCGGTGCGGTCAGGCTGAAGGCACAGGCGGCATAGCCGGACATGCCCGCGCCGTAGAACAGCACGCGCTTGAAGCTCTCGAAAAAACCCTCGTCAATCTGCGCGTCGAAGAAATCCAGCACTTCGGTGTCGCGAAACCAGCGCGGGGCGCGGGCGATCACGCTCAGGTTCGACCAGCCATTGGCTTGAGCGACCAGCAGCCCCAAGGGCTTGTGCTCGGGGCCGGTTGCACGGCATTCGGCCACGGTTTCAAAGCTGACGACCAGTGTGTCGTCGCCATCAGCATAAAACGCCGCATGATGCGCGCCCAAGGGTGTGAATGCGCCCAGCTCATCGCCCAGTTCGTCCAGGCGGGCCAGCCATTCGGCGTCTGTGCGCGCGGTGGAAAGATCAATATCTGTCATCTGTGTCCTGCCGGGTCATGGATGAAGGCATGTGTGGCGCCCAAACTACAGCCCGCCTATGGGGCTGGCAAACGAGACATGGCCGGGACGCGGCAGAAATCGGGCAAAAACATGGCGGGAAGAAATAATTGTTCTCAATATTGCCCATATTCGGTGTTTCGGCGTCTATTGTTCGCGCATTTTTACGCGCAATCGGGGTCTTGCCCAAATCTCCTTGATCCAGATCAAGGTGGATGCGCGTCAAACATCATAGTCATATATATGTTTTCGGCGATCGGGTCGGAAACACTTTCCTCCCTGTCCCGCCGACACGCGGGTGAGTGACCCGCCCTGCGAAGGGCGGGTTTTTTCTGGCGCGGTCTGGGTCTGTCCGGGTGCTATGGCTTTTTTCATCTAGGTGCTTGTCGCGCGGCATGGTGCGCGTCATAGTCGTGGCATGACAACACGCAGGCGTCCATTGGCAGCAACGCAAGGGGCGGGGAAACGACCCTTGCTCTTCGGGCTTGTGGCGGTTCTGGGGCTTATGGCTATCGCTGGTTTCGCGCCCTACCAAGCGGCGCAGGCGCAGACCTCTGGCATGTCCTCGGCGCGTCTTGATGCCGCGATTGACGCGTGGCTTTCGGATGACGAATTGGCAGGGTTGCAGACGCTGGCCGGTCTGGCGCAAGCGGGCGATGTTACGGCGCAGGTCTTGTTGGGTCTGATCGACAAGCACGCCGCCTTGCAGGGACCGGCTGTGTTGGCGTTGCCCCGCGACGGGCGTATCGCGCTGTTGCGCGCGCCCGGCGGCATATCGGGGCAAAACTGGTTGCATCTTGCGGCTAAAGAGGGGGATCCGCTTGCGCAGGCTTGGACATCTGTGTTCCGGCCCGGTGCCGATCTGGACACCGCGGCGCAATTCGCAGCGATGTCAGAGCCGCGCGCCTTGGCGCTTGCCCTGACAAGCTTGGCAAAGCGTCAGGAACACGGATTCAAGGACAGCGTGATTGCGCAAGACTGGTATCCAGACACGCTGCTGTTTCTGGGGCGGGATCGCACTTTGACGCAGGCACGCGCCGCCGCGCTGCACCCGGGCGACCCGCAACACCGCTATCACAAGGGCGCACGGCCCACCAAGGCCGACTTGGCCGACTGGCTGGCGCAGGCCCCTGCCGCGCTGCATTTGCGCGCCACCTGCGAAGCGGTCTGCCCTGCCACCCAAGAGCACTGCGTTATGGCGCTGTATCATGCGCTGGGGGATTATCAGGCGTTGCTGACCCATGGCACGCCTGCCAACGCGCTTATTCCTGACGAGGTGTTTGCCGCCAGCCCGCGCGGACGGGCCGCATTGGCGCGGCGGATCATGCTGATGCGGTCCACACGCATGCGCGAGGCCGACCGCGAGAAGCTTTCGGCGGTCGATAGCTGCGCAACCGATTGGCTGGGCACCCAATACGAGGCGCATACCCCCCGCGCCATTCCCGCCGCAGAAAACTGACTGCGGGTCTTGCCTGTTGTCCAAATACCCGATAATAATACTCGGGTTAGGGCAAGCCATGCGCAATTGCGGTCAAAGCCATTCCTGACCATTCGCAAACTCATGGCTGAAGGACCAAACCTATGAAATATCTTGCCCCGCTGGCTTTTGCCGCCTTGCTCGCGGCCACGCCTGCGCTGTCTCAAGACGCTGTCGATCATTACGCACCGCAGCCCTCGGAAGCGCTGGAACAGGCGTTGTCCAACTTTTCCGAGTATAACCAGATCATGGCGACGATTCTTGCCAAGGACAGCCTGACCCCCAATGACATGGAAGATGTGCACCAGCTAAGCTATACGCTTGAAGTTGCACTGGCCAAGCTGATCGCGGATAGCGAAGATCTGGCTGTCAGGCTGGAATATGTGCATCAGGCATCCGAGGGCAGCAATGGCGCGCGGCTGCGCGAATACGGCCTGGATTATCTGGAGACGGCGCAAAAAATCGTGCCGTAAACGGTATCGCGGCGCGGAGCATTCCGCGCCGCCACCTCAGCTCGGCGCGTGCAGTTTGCCCCAAAGGTCATACTCGCCAGCCTCGTCCACCTCTACGGTGACAATATCGCCCGGCGTCAGCCCACCCGCGCCCTCGTCTATGAACAGGTTGCCGTCGATTTCCGGCGCATCCGCCTTGGTACGGCAGGTGGCAATGCCATCGCTGTCCACGTCATCGACAATCACCTGCATCACCTGTCCGACTTTGGCGGCCAGTTTCGCCTCTGAAATGGCTTGGGCCTTGTGCATGAAGCGCTCCCAGCGCTCGGCCTTGACCGCGTCGGGCACATGGTCGGGCAGGGCATTGGCGCGGGCACCGGCGACGTTTTCATATTGAAAACAGCCGACACGGTCCAACTGTGCTTCGTCCAGCCAATCCAGCAGGGTCTGGAATTCTTCTTCGGTCTCACCGGGATAGCCGACGATAAAGGTCGAGCGCAGCGCGATTTCGGGGCAGATGTCGCGCCATGCCGCGATATGGTCCAGCGTGCGTTCCCCATGGGCAGGGCGCGCCATGCGTTTCAGTGTATCGGGATGGGCGTGTTGAAACGGAATGTCCAAGTAAGGCAGCACCAGCCCATCGGCCATCAGCGGAATTAGATCACGCACATGCGGGTAGGGGTAGACGTAGTGCAACCGCACCCAAGCGCCCAAAGACCCAAGGTCGCGCGCCAGATCGGTGATATGCGCGCGGTGGCCCCTGTCTTCGCCATGTTTGATATCGACGCCATAGGCCGAGGTATCCTGGCTGATGACCAGCAATTCGCGCACGCCCGCCGCAACCAGTTTTTCAGCTTCCCGAACCACCGCATGGGCCGGACGGCTGACCAGCCGCCCGCGCATGTCGGGGATAATGCAGAACTTGCATTTGTGGTTACAGCCCTCTGAAATCTTGAGGTAACTGTAGTGCCGCGGTGTCAGGCTGACGCTGCTTTCCGGCAAAAGGTCTATGAACGGGTCGGGCTTGGGCGGCACGGCGCGGTGCACCGCATCCAGCACCTGTTCATACTGGTGCGGGCCGGTCACCGCCAGCACGCGCGGATGCGCGCCGGTGATGTAGTCGGGTTCCGCCCCCAGACAGCCGGTGACGATCACGCGGCCATTTTCGGTCAACGCCTCGCCAATCGCATCCAGGCTTTCGGCCTTGGCACTGTCCAGAAACCCGCAGGTGTTCACGATCACCGCATCCGCGCCCGTGTAATCGGGCGAAATCGCATACCCTTCGGCCCGCAGCCGCGTCAGGATGCGCTCGCTATCGACCAGTGCCTTGGGGCAGCCAAGGCTGACCATGCCGATGGTGGGCTGATCGGGACGGGGGGCGGCATCGCGCAGTTGCGCGCGCGGGGCGAGATCGGGGCGAAGCTGGGGCGGGTTCTGGGACATATCCGCCATATACGCGCGCGTGGCCCTTCGGAAAAGTGCTAAATCAGCGTGGTTTTTCCACGACCAGCACCGAATAGGTGATCGCGCCCATCGTGTCGCCAGAGCGCGGTCCGGCCCCTTCGATCATATATGGCCCAACCAGCCCGGCCACTGCGTTTCGGATCAGGTATTTCGGCATGACATGGCGCAACAGCCGGTATTTCCACGACCGGAAGAACCGCGCAGAGCGGTTGTGAAGATAGCGCAGCCCCGCGATAGAGGCATCGGTCAGGTCTTGCGAGCGCAGCACCACAAGCCCCGCACGGCGAAGCGCTGCGTCCCAGGCTTCGATGGTGTGAAACCCGTTGGTCACGGCCGTCGTCACCTCGAACAGGCGCGCGGCGGTCTGGACATCTTGGGGCGCTGCGGCGAAATCGGCGCGGCGAAATCCGTCATACATCACGAACCGCCCGCCCGGCGCCAGCGCGGCGGCGATCTGGTCTGCTACGGCATCCAGATCGGCGGCATAGCACAAGGTTTCAAAGCCGAACACGACATCTGCCCCGCGCAGATCCTCCGGAATCTCCGTATAGCTGCCCTGCCGAAAGCTGGCATTGGGCAGATGACCGGCATCGTTGCGCGCGGTGCTGACATGATGCGCCATCAGGTCAAGACCCGTGAAGGTCACCTGCCCATGATCCGGGGCCAGCGCGATGGTGTTGAACCCCATGCCGCTGCCCAATTCCAGAACACGGGTTGCCTGAACCTGCCGGATCTGGTCGGCCACTTCGCGGATTTGCGTGAAATACCCGTCGGCGGTGTAAACCCCGTCAGTGTTCAGCGCCATATGCATGCAGCCCTTCTCGGAATGCACGCGTTTATAGCCCGGCTCTGACTGCACATAATAGGGCGCGACAATGTCCTGCCCTTCGTCGGCCAGTATCGTGCCTATGCCGAACACGCGGTCGACATGGGCCAGTGCGTCGGGCAAGGGCATGGCGAACGGGGTTGTTTTGGCGTGCGGCATGGGCGGCTCTCGTTAGCCGTTGCCGCGCGCGAAACGCCCGGCTTCTTCGGCGGCACGCCTTAGCGCGCGGGATTTGTTGACGGTTTCCTCATATTCGGCCTGCGGGTCGCTGTCATACACCACGCCGCCACCGGCCTGAATATAGAGCGTCTCATCCTTCAAAACGGCGGTGCGCAGGCAGATGCACATATCCATCTCGCCATTGGCGGAAAAATACCCCGCGCCGCCGCCATAGACGCCGCGTTTCTCCGGCTCCAGCTCGTCAATGATCTGCATGGCCCGAACCTTCGGCGCGCCCGAAACGGTGCCTGCGGGCAGCCCCGCCAACAGCGCAGAGAGCGCGTCCTGACCGTCCGCCAATTCGCCCACCACGTTCGACACGATATGCATGACATGGCTGTAGCGCTCGATCACGAATTCCTCTGTCGGGCGCACAGTGCCAATGCGGGCCACGCGCCCGACATCGTTGCGGCCAAGGTCCAGCAGCATCAGATGCTCGGACAGTTCCTTTTCATCGGCCAGCAGGTCTTGCTCATGCGCGCGGTCTTCCTCGGGGGTCGCGCCACGGGGGCGCGTGCCCGCAATCGGCCGGATCGTCACCTCGCCATCGCGCAAGCGCACCAGAATTTCGGGGCTCGCGCCGATCACCTGAAACGGCCCTTCGGACAGGGCAAAGTCGAAATAGAACATGAAGGGCGAAGGGTTCATCCGCCGCAAGGACCGGTATAACGCGAATGGAGGTAGTTTGAACCGCTGCGACCAGCGCTGCGAGGGCACGACCTGAAAAATATCGCCTGCGCGGATGTAGTCCTTGGCGGTCTCGACCGCTGCCAGATAGTCATCCAGCGCGAAATTCGACACCGGCGCGCCAATGGGGGCATCGGTCTCTGTCAGCTCGCGCGGGGCGCTTGGCAGACCGCGTTCCAGATCGCGGACCGCATCCATCACCCGTTCGGCGGCTTGGGCATAGGCTGCGCGCGCGGGCAGACCGCCCGCGACCCATGCGGGCGAAACCACGATCACTTCGCCCTTCACCCCGTCCAGCACCGCCACGACAGAGGGGCGCAGCATCAGCGCATCGGGCGCACCGATCGGGTCGGGGTTCACATCGGGCAGGTGTTCGACCAGCCGGATCATGTCATAGCCCAGATAGCCGAACAAACCCGCGCAGGCGGCGGGCAGGTCTTCGGGAATATCCATGCGCGATTCCGCCAGAAGCGCGCGCAGGGCATCCAATGGCGGGGCCTGCTGCGCGTCCCATGCGTCGGGATCAAAGCGCGCCTGACGGTTCAGGCTGGCCTTGCCATCGCGGCATTGCCAAACCAGATCGGGCTTCATCCCGATGATGGAATAGCGCCCGCGCACCTCTCCGCCGGTGACGGATTCAAGGATAAAGCTATCACGCGCCGCCCCCGCCAGCTTCAGATATAGCGACACCGGCGTATCCAGATCAGCCGCCAAGCGCATATAGACAAGCTGGTTCTCACCGCGCGCCCATGCGGCCTCGAATTGCTCGAAATCGGGGGTCAGCCGGGCCATCGGTCAGAAGCTCTGCTGAACCGC
Organism: Roseinatronobacter ekhonensis; assembly: GCF_900499075.1. Lineage (GTDB taxonomy): Bacteria > Pseudomonadota > Alphaproteobacteria > Rhodobacterales > Rhodobacteraceae > Roseinatronobacter > Roseinatronobacter ekhonensis. Next base: position 78,818 of record NZ_UIHC01000008.1, on the reverse strand, counting down.
GTCAATCATCGGCTGATTGATCTGGATCTGCATGTTCTGACGCAATGCGGACCCGAAATAGCCGAACAGGTCTTGCGTATAGCTTTGTGTGATCTGCGTTTCCAGCGCGCTGCGAATTTGCTGGGTGCTGTCTTCGTCCGGGGCGGGGGCGGCCACGTCGTGCAGTTGCACCAGATAGACCTGCGCACCATTCGCCACGGTGTCCAGCGCGCCTGTGTTCAGTTCGAATGCACGGGTCAGAACGGCGCGCGGCAGGTCGGGCACGGGGTCAGAGCGCGACAGATCGGCAAACCGCAGGCTATCAAGGCCGAGGGCGTCAATCGCGGTCCCCGAATTGACCTCTGCGATCAGGTCATCCGCCTGTGCCTGTAGCCGCGACTGGATTTCCTCGGTCTGCCAGTCGCGCACGACCTGCGTGCGAATCTCGTCCAGCGGGCGCGGGGCGGCCGGGATCTCTTCGACCAATTCCAGCGCGAACATGCCGCCATCTTCAAGGATGGTGATTTCTGCGAAATCCCCGGCTTCGACGGCGCGGGCGGCGTCGCGAAATTCCTCGTAGGCCGCAATGCCGCTTTGGGTGTCGGGGCGCCAGTCAATCTGGCCCGCCTGCATCTCTGTTTCGTCGGCCAGTTGCGTGACGGTGGCTCCGCCTGCGAGCAGATCTTCATAGAGATCAAGGTTATCCCCCAATATCCGGCGGGCGCGGTCCAGCGCGACCTCGTCGCGCAATTCCTCGCGGGCGTCCTCAAACGGGGTTTCGCGCGCAGCCAGAATGGCGTTCATCCGAAAGATCGCGGGGCCAAGACTGGTCTCGACCGGTCCGGCCATGCCGGGCTCTGACAGCGCGAAAACGGCATTCCCGGCGGCGTCAAGCGCGTCTTGGGTCACGTCGCCCAGATCGGTATCTTCCAGCGACAGGCCGCGCGCCTCGACGACCTCTTCAAAGGTAGTCTCTCCGGCATTGATGCGCGCAATCGCGTCCTCGGCGGCGGTCATGTCGGGCATGATCAGCCGCTCTACAAGGCGGCGTTCTGGCTGGCGGTATTGGGCGCTGCGGGCTTCGTAAGCCTCGCGCAACTCATCCTCGTCCACCTCCAGCGTATCCAGCAGCATTTCCGGTGTGATCCATGCGTAGTCCAACCGTTTCCCGGCGGGCAGGGTGTAGCGGTCCAGATTGTCCTCGTAATACGCGGTCAGCGCGCCGTCATCGGGCTGGCCGACAGGGGTTTCAAGGTCATCCGGTCCTAGCGTGACCATGGTGAAATCGCGGGTTTGCGCCTGATAGTTCAACAAAGGGTCCACCAGCCCATCTGGAGCGCTGGCACCGCCGACGGCGGCCAGTTGCAGGATGGACCGGGCGATTTCCTCGCGGATAGAGGTTTCGAATTCCGATTCCGACAGCCCCGCATTTTCCAGTGCGAAGCGGTAGGATTCGCGGTCGAAGCCGCCATTCAACCCCTGAAAATTCGGGATGGCCAGAATTTCGGCCTGCACTGTCGGATCACCCACCGAGACGCCAAGCCGCTCTGCTTCGGTGTCGAGCGCCGCACGGTCGATCAGTTGTTCCAGCGCGCGCTGGTCCAAACCGAACAGGCGTGCCTGTTCCATCGTGACAGGCTGGCCAAGCTGGCCCTGCAACGCCTGCATATCGTTGCGCAGCGTGCGGGCGTATTCATCGGCGGTGATGTCGCGGCTGCCCACTGTGCCGATTGTTTGGCGCGCGGTGCCAAACCCTTCGACCCCGAACCCCAACAGGCTGAGTGCCAGCAGGCCCATTAGCAAACCGGCCCCAAGTTTCTTACCTGTGGAATTCTTGTTCGATGACATGCGGCCACTCTCGTTCAGCAGGGGAAAGACGTTTCCGACTGTCTAGAGAATGCGTCGGGCGGGGGCAAGCGTTGCCCGTACCGGGATGCGGGCCAAGCCCTCAGAATCGCAAGTTGAAATGCCGCGTCAGCCCGATTTCGGCACTGATCTGGTCGCGGCTGCCTTGTTGGGTGATCGGCGATTGCGCGGCATCCCCGCGCAGGCGGTCATAGCGCAACAGGCCGGTTATGCCCCATGTGTCGCCCAGCGGCTGGTAGGCACCCAGTTCCAGACCGACGGAATAGACGCCCCCCGAAGCCGTGAAAGCCCCCAAGCCAGAGGCCAGTGATTCTGCGCCCGTGACCCCGAAATAGCTGTTGGTAAATTGGCTGGAGCCGAATTCGGCGCGCGGCCCGCCATGCAGCACCAAGCCGCTATCGGTGCGGTAAATCAGGTTTGCGCCCGCCTCTGCGGTCAGCCCCTTGTGCCCGACCGCGCCGTAGCGCAGGTCGGCATAGACCTGCCACAGATCCGCCGTGTAATGCAGGCCAAGGCCCAATTCCAGCGCCGCGTCCACATCGTTCAGGCCCGCAAGTTCGTTCCGCCCTTCACGTTCCGGAATATAGCGGAACGCGCCACGCAGCCCGGCACCGGGCGCAAACAGCATAGGCGCATCTGGATCGCCCAGTTCAACGCCGCCAAACCGTAGACCGCCAAACCCGAAGCCGAAAGTGGGCGTCGTGCTTGTACCACTGGCACCGAAATAGCTGGGCGCAACCCGTGCGCCGCCCGTCAGCGAAAAGGCCAGAGCAGAGTCTTGCGCCGCAGCAGGCGCGGCGGAGGCGAACGCAGCGAACGCGATGGCGATATGGCGCATGACAGGCATAGATTGGCTTTCTGCGAAATTGCTACCCACGACAGTTGGCCGCAATCCTCGCGGAGTCTAGTCACATAAGGTTTACGAAGCTTGAATCTTAGGTTCCGCGATAGGGTTCGACATATTGCAGCGCCATGTCCCACGGAAAGAAAATCCATGTGTCCTGGCTGACCTCGGTGATGAAGCTGTCGACCATCTCGCGCCCTTGCGGCTTGGCGTAGACGGTGGCGAAATGCGCTTTGGGGAACATGCGGCGGACCAGTTCCAGCGTTTTGCCCGTATCGACAAGATCGTCGATAATCAAGATACCCTCGCCGTCATCGCCCATGATCCCGGCTTGCGGGGCTTTCAGCACCGTGGCCTCTGCCTGCGTCTGATGATCGTAGGATTTCACGCTGATCGTATCGACCACGCGGATGTCCAGTTCGCGGGCGATGATCATGGCCGGGGCCAGCCCGCCGCGTGTGATCGCAACCACTGCGCGCCAGTCGCCGCCATCGGGGCCATGCTTGTCCAGCCGCCACGCCAGCGCGCGGCTGTCGCGGTGGATCTGGTCCCAGCTGATGTGAAAGCCTTTTTCATGCGGCAGGCGGTCATTCATGGCTCAGGCGTCCTTCTTGCCGGTGACAACGTCGATATCGGGCGCGTCCACGGCTTTCATGCCCACGACATGGTAGCCCGCATCGACATGCAGGTTCTCGCCCGTGGTGCCGGTGCCAAGGTCCGACAGCAGGTAGACCGCAGCCTTGCCGACCTCATCTTGCGTGACGTTGCGGCGCAGCGGAGAGTTCAGCTCGTTCCATTTCATGATATAGCGGAAATCCCCGATGCCAGAGGCCGCGAGCGTCTTGATCGGCCCGGCACTGATGGCGTTGCAGCGGATGCCGTCTTTACCAAGGTCTTCGGCGATATACTTTACCGACGCTTCCAAGGCCGCTTTCGCCACCCCCATGACGTTGTAATGCGGCATGACCTGTTCGGCGCCGTAATAGGTCATGGTCAGCAAGCTGCCGCCCTCGGGCATCAGCTTGGCCGCGCGCTGGCACACGGCGGTGAAGGAATAGACCGAGATGTCCATCGTCATGTTGAAATTGTCGCGGCTGGTATCGACATAGCGTCCGCGCAATTCGGCCTTGTCCGAAAACCCTATGGCATGGACGACGAAATCAATCGTGCCCCACTGCGCCTCCAGAGCGGCGAACAATCCGTCGACGGAGTCCATGTCGGTCACGTCGCATTCAAACAGATGCGCTGTGCCCAGGCTTTCAGCCAACGGCAACACGCGTTTCTTCAGGGCCTCGCCTTGGTAACTGAAGGCCAGTTCGGCCCCGTGCTGGCCCAGGGCCTTGGCAATGCCCCATGCGATGGACTTGTCATTGGCGACGCCCATAATAAGGCCACGTTTGCCGCTCATCAAAAGGGACATGATCTTGCTCCTAAACCCGTTGCACATGGTTTAGGCTATCGGCCCGAACGCTGCAAGCGACTGCACGCAGGAACATCTGGTCGCGGCGCTGCGCTTGCATCATCTGACTTTAATGATACATATTATTTTCAACCGGGTCGCTGCGCACGCATTGCTTTAGTTGACCTTTGAAACACACGCGAAAGTGGTAGACGAGTGACCGAACGGGACGGCATATTTGCCGGAAATAGTCCATTCGAGATTGCGCGGAGATGGCTGGCAGAGGCGGAACCGCTGGAACCGAATGATCCAAACGCAATCGCGCTGGCCACCGTGGACGCGGATGGTCTGCCAAACGCGCGGATGGTGTTGTTGAAGGACATTCTGGACGACTCTTTCGTGTTCTACACCAACTACACCAGCGCCAAGGGCCAAGAAATCAGCGCCAGCGGATCGGCAGCATTTGTCCTGCACTGGAAATCGCTGCGCCGCCAGATCCGCGTGCGTGGTCAGGCGACGCGCTTTGAGGGGCCCGAAGCGGATGCCTATTACGCGTCCCGCTCTCTGAAAAGCAGGCTCGGAGCATGGTCCTCTCCGCAATCGCAGCCGATCGCCTCGCGCGCCAGCTTGATGGCAGAGGTTGCGCGACAGACGGCAAAGCACGGCACGAACCCGCCACGCCCCCCATTCTGGGGGGGTGTGCGCATTGTGCCGAGCGAAGTAGAGTTCTGGGCAGATGGTGCTTTTCGCTTGCATGACCGCTTTCAATGGCGCAGAGCGGATCCCGCCGCCGACTGGGCGATCACACGGCTTGCTCCCTAGCGGGACGTGCACGGGTTTGTACTGGCCAAAGTTCCGGCTATCTCACAAAATTGCGCCACAGAGCGCCACGAAGACGAGCGAGAGACAGCATGGCATCTGACTATGATCCAGACCAAAAGGTTCAGGGAACCGTGAAGTGGTTCGACCCGTCCAAGGGGTTTGGGTTTATTGTGGCCGAAGATGACGGGCCCGATATTTTGTTACACGCCAATGCGTTGCGCAATTTCGGACTGAGCTCTGTTTGCGATAATGCGCGCATGACCGTCACCGTGCAGCGCACCGCGCGCGGGTTGCAGGTCACAGAGGTGTTCGCTGTGTTGCCGCCTGTGGACAGCGTTGGGCAATCCGATGACCCCGACAGCGCGACGCCGGAAATAGACCGTTCCGTTCCGTTGCAGGCCGCGCGAGTCAAATGGTTCGACAAGGTCAAGGGCTTTGGTTTTGCCAATTGCTTCGGCAAGCCCGAAGATGTCTTTGTCCATATGGAAACCCTGCGCCGGGCCGGTCTGGCAGAGTTGATGCCGGGTGAAGCTATCGCCATTCGTGTGGTCGATGGCGAACGCGGTCGTATGGCGGTGGTCATTGAACCGTGGGAGGTCGCGCTGCATGAAAGCTAGGCTTTGGGGCAGGGCGGTCATGGCCGCTGGTGCCATGGTGGCGGTCTTTGCGGCGCAGGCCGGCGCGCAATGCGCGCCCGACCGCGTGGACCTGCGTGGCCCGTGGGGGCAGGCGCGGTTTTCGGTCGAAGTGGTCGACACGCCTGCTACCCGTGCCCAAGGCTTGATGAATCGTGAAAGCCTGCCGCGCTCTGCGGGAATGCTGTTCATCTATGAGGCGCCGACCAATGCCTCTTTCTGGATGCGAAACACGCTCATCCCTCTGGATATGCTGTTTGTCGAGCCCGATGGCGAGATCACGCATATACACCATAACGCGCGCCCTTTGGACGAAACGCCGATCCCCGGCGGAGATAACGTGTTGATGGTGTTGGAAATCAACGGCGGGCTGTCCCAGACTTTCGGCATCGAAACGGGCAGCACGCTGCGTCACCCGCGGCTGGATCAAGACGAGGCGCTTTGGCCTTGCCCGCCTGCCGCCAGCGAATGAAAGAAATCAGCGCGGGCGGCGAATTCGCTCTTTCCTCTGCTGGCAGGGCCGAGTAAAGCAACCTTGTCGGGGCGTGGCGCAGCCTGGTAGCGCGACGGTTTTGGGTACCGTAGGTCGTAGGTTCGAATCCTATCGCCCCGACCATCTTTCAAATTTGCAGACTTGGGATGCGCCGGGCCGACTGATCGGCCACGGCGCGCAATTTTGGATCAGTTCAGGCAGTCGGCGCTGTTGCCGTGGCAGGTCAGGAACAACCCGCTCATGCCGCCCGCGGCATTGCCGAAGTTGAAGATGCCAGCCGCTTCATTTGCATTTGGCCCGTAAAACGCGCCGTGAATGTCGCCGCCAGCCTCTGCCCCCTGAAACAGGATCAACGTATCATCGGTCGAGGTGAACTCGCCATTTGTGGCGTTTATGGTGATGTTGTTGAAGCTTGCGGTGATGCCGGTGCCGCCTTCGGTCGCGCCGTCGATTGCGCCCGACAACTGGCCGGTGTTGAAATCGGCGATCAATTGCGCGCTACCCGACATCAGACCGGATTCGCCGCTTTCCAGCCCGTATCCGGCCTGAAACGCGCCCGTATAGCTTGCTTGCGCTGCGGGCAATGTCGGGGTGATGCTGGACGTTTCCGGCAAAGCCGCATGCACAAGCTGGTTGTTGCTGACCAAAACGCCATCGACCATTTGCAAAACGGCGAAGTTGCCGACAAAGGCGTAGCTTCCGGCCAATCGCTGGACCAAGGTGCCATCCGCGCTGGTGCCCGCTGGGCCGCCGACGACCTGACAGCGCCCCATGGTTTGGTCTTCGCACAGAACCGTCATGCCGGACATCTCGCCTTCGGTCATGTTCAGAACGATGCGCCCATCCGAGTTACGGGATACATCCGCGCGCGACGCGCTGACATTTCCACTGGTGCCCAGTGTGAAACTGTTGGGCGGGTCGATCTGTGCTGTTCCGCCGCCGCCACCGCAAGCGGCCAGAACGCCAACGGACAATACCGCGCCTGCGGTTTTTGCGTGCCTGCTCATTATCTGCCTCGATCAGTTCTTTGTTTTGACACAAGAATCCAACCGTGCCCCCGTCTTGTCAAGCGATCAGGCGGGCGCGCATGGGCGATGAGTCGGCGAATGTGGCGCGAAAGACTCTATTTCGGGTCAAACGCGACGGTAAACCTGTCCATCAGGGCGGCAAGCCGCGGGTCTGCGGCATCGGGCCCCGCAATCTGCGCCACAAGTCCGCGTTTCTTGTCCTCGACAACCTCTGATACATGGGCATCCAGCTCCGCGCCGGACAGCGCGCCATCCAGAACCCGGGTGATCGCGCGTTTGCGCAGATCGGGTTTGAAAACCTTGCCGACGGCGGTTTTGGGCAGCTCATCCAGCACTTCGATATGTTTGGGAATGGCCGCACGTTCCGAAATGCGGGGTGTCGCATGGGCCAGCAGGTCGCTGGCGCTGGCTTCTGCCCCGTCCACCAGTTCGACATAGGCGCAGGGCATTTCGCCCGCCACAGGGTCGGGCTGGCCGATTGCACCGGCAAAGGCGACGGCGGGATGGGTCAGCAGCGCTTCTTCAATCTCTGCGGGGTCAATGTTGTGGCCGCCGCGAATGATCAGGTCTTTCGCGCGTCCCGTGATCCACAAGTAACCGTCGGCGTCGATGCGCCCCAGATCGCCCGTGCGCAAAAAGCGGTCATGCGCGAACAGGTCGTGGTTCTTGTCGGCCTCTGTATAGGTGGACCGTTCGAACACGCCGGGCGAGGAAATGCAGATCTCGCCCACCTCGTCGGTTGCACATTCGCTGAAACCATCCGGTCCGGCGCGCAGGATCTTCACCTCTGTATAAGGCAGCGGGATGCCGACAGAGCCGACCTTTTTCAGCCCGTCCACCGGGTTGCAGGACACAAGGCATGTGGCCTCTGTCAGCCCGTAGCCTTCGGAAATCTGCACACCTGTCGCCTCTTCGAACCGGCGATACAGCTCCTTTGGCAGCGGCGCGGACCCGGATATCCCGGTGCGCAAGCTCGACACATCCGCATCGACCGGGCGCTGCATCAGCGCCGAGAGCGCCGTGGGCACGGTGATCATGAAGGTCACGCCCCAGCGTTCGATCAGTTTCCAGAAATTGTCGAACACGCCCTCGCCGCGGTAGCCTTGCGGGGTCGGAAAGACCACATGCGCGCCGGACATGATGCAACACATCAGGATCGGGTAGGCGGCAAAGACATGGAATAGCGGCAAGGGGCAGAGCAGCACATCCTTTTCGGTGAACAACAACTCCGCACCCAGCCATCCATTGTAGATCATGCCGCCAAAGCGGTGCTGCGCCACTTTCGGTGTGCCGGTTGTGCCGCCGGTGTGGAAAAAGGCTGCCACGCGGTCGGCATCGGGCGCGGCGAAGGATAGCGCCTTGCTGCATTCGAACATCGCGGCGTGGAAATCCTGCACCTTGGCGTGGTGATGCACCGTCACCTTGGGACGGATGAACGGCACGATCCAGCTTTTGGGCGGTGACAGGTGGCGCAGCAGATCCACTTCCAGAACATGTTTCACATCGGGGGCATGGGCGACCGCCTCTGCCACTTTCTGCGCGACATCGGTTTTCGGAAACGCCTTGAGCGTGACCACCACTTTCGCGCCCGTTTCTCGCAGGATGGCAGAGATCTTGTCCGGCTCCAGCAAGGGGTTGATGGGGTTCACGCGCCCCACGGTCATGCCGCCCAACAGCGCGATCGCCGTGTCGTTCAGCGTGGGCAGGACATAGGCGACCGTGTCATCCTCTTGCACGCCAAGGCTGCGAAACAAGTTCGCTGCCTGCGTGACGCGGTTGTGAAGCTGCGACCATGTGTAGGTTTCGGCCTTGGCCTTTGGGTCAGAGAATAGCTGAAACGAGATCGCCGGGCGGTCCCCGAAGCGGTCGCGCGCGCGGGTCAGCGCGTCATAGACCGACACAGGCAAGTCGCGCGTATCCCATGTGCTTTCGGCCTCGACCGTGCGCACATCCTCGGGTGATCTGAAATCCCGCATGCCTTCCCCCTCCCGTTCCGGCGTTTTTGTAGCGCACAGAAAAGCACCGGCACGGAGGGCGCGCAAGTGAAACAGGTATATCACGTTGCGTCAGGCGGGTTTCAGGCGTCCTTGGGGCGTGCCGCAAGCCAGATCAGCGCAGACCCCGCCAGCACCAGAAACGGCACCATCGCCATGTTGACCAGTTGCCATCCGGTTTGCGTGGTCCCGCCAGAGCAATTCATCAGGCTGCCCGAACTGAGCGAGGCCAGAAACACGCCGCCGAACACGATCATGTCGTTCAACCCCTGAACGCGCCCACGCTCTTCCACCGAATAGGCAGCGGTCAGCATTGTGGTTGCACCGATAAAGCCGAAATTCCAGCCAATCCCCAGCAGGATCAGGGCGATGTAGAACTGCTCCAGCTCTACCCCCGACATGGCAACTGCGCCCGCCAGTGCCAGGATGACCAGTCCCGCCGCCACGATAACCCGCGAGCCGAACCGCGCGATCAGATGGCCGGTAAAGAATGACGGCGCATACATCGCCAGAACATGCGCAGAGACGATATTGGCCGCGTCGCCGGTTTCAAACCCGCAGCCGACCACCGCCAAAGGGGTAGAGGTCATGACAAGGTTCATCAGTGCATACGACACCGTGCCACAGATGATCGCGACCGCGATCACCGGGCTGGACAGCAATTCGCGCACAGGGCGGCCAGAAAAGGCGCCCTCTTCGGCTTTGGGGGGTGTCGGGATGTCCAGAAACCCCAGCAGCGCCGCGCCCGCGACGTTCAGCACGATGACCGCCAGATAGGTGCCCAGAAAGGGGATCGCCATGGAATCGGAGGTGGCCGAAACCAGTTGAGGCCCGAAGATCGCTGAAAACAACCCGCCCGCCATAACATAGGAAATCGCCTTGGGGCGGAATTCCGGGGTGGCGGTGTCTGTCGCGGCAAAGCGGTAGAACCCGTTGGCGGACATGTAGACGCCCGACAGCAAGCTGCCGGCCAGAAAGATCAGGAACGCCCCCTGATACAACCCATACGCCGCCAGCATCGCGCCCGCCGCACCGCAGGCACAAGCCAGCCAGAACCCGGCGCGCCGACCGTAGGCTTGCATAATGCCCGCAAGCGGCGTCGCGGCCAGCATGGACCCGAGCACGATCATCGAAATGGGCAGCGTGGCCCAACACGGGTTGGGAGCCAGCATCTGCCCTGCAAGCCCGCCGATGATGAACATGACCGGCAGTTGCGCCCCGACCACGGCCTGCGCGGCCACAAGCACGAGGACGTTGCGTTTTGCGCGGGCATTGGCGGGGGTTGCAATCGTATCTGTCATGCGCGCAGGATTAGCGCGGCTCTGGCCCGTTTGGAAGAGGTGTTTTACATGTGCAATGAACCGGCGCCGATTGGCCGCATCCTGACCACAGAGGATTGCATGGCCGAAGGGGCGGAATGGCTGGCCGCGCGCGAGCCGCGTTTTGCCCATGCGTTGGCGCTGACAGGCACTCCGCCGCTGCGGCGCAGGCCCGAGGGGTTCGCGCATCTCTTGGGGGCGATCATTGGCCAGCAGGTCAGCACCCATGCCGCGCGCGCCATCTGGGAGCGGATGGAGGCGGCGGGCCTGACCACGCCAGAGGCCGTTCTGGCCTCCGATGACGAGACGTTGCGCGCCCCCGGCCTGTCGCGCCAGAAAATCCGCTATGCAAGGGCGCTGGCAGAGGCGGGGATCGATTTTGACGCGCTGCGCCACGCGCCCGATGCCGAGGTGACGGCGACCTTGGTGCAAGTCACCGGCATTGGCCGCTGGACCGCCGAGATCTACGCGATGTTCAGCCTTGGCCGCGCCGATGTCTTCGCGCCCAACGATCTGGCGCTGCAAGAATCCGCGCGCCGCCTGTTCGAGTTGCCCGACCGCCCGCGAGAGGCCCCCATGCGCCGCATGGCCGAGGCGTGGTCGCCGTGGCGCACGGTTGCGGCGGGGCTATTGTGGGCCTATTACCGGGTGGAAACCGACAGGGAAGGCGTCATATGACACGGGTATTGCAATCGGAAAAGCGCGGACCGGCAAACGGGGGCAAAGCAAGCTCTGCGGTGGTGTTCGTGCATGGCTATGGCGCGGATGGGTCCGACCTGTTGGGGCTGGCCGATCCGTTGGGGCCACACATGCCGAATACTGTGTTCTACGCGCCCGACGCGCCAGAGCGCAGCGCCGCAAACCCCATGGGGTTCCAATGGTTCCCGATCCCGTGGATCGACGGCTCATCCGAAGAGCAGGCGCGCGCGGGGCTTGTCGCGGCTGCGGAGGATTTCAACGCCTTTCTGGACGGTATTCTGGAAACCGAGGGGCTTGCCCCCGAGGCGCTGGCGCTGGTTGGTTTCTCCCAAGGCACGATGCTAAGCCTGCATGTCGCGCCACGCCGCGCCGCGCCCGTAGCGGCCATTGTCGGTTTTTCGGGCCGTTTGCTTGCGCCAGAGTTGCTAGAGGCCGAAACCGTCAGCCGCCCGCCAGTGTTGCTGGTCCATGGCGATCAGGACGACGTGGTGCCGGTTGCCTCTTTGCCCGAGGCCGCCGACGCGCTGGTCGCCGAAGGGTTCGAGACCTACAGCCACATTTCCAAAGGCACGGCGCATGGCATCGCGCATGACGGGCTGTCACTGGCTTTGTCGTTTCTGCGCGACAAACTGCCGAGCTAGCGCGCTGCCCGCACAATCGTGTGACGGCCATAGATTGCGCGTGTCCCAGCCCCAAAGCCGTGCAATATGGCGACATGTGAGTGGAAGAGAGACATGCATCTGAAACAGGCCGTGATCGCCGGTGTTCTGCTTGGAGCAGGCGCGCTTGGAGCGGCCTTTTACCTGTCCGACCACCGCGCCATTGCGCAGATGATAGGGCATGGCGGAATCCATGCGCATAGGCACGGAGCGGACGGCACCGGCCATGACGAGGCGGCCATGCCCGGTTTGCGCGGCCTTGATGCGACGGAGCTGGAAAGCGAAGAACTCGCAGTGATGTTCCGCAACTTCCAGACCCTGCGCCGCGAGGTCGACCTGCTTCCCAATGGAATTCGCACCGTCACAAGCGCGACCGATCCCGATGTGATGGCCGCTCTTATCAGCCATGTTGTCGGCATGATCGCGTGGGTGGAAGAGGGGCGCGATCCGCAGATCGCTATCCAAAGCCGGACGCTAGACATTTTCTTCGAACGTCCCGACGCGATCGAGACAGAGATCGAGATGACAGAGGCAGGAATCGTCGTGGTGCAGACCTCTGACGATCCCGAAATGGTGGCAGCTTTGCATGTCCATGCGGCCGAGGTCAGCGACATGGCCGAGCGCGGCATGCAAGCGGTGCATGAAAAGATGATGCAGGGCGGCTGATCCGGTCAGATTGCCTGTGCGCCCTTGCGGCACGGTCCGAGCAGCGCCGCCAGCCCAAGAATTATGCCTGACACCACGGCAATCATGCCGGCGGCGGACACCGCGTGCTGCCCGCCCAGCCAGAGTGGGCCGTAGCCTGCCAGCACATAGCCGAAGATGGCCGAGAGCGCGGCGAATAGCAGCGACCAGCAGACTTGGGATGTCAGAGAGTTGGTCATCAACCGTGCCGCGGCGGGCGGGCAGATGAACATGGCGATGACCAGAATGGACCCCACCGCCTGAAACGCGGCCACGGCGGCAAGGGCGGCGGCAATCACCAACCCAAAGCCCAAAGCGCCCGTGGGAATGCCCAGCGACTGCGCGAAGCCTTCGTCAAAGGTCGCAATTTTCAGCCAGCGCCAGAAGGCCAGCACCAGACCAGTGATAACCGCGCAAGCCAGCGCCATGCGCGTCAATTCGGGGGGCAGGGTGGCCAGTGCCGCAGGGTCGGTCAGTGACGCCCAGCCAGACGCGCGCAGCCAGATCAACTGTTCAAGATTGCCCATCAGCGCATGTTCCACGTCCAGATGCACCTGCGCGCTTCCGGTTTGTTCCAGCAAAAGCACGCCGGCGGCGAACATGGTTGTGAACACAACGCCCATCGCAGCGCCCGGTTCGACCCTGCCAAAGCGGCGGATCGCCTCTATCAGTACCACGGCGACAAGGGCCGCGCCTGCCGCGCCAAGCCCCATCGGTCCCGCCGCGATCGTGCCGCTGACCAGAAAGCCCACGACGATGCCGGGCAAGACGACATGGCTGATTGCGTCGCCGATCAGGGCCTGTCGGCGCAGGATCAGGAAGTTGCCGGGCAGGGCGCAGGCCATGGCCGCAAACATCCCGATCAGGATGGGGGTCAGCGAGAATTGAACGAATTCCGCCCCCATTATTCGCCCCTTTGCATCTGGCGGCGCAGCCTCGCATGGCGCAGCGCCCCGCCCAGGATGCCGCGCGCGGGGGCAAACAGCATCGACAATGTGAACCCCGCCGCCAGAACCAGCACGATGATCGGGCCGGTGGGCAGGGCGGGCGCGGTGGCCGAGATGGCCGCCCCAAGATAGGCACCCGCCCCGCCGATACCGCCCGCAACCCAGACCATGACGCCGGTGCGTTCGGTCCAGAAGCGGGCGGCGGCGGGCGGGATGATCAGCAGCGCCACGATCAGCACAAGCCCGACCAGCTTCAGCCCGATGACCGTGACCGCTGTTGCCAGACCCATCATCGCAAGGTCAATCGCGCGCGTGTTATAGCCAAGCGTGGCGGCATAGGCGGGGTCAAACGCCACCAGCGTCATGGGGCGGCGCATAAGCCAGCACAACGCCAGCACCACCGCGCCGCCAAGCGCAATCAGGATCGCATCCTCGCGCAGCATCCCTGCGGTGGACCCCAGCAAAAACCCTTCCAGCCCGGCCTGACGCCCGGCCTGCATGGTCTGCACCAGTGTCAGCAACACCACGCCCGCGCCGAAAAACACGCCCAGAACCGCGCCGATGGCGGCATCTTCGGCCAGCCGGGTGCGCTTGGTGATCCATGTCATGGCCAGCAGGCCCACGCCGCCGCTTAGGGCCGCACCCAGCAACAGCCCCGCCAGCGACCGGCCCGCACCGCCAAAGGCCACCATCACCATGAAGGCCAGAACAATGCCCGGCAACGCAGCATGCGCGACCGCGTCCGACACAAGTGCCCGCTTGCGCAACAGCAAGAAGCTGCCCGACGCTCCGGCGGCCACACCAAGCAGCGCCGCACCTGTGGCGACCAGCGCGGCGTTATAGCCCGCTTGCAAAGTCAGCGCATCCAGAACCAGGCTCATTCCGCTGCCTGCACCGTCTGCGGGGCGGCTGCCAGACCGAGCCGACCGCCATACGTGGCGTGCAATGCATCGGGGGTGAAGGCACGGGCAACCGGCCCTTCGGCCATCGCACGCTGGTTGATAAGGAACACATGGTCGAAATAGTCTTCGACCGTGGACAGGTCATGATGCACGGCGATGACCGATTTCCCCTCGGCGCGCAGCCCGCGCAGCACATCGACAATCGCGCGCTCTGTCGCGGCATCCACCCCGGCGAACGGCTCGTCGAGCAGATAAAGATCGGCCTCTTGGGCCAGGGCACGGGCCAGAAACACGCGTTGTTGCTGTCCGCCCGATAATTGTCCGATCTGGCGGGTGGCGAAATCTGCCATGCCAACGCGGTTCAAACAGTCCAACGCCTGCGCGCGGGCGCTGCCCGACAGCCGACCCCACAGCCCCGCACGGCGGTATTGGCCCATCTGGACCACCTCCAGCGCGGTTGTCGGAAAATCCCAGTCGACACTGGCGCGTTGCGGCACATAGGCCACGCGCCCGCGCGCTTGTGCAAAGGGTTGTCCAAAGATCGACACCTCGCCCGACAGGCGCGGGATTATGCCAAGGCAGGCCTTTAGAAAGGTAGATTTGCCCGCCCCGTTCGGCCCGATAATCGCAGACAGGGCCGCGCGTGGGAAGGTGGCGTCCACCGCCTGCACGGCGGGTTTGTCGCCATAGGTCACGCTCAGGCCGCGCACCGCAAGGGGGCTATGAGCGGGCAAATCCGTCATTGGGCAAGCTGTCCGTTCATTCCGCGTTCAGGGGCGCTGCCGCCAAGCGCGCGCGCGATGGTGGTCACGTTATGGTCGATCATCCCGATATAGGTTCCTTCATAGCTGCCGGTTTCGCCCATGGCGTCGGAAAACAATTCGCCGCCGATGATGACTTCGTGGCCCTGTGCCGCCGCCCCTTCGATCAGCGCGCGAATGTTGCGGTCGCTGACAGAGGTTTCGACAAACACCGCGCCGATGTCGCGCGCAACCAGCATATCGACCAGATCGGCAATGCGCCGCAGACCGGCTTCTGACGCGGTGGACAGGCCCTGAATGCCAACCACCTCGAACCCGTAAGCTGCCCCGAAATAGCCGAATGCGTCATGCGATGTCAGAAGAATGCGCGCATCCTGCGGCACGCTGGCCAGAACCTCGTCCGAATAGCTTGCCAGCTGCGCAAGCTCTTGCAGGTAAGCATCGGCGTTGGCAGCGAATGTGTCGGCGCCCTCGGGCAGTGTCACACTCAGCGCGTCGCGTATTGCCAGTGTCACATCTGCCCAGAGCGCCGGGTCCATCCAGACATGCGGGTCGAAGCGGCCCTCGTAATCCTCAGAGGCCAGAAGGCGATCTTGCGCCAATGCCTCTGTCACGGCCACGACATTTCCGGTTTCCCCAAGTTCCAGAAGGAAATCTTCCATCTGCGCTTCCAGAAACAGGCCGTTCCACAGCACCAGATCGGCACGGGCCAGTGCGACAATGTCGGTGCGGGTCTGGCGGAAAGCATGCGGGTCCACGCCCGGACCCATCAGCGCTTGCAACTCGACCAAGTCGCCGCCCACGGCGCGGGCGGTGTCGGCGATCATTCCCGTGGTGGCCACCACTTGCACCCGGTCTTGCGCCGCCAGAGGGGCCGAAAACAGGGCAGCGGCAGCGGCGAGCGTCAGGCCTTTGAAAAAACGTGTCATGGCACGCATCGAAACAGTTCTCCTTGATCTTGGATGATATCTATTGCGAATAAGTCGCAACGTCAACGTAAATGCAAATCATTCTCATAAACAAGCGCAACCCGATCACGCAACGATCACAAACCCCGGAGCGGGGCTTGGCGCATAATCCAAGGGCAGCCGACGCATGGCCCGTTTGCGCGCCCCCTTGCACTGGTCGCCCGAGGCGCTTACATCTGTCATGTCTCGCAAGGGACTATGGGCATAAACGCGCTCGGAATAAGCGGATCGGACCCGGGGGCGGTACCCGGCGGCTCCACCAACATCCTTCATTTGGGGATCATGGGGCCGAAACAGGATCGACGAACGTGTAAAGGGGTTATGCTTTGCCTCGGTGAGCCACCACCGTTATCGGTGCAAAACGTACAGTTGCAAATGACAACCGTGCTCCGGTAGCAGTTGCTGCGTAAGCAGTAACCAAACCGAAACTTAAGCCCTTGCGCTTAGCCGCGTAAGGCGGGGTTCGCAGGCACCTGGCAACAGAAGCCTGCACTTTCCCCGCATTTTGTGACCGAACCCGATTGCGCCCCTTTCATTTGGGTCCGACTCGGTTATGTTGGTGCGCATAGCGAGAGAGAAGGCAAGATCGGCATGAGTGGTGAAATCGACTATGGCAACCTGATGCATGACGCCATGCGCGGTCTGATCCGGTCCGTGATGGACCGTGTGGCGGAAGATGGTTTGCCCGGCGAGCATCATTTCTTCATTACTGTCGATACCGGCCATCCCGACGTGCAGATGGCCGACTGGCTGCGCGACCGCTACCCCGAAGAGATAACTCTCGTGGTGCAGCACTGGTTCGAAAACCTTGTGGTGGACCCGAACGGCTTTGCCATCACGCTCAATTTCGGCAATGCGCCGGAACCCTTGTATATCCCGTTCGACGCCATCTCGACCTTCGTCGACCCGTCGGTCGAATTCGGCCTGCGGTTCGAGTTGCAGCAGGATGACGACGCCGATGACGAGGATGACGACGATCTGGAAGCGCCGATGCTGGAAGATGCCGAGCGCGAGGAAAAAAGCGCCGATGTCGTCAGTCTGGACCAGTTCCGCAAGTAGGCGGTATGCGGCTGTATGCTGATTGATCTTGCGGCAACTTGGCGCTAAGCCAAGCACAAACAGCCGCAAGGAGCGCCGCAATGACCACCATCCGCGTTGAGACCGACAGTTTTGGCCCGCTGGACGTGCCCGCCGACAAGTATTGGGGTGCGCAGACGCAGCGCTCTATCATCAATTTTCCGATTGGATGGGAACGGCAGCCGGTGCCCATCATCCGCGCTCTCGGCGCGATCAAATGGGCTTGCGCACTGGTCAACATGCAGCAGGGAACGCTGGATGACCGTCGGGGCGCGGCGATTGTGCAAGCGGCGACCGAGGTGTTCAACGGCCAGTTCGATGACAATTTTCCGCTGGTCGTGTGGCAGACGGGGTCCGGCACCCAAAGCAACATGAACGCGAACGAGGTGATTTCCAACCGCGCGATCGAGATTCTGGGCGGCGAGATGGGGTCGAAAGACCCTGTCCACCCCAATGACCATTGCAATATGGGCCAGTCCAGCAATGATACATTCCCGACCGCGATGCATGTCGCCATCGGCATGCTGGCGCGCGACGTGCTGTTGCCGGGGCTGGCCAAGCTGCATGATGCGCTGGCCGCGAAATCCGAGGAATTCAAGGACATCATCAAGATCGGCCGCACCCATACGCAGGATGCGACACCTCTGACGCTGGGGCAGGAATTTGGCGGCTATGCGCATCAGGTGAAAATGGGTATTGCGCGCGTGGAAATGTGCCTGCCGCACATCTACGAGCTGGCGCAGGGCGGCACTGCCGTTGGCACCGGCCTGAATACGCGCAAGGGCTGGGACATGGCGGTCGCGGGTCATATCGCGCAGATCACCGATCTGCCGTTCGTGACCGCACCCAACAAGTTCGAGGCTTTGGCCGCGCATGACGCGATGGTCATGTTTAGCGGCGCGCTGAAAACGGTCGCCGCAAGCCTGTTCAAGATCGCCAATGATATGCGGCTGCTCGGCTCTGGCCCGCGTTCGGGGCTGGGCGAGTTGATCCTGCCGGAGAATGAGCCGGGGTCCAGCATCATGCCCGGCAAGGTCAACCCCACGCAGGCCGAAGCGCTGACGATGGTCTGCGCGCATGTCATGGGCAATGATGCGGCGGTGGGTTTCGCCGGGTCGCAGGGGCATTTCGAGTTGAACGTCTACAACCCGATGATGTCCTACAACGTGTTGCAGAGCATGCAGCTTCTGGGGGATGCGGCGTCATCCTTCACTGACAATATGGTCGTGGGCACCCGCGCCAACGTGGACCGCATCGACAAGCTGATGAAGGAATCGCTGATGCTTGTCACGGCGCTTGCGCCGACCATCGGCTATGACAACGCCACCAAAGTGGCCAAGACGGCGCATAAAAACGGCACCACTTTGAAAGAAGAGGCGATTGCTTTGGGTTTCGTCGATGCCGAAACCTTCGACCGCGTCGTGCGGCCAGAGGATATGATCGGCCCCAAGGGCTGATGTCGCGACGCCGGGGGGAAACCCCCCGGTTCCTTTCGCGGTGCACCACGATGCGCGATTTCCTGTCCATGAAAGGCGCGGGTGATGAAGGGTCTGATTGCGGCATTTGCCTGTGTGCTGACCCTTTTGGGCAGCGGGGTCCAGTCCGCTGACACGGCACAGGTCCGGTTTCTGCAAGACGCAGATGGGACACTCTGGGTAGATGGTGCGGGCGGCGCGGGGCCGGATACGCCCTTCGCGCTCGCCTCTATCGGCAAGACGATGACGGCGGTCGCAGTCCTGCACCTTGTCGGGCAGAGGCGTTTGCAACTGGAGGACGCCGCGCAAACCTATCTGCCCGATGGCATTGCGGACGATCTGGACCTGCCCAATACCCTGACGCTGCGCCATCTGCTGACCATGACCAGCGGGTTGCCGGATTATCTGGGCGACGCTTTTGTCGAAGATGCGCTGGCGCAGGGCCGTGCAGTGCACAACCCGCGCGTGGCC
Source organism: Roseinatronobacter ekhonensis (assembly GCF_900499075.1). Taxonomy (GTDB): domain Bacteria; phylum Pseudomonadota; class Alphaproteobacteria; order Rhodobacterales; family Rhodobacteraceae; genus Roseinatronobacter; species Roseinatronobacter ekhonensis. The sequence goes on along the minus strand of NZ_UIHC01000008.1, from coordinate 59,796 downwards.
CTGACTTATGCCCATGGCATGGAACCTGTCTTCGCGCCGGGCGCAGGCTTTGACTATTCCAACACCAATTACGTGCTGCTGGGGCTGATACTGGAACATTTGACTGGGCAGGACTACGCGCAGGTGATGCGCGATCTGGTCTTTGATCCGTCAGGTATGGAAACCGCCTTCGTGTTCGGGTCGGGCCCTCTGCCCAGCGATTTTCCCGCAGCGGTAGAGGATGGTCGGAACGTGCGCGATTACTACATCACCCAAGGGATGGGCGATGGCGGCGTGATCGGCTCTGCCCGCGACCTGGCGCGGTTTTATCGCGCACTCTTCGGTGGCGCGCTGTTGCCGCCGGTCCTGATGGCAGACCTTCTGCATGACCCTACGGGCGCGGGCTATGGCACTGGCCTTGAAATCGACGGCCCGCTGGTCGGGCATTCGGGCGGTGATCTGGGGTTTTCGAGCGATGTGCGCCTTGACCGTGATAGCGGCGCATTGGCGATCATGCTTGCGGCACGCCCGGATGCCGACACGGATTGGACCTATCAGGCGCTGGGATATTGAGGCGCATCAGCCGCCCGGTTTGCGCCAGCTTGTTATCAGCACGGAAGCGCGTAATTCGTCATCGACAAAGCCTTCCAACTCGCCGGCCGCGCGCAGCCGGTCCAGATCCGATTGCGCGGGATAGTCCTCTATCCCCAACCAGTCCGAATGCCCCGGCCATTGGTCCTTGAACGCGCGCCGGTAATCGGCCAGCCGCCATTCATTCAGGTAGGAATTTGACTGCACCATGTCGCGTGTGCCTGCGCGCAGATGTGGCCATGGCGGCAGAGCGTGCGGGTCCAGAAACAGGCGCGTGTCATGCGCGCCGGTATGGCTGGTATACAGGTGGGTGATCATCCGGGCCACACCGCCGGGGCGCAGCACGCGCGCCACCTCGGCGGCGGCCTGATCGGGGTGTTCCAGATGTTCGAACACCGAGGTCGAGACAACGGCATCGAAACTGGAATCCTCAAAGGGCAGCGCCTGCGCGTCGCCCTGCACGATCCGGTTGTGCAACTGCGCAGGCCGCACCCCCAGTTGCCGCGCCAGTTCGGCCCGCGTGCGCCGGTCTATGCCCATGACAGAGCGCCCGAGCGTCTTGACCAGCCGCAAGCTGCCATTCTGACGCCAGATACGCCACAGCGCCGCCGGCCCCAGCCGGTCGGGCGTGCGTTCCATATCCACGCCGATCGCGCGGTTGGTCAGCCCGGTGGCCATCAGGAACAGCCGCGTCTGACCGGGACCGATTTCCAGAATATCGCAGTCCATCAGTGGCGCGCCGCGCAATTCTTCGATCGCCGCGACGGTATCGCGCTGGATCTCCAGCGCCTGAGAGACCTGAAGCGGAATATCCCGCGTCTGCCGACGATACAGCCCGATCAATTCAACCAGAAGGCCGCGCAAGCTGCGGATGCCACGTGAATAGGATTGCATGGAGTGACCTTGTCACAGATTGGTTGCGGAACCGTGACCGTAAATGTCGCCAAGTTCAAGTCGCCTTGATGTGCTTTGCCTTTGCGCTTGTGGCGGGCAGGGGCTAGACAGACGGGGACAAACCCTCAGCCCCGAACCCCAGAGCCGCTCATGTCCCATAGCACCCCGCCCTTCGCGTCCTTCGAGTGGATGATCGCGTGGCGCTACCTGCGCGCGCGCCGGGCCGAAGGCGGCGTCAGCGTGATGACGGTCATTTCATTCGTCGGCGTCATGCTTGCGGTCTTCGCGCTTATCGCCACTCTGGCCGTGCGCTCGGGGTTCCGCGCCGAATTCGTCGATACCATTCTGGGCGCGAATGCCCATGTCACGGTGTATTCCGCCGTCCATGTGGATGAAGCGGGGCGCACCAGCCGCGTGATTGAAGATTATGACGAAATGGCCGAGCGGTTGGCCGAGATCCCCGGTGTCACGCGGGTTGCTCCGCTGATCAAAGGGCAGGTCATGGCCTCTGCCAACAGCCGCAATACCGGGGTAGAGGTGTTCGGCATCAGCCCCGATAATCTGGCAACCTTGCCGCGCGTCGCCAATCCCGAATTCTCTTCGGGCGATATCGGGCGGTTCAGCGACGGCGTTGCGATCGGGTCGGGCGTGGCGCGAGAGCTGAACCTTGGCGTCGGCGACAGTATCCGGCTTATTTCCCCCGACGGGGTGCGCACGGCGTTCGGGACCAGCCCGCGCATTTCGGCCTACGAGGTGGTGTATATCTTCACCGCCGGGCGCTACGACATCGACCGCACCAGGCTTTATATGCCGTTTTCTGACGCGCAGATCTATTTCAACCGCGATGGTGTGGCCGACGAGATGGAGGTCATGGTCGAGAATCCTGACGAGATTGACAGCCTGCGCGCGCCGCTTCTGCGGGCCAGCGGCGAGCGGGCCATGCTCTGGACATGGCGCGACAGCGCGGGGTCATTCCTGCGCGCGCTCGAGGTGGAGGATAACGTGATGTTCGTCATCCTCTCGATCCTTGTGCTGATTGCGGCGATGAACATCATTTCCGGCCTTATCATGCTGGTCAAGAACAAGGGCCGCGACATTGGCATTCTGCGCACCATGGGGCTGACCGAAGGGTCCATCCTGCGGGTATTTTTCATCTGCGGGGCCAGTGTGGGCTTGCTTGGCACACTTGCGGGTGTGGTGCTGGGCTGTGTCTTTGTCATCTACATAGACCCGATTTTTAGCCTTGTGAACTATGTGTCCGGCGGCGGGGTGTGGGACCCGGCCATTCGCGGCATCTATGCGCTGCCCGCCCAGTTGCGGCTGGAAGATGTGCTGAAATCGGTGGCTTTGTCTTTGTCGCTGTCCTTTATCGTAACCATCTTTCCCGCGCGTCGTGCCGCCCGCATGAACCCTGTAGAGGCGTTGCGCTATGAGTGATCCTGCGCTGGACCGTGCCCTTGTGCTCGAAGGCATCTGCAAGACCTACAACGCCGGCAAACCGGGTGAGGTGCGTGTGCTGCGCGATGTCTCGGTCACGCTGGACAGGGGCGAGGTGGTCGCGCTGGTGGCGCCGTCTGGCGCAGGCAAGTCGACGTTGCTGCACATTGCCGGACTTCTTGACACGCCCGATACCGGGAATGTGCTGGTGGACGGCACTAACATGACCCGGCTGGGCGATGATGCCCGCACCGCCGCGCGGCGCGGCCAGATCGGGTTTATCTACCAGTTTCACCATCTGCTTCCGGAATTCTCGGCGCTGGAAAATATCGTGCTGCCGCAACTGGCCAACGGCGTTGGCAGCGCGCAGGCATCCGCGCGCGCGCAGCAACTTCTGGACCGGGTGGGCGTTGCCGGGCGCGCAGGCCACCGCCCCGCCGCCCTGTCGGGGGGCGAGCAGCAGCGCGTCGCCTTCTGCCGCGCGCTGGCCAATGCGCCGGGGCTGTTGCTGGCAGACGAGCCGACGGGCAATCTGGACCCGACAACCTCGGACCAGGTCTTTGGCGCGCTGATGGACCTTGTGCGCGAAACCGGCCTGTCGGCGCTGATTGCCACGCATAACCTGGACCTCGCCCGCCGCATGGACCGCGTGCTGCGACTGGATGACGGGCAGGTGGTCGGCTAAGGCGCGACGGTACGTGCTGAAGCCCAAATTGCGCGGCTTTATCCGGCGGCGTCAGCGAACCGCCAGCCTGCGCGGCGGGGAACGCGCACCGCCAGCATGGGCTTGAGCAGCGGTTGCGCATACCGGCGCAGGTCCAGCGCCTCGTGAACACCGACAGAATGCTCGCCGTCAATCGTCGTCTGCACGGCAGAGCGGGTGTAGAACGGTGCGTCCAGCATCGGCATGACCTGACGCGGCGTGACGCCCTTATCCGCCCGCGTTTCGCGCCGCACGGCCCAGAGGCTGCGCGCGAAGCGGGCACGCGGCGGGGCAGTGATATGCTCCATCCGCCCGTCACGGTGGAAATGCAGCGCGGTCGATTGCTCGGATCCGTCACGCAGCACCGCGTCATAAAAACATGTGGCCCCGTGGCTGCGCGGGAAACGCCCCCATGTCCAGTAGTTGAAATCATCCTCCAGCGCCGCCGATCCGAAATTGGCGTCGAAATAGCCGTGCCCTTGCCATGTTTGGCCGGGCGACAGATCCACCTCGATGCGCGCGATGGGCGCGAAGGGCTGCCAATGATGCGCGCCATCGGGTGTCAGGGCGTGGGTCTGGCCGAACAGCGCTTCGGGGTGCAGCGTGATCGTGCCGCGCACGCGGCTGATCAGCGGGGGAGAGGAAATCTCGTTCACCTCGATCACCAGCTTGTCGCCCTCCCAACGCATGGAGGACGGGCCGACCTCGAACACATCTTCGGACTGGCGCAACGCCGCGCGCCCCCGGTCTGTCATCGTAAAGCGCCCCTTGGGGCCGTAGGTTGCCACGTTGATGCAGCAATGGTTCTGCGGCTCGCGCCGTCCGGACCATTTATACCATGGCGAGAAAACCGAGCCTATGAACCCGATGACCGAGACGGCACGGGTGCCACAATCGCTGATCCCGTCGACATACCACCACGCATACCCGTTGGGGCCGACCTGTCGGCGGAAATCGGGTCGCTGAGCACAGCTGCCGCCGCGTGCCCCCCCGACATCAACGCCATCGGCACGCCCGCTCCCGGATGCACCCCGCCCCCCGCCAGATACAGGCCCTTGACCCGTGTGCGCACCGTGGGCCGCAGAAACGTTGCTTGCGCACCGTTCGGTGATAGCCCGTAAAGTGCCCCCTGGCTGCGCGGAAACAGCCCCGCGAACATCGCCGGAGTGGTCAGGCTGTCCGGGCCGGGGCGCGGGGTCAGATGCAGGCCGAAACGGGCCAGCCGGTCGCATGGATGGGTTTGGCATGAAACCTCCGTCTCGGGTGTGCCGGTGCGCGTAGCGGGCGCATTGAGGATGAATTGAAACCGCTCCGCCCCGTCCGGTGCCACGCCCTGCGCGCGGTCCTGCGCGCAGACATAGATGGTCGGGTCGGGCGGTGTTTGCCCTTGCGCCAGCGGGCTGAATTCCGCATCGGTGTCATCGGCAAAAAACAGCGTGTGATAGGCCAGCGCATCGCGGCCCAAGCCTGTGGGCGCAACCTTGGCAGCAAAGGTCCAGACCCGCGCCGACAGGCTGCGTGGTCGGGTCTGGCGCGGCTTGGGCGCCTTGGGCGGGGTGTCGAGCAGATAGGGCAGCGCCGCCGGATCCCCGTTGAAGATAATCTGGCGGCAGGCAATTTCGCTGCCATCGGCCAGATGCAGCCCGGTGGCGCGGCCTTTTTCCGTCAGAATGCGTGCAACCGGCGTATGCAGCCGCAGCCGTCCGCCCAGCCGCTCCAAACACTCGGCCAGGGTCTGCGCCAGTCGCGCCATGCCGCCTTTGACCGCCCAGACGCCCGCTGCCTCCGCCTGCCAGACCAGCCCCAGCACCGCAGGGGCCAGCAGCGGGTTGCCCCCGACATATGTCGCGTAGCGCCCGAATAGCTGCCGCAGATGCGGGTCCGACAAGCGGGCGTTCAGCATGCTGTGCAGCGACCGCCCCGGCACCAGCCATGGCAGGATCTTTGGGTTTGCAAGTGCGGCGCGCGCCGCCCCCAGAACGCTGGGCGTCGCACGGCGCATGATGGGCGCATCGAACGCGTCGAACAAGCTGCGCGTCTCAGCGCTGAAGCGGGCAAAGTCGTGGCCCGCGCGCGCGCCAAACGCCTGCGTGATCGCATCCGCGTTCTGGCCCGCGTCATGCGTCAGGTCCAGCTTGGTGCCATCGGCCCAATAGTGGCGTGCCAAAACGGGCAGGGCGTTCAACGTCAGATGGTCCTGCGTTGCAGTGCCCGCGGCCGCGAACAGATCGTCCAGCACATCGCGCAGGGTCAGCACGGTGGGGCCCGCATCAACCGGGCCAGCGTCGGACGGCACTGTGCGCATCTTGCCGCCGGGCCAGCCATGCGCTTCATACACCGTTACATCGCGGCCCGCCGCAGCCAGACGGATCGCCGCAGCCAGCCCGCCCATACCCGCGCCGATAATGGCGATGCTGTGATTGTCAAAGCTCATGTCAGGAATTCTTGACTCTTTGTGCGAAACTGTCCAGTATAATTTACACATACATGTCCAATTGTTCTGACAGATGCCAGCCAAAGGGAGGTCGCCATGGACCTGAGCCACCGAATTGACACGGCGATGAGCGCGGCGATTGCCCGTGCCCAAGGGCAAGCGTCCCCCGATGGGGCAGTGCCGGGGCGCTTGGCGGCGGCCTTGCATTATGCGGTTACACCTGGGGGCGCGCGCATCCGTCCCACCATCTGCCTGTCGGTCGCCAAGGCTTGCGGCGATGATCGTCCGGCACTATCCGATTCGGCGGCAATTGCGCTGGAGCTGATCCATTGCGCCAGCCTTGTCCATGATGATCTGCCCGCCTTCGATAATGCCGATTTCCGGCGCGGCAAGCCGACCGTGCATCTGGCGTTTTCCGAACCCTTGGCGGTGCTGACCGGCGACAGCCTGATTATCGCGGCCTTTGAAGAACTTGGTGGCGCTGACGACGCAGATGCAGCGCGCGCGTTGCGCCTTGTGCGGTTGTTGTCGCGGCATACCGGCATGCCACATGGCATTTGTGCGGGGCAGGGATGGGAGAGCGAGGCACAGGTGGACTTGCGCGCCTATCACCGTTCGAAAACCGCCGCGCTGTTCGTCGCCGCCACCCAGATGGGCGCGCTGGCGGCCGGACAAGACCCGGAGCCTTGGGAAGAACTTGGCGCGCGCATTGGCGAGGCGTTTCAAGTGGCCGATGACCTGCGCGACGCGCTTTACGATGAACAGGCGCTTGGCAAGCCCGCAGGGCAGGACGTGGCCAATGCCCGGCCCTCTGCGGTCGAGGAACTGGGCGTGCAGGGCGCGATCAAGCACCTGCAGGACATTCTGTCGGGTGCGATTGCGTCCATCCCGTCCTGCCCCGGCGAAGGGCAGTTGGCCCAGCTTGTCCGGCTTTATGCCGAACGCATGACGCCCGTCGCCCCGGCGCGGGTCTGACCCATGTCGGACATGACCGCCCTGGACCAGCCGTTCCGCCCGGCCGGGCTGGTCAATCGGCTGGCGGCATCCCGCAAATTCCAAGCATTTTGCGCGCGTGTTCCGGGGTTGCGGGGCATTGCCCGATCCGAGGGGGCAGCGCTTTTCGACCTTATGCAGGGATTCGTGCAAAGCCAGATGCTGACCGCGCTGGTCGAATTGCGGGTGCTGCACATGCTTGCCGATGGGCCTGCAACGGCAGAGGCGTTGGCCACCCGCGCCAATGTTCCGCCCGAGCGCATGGCCATTCTGGCTCAAGCAGGCGCGGGGATGGGTGTGTTGGTGCGGCGCGGCCAGCGGTTCAAGCTGTCGCGGCGCGGCGCGGCCTTTCTGGGCGTGCCGGGGCTGGCCGATATGGTGCGGCACCATTCGGTGCTGTATCAGGATCTGGCCGATCCCGTCGCTTTCATGCGCGGTGAAACCGATCCCGATCTGGCGCGTTTCTGGCCCTATGTGTTCGGCGCCACCGGCCCGATGGATGCAGAGGTCGCCGCACGCTATTCGCAGTTGATGGCCGACAGTCAGGGGCTTGTCGCGCAAGATGCGCTGCGCGCGCTGGACCTGCGTGGGATAGACCAGCTTTTGGACATCGGCGGCGGCACAGGCGCGTTTTTACGCGCGGTGCGGGCGCGTTACCCCGACCTGTCGCTGGCCTTGTTCGACCTGCCCGATGTGGTCGCGCAAGCCGCGCTGCCCGCGGACGTGACGCGCCATGGCGGGTCGTTCCGAACCGATCCCCTGCCAAAGGGCGCGGATGCGATCAGCCTTGTCCGCGTGCTCTATGACCATGCGGATGACACGGTCGCGGCCCTTCTGGCATCGGTCTATGCTGCCCTGCCGCCCGGCGGGCGCGTGCTGGTGGTGGAACCCATGTCGGGCGGTGCCAAACCGGACCCGCAGACCGATGTGTATTTCGCAGTTTACACTTTGGCGATGCAAACGGGGCGCACGCGCTCTGCGGCCGAAATCGGCGCAATGCTCGCAAAAGCCGGTTTTATCCACGTATCCGCGCCAAAAGCGTCCCGTGCCTATGTCACAGGCGTTGTCGAGGCGCGCAAACCGGCACTGCCCAAAGATCGGGCAAAATAACTGTCAATAAAGATTGACAGTAAGTGCTGTATCATTAAGATTACACATAGGGAGCGAGTCACATCCGTGTGACGCCCCGTTGAATGCCAGACGAGGAGCAGACGTGCAGACCCAAGCCATCATTCTTTCCGCCCCGCGCCAGCTGAAGCTGGGTGCAGTGGAATTGACGGCACCGGGACCGCAGGATCTGGTGATCCGCGTCGACCATTCAGGCGTGTCTACGGGCACGGAAAAACTGTTCTGGACCGGAGAGATGCCGCCATTCCCCGGCATGGGCTACCCGCTTGTTCCGGGCTACGAGGCTTGCGGCGAAGTCATCGAAGCAGGCGCGGAAAGCGGCTACAGGGCCGGCGAACGTGTGTTCGTGCCAGGTGCCAATTGCTTTGCGCCCGGCGAATCGGGTCCGGTCTTTGGGCTGTTTGGCGCGGCGTCGCGCCATCTGGTCAGCAATGCCGCCCGCGTCACCCGCGTGGACAGCGCCATCGGGCCGGAAGGCGCGCTGCTGGCGCTGGCCGCAACCGCGCGCCACGCGTTGGCGGGTCCGAATGCAACCGTGCCGGACCTGATTGTCGGACACGGCGTATTGGGCCGCCTGATGGCGCGCATCGCCATTGCGATGGGCGCGCCCGCGCCCACCGTCTGGGAAATCAACCCTGCGCGACAATCCGGGGCAGAGGGCTATGAAGTTCTCCACCCCGATGCTGACCCGCGTCGCGACTACAACGTGGTCATGGACGCGTCCGGCGCCGAAGGGCTGCTCGACAGCCTGATCGGGCGCATTGCCAAGGGCGGCGAAGTGGTGCTGGCGGGATTCTACACCAAGCCCATCCAGTTCAATTTCGTGCCCGCCTTCATGCGCGAAGTGCGTTTGCGTATCGCCGCCGAATGGCAATCCGACGACCTGAGCGCCACGCGCGCGCTGATCGACAGCGGCAAGCTGTCCCTGTCCGGTCTGATTACCCACCATGCCCGCCCCGATACGGCGGGCCCCGCCTACGAGACGGCCTTCAGCGATCCTGACTGCCTGAAGATGATCATCGACTGGGAGGCAACTGCATGACCCTCGACATTCCGAACCTGAAAGACATGGACCAGCGGCTGCGCGATGAAGCGCATGAAGAGCCTACGCTGGAAGTGCCACAATCGGAGCCAACCAAGCACACCCAGATCATTGCGATCTATGGCAAGGGCGGGATTGGCAAATCCTTCACGCTGGCGAACCTGTCTTGCATGATGGCCGAAATGGGCAAACGTGTTTTGCTCATCGGCTGCGACCCGAAATCCGACACGACCTCGCTTTTGTTCGGCGGCAAGGCTTGCCCCACGATCATCGAGACATCCTCGGCCAAGAAACTTGCCGGCGAGGAAGTGGCGATTGGCGACGTGTGCTTCAAGCGCAACGGCGTATTCGCCATGGAACTTGGCGGGCCAGAAGTGGGCCGCGGTTGCGGCGGTCGCGGGATCATCCACGGGTTTGAACTGCTGGAAAAGCTGGGCTTCCATGATTGGGATTTCGACTATGTCCTGCTCGACTTCCTAGGCGACGTGGTCTGTGGCGGTTTCGGCCTGCCGATTGCCCGTGACATGGCGCAAAAGGTGATCTTGGTCGCCTCGAACGACCTGCAATCGCTGTATGTGGCCAACAATGTCTGCTCGGCGGTCGAATATTTCCGCAAGATGGGTGGCAATGTCGGCGTGGCCGGTCTGGTCATCAACAAGGATGACGGGACGGGCGAGGCGCAAGCCTTTGCCGAAGCCGTGGACATCCCCGTGCTGGCCGCGATCCCCGCCGATGATGATTTGCGCAAGAAATCGGCCAATTACCAGATCGTCGGCACGAGCAAGGGCCAATGGGGCGCGATGTTCGAAGGCTTGGCCGAAGCGGTGGCCATCGCCCCGCCCGTGCGCCCCGCGCCGCTGAACCAGGACGGTTTGCTGGCGCTGTTTGACAGCAAGGATACCGGCGGTGACGTGGTGCTGGAACCGGCAACCGACACCGACATGCGCGGCAAGAACGCAGTGACAAAGGTCAGTCTGGAAGTGGTCTATGACGATGCGTGATGGCATCGACCCGAAAGAGGGGGGCGCTGCCCCCCGGCCTGCGGCCGCCCCCCGGAGTATTTCGGGCAAGATGAAGGGCGAGGTCAGCTACGATTCCGCCGCCGAGGCCGAGGTCGAGGTGATGGAGAGTGATCTGCCCGCGGGAGAGGCCCCCGAGGGTGTGGCCCCAGACGGCATGGGCTGCCACGCCCCCGCCGAGCAGATGGAAGCGCAAGCGCGCGCGTCGGGCAATGGCGCGGTGCTGGACCAGTTTGCCAAGGATTATCCGCAAGGGCCGCATGACCGGCCCGAATCCATGTGCCCGGCCTTCGGGTCGTTGCGTGTTGGGCTGCGGATGCGGCGTGTCGCGACCGTGCTGAGCGGGTCGGCCTGCTGTGTCTATGGCCTGACCTTCGTAAGCCATTTCTACGGCGCGCGGCGGTCGGTTGGCTATGTGCCGTTCAATTCGGAAACGCTGGTCACGGGCAAGCTGTTCGAGGATATCCGCGAAGGTGTCGAGCAGATGGCTGATCCCGAACGCTATGATGCGATCGTGGTGACGAACCTGTGCGTGCCCACCGCCAGCGGCGTGCCGCTGCGGTTGCTTCCCAAGGAAATCAACGGGGTGCGGATTATCGGCATCGACGTGCCGGGATTCGGGATTCCGACCCATGCCGAAGCCAAGGATGTGTTGGCTGGGGCCATGCTGAACTATGCCCGCCAGGAAGTGGCAGCAGGCCCCGTGCCCGCGCCGAAATCGGGCCGGACGGACCGCCCCAGCGTGACCCTGCTGGGCGAGATGTTCCCCGCCGACCCGATGATGATCGGCGCGATGCTGGCCCCGATGGGCTTGGCCGCGGGGCCCGTGGTGCCGACGCGTGAATGGCGCGAGATGTATGCCGCGCTTGATTGCGGCGCGGTGGCGGCGATCCACCCATTCTATTCGGCGGCAGTTCGCGAGTTTGAGGCGGCGGGTCGTCCCATTGTCGGCTCCGCCCCCGTTGGCGTGGACGGCACGCATGACTGGCTGGCCGCGATTGGTGACGCGATGGGCGTGGCCCCCGCGCAGGTCGCTGCCGCGCAGAACGCGTTTATCCCCGCGATCAAGGACGCGCTGGCCGCGAACCCGATCAACGGGCGGATTACATTGTCGGGCTATGAAGGGTCCGAGCTGATCGTGGCGCGCCTGCTGATCGAAAGCGGCGCGGATGTGGCCTATGTGGGCACCGCTTGTGCGGCATCACGCTGGAGCCAGGCTGACCGCGAATGGCTGGAAGCGCGCGGCGTTGTCGTGAAGTTCCGCGCATCATTGGCCGATGATCTGGCCGCTGCCGACGGTCTGGACCCCGACCTAGTGATCGGCACCACCCCCGTGGTGCAGCATGCCAAGCAAAAGGGCACGCCGTCGCTGTATTTCACCAACCTGATTTCCGCGCGCCCCCTGATGGGGCCTGCGGGTGCCGGGTCTTTGGGTGAGGTGATCAACGCCGCCATCGCGGGCAAGGAACGCATGGACAAAATGCGCGACTTCTTCGAGGGCGTGGGCGAGGGCGACACGGCTGGTATCTGGGAAGGGTCGCCGAACCTGCGCCCCGATTTCCGCGCCGCGCACCAGAAGAAACTCGACAAGGCCGAACGCGCCGCAAAAGCGCAGGAGATGATCTGATGCTTGTTCAGGATCATGACAGGGCAGGGGGCTATTGGGGCGCGGTTTATGCGTTCTGTGCCGTCAAAGGCTTGCAGGTGGTTATCGACGGCCCGGTGGGCTGCGAGAACCTGCCAGTGACATCGGTGCTCCATTACACCGATGCACTGCCGCCGCATGAATTGCCGATTGTCGTGACAGGGTTGGGCGAGGAGGAGTTGGGTCGGGACGGAACCGAGGGCGCCATGAAACGCGCCTGGAAAACGCTCGACCCCGCTTTGCCTGCCGTGGTTGTCACGGGCTCTATTGCCGAGATGATCGGCGGCGGTGTGACCCCGCAAGGCACCAATATTCAACGGTTTTTGCCGCGCACCATCGACGAGGACCAGTGGGAAGCCGCGGACCGCGCGATGACGTGGATTTTCACCGAATACGGCATGACCAAGGGCCGTATGCCGCCCGAGAAAAAGCGCGAAGAGGGCGCACGCCCGCGCGTGAATATTCTGGGGCCGATGTATGGCACGTTCAACATGCCGTCCGATCTGGCCGAGATTCGTCGCTTGGTCGAGGGCATTGGGGCAGAGGTGAACATGGTCATGCCCTTGGGCGCGCATCTGGCCGAGATGCGCAACCTTGTGAATGCCGATGTGAATATCTGCATGTATCGCGAATTCGGGCGCGGATTGTGCGAAGTGTTGGGCAAGCCCTATCTGCAAGCGCCGATCGGGATGGACAGCACGACGAAATTCTTGCGTCAGCTTGGGGATATGCTGGGGCTGGACCCAGAGCCGTTCATCACCCGCGAGAAGCATTCGACGCTGAAGCCGATGTGGGATCTGTGGCGCTCTGTGACGCAGGATTTCTACGCCACCGCCAGTTTCGCCGTGGTCGCGAATGAGACGTATGCACGCGGCTTGCGCAATTACCTTGAGGGCGATCTGGGCATGCCCTGCGCCTTTGCCGTCGCCCGCACGCGTGGCAAGAAAACCGATAATGACCGCGTGCGTGCCATGATGGCCGAGAAGCGCCCGCTGATCGTGTTCGGGTCCATAAACGAGAAGATGTATCTGGCCGAGATGAAGGCCGGGCACGGGCCTGCGCCTGCCTTCATTCCCGCCAGCTTTCCGGGCGCGGCCATCCGCCGCCACACCGGCACGCCGATGATGGGCTATGCGGGTGCGATCTATGTGCTGCAAGAAGTGTGCAACGGGTTGTTCGATGCGCTGTTCCACATCCTGCCGCTGGGCAGCGAAATGGACGCCGTTGATGCAACGCCCGCCGAACTGAAGCGCGACCTGCCCTGGTCCGACGCGGCGAAAGCCGAACTGGACCGCATTGTCGCACAACACCCCATTCTGACCCGTATCTCGGCGGCGCGCACCATGCGCGACGCGGTCGAGAGAGCCGCACTGGAGCAAGGCGCGGACGAGGTCGACACCGCATTGGTTCGGGGTATTGCCCCCGCACCGGCCAGAGCCTGATAGCAGGAGGAACCAACCATGGCTGACTACACCGTCAACACCCCCAAAGCCCATCACCAACCGCGCGATGGCGGCTGGGAATACACCCTGTATTTCGCCGTCGTCTTTGCCTTGGCACTGGCTGTGGGTCTGCTGACCTGGTCGTGGCGCATTGTCACCACGGGCCGCCTGCCGCGCCTTGGCCCGTTGGGCCGCGCGCTGGCCGATGCCCGCGCGATCGCGCCGATCATTTACCGCAGCTAAGGCGCTGCGAGAACAGAATTCCCGCGGGTGCGAGTTCGCGGGTGGGGTGGGGGGCAACCCCTGCCAACCCTGCCGCAGGGTGTGCGGTGCCAGTCTTACGATCCGGAGGATACTATGGCTGAAAATTCTGATCTGTCGTTTACAGGTCTCACCGACGAGCAGGCCCAGGAACTGCACTCGGTCTATATGAGCGGGCTATGGCTGTTTTCAGCCGTTGCTATCGTGGCTCATTTGGCCGTGTTCATCTGGCGCCCGTGGTTCTGAGGAGGATTGAGAAATGAGCAAGTTTTACAAAATCTGGCTGATCTTCGATCCGCGCCGCGTTTTCGTGGCACAGGGCGTGTTCCTGTTCCTTCTGGCCGCGATGATCCATCTCGTGCTGCTGTCGAACCCGTCCTACAACTGGTTCACGATTGCTGCCGACAAGTACGAGCGGGTTGTTCCTGCCGAATAAGCATAGCGCCGCGGGCATGGGCAACCATGCCTTTGCCCGTGGCCAACTTCACCATTCATTGACGGCCTTGACGGCCGCCGCACCTTAGCGGAGGGAAGCATGGCGCTGCTGAGCTTCGAGCGCAAATACCGCGTGCCGGGTGGCACGTTGGTCGGCGGAAACCTGTTCGACTTTTGGGTCGGGCCGTTTTACGTCGGTTTTTTCGGGGTAACGACCGTGTTCTTCGCGGTTCTCGGAACGCTCTTGATCTTTTGGGGGGCTGTGCTGCAAGGCACGTTTAACCCCTGGCTTATTTCAATAAATCCCCCACCCCTGTCCTATGGGTTGGGTCCGGCACCGCTGCTTGAAGGCGGGCTATGGCAGGTTGTGACCATCTGCGCGATCGGGGCGTTCGTGTCCTGGGCGCTGCGCGAGGTCGAGATCTGCCGCAAATTGGGCATGGGCTATCATGTGCCTTTCGCCTTTGGCGTGGCGATCTTTGCCTATCTCACGCTGGTTGTCATTCGTCCCGTGCTTATGGGCGCCTGGGGGCATGCATTCCCCTACGGTATCTGGACCCATCTCGATTGGGTGTCGAATGTCGGCTACACCTACGGCAACTTCCACTACAACCCGGCGCATATGATCGCGGTGACGTTCTTCTTCACCACGACACTGGCGCTGGCGCTGCATGGCGCGCTGGTTCTGTCGGCTGCCAACCCCAAGAAGGGCGAGATCATGAAAACGCCCGACCACGAGGACACGTTCTTCCGTGACCTGATCGGGTATTCTGTCGGCACTCTGGGCATCCACCGTCTTGGTCTGCTTCTGGCGCTGAATGCCGGGTTCTGGTCGGCGGTCTGTATCGTCATCTCTGGCACCATCTGGTTCGACCAGTGGGTCTACTGGTGGGATTGGTGGTTGGATCTGCCTTGGTGGTCCAACATCGAAGGAGGCGTCAATGGCTGAGTATCAGAACATCTTTACACAGGTTCAGGTGCGCGCAGCCCCCGAAATGGGCTTGGTTGAAGGCGTCGAGCTGGAAAACCGCACCAAATCGGCCAGCTTCTCCACGCTGGCTGGCTGGTTCGGCAATGCCCAGCTTGGCCCCATCTACCTGGGCACGCTGGGCGTGATCTCGCTGGCCACGGGGGCACTGTGGTTCGTCATGGTCGGGCTGTGGTTCTGGGATCAGGCTGGGTATAACCCGGCGGTCTTCCTGCGCGATCTGTTCTGGCTGTCGCTGGACCCGCCCGCGCCGGAATACGGCCTGAGCATCCCGCCAATGCGTGAAGGGGGCTATTTCCTGATCGCGTCCTTCTTCCTGCTGATCTCTGTCATGACATGGTGGGCACGGACCTATCTGCGCGCCGAGGCGCTTGGCATGGGCAAACATGTGGCTTGGGCCTTCGGCTCTGCCATCTGGCTGTTCCTTGTGCTGGGCCTGTTCCGTCCGCTGCTGATGGGATCGTGGTCCGAAGCCGTGCCGTATGGCATCTTCACGCACCTTGATTGGACCAACCTGTTCAGCCTGCGCTACGGCAACCTGTTCTATAACCCGTTCCACGCGCTTTCGATCGTGTTCCTCTATGGCTCGGCTTTGTTGTTTGCCATGCATGGGGCAACCATTCTGGCAGTCTCTCGCTTCGGCGGCGACCGCGAGTTGGAGCAGATCGTGGACCGTGGCACGGCAAGTGAACGTGCGGCCTTGTTCTGGCGCTGGACCATGGGCTTCAATGCCACGATGGAAGGTATCCACCGTTGGGCCTGGTGGTTTGCGGTGCTGACCACGCTGACCGGCGGGATCGGTATCCTGCTGACCGGCACGGTCGTTGACAACTGGGCCATCTGGGCTGAAGCCCGCGGCTACCGCCCAACCTACTGACTTGGAGGTCACTATGGCACAGCATGACTACATCGAAGAGTCGCCCGGCCAAAGGCTGCGGAACTGGATCCTGTCGGAAATGTTGCGGGGCGCTGGCTATGCCGCCGCGGTTCTGATCGGGATCGGCGCACTCATCGGGCTGATCTGGGTCGTTGGGCAGTTCCTGCCCGAGGACAGCAAGAACGCGCCGCCGCCAATGCCGTATAGTGCATTGGAAGCGCCTGCGCTGATCGCCACGGTTTAACCCGGCGGTCAAAGGATCGGGGCAGGGCGGTTTGCCCGGCCTGCCCCTCAAAGGGTTCGAGCCATTAGCCGGTTCGAACACGGGCCGTGACGCCCGGTTCCCTTTCCTGTTGGCGACAGGAAACTGGTGCCGTGCGGGCCAAGGGCCCCACGGCACCTTTTTTCGTATAAACCCGCCGCATCGAAAGGGAACCCCCATGGACCACAGCCTTACCCCGCATCTGGACCGTGTTGCAGGCCCCGCCGATATGCGCGCGTTCGATCTGGACGAATTGACCGCGCTGGCCGAAGAGCTGCGCAGCGAAACGATCGAGACTGTCAGCCGCACCGGCGGCCATCTTGGCTCCAGCCTTGGCGTGGTGGAACTGACCGTGGCACTGCACGCGGTGTTCCGCACCCCGTTCGACAAGCTGATCTGGGATGTTTCGCACCAGTGTTACCCGCATAAAATTCTGACCGGCCGACGCCACCGTATGGATACGCTGCGCCAAGAAGGCGGGCTGTCGGGCTTTACCAAACGCAGCGAATCCGCGTTCGACCCGTTCGGCGCGGCGCATAGCTCGACCAGCATTTCAGCGGCGCTTGGCTTCACCATCGGGCGCGATATGGGCCAGCCCACGGGCGATGCGATTGCGGTCATCGGCGACGGCTCCATCACCGCCGGCATGGCGTATGAGGCGCTCAACAACGCCGGGGCCGAGGGGCGGCGGATGTTCGTCATCCTGAATGACAACGACATGTCCATCGCGCCGCCCGTAGGGGCGATGAACAGCTACCTGAACCGCCTGAACGCACCCCATGCGTCGCTGTCCGAGGTGGCGCAGGGTTTCATGGCAGCACTTCCGCAATCCTTGCGCGAACAGGCTTTGGCGGCGCGCGCCCGTGCCTGTGGCGGCCCGCCCGATTCCACCATGTTCGAGCATCTGGGCTTTACCTATATCGGTCCCATCGACGGCCATTCCATGCCCGATCTGCTGGCAACCTTGCGCATGGCCCGCGACCGGGCCGAGGGGCCAGTGCTGATCCATGTGCGCACCGTCAAGGGCAAGGGCTACGCCCCGGCCGAGGCGTCAGGCTGCTGCTATCACGGTGTCTCGAAATTTGACGTGGCCACCGGCGCGCAGGCGAAATCCAAGCCCAACGCGCCCAGCTATACTGGCGTCTTCGGCACTGCCCTGACCGATGCCGCCGCGCGCGACCCCAATATCGTCGCGGTGACGGCGGCGATGCCGGGCGGCACGGGGCTGGACATCATGGCCAAGCGTTTTCCCCGCCGCGTGTTCGACGTGGGCATTGCAGAACAGCACGCCGTGACATTCGCCGCAGGCATGGCGGCGAGCGGGCTGAAACCCTTCTGCGCGATCTATTCCACCTTCCTGCAACGCGGCTATGATCAGGTCGTGCATGACGTGGCGCTCCAAGGCCTGCCCGTGCGCTTTGCCATTGACCGTGCGGGGCTTGTCGGCGCGGATGGCGCGACCCATGCGGGCGCGTTCGACGTGGGCTTCATGACCAACCTTCCGGGCATGGTCGTTATGGGTGCGGGGGACGAGGCCGAACTGGTCCATATGGTTGAGACCTGTGCCGCCTATGACGACGGCCCCATCGCGCTGCGCTACCCGCGCGGCAACGGCGTTGGTGCGCAGATGCCCGAACGCGGCCAAGTGCTCGAAATCGGCAAGGGCCGTATCGTGGCCGAGGGCGAGCATGTCGCCTTCCTGTCCTTCGGCGCGCATTTGGCCGAAGTGCGGCTTGCCGTCGAATCCCTCGCCGCGCGCGGGATCACTTGCACCATTGCCGATGCGCGCTTTGCCAAGCCGCTGGACCACGCCTTGATCGACCAGCTTATGCGCCACCACGCGGCAGTTATCACTGTCGAACAAGGCGCGCAGGGTGGCTTTGGCGCCCAAGTTCTATACTACCTCGCCAATTCCGGGCAGTTGCAAAACGGTGCCGCCTTGCGCACCATGACCTTGGCCGACAGATTTATCGAACAGGCCAGCCCCGAAGTGATGTATGCTCAGGCAGGGCTAAGCGCGCGCGACATTGCCGCGACGGCCTTGCAGGCGCTCGGGCTGGATGCGTTTCCCGCGCAAACCGTGCAGACCCTGCGTGCGTGACTGGTAGCGAATAAAGACAGGAAGGAATTGACCTAGATGGCACATTCGGAATTCAAGAACGCCCCGCCCTTGTTCGGCTGGGCCATTGCGGCAGCGGCAGGCGCGCTGATGTTCGGCGTCTCGCTTGTTGCGCTGGGGATCGGTGCGATCGGATCGGTCGCGATTGGCGTGGTCGTTGCGCTGATCATCGGGCTGATCTTTACGCTTGCCGAGGGCGCGCCGAAATCCGCGTCCACAGCCAAGGCGATGCCCAACACCGCGACACCTGCCGCGCCGACTGCACCCGCGCCGACTGCATCGGCAGCGCCCGCATCGGCACCACCTGCCGCGCCAGCAACCGCAACGCCCGCGCCTAGCACAGCATCGGCCAAGCCGGAGGCACCGGCTGGCAGTGCCACGGCGACAGGCGCTGCGACCGTGGCTGCCGCTGGGGGTGCTACCGCAGCAAGCACCTCGGCAACGGCAAGTGACAGTTCCGCCGCGAAAAACAGCGCCACAGATGCCGACACGCCCAAGGCGCAGCCCAAAGCCGAAAAGGCGCCAGCGCCCGCAGCACCTGCCGATACGTCCGCGCCTGCCGATGCAGCCGCGCCCGAACCGGTCCAGCCCAAGGGTCTGGACGCGCCGATGGGCGACGAGGATGACCTAAAACGCATCAGCGGCGTTGGCCCCGTGCTGGAAGGCAAACTGAACGGGCTTGGTTTTTACCATTTCTGGCAGATCAGCCGCTGGACCCGCGCAGAGGTTGACTGGGTTGATGGCTATCTCAGCTTCAAGGGCCGGATTGATCGCGACAACTGGATAGATCAGGCCACAAAGCTGGCAGAGGACTCGCCGTCCAAACCGCCCGCCTGACGCTTGCCGCACTCTCGTCGCGGGCCATATCTTGGCCCGTGACATCGCGGCAAAGGGCAAGACATGGTCAACGCACCCCCCATCACCACCGGCCGCGCGCTGGACCTGCTTTTGGCCGGGTGGGACGCGCAAGCCTCTGGCGCGCTCACGGCAAGCTGGATGCTGCATGGCCGACCCGGTATTGGCAAAACCGAGGTCGTGCAGATACTTGCGGACCGTATCGGGGCGCGCCTGTATGACCTGCGCCTGACCACCATTGAGCCGCAAGACCTGCGCGGCCTGCCGTTCTTCGATATGGAGCGTCAGCGCACCATCTGGTTCCGGCCAGAGGATTTGCCGGATGACCCCGCCACCCCCTCGGTTCTGTTTCTGGACGAACTGACCGCCGCCGCCCCGCAGCTGCAACCCACCGTTTACGGGCTGTTGCAGGAACGTCGCGTCGGGCCGCACCGCTTGCCCGACAGTTGCATGGTTGTCGCGGCTGGCAACACGGTAGAGGACGGCGCCATCGCTTACGAGATGGGCAGTGCGCTGTCGGACCGCTTGGTGCATCTGAACCTTGTGGCCGAAGCGGGCGACTGGGTGCAGGGCTACGCCGTGCCAATGGGGCTGGACCCTGCCGTGATCGCCTTCATTCGCACGCGCCCAGACCTGCTGGACACGGGAGAGGCTGCGCTGCGCCGGGGCGATATGATCGCCTGCACCCCGCGAAGCTGGGCGCGGGTATCGGCATTGATGCGTGCGCTTCCTGACCGTGCCTTGCGCAACACCGCGATTGCCGGTGTGCTGGGCGAGGCGGTCGCTGCCGAATTCCTGTTGATCGCCGACGAGATCGCGGCCACCGTGCAGTTGGATGATTTGCTGGAGGCGACGACGAAAGAGCGCGCGAGCCTCTACCCGCCTTCGATGCACGGCATGACGGCGCTGATCTACGCGCTGGTGGCGCGGGCGGATGCGGAGAATATGCACCATGTGATTGACATCATGGCCGAGGCGCGCGGCCTGAAGACCGCGCCATTCGACGCTATGCCCTTGGCCGAACTTGGCGCGCACGGGTTCGAGATGTTGATCCGAAAGGCGCTGGACAATGACATGGCCGAGGCGTTTTTGACCTCGCCTGCCTATGCCGCCTATGCCGAGGAGCGGCGCGCAGCAGGGTTGGAATGACGCATTCGGCGCGGGCGACGCGCGCGTTGCAAGCGCTGACAGAGGCCGATCCGGCGCTTGCCGCGCTATCTCTCTGGTGCCAGCACCGCGATGCCGAGCGGCTCGAGGCCGCAGCCGAAACGACTGGCACCACCATTCGCTACGGGCCAGATTTCGCGGCACTGCCTGCGCATGAGCAGACCGGGCTTGCGGGCCATCACATTCTGCATGTGGCCTTGCAGCATTCCGACCGTATGGCGGCGATGGCGGCGCGCATGGGCGACGGGTTCGCGCCCGACCTGTGGCAGATCGCAAGCGATGCTATCGTGAACGAAGCGATTGTGCAGGCCGGTCACGCGCTGCCGCGCCCCGCGCTGACCTTGGCCAAGCTGCTTCAGGCGCTGCATGAACAAGGCGGGTTAAGTGATTGGGATTGCGAACGTCTTTACCGGCGCATGTCTGACAGCCCCGACGGTGCGGGCCGTGCCCGCAAGCAGGCGTCAGAGGATGGACAAAAGACCGACCTGCACCCGGCGGATGGTGGCAGCGGCGGACAGGGCACGGACACTGGCGGCAGCGGGCAGGCCGAATGGCGCGCGCACATGGCGCGGGCCATGGCGGCGGGGGCTGCGGCGGGGTTCGGGCTGGGCATACTGGGACGGCGCATGGCCGATCTGCCGCAGCCGCGCACCCCGTGGGAAGTGGTCTTGCGCCGCTTGCTGGCGCGGGCATCCCTGCACCGCCCCGAACCCGCGCCCCTGCGCCCCGCGCGGGCATGGCTGGCAGGCGCGGGGCGTGCCTTGCAAACAAGCGCGCCCTTGCCGCCGTTCCAGCCGCGCATGCGCTGGCAGGGCAGCGCCCCGCGTATTGTGCTGGCATTGGATTGTTCCGCGTCGCTGGCCGATGACAGCCTGCGCCTGCTGATGGCAGAGGTGCAGGCCGTCGCCTTGCGCGTGCAGGCGTCCTTGCATTTGCTGAGCTTTGATGAGGGGGTGCATCATGACATGCCGCTTGACCCTGCCACCGCGCGCGCGACCTTGCAGGGCTTGGAGTTGCCCCAAGACGGTGGCACCGATTTTCGGCCGGTTGTCGCGCGCGCGGGGGAGTTGGCCCCATCGGCGCTGGTCATCCTGTCGGATATGGACGGACCCATGGGCCCAAAACCGCGCTTCCCGGTCATCTGGGCCGCGCCGCAGCCGGACCCGCCGCAAGCGCCTTTCGGGCATGTGCTGTCACTTGGGGGCTGAGCGCGCGGCCATCATCGCGGCTAGTCGGGCATGTGCGGAGACTTCGCGCGCGTCCAGCCCGACATCATGCAGTGCGATCTTGCGGGCAAGGCCGATCTTTTGCAACCCGGCCTCGGTCAATGGCGGCTGGAACAGCGTGTCCTCGATCAGCGCACGTTCCATGCGGCTCAGGTCCAGTATCTCTGGCCCGTCCTCTGACTGCACAGACACCAGCGACAAGGGGGCGATGCGCAGCATTTCAGATTGCTCGATCACCAGATGCAGGCGCCCGGCCTCTATCCCGCGCCCGGCGGCAATCTTGGTCAGGATGGTGCGCGCGCGGTCGCGCAGCAGGTCCAGCCCGCGCTCTGCCTCTGCCTCTGACACCAGTGCGGCGCGCTGGCCCGGCGGCACACGCAGCAGCCGCGCCTCGACCAGGTAGATCAGGATCAACATCGGGATCGGGGCTTGCGCGATGGCCAGCGCGTATTCGCGCCAGATGAGCGTGGCCACGACAAACGGCATGAGGGCGGCCATGTAGCGCAGAAATTCCACCTCGAACACCAGCCGCGCCCAAAGCGCCAAGCTGCCACTGCGCGGCCACAGTGCTGTGCGCCCCATGAACTTGCGCGGCACGCGGCGGATATGCAGCGCACCCCGGTTGGCCACGGTGGAGCGGGACACAAGGAACATGCGCCATAAGTGCGGCCCTGGCGCGGGCTGTCAAGTTTCGCTTCCCATGGGCGCGGGGCTGCCCTACATCCGGGCCATGGACGGCGATCACATACTCGATGCGCGCGGGCTGCGCTGCCCGTTGCCGGTGCTGCGCGCCCGCAAGGCGCTGCTGGCCCTGCCGCCGGGTGCGGTCCTGCATGTGTTGGCCGATGACCCGGTTGCCGTGGTGGACCTGCCGCATTTCTGCGCAGAGGCGGGACATGACCTGCTGGAACAGGCAGATCAGGACCGCGCGCAACGCTATATTATCCGGCGTGGGCCAAAGGCGCGTTAGTCGCTTTCCCCATGCGCGCCGCGTTCGCGGTAGGGCGTGGTATCGTAATGCGCGCGGTAGCATTTCGAGAAATGCGACGGCGATGTGAATCCCGCGGCAAGCGCTACATTGATGACGCTCATATCGGTCTGCATTAGCAAGTTGCGCGCGCGCTCCAGCCGCAATTCCATGTAATACCGCTTTGGGCTACGGTTCAGATAGCGACGGAACAGCCGTTCCAACTGGCGGGTGGACATGTCCACGGCCTCTGCCAGATCGGATGGGCTGATCGGGTCTTCGATATGGCTTTCCATAATCTCGATGACCCGCGCCAGCTTGGGATGGCGCACGCCAATGCGCGCCGGGATCGACAGGCGCTGCGTGTCACGGTTGGTGCGGATCGACGAATACACAAGCTGGTCGGCCACGGAATTGGCCAGATCGCTGCCATGCGCCGAAGCGATCAGCGACAGGGTCATGTCAAGCGAGGCGATACCGCCCGCTGCCGTGACCCGCGCGCCATCGACCACAAAGACCGAGCGTGACAAATCCACTTCGGGAAAATCCTCTGCCATGGCGTTGAAGTTTTCCCAGTGGATGGTCGCGCGCTTTCCGTCCAACAACCCGGCCTTGGCCAGCGCCCAAGACGCGGTGCAGATGCCGCTGATACGGTTGCCGTAGCGCGCCCGCTTGCGCAGCCATGACAGCACGCCAGAGCTGGTTGCGCGTTGCACATCAACCCCGCCACATACCACGATCAGGCTGTCGCCCGGCAGGTCGTCCAGCTTTGCGGTCACAGTAATCTCGGTGCCGTTCGAACAGGTTACCGACCCGCCGCGTTCACTGACCAACTGCCATGTATACAGGGTGCGCCCGCTGATCCGGTTGGCCAGCCGCAACGGTTCGATGGCAGAGGAAAACGCAAGCAGCGTGAAGCGGTCAAGCAGCAAAAACGCCACATGGGCCGGGGCTGTCTGGCTGGATGGCTGGGGCTTGGTCATGTCGCGGCCTGCGTTGAAGTTGCGCGACACAATCAGGTTTCATTTTCCCGCGCAAGAGCAAACGCATTTGCATGCGCGGGGCGGCTTTTGTATAGGGACGGCAAAGCGCGGCGTGGTTGCGCAATCAGAGACCCGGAGGGCATTATGATACAAGGCTGGACGAAATCCTCATGGCGGCAAAAGCCGCGCATCCAGATGCCCGATTATCCGGATGCAGACGCATTGGCGCAGGTCGAGGGGCGTCTGTCCAGCTACCCGCCCCTGGTGTTCGCCGGTGAAGCGCGCGCGCTCAAGCGCAAACTGGGGGCTGCGGCACGCGGCGAAGCGTTCCTGCTGCAAGGTGGCGATTGCGCCGAAAGTTTTGCTGAGTTCAACGCCGACAGCATTCGCGACACGTTCAAGGTGCTGTTGCAGATGGCGATCGTGCTGACCTATGGCGCGAAAGTGCCGGTGGTGAAAGTGGGCCGCATGGCGGGCCAGTTCGCCAAGCCGCGCTCCTCGGGTATGGAAACCGTGGGCGGGGTGGAGCTGCCCAGCTACCGGGGCGACATCATCAACGGGTTCGATTTCACGCCAGAGGCGCGCATCCCCGACCCCGCGCGCATGTTGCAGGCCTATACCCAAGCGGCGGCCAGCCTGAACCTGCTGCGCGCCTTTTCGACCGGCGGCTATGCAGATATGCACCGCGTGCATTCCTGGACCTTGGGCTTTGCCGATGGCGACAAGGCCGAGCGGTATCGCGAAATGACCAGCCGGATCTCGGACACGCTGGACTTTCTGACGGCGGCGGGGATCACATCGGAGACCAGCCGCGATCTGGCGACGGTGGATTTCTACACCAGCCACGAGGCCCTGCTGCTGGAATACGAGGAAGCGCTGTGCCGGATCGATTCGACCAGCGGGCAGAATATTGCAGGCTCCGGCCATCTGGTCTGGATCGGCGACCGCACGCGCCAGCCAGACGGCGCGCATGTCGAATTCTGCCGGGGCGTGCAAAACCCGATCGGGCTGAAATGCGGCCCCTCGCTGACGGCAGATGACCTGAAAGTGCTGCTGGCCAAGCTGAACCCCGAAAACGAGGCCGGACGTCTGACCCTGATCGCGCGCTTTGGTGCGGGGCAGGTGGGCGACCATCTGCCAAGGTTGGTCAAGGCTGTGCAGGAAGAGGGTGCGAATGTGCTTTGGACCTGTGATCCGATGCATGGCAATGTCATCAAATCCTCGACCGGCTACAAGACCCGGCCGTTCGAATCCATCCTGCGCGAAGTGCGCGAGTTTTTCGCGGTCCATAATGCCGAGGGCACCATCCCCGGCGGTGTGCATTTCGAAATGACGGGCAAGGACGTGACCGAATGCACGGGCGGTCTGCACGCTGTCAGCGACGAAGACCTGTCGCAGCGGTATCACACCGCATGCGACCCGCGTCTGAACGCCAGCCAGTCACTGGAACTGGCCTTTTTGGTGGCCGAAGAACTGGTCGGGCGGCGCGAAAAGCTGGCTGCTGCCATGTAAGTTAGCGCGCATCGGGCTTGCGGCCCGATGCGCCACAGGCCGATTGCGCGCCCTCAGCCTTGGGTCGGGCGCGTGCGGATGACTTTCGCGAAGCGATCAAAAATCTCGGCATTGGCGGCGATCACTTCGCCGCGCTCGAATATTCCGGCACCCTCGCGGATCGGGCCGGTAAACCCGCCCGCCTCTCGCACCAGAAGCAACCCGGCGGCCATGTCCCACGCAGACAGCTCGCGCTCCCAGAACCCGTCGAACCGTCCTGCGGCGACATAGGCCAGATCCAGCGAGGCCGCGCCCCAGCGCCGCAGCCCCGCGCAAAGCGGCATAAGCTGCGCCAGATCATGCAGTGTCGCGGGCAAGGTGCGCTTGTTGCCAAAAGGAATGCCGCCCGCGAAAACCGCCTCTGCCAATATGTTGCGGTTTGACACCCGTAAGCGCTGCCCGTTCATGAAGGCACCGGTGCCCTTTTCTGCAATGAACAATTCATCCTTGGCCGGGTCGAACACCACAGCCGAAACGATCTCGCCCTTGAATTCCAGCGCGATGGAGACCGCCCAATGCGGCATCCCGTGCAAGAAATTGGTGGTGCCGTCCAGCGGGTCCACGATCCAGCGGCGGGTCGGGTCTTTGCCTTCTACCGGGTCCGATTCCTCGGCCAGCCAGCCGTAATTCGGGCGCGCTTCGGTCAGGATCTCGCGGATCGCGGCTTCGGCGGCAAGATCCGCGCGGGATACGAAATCGCCCGCAGACTTCGAGGACACTTGCAGGTTTTCAACCTCGCGGAAATCCTTGACCAGCAACCGCCCCGCCTTGCGCGCGGCCTGAATCATAAGGTTAAGATTTGCGCTGCCTTGCATCGTGTCTGCTCCGGTATATGGACTTCGGCGCGCTTTATACCGCTTGGGCGGGGAAGGGAAGCCTTATACCCCTATGCCAGCGGCACAACGCAATCGCAGATCCGCAGCCGGACGCGCTGCCCGACTTCGATGGTCGCACCCGCCCCGGAAATCACCTGCATGCAGCGCTCGCCTTCCTGCACCCAATACAACTGGTCATGCCCTCGAAACTCGCGCCCGACAACGGATGCGGGGCCAGCGGCATCGGCTTCCAGCATGATCTGTTCGGGCCGGACCGACAGCGTCACCGCGCCGTTTGCCGCGCGTGACAGGGGCAGATTGCCGAATTCCGTGGCGACCTCCATGCCGTTCGCATTGCCCGTCAGCAGGTTGGACCGCCCGATGAATGACGCAACGAAAGCCGAGACGGGGTAGCGGTAAATCTCGTCCGGGGTGCCGATCTGGACAATGCGCCCCGCCTCCATCACCGCAATGCGGTCGGCTACGGCCATCGCCTCTTCCTGATCATGGGTCACGATAATACCCGCAGCGCCAGTCTGTTTCAGCAGTTTGCGCACCTCTTGGCGGGTGTCCACGCGCATGGCGGCGTCAAGGTTCGAAAACGGCTCGTCCATAAGCACCAGCGGCGGGGCCATGGCCAGCGTGCGCGCCAGCGCCACGCGCTGTTGTTGCCCGCCTGACAATTCATGCGGGCGGCGCCCTGCCAGCCCGTCCAGCCCGACCATGCGCAGCATCTGCGCTGCGCGGTCCGTCGCTTGCGCGCGGGTCATCTTGCGCAGCCCGAATTTCACATTGTCCAGAACCGTCAGATGCGGAAAAAGCGCGTAGTCCTGAAACACGAACCCGATGCCGCGCGCTTCGGGGGCGGCATCGGTAATATCCTGCCCGCGCAGGCTGACATGGCCTGAATCCGGCACCTCGAACCCGCCGATCATGCGTAGGGTGGTGGTCTTGCCGCAGCCGGATGGGCCCAGCAGCGCCAGCATCTCGCCCTCGCCCAGATCGAAGCTCGCGCGCTCCACCGCAGGGGCGTCACCGGTGGCAAATTTCTTGCGCAAACGGTCGACCGTCAAAAGCACGTTTTTTGGCGCGGGCTGATACCCAAGCGGCGTGGCATCCGCTGGCATCTTGAAGCTGAGCGATTTCGGCAGCGTGTTCATGTCCCGACACTCCTTGCGGGGGGTGAAACCCAAGCGCCTTTGTCGGATATGCCGATTGCGCGCGAAGGTCAACTGTCAGAGCGCCCCTGAAAAGGGCATTGCCCGTGATCCGCTACGCAGCCATAGTGTGGGCAATTCGCAAGAGCAGGCAGCAAATGGACCACCCCGACAACCCCGCACTTCCGCTAGACACAGATCTATTTCATGCGGTGAACCGCCCTGCGGCGGAGCGGCGCGCGGCCTCGCTTGTGGCGCGCCGGTCGATCAAGGGTGCGCATCAGGCGGCGTGGTTGCTCAACGCCATAGCCTGCATGGACCTCACGACACTTGCTGGGGATGACACCCCGGACCGCGTGCGCCGCCTGTGTGGCAAGGCGCGCAGGCCGCTGGCCGATCATATCATGGCCGGATTGGGGCTGGACGACATGCCGCGCACGGGCGCGGTGTGCGTTTATCCCACCATGGTCAGTGCGGCTGTGCAGGCGCTCGACGGCTCTGGCATTCCCGTGGCATCTGTGGCGACAGGTTTTCCGGCGGGGCTGATGCCGCTTGACCTGCGCTTGGCAGAGATCCGCTATGCCGTAGAACAGGGCGCGCAGGAAATCGACATCGTCATCACCCGCGCGCATGTGCTGGGCGGTGATTGGACGGCCCTGTATGACGAGATCGCGGCCATGAAAGACGCCTGCGGCGCGGCCCATATGAAAGCGATCCTTGCCACCGGCGATCTGGTCACGCTGAGCAATGTCTATGCCGCGTCCATCGTCGCGATGCAGGCGGGCGCGGATTTCATCAAGACCTCTACCGGCAAGGAAGGGGTCAACGCCACCTTGCCCGTGGGCCTGACCATGTGCCGTGCGATCCGCGATCACCGCGCCGCCACCGGCAATATCGTGGGGTTCAAGCCCGCGGGCGGCATGAAAACCGCAAAAGACGCGCTGAACTGGCAGGTGCTGATGCGCGAGGAGCTGGGGCGCGACTGGCTGCGACCGGGTCTGTTCCGGTTGGGGGCGTCGTCCATGCTGGGCGATATAGAGCGCCAGTTGGAACACCATGTCACCGGGCGCTACGCCGCCAGCCACCGCCACGCGCTGGCCTGAAAGGGTTACGATGACCACAATACCGGAGAATTTGGAAACCATGGCCTATGGTCCCGCCCCTGAAAGCACCTCTGCGGCCCGCGACTGGCTGGCGAAGGGGCCATTCGGCCTGTTCATCGGCGGCGCATTCACCGCAGCGGGCGCGCCGTTGGAAACCCGCGATCCGGCCCGCGACGAGGTGTTGGCACAGGTCACAATGGCTGGCGAAGCCGATGTCGATGCGGCGGTGCAAGCCGCGCGCGCGGCCCAACCCGCATGGGAGGGCGATCCGCAGCGCCGCGCCCGCGTGCTCTATGCGCTGGCACGGCAAATCCAGAAGCGCGAACGCCTGTTCGCGGTGCTGGAGGCGTTGGACAATGGAAAACCCATCCGAGAGACGCGCGACATAGACGTGCCCTTGGTCGCGCGCCATTTCACCCACCACGCAGGCTGGGCCGCGCTGTTGGCAGACGAATTCCCCGATACGCGCGCGCATGGCGTTTGCGGCCAGATCATTCCGTGGAACTTTCCACTGCTGATGCTGTCGTGGAAGATCGCACCGGCCTTGGCGGCGGGCAATACGGTGGTGCTGAAACCCGCCGAGGACACACCGCTGACCGCGCTGCTCTTCGCCGAAATCTGCGCAGAGGCAGGCGTGCCCCCCGGCGTCGTCAACATAGTCACCGGCGACGGGGATACGGGCGCGGCTCTGGTCGCGCATCCTGGCATTGACAAGATTGCTTTCACCGGCTCGACAGAGGTGGGGCAGGTCATACGCCGCGCAACCGCTGGTACGGGCAAGGCGCTGACGCTGGAGCTTGGTGGCAAATCGCCCTTCATCGTGATGGGGGATGCCGATCTGGATGCCGCCGTTGAAGGCGTGGTCGATGCGGTCTGGTTCAATCAGGGAGAGGTCTGCTGCGCGGGCACGCGGATCTTGGTGGCTGAAAGCGTGGCCGACCGTTTTCGCACCTTGCTGAAGGCCCGCATGGCCAGCCTGCGCGTGGGCAACCCGCTGGACAAATCGACCGATATTGGCGCGATCGTGAACCCGCGCCAACTGGCCCGCATCCGCGATCTGGTGGCCCAAGGGGTGGCCGCAGGGGCGGTCGCGCATGAAGGCACCGCGCCTGAAGGCTGCTTTTGCTCGCCGATCCTGCTGGATGAGGTGTCGCCCGCAAGCCCTTGTGTTTCAGAGGAAATATTCGGCCCAGTCGTGACGCTTCAAACCTTTCGCACCCCGCCAGAGGCGGTGGATCTGGCCAATGCCACGCGCTATGGGCTGGCCGCGAGCATCTGGTCGGAAAACCTGACTGTTGCCATGGACTTGGCAGCACAAGTTAAAGCGGGTGTTGTCTGGATAAATGCGACAAACCTGTTCGACGCCAATGCGCCTTTCGGCGGCATGCGCGCGTCAGGCTTTGGCCGCGAAGGCGCACGCGAGGGGATGGCGGCCTATTTGCGCAAAGGCACGCCCGTCGCGGGACAGACACCGCCCGCGATTGACCCGCGCCCAGCAACGGGCACGCCCGACGGGCTGGACCGGACGCAAAAGCTGTATATCGGCGGCGCGCAAAAGCGTGCGGATGGCGGCACAAGCTGGTCTGTGATGGCAGGCGATACGCGACTGGGCCATGCGCCCTTTGGCAACCGCAAGGACATTCGCAACGCGGTCGAAGCCGCGCAGAAGGCTGGCGGATGGACCAAGATGAGCGGCCATCAACGCGCGCAAGTGCTGTATTTTCTGGCCGAAACGCTGGATCATCAGCGCAGCGCCCTTGCAGCGCAGGTCGACCAGGCCGAGATCGACGCCAGCATTGCCCGCACGCTGTATTATGCCGCGTGGGCGGACAAGCTGTCGGGGGCCGTGCACAACACCCAAAGCGCGCATGTGACATTGGCCATGCGCGAGGCATTTGGCGTGATCGGGCTGGTCTGCGGTGAAGAGGCGCCGCTTCTGGGCGCGCTGTCGTTGATCCTGCCTGCGATTGCCATGGGCAACCGCGTGGTGGTCGTGCCGTCGCAAACCAACCCACTTGCGGCGTTGGAATTGGGCCCGCTACTCGGGGCGTCTGATGTGCCAAGCGGCGTTGTGAACATTGTGTCCGGTCCGGTCGTGGACTTGGCGCAGGTATTGGCCGCGCATGACGATGTTGCGGCGATGGCAATTTCGCAGCCCGCGATTGCCGACAGGGTCGAGCGTGAAAGCGCGGGCAACCTGAAGCCAGTCTGGCACGCGCCAGCCGTGGACGGGCAGGGGCGCGACTGGCTGGAAGCGATGGTTCAGATCAAGACCATCTGGGTGCCATACGGGGCCTGAAACGGGGGCGAACAACGCCGCCCCCGTGTGTCTTTTCAGAACCGCGCGGCCAGAAACTCGCGGAATGCGGCTTGTGCGCCCGCGTTTGCGTCCGGATCCCAGTCATTCGAGCCCGGCACCGTGAAGGAATGCCGCGCGCCGCCGAAAATGCGGGCTTCATGTGCGACGCCTGCGGATTGCAGCTCGTCCATGAGCGCGGCCAGATCGGCCATGCCAGAAACTGGATCGGCAGAGCCGTGCAGAACCATCACCGGCGCGGGTGTTTCGGAGTAATCCTGCCCCTCTGGCGTGCCAAGCCCGCCGTGGAAGCTGACGAAACCGGCCATATCCATGCCCGCACGCGCGGCTTCCAGCGTCGCCGCACCGCCAAAGCAATAGCCCGCGATCACCATCGCGCCCGTGCCCTCAAGTGCTGCGGCGGCCTCTGCACCGGCCATGATGCGACCGCGAAATTCTTCGCGGTCGGCGTAAAGTGCGCCAGTTTCGCGACGGTAATCCTCGAAGCCTTCCAGCACCGCATCGGTCCCGAACAGGTCAAGCGCCACGGCAATATAGCCATCGGCGGCGAGCGCATCGGCCTGCGTGCGTTCGTGTTCGGTCAGACCGTCCCAGTCATGCACCAGCAGCACTGTGCCACGGGCCGTGCCATCCGGGGTCGCGACGTAGCCCTCGAAGCTGCGGTCGCCATGGGTGTAGGGCATCGGATCTGCCAGCGCGGGGGCTGCCAAAAGCCCGAGCGCCAGAGCCGTCGTCGAGAGTTTCGCTGTATTGGTCATATTATGCTCCTTCCCTATGAACATGAGAGGGAGTGTAGTGCGGTGCTGTGCAAAGTCAGCCTTGCACAGCACTTGTGCGATATTGCAGCCCTCAGCGTTTGCGGTCGCGCCGCGTGCTCATGGGTTGGAACGCCACGCTTACATGCGCTTCGCAATAGGGTTTGCCAGCTTTCACGGGCAGGCCACAGAACCAGAAATCGCTGGTCGCCGGGTCGCCAATGGGCCATTTGCACGTGCGTTCCGTCAGTTCCAGCAGCGACAGTTTCATCGCGGTCTTCTCGACCTCGCGCACCGTGGCCAAAGCTTCGGGGTCAATCTCGTTGGCCGAGGGCTGCGGTGGCAATGGCTGGCCCGCAGGAATGATCGGTTTGGGCGTGTAGGTCGGGGCGGCCTCTTCTTCGACCGGCGCGGCCGTCTCGGCGGGTTCTGGCGCGGGCTCTGGCGCTGGTTTGGGCTTTGCCCGCTCGGCCTTGACCTGTGCCAGATCAACGACTGGCGCCGCCGTGCCCGGAGCCTCTGGTTCGGGTACAGGCGCCTGGGGTGCCGCCGGCGCTTCCGCCGCTGTTTCCGGCCCGTTGCGGTTGGACAAGCCCAGCCGGTGCACCTTGCCGATGACTGCGTTGCGCGTCACACCGCCCAGTTCCTTGGCGATGGTAGAGGCCGAATGCCCCTCGTTCCACATTTTCTTGAGCAGATCGACCCGCTCATCTGTCCATGACATGGCAGACCCCTTGTCTGGAAGAAGCCCGCAAGCTTCCCCTTGGAATTGTCTTGCCCCAAGTTTAGAGGCGGTAGGGTGAAATACAAGCCGCGCGGCCTAATTACAATGCGCGATCAACGCAAGCCGAGCGAACAGAGCAGGAAGGAACCGAAAATGGACATGGCGGGATTTCGCGACATGGGCGCACGCCGCTTCGGGCGGGTCAACTGGCTGGGGCTGGGCGCGCTTGCAAAGCGAGAAATCATGCGGTTTCTGGTGGTCTGGACACAAACACTGGCTGCGCCACTGGTAACGGCGGGCTTGTTTCTGGCGGTGTTCACGCTGGCGATTGGTCCGATGCGCGGTGACGTGATGGGTGTGCCCTTCATCAGCTTTCTGGCGCCGGGCATCCTGATGATGACGATCATCCAGAACGCCTTTGCCAACAGTTCTTCCTCAATCGTGATTTCGAAGGTGCAGGGCAATATCGTCGACACACTCATGCCGCCATTGTCGGGCGGCGAGCTGGTGCTTGGCTATATGGCGGGCGGCGTTGTGCGCGGGCTGATGGTCGGTGTGGTCATTCTGGCTGCAGAGGCGGTTGTGCTGGGCCAAGGCGTAGCGCATCCGGTATGGCTACTGGTTTTCGTGACCCTTGGTGCGGCGTTGCTATCGGCGGTGGGCATCGCGGCGGGTATCTTGTCGAACAAGTTCGACCAGATCGCGGCCATCACAAATTTCATCGTCGTGCCGCTTTCGTTCCTGTCGGGCACATTCTATTCCACCTCGGCGCTTCCGCCGGTGATGGCTACGCTCAGCCACGCCAACCCGGTGTTCTACCTGATCGACGGGGCACGCTTTGGCATGATCGGGCAATCCGATGCCTCGCCCTGGCTGGGGCTGGTTGTCGTGCTTGCGGCGCTTGCAGCGGTCATGGCGCTGTGCTGGCAGTGGTTTCGGAAAGGTTACCGGATGAAACCCTGAACGCGCTTGCGCAGGTGTCGCGGCGTGTTACCCTGCACCAAAAGGTAGAGCGGATGAAATTACTTGCCCTGATAGCCCTTGTGTTCGGATCGGCTGGCGCGGCGCTGGCCAATGATCCGCAATGGCCCGATTGCCGCACCTGCCATCAGGTCGCGGCCCCCGATGGCACGGTTCTGGCGCGCGGTGGGCGCGCAGGTCCGAACCTGTATGGCGTCGCCGGACGGGCTTTGGCCGCTGATCCGAATTTTCGGCTGTATTCCGATGGGTTGCAGGCCGCGGCCGCAACCGGAGCGCGCTGGACTCCGGCAAATTTTAACGCCTATCTGGCCGGCCCCGACCAGTTTCTGCGCAGCCTGACGGGCGATGCGAGCATCGAAAGCGGGATGCATGTGGCGTTGGGCGGCGACCCGTCGGCGCTGTATCAATGGCTGGACGACCTCGCCGACTGAGAACCGGGGCGCGCTTGAGCGTCGCCCCGATCCGGGTCAAGCGGTGCTACTCGCCCAGCGCGATCCCCTCGCGGCGCGGGTCCGCGCCGCCCTGCAACCCGTTGCCGATCGCAATCGCCTGCAAGCCAGAGGTCAGCGGTGTGACGCGCGTTTGGTAGCCCAATTCGCCCAATGGTGCCTCCAGCTCTGTCGCCCAAGTGTCTGCTTCCAGCGCATAGGTGCCAAAACTGTTGACCAGATGCGGCATCGACACAGCCGCTTGCACATCCATCCCCCAATCCAGATGCGCGATGATCGCTTGCGCGGTATAGCCGATGATCGTCGCACCGCCGGGGCTGCCGATGGCCAGTACCGGCGCACCGTCCTCCAGCACGATGGTGGGCGACATGCTGGAGCGGGGGCGCTTGCCCGGCTCCACGCGGTTGGCAATCGGGTAGCCGCCCGAATGCGTGCGGAAGGAAAAATCGGTCAACTCGTTATTCAGCAGGAACCCGCGCGTGAACAGGCGCGAGCCAAACCCGCTCTCGATGGTGGTGGTCATGGACAGCAAATTGCCGGACCCGTCGACAATGCTGATATGCGAAGTGGCGGGACGTTCCACGCCGGTATCATCGCCCCACAGGATCGCATGGTCCCAATCTGGTTCGCCGGGGCTGACCTCTGGCAAGGCGTCATCCCCGCGCAACACCTCGGCCCGAGCGGCCAGATAGGCGCGGTCGGTCAGCCCCTTCTCCGGCACCGGCACGAAATCGGAATCTGCCAGATAGCGGCCCCGGTCGGCAAAGGCGAGCCGCGTTGCATCGCCCATCAGCCGGCGCGTGTCGGGGCTGCGCGGGTCCATGGCAGGTATGTCGAAATTCTCCAACATCCCAAGAATTTGCGCCACGGCCACGGCCCCGGAAGAGGGCGGACCCATGCCGCAGACATCGCGGCCCCGATAGGTATAGCAGACTGGCGGGCGCTCTATCACCCGGTAGCGCGCCATATCGGTCAGCGACAGCAGGCCGGGCAGGGTGTCTGTGCGGGTGGCCGCGACAATATCGGCGGCAATGTCACCGGTGTAGAAAGCCTGCGCCCCACCGGATGCAATTTGGCGTAAGGTGTCGGCATAGGCGGCATTGACAAGCGTATCGCCTGCGGCAACCGGCGTTCCACCGGGCAGGAAATAGGCGGCGGTGTCTGGGAACACTGCAAGCGTTT
The DNA here is from genome assembly GCF_900499075.1 of Roseinatronobacter ekhonensis. Lineage (GTDB taxonomy): Bacteria > Pseudomonadota > Alphaproteobacteria > Rhodobacterales > Rhodobacteraceae > Roseinatronobacter > Roseinatronobacter ekhonensis. Next base: position 25,315 of record NZ_UIHC01000008.1, on the reverse strand, counting down.
CCTGAGCGCCAGCAACCGAGTCGGCCATGCGGGGCGAGACGGTGAAGCCTGCTTCGGCCAGCGCGATCGCATCCTCGAACAGGCCCGCCCAGTTGGCACGGCCCCAACGGCGATGGGCCTCTTCCATCAGGCGCGGTGTGCCGGGTGTGCCGACCGACCGGCCAGAGACAACGGTGCTGCGAAAATCCAGCGGTTCGCCGCTTTCGGTCTGGAAATAGCGCGGATCGGCGTCCAGCGGTGCGGTTTCGCGCCCGTCCAGCGTGGTCAGCGAACCCGTTTCCGCGTCAAACCAGACCAGAAATGCCCCGCCACCAAGCCCGGAGGATTGCGGCTCTACCAGCCCCAGAACGGCTTGCACCGCGACCATCGCATCGGCCGCACTGCCACCCGCGCGCAGTATTTTCGCGCCCGCCTCTACCGCCAAGGGGTTGGCGGCCGCGACCATCCAGTTCTCCGCCGCAACACTGTCGCCCGCCGCTTTGGACGCCAGCGCCGCGCGCCCGGCATCGGACAGGCCGGGAAAGGCCATTGCCACATCGGTCGCGATTTCCGGCGCGACCATGTCAGAGTTTTGTTGCGCCATCGCAGGGGCCGCCATGAGCAGTGCCGCCCAAAACGGTGTCAGGATATGTCGTATCATAGCTGTCCTCCACAGCAGGGACGCGCCGCGCGCCGGACTGTAACCAAGCGTAACGCGCGTTGGGCGGGCCTGTCACCCGCTACCTGATTTGCGTTGAAGGAAAGGTGAGAGACTGGACATCGACCCAGACGGAAAATGCTGCGGCTGCTTCCTTCCGGACCTGACCGGGTTGGCAAGGCGTCTGCCCGCGCCAGCCTCTCGACCGCTGATTTAGTCAGTTCGCCCGCCCGATGCAACCCTGCGCCGATAGGCCAATGTCACAAAACCCGTTTTCCCTTGGCAGGTTTCCCCGCTACAAGGCTGATCATGGCAAAGCGCGGCTATCATCACGGCAATCTGAAACAGGCGTTGGTCGAGGCCGCGACGACGCTGATTGCGGATCGTGGGCCGCAGGGCTTTACCATGGCAGAAGCGGCCAAGCTGGCCGATGTCTCTGCCGCTGCCCCTTATCGCCATTTCACGGGCCGCGAAGAGCTGATCACCGAATTAGCGCGGCAGGGGTTTATCTTGTTCGCGGACCTGCTGGAATACGCCTACAAGGATGGCCAGCCTTCGCCGCTTGCCGCGTTCGAGGCGGTGGGCCGCGCCTATCTGGCCTTTGCGCGCGCGCATCCCGGCCATTATGTCGCGATGTTCGAATCCGGCATCTCGCCGCGTGCAACATCCGATCTGGCAAACGCATCCGCGCGCGCGAATGCCGTTTTGTTGCGGGCTGCTGCCGACCTGTCGGCCCGTATCCCCGACGCGCAGCGCCCCCCGACAGAGATGTTCGCGGCGCATATATCCGCCATGAGCCACGGAATTGTCGAGCTATATGCCCGCGGCACACCGGGGGCCCGCGCCCCGTTTTCACCCGAAGACCTGCTGGAATCGGGCATCGGTATCTATCTGCGCGGATTGGGTTTGCTGGGGCCGGATGACGAACCGCGCGGCTAGCGGCGCAAGGCGCGTCCCGGGCTTGACCCGGGACCTCTTGGCCCAGAGGCCCCGGCTCGGGGCCGGGGCGGAACGCGCCAAGCCCGCGAGATGCGTGCGGCCGCCCATGTCAAAGGATGGCTGCTGTGTCGCGCATGACGGAAACTGGTGCTGCTGGACAGGATTGAACTGTCGACCTCTCCCTTACCAAGGGAGTGCTCTACCACTGAGCTACAGCAGCAACATGGCGCGCTGAGTAGTCCGAAATTTTCAGGCGTGCAACCCCTATCTGGACGCATTTTCAAACTTGGGCTAACACTTGCGCCATGAGCAATTCCACGCCAGAAAAACCGTCCAAACCACCCGCAGCGCAGGATCGGCGCGCGGCGCGGTTGAAAGCCGCGCTGAAAGCGAATATCGCCAAGCGCAAGGCACAGGCACGGGCCAGAGATACAGAACCAAGGTCCGATACGGACGACAACCATGACGCATAGTCAAAGCGTGTAACAAGGGGCAGAGTGTATGGATTCGATCGTCGTAAGGGGCAATGGCCCGCTGAATGGGCATATCCCGATTGCGGGGGCCAAGAATGCCTGCCTGACGTTGATGCCCGCGACGCTTCTGACTGATCAGCCGCTGACCCTGACAAACGCGCCGCGCCTGTCGGATATTCGCACCATGTCAGAGCTTCTGGAATCGCTCGGCGCCGAAGTGGCCGGGCTGCAAGGCGGGCAGGTTCTGGCGCTGTCGAGCCACAACCTGACCAGCCACCGCGCCGATTATGACATCGTGCGCAAGATGCGCGCGTCCATTCTGGTGCTTGGCCCGATGCTGGCGCGGGACGGGCATGCGACCGTGTCGCTGCCCGGCGGCTGCGCGATTGGCGCACGACCCGTAGACCTTCATCTGCGCGCGCTGGAAGCGCTTGGTGCCGAGTTGGACCTGCGCGACGGCTATGTCCACGCGAAAGCGCCGGGCGGGCTGAAAGGTGCGCGGTTCGAATTTCCCATCGTGTCGGTCGGGGCGACTGAGAACGCGCTGATGGCGGCAACGCTGGCCAAGGGCACCACCATACTGGAGAACGCCGCCCGAGAGCCGGAAATCGTGGACCTTGCGCATTGTCTGCAACGCATGGGCGCGCAGATCACGGGCGAGGGAACCTCGACCATCACGATCGAGGGTGTGAACAGCCTTGGTGGGGCCACCCACCCGGTTGTGACCGACCGGATCGAGCTTGGCACCTACATGCTGGCGCCTGCCATTGCGGGCGGGACGGTCGAATGCCTTGGCGGACGGCTGGATCTGGTGCAAGCGTTTGTGAACAAGCTGGAACAGGCCGGGGTCGAAGTGGAACAGACCGCGCGCGGGCTGAAGGTCACGCGCCATGTCGACCGCTTGCGCGCGGTCGATGTGACGACCGAACCATTCCCCGGCTTTCCGACCGATCTGCAAGCGCAGTTCATGGCGGCGATGTGCACCGCGGGTGGTGTGTCGGTTCTGGACGAAAAGATTTTCGAGAACCGCTTCATGCACGCGCCCGAACTGATGCGGATGGGCGCAAAGATCGAAGTGCAGGGTGGCACGGCGCATGTCACGGGCGTCGAAAAGCTGCGCGGCGCGCCGGTGATGGCGACCGATCTGCGCGCCTCTGTATCGCTTATTCTGGCGGGGCTTGCCGCAGAGGGCGAAACTACCGTCGCCCGCGTCTACCATCTGGATCGCGGCTATGAGCGGGTCGAGGAAAAGCTGGGCGCCTGCGGGGCGATGATCGAACGGGTCTACGGCAAATGACGGGTGATGCGCGGTTCGAGGATGGGGCAGACCAGCCCGTGCGGCTTGCCGCGCTGGACGCCGAAGATTTGCGCGTCATCTCAGCCTTGGCGCAGGATTCGGTGCTGACCGGGCCGGACCTGACCTATGACGCCCCACGCCGCCGCTTTGCCCTTCTGATTAACCGCTTCCGTTGGGAAGACCGCGACCGTGCCGCAAAAGCGGGCGATTATGAACGCGTGCGCAGCCTGCTTGTGGTGCATGACGTGCTGGCCGTGGCGCGCCAAGGCATTGACCCCACCGATAAGGATGCCGTGCTGTCGCTTCTGGCGGTGGAGTTCACCGCCGGCCCAGATGGCACGGGCGATATCACGCTGGTCTTTGCGGGTGACGGCGCGGTTAAGCTGTCGGTTGAATGCGTCGATGTCGTGCTATCTGACGTCACGCGCCCCTACCGTGCGCCGGCGCGCCGCGCGCCGGACCATAAAATCGACTAGCCAAGACCGAATAGGACGAACCATGCCTGTGTTCCTGAACGCAAATGCGCCCGATTTCGAGGCGTCTTTCACCGCGCTGCTATCGGCCAAGCGCGAAGAGGCGGTCGATGTGGACGACACGGTCGCGGCGATCATTGCTGATGTGCGCGCACGCGGCGATGCCGCCGTGATCGAGCTGACGGCGAAATTCGACAGGCTGGACCTGACGCCCGAGACTTTGGCGTTCTCTCGCGCAGAAATTGCAGCGGAAATCGCCAAAGTGCCAAGCGAAGAGCGCGCGGCGCTGGAACTGGCCGCCGCACGCATTCGGGCCTATCATGATCGCCAGCGGCCAGAGGATGCGCGCTGGACCGACGCCACCGGCGCGGAACTCGGCTGGCGCTGGGGGCCGGTTGCGGCCGCGGGGCTTTATGTGCCAGGCGGGCTGGCAAGCTACCCGTCGTCGGTGCTGATGAACGCGATCCCCGCACAGGTCGCGGGGGTGGAGCGCTTGGTCATTTGTGCACCCACACCCGGCGGTGTGGTCAACCCGCTGGTGTTGCTGGCCGCACACATTGCCGGCGTCGACACCGTCTATCGCATAGGCGGCGCGCAGGCCGTGGCAGCGATGGCTTACGGGACCGAGACGATTGCGCCTGTCGACAAGATCACCGGGCCGGGCAATGCCTATGTCGCCGCGGCCAAGCGCCGCGTCTTTGGGCGTGTGGGCATCGACATGATCGCAGGCCCGTCAGAGATTCTGGTGATCGCGGACAAGGACAATGATCCCGAGTGGATCGCGCTCGACCTGCTCAGCCAAGCCGAACACGACGAATCCGCGCAATCCATCCTGATCACCACGGATGAAGGCTTTGGCCGCGCGGTCGCGGCGGCAGTCGACACACGTCTGGAAACACTGGAACGCCGCGCAATCGCGGGCCCAAGCTGGCGGGACTATGGCGCGGTGATCGTGGTCGAGGATCTGGCACAAGCCGCCGTTCTGTCGGACCGGATCGCGCCCGAGCATCTGGAACTGTGCGTGGCCGACCCCGACGCGCTATTAGCGCAGATCAAACACGCGGGCGCGGTGTTTCTGGGGCAGTGGACGCCAGAGGCGATTGGCGATTACGCGGGTGGGCCGAACCATGTGCTGCCCACCGCGCGCTCTGCACGGTTCTCCAGCGGGCTGTCTGTGCTTGATTTCATGAAACGCACCACGCTTGCGAAAATGACACCCGAGGCTTTGCGCGCTATTGGCCCCGCCGCCGAACGCTTGGCAATCAGCGAGAGCCTGGAGGCGCATGGGCTAAGCGTGCGTGCGCGGCTGGACAAGTTGAACCGCTGATCGCGGCGCGAATGGCCCGCGCCGGACTATGAGTATTTTTGGCAAGATGAAGGGCAGGGGCTTTCCTTGCGTCTGTCCGCGTGCAAGGTTTCTGGAAAAAGGGGGCTTTGCATGGTCGCGCTCTGCGTGTTTGACGCTTACGGAACCTTGTTCGATGTGGATGCCGCCGCCCGCGCGGCCTCTGCGGAGCCGGGTGGCGCTGCGTTGGCGGATATCTGGCCGGGCCTGTCGGGCGACTGGCGGCGCAAGCAGTTGGAATATACGTGGCTGCGCAGCTTGGCGGGTGCGCATGCCGATTTCTGGCAGGTTACGCAAGACTCGCTTGATTGGGCGCTAGAGGCCGCAAGGGTTGACGACCCACGCCTGCGTGCGCGCTTGTTGGACCTTTACCGCAGTCTTGACGCGTTCCCGGAGGTTCCCGAGGTCTTGCGCGGTTTGCAAGCGCAGGGGATGCGCCTGGCGATCCTGTCGAATGGGAGTGCTGCCATGTTGGCAGAGGCTGTGGACTCGGCCGGTCTGTCAGAGATGTTTGACGCGGTCCTGTCGGTGGATGACGTGGGCGTGTTCAAGCCCGCGCCTGCGGTGTATGACATGGTCGGTGCGCGCTTCGGCTGCGCGGCGCAGGAGGTGCTGTTCGTGTCCTCGAACGGTTGGGATATCTGTTCGGGCGCGGCCTACGGGTTTCGCACCCTCTGGGTGAACCGCGCGAATGCGCCCGTGGACCGGCTGCACGGCGCGCCGGAATACCTGGCCAGCGACCTGCGCGCCTTGCCCGACCTGACCCGGAGCCTGTAGCATGCCGTTTTTCACTGCGCCCGACGGGGCAGAACTGCATTACACCGACGAGGGGCATGGCCGCCCCTTGCTGTGCTTGGCCGGTCTGACCCGCAACGGGTCTGATTTCGACTATATGGCCCCGCATCTGCCACCCCTGAGGCTGATCCGGCTGGATTATCGCGGACGCGGGCGGTCGCAATGGACCGGCGCCGACACCTATACCGTGATGCAGGAAGGCGCCGATGTGCTGGCGCTGCTGGACCATCTGGGGCTGGAACAGGTGGCGCTGCTTGGCACCTCTCGCGGGGGGCTGATCGGGATGTATCTGGCGGCCATCGCCAAGGACCGGCTGCGCGGGCTGTGCCTGAACGATATCGGCCCCGTCATTGAGTCCGAGGGGCTGGACCGCATCGACGCCTATATCGGGCGCAACCCCGGTGCGCGCAGCCATGGCGAGGCGGCGCTGGCCCTGGCACGCGCCATGCCTGAATTCGAGGTGCCCGCCAGCCGTTGGGCCAGCGAGGCGCGCAAGCATTTCACGGCCTCTGACCAAGGGTTGCAGATCAATTACGACCCTGCGCTGCGCGAGGCTTATCTGGCCGCGCGCGCGGGCGGGGCAGGCGATCTGTGGCCTATGTTCGCGGCCTGCGACGGCTTGCCCCTCGCCTGCATTCGCGGCGCGAATTCCGCGCTGTTGAGCAGTGCCACCCTGTCGGAAATGATCCGCCTGCGCCCCGATATGGTTGTCGAGGAAGTGCCCGGACGTGGTCATGTGCCCTTCCTGGACGAACCCGAATCGTTGCGCGCGATCAGCACCTGGTTAGGGATGTGCTTATGAATATCGAGATGATCGACGCCGCGGCCACCCGTATTGTGGGCCATGCGCAGCTCACGCCGCTTCTGTCCTCGCCGTTTCTGGATGCGGTTGCCGGGCGGCGGGTTCTGGTCAAGGCGGAGTGCCTGCAACACACCGGCAGCTTCAAATATCGCGGTGCGCGGGCGGCCCTGACCGCTTTGCCGAAAGGCACCAAGGGTGTGCTGGCCTGCTCCTCTGGCAACCACGCGCAGGGCGTGGCGCGGGCGGCAGCCGAATTGGGGCTGGCGGCGGTGATCCTGATGCCCGCCGATGCGCCGCGCATAAAGCTGGAGAATACGGCAGCGCTGGGGGCAGAGGTCGTCACCTATGACCGCACCACCACGGACCGCGATGCCATGGCGGCAGAGCTGGCAGAGGCGCGCGGGCTGGACCTGATCCTGCCTTTTGACAACGCGCAGGTGATCGCGGGGCAAGGCACTGTCGGGCTGGAAATTGCCGCCCAGGCCGGGGTTTCTGAGGCCGATGTACTTGTGTGCTGCGGCGGCGGCGGGCTGACGGCAGGTGTGGCGCTCGCGCTCGAGGCGCGCGCGCCCGGCCTGCGCGTACGCCCCGTCGAGCCGGAGGGGTTCGAGGATGTTGCGCAGTCGCTGGTGGCGGGCCGGATCATCACCAACCCCGCGCGCGCCGGGCTGTGCGATGCAGTCCTGACCCCCGCGCCCGGCAAACTGCCCTTTCCGATTTTGCAACGGCTGTGTGGTCCCGGTCTGGTCGTGACCGACACGCAGGTTCTGGCCGCCATGGCGCTGGCGCAAGACCGTCTGAAACTGGTGTTGGAACCGGGCGGCGCTGTCGCATTGGCCGCCGCGCTGTTCCTGCCGGACGCGGTTGCAGGCGACACCGTGATTGCGGTCGCGACCGGCGGCAATGTCGACCGAGAGGTGTTCATCCGTGCGTTGACCGAGGGCGCAAGCCATGCCAACCGCGCAGCTTGAGGACATATCGCTTTACTACGAGCTGACCGGGCCGGAGACAGGCCTGCCGCTGGTGCTGTCCAATTCGCTCGGCTGCACGCTCGAAATGTGGGATCCGCTGCTGCCGCATCTGCCCGAAGGCTTGCGGATCTTGCGTTATGACCGGCGCGGGCATGGCCGCTCCGGCGTGCCCAAGCCGCCCTATTCCATGGGCCAGCTTGTGCGCGACACTGAACAACTGTTGGACCATCTGGCGCTTGAGCGCTGTGTGTTTCTGGGCCTCAGCATTGGCGGCATGGTGGCGCAGGGGCTGGCGGTCAAACGCCCCGACCTGTTGCGCGCGTTGATCCTGTCGAACACGGCCGCGCGCATCGCCACCGCCGAAATCTGGCGCGACCGCGCAGCGACCGCCCGCGTGCAGGGGCTAGGGGCCTTGGCCGATGCCACGATGGAACGCTGGTTCACGCCGCGGTTCCGCGCAACGCCCGAGGTCGCGGCATGGCGCGCCATGTTCGCTGATACCCCGCTCGACGGTTGGACCGGATGCGCGCAGGCCATCGCGGGCACCGATTTCTACACCACCACGGCCATGCTTCGCTTGCCGACGCTTGGGATCGCGGGCGACCATGACGGCTCCACCCCGCCCGATCTGGTGCGCGAGACGACCGATCTTGTCGCGGGGTCAGAGTTTGCACTTATCCACCGCGCGGGCCATCTGCCGCATGTCGAACAGCCTGCGGACTACGCAAGGACGGTTGCGGATTTCTTGGCCCGTCACGACCTTCATCTTGCCCCAAATACTCACTAGTGCCGCATGGCCAAGGCAGCACGCGGCCAAAGACGTAAAAACCCGTTTCCCTTCGCAACGCCCCCGCGCTAGATTGGCATCACAGCAAGCAGGACAGGCATGAGCGAGCAATATCAGGTTCTGGCGCGCAAATACCGCCCCGAGAGTTTTGCCGATCTGATCGGGCAGGACGCGATGGTCCGCACCTTGCGCAATGCCTTTGCAGCGGACCGGATTCACCATGCCTTCATCATGACCGGCATTCGCGGCACCGGCAAAACCACCACCGCGCGGATAATCGCCAAGGGGCTGAACTGCATTGGTGCGGACGGGCAGGGCGGCCCCACGACAGAGCCTTGTGGCGTGTGCGAACATTGCCGCGCCATTATCGAGGGCCGCCATGTCGATGTGATGGAAATGGACGCGGCCTCGCGCACGGGCGTGGGCGATATTCGCGAAATCATCGACTCTGTCGCCTACCGTGCGGCGTCTGCGCGCTACAAGATCTACATCATCGACGAAGTGCACATGCTGTCGAACAACGCATTCAACGCGCTGTTGAAAACGCTGGAAGAACCGCCTGCGCATGTGAAATTCATCTTTGCCACGACCGAGATTCGCAAGGTGCCAGTGACGGTGTTGTCGCGCTGCCAGCGCTTTGATCTGCGCCGGATCGAGCCCGAAGTGATGATCGCGCATCTGGAAAAAGTCGCGAAAGCCGAAGGCGGGCAAGTGGCCGCAGACGCTTTGGCGCTGATCACCCGCGCGGCCGAAGGGTCGGTGCGCGATGCGATGTCGCTGCTGGACCAGGCCATCAGCCACGGCGCGGGCGAAACCACCGCAGATCAGGTGCGTGCCATGCTGGGGCTGGCAGACCGCGCGCGGGTGCTGGACCTGTTCGACCACATCATGCGCGGCGATGCGGCGGCGGCCCTCTCGGAGCTTGCGGGGCAATATGCCGACGGGGCCGACCCGATGGCGGTGCTGCGCGATCTGGCCGAGATTACCCATTGGTTAAGCGTGACCCAGATCACCCCCGATGCGGGTGCGGACCCGACCATCAGCCCCGAAGAACGTGACCGGGGTGCGGCTATGGCGCAGGCGCTTCCCATGCGGGTGCTGACGCGGACATGGCAGATGCTGCTGAAAGCGTTGGAAGAGGTCGCCGCCGCGCCCAATGCCATGATGGCCGCCGAGATGGCGATCATCCGGCTGACTCATATGGCCGACCTGCCCAGCCCCGAAGAGATTTTGCGCAAATGGCACGACCAGACGCCGCCCACAGGCGGTAGCGGCGCACCAGCGCCCCGTGCGCCCATCAGCGGCGGCGCGGCCCCGCGTGCGTTGTCTGCCGGGTCCGCCCACGGCCCGCAAGCCGCCCTTGCCGGGGCCGCGCCTGCGTTGTCGGACTACCCCGATTTTGCCAGCGTTGTTGCCCTGATCCGTGCGCAGCGCGACATGACGCTGCTGGTAGAGGTGGAAACCAACCTGCGCCTTGTGCGCTACAGTCCCGGCCGGATCGAATTTCAACCGACCGACGCCGCGCCGATTGATCTGGCGCAATGCTTGGGCGCACGGCTGCAAGGCTGGACCGGCGCGCGTTGGGCCGTGTCCGTTGCCAATACGGGCGGCGGTGCCACATTGGCAGAGCGGCAGGCAGAACAGCAAAACGTAGATGAAGAAAAAGCTATGCAGAACAGCCTTGTATTGGCTGTTCTTGAGGTGTTTCCAAAGGCGCGGATTGCCGAGATCCGGCTCTTGACCACGCCCGAGGATGAGGCCGCAAGCGCCGCACTTCCAGAGGTGGAAGATGAGTTTGATCCCGATTGGGACCCGTTTGAAGACACATGAAAAAAGGACGCTAAGATGTTCAAAGGTATGGGCGGCATGGGTGACATGGCTAAGATGATGAAGGCTGCGCAAGAGATGCAGGGCAAGATGGCCCAGCTTCAGGAAGACCTGAAGGCGATCATGGTCACGGGTGAATCCGGTGCCGGGCTGGTCAAGGCCACCGCAACCGCCAAGGGCGAGTTGACGGCGCTCGACATTGACCCGTCAATCTTTAACGCGGATGACAAGGAAGTGGTCGAAGACCTTATTCTGGCGGCTGTAAAAGATGCACAATCCAAAGCCGAGGACCGCTCGCGCGAGGAAATGGGCAAGATCGCGGAAAGCATGGGGCTGCCGCGCGACATGAATTTGCCGATGTAGCCGCGCATGGCCGATGCACGGGATGAAATTGACGCGCTGATCGGCCAGTTTTCGCGCTTGCCCGGCCTTGGGCCGCGGTCGGCGCGGCGCATGGTGCTGCACCTGCTGCAGCGCCGTGATCAGGCGTTGCGCCCTTTGGTGATGGCGTTGGACAGGGTCGCCCAGACGGCGCAGCCCTGCACCCGCTGCGGCAACATAGCCACTGCCCCGATTTGTGATATCTGCGCCGACCCCAAACGCGCCACGGGCGAGATTTGCGTGGTCGAAGATGTCGCAGATCTGTGGGCGATGGAGCGCGGGCAGGTGTTCACCGGCCGCTACCATGTGTTGGGCGGCACGCTCTCGGCGCTGGATGCCGTGGGGCCGGATGATCTGCACATTCCACAGTTGTTGGAGCGCATCGTCTCTGAAGGTATTCGCGAGGTGATCCTGGCCCTTGGGGCTACGGTCGATGGCCAGACCACGGCGCATTACATTGCAGAATCGGTCGAGCAGACCGGCGTGATCCTAAGCGCGCTGGCGCAAGGCGTGCCGGTGGGCGGTGAGCTTGATTTTCTGGATGATGGCACCATCGGGGCCGCGTTGCGGTCGCGCCGCGCATTCTGACGGTCTGCACTGGGTCGGGGTCCAAGTGTTAAGGGTTTTTTAACCATAGTCATGCTTCGATCACCTGTCGGCCATTTGGGCCGTGTGGATGATTTGGGCAAGCATGACGGGTTTGGCATACCAGCAACAGGCGACAGACCCACCACAGCGCCACGCGGCCTTTCAGGTGCTGGATGGCGACGGGCCAAAGCGTCCGCTGCTGGGGGATATCTTGCGCGCCATGGGGGCGATCAGCGCCACGCAGCTTATGCTGGCCACGCGCCAACAGGGCCTGCGCGCGGCATTGCTTTGCGACATCCTGCTGGCGCGCGGCTGGATCACCGATGCACAATTGATGCAGGCTTTGACGCGCCAGTTTGGCGCAGGCTTCATGACCAAGGACGACCCGCCCCCGGACCCGCGCTTGTTGGACAAGCTGGGCGTTGTGCGGGCCTTGTCGCTGCAATGCCTGCCATGGCGGGCGGCGGGTGGCATGACCGTTGTAGCCAGCGCCCGCCCGGCAGAATTCGAACACCACTGCGCCGCATTGGAAAGCGTGTTCGGCCCGGTGGTCATGGTGCTGATTACAGAGGCGCATTTGCACGACCGCATCTTGCAACTGCGCCGCAACCGTTTGCGGCTGTGGGCCGAAACCTGCGTGGCAGAGGGCGAAAGCTGCCGCATGTTGCAAAACAGGTGGTTCAGCCGCGCGCTGGCAGCAATGTTGGGTGTCATCGCTTTGTGTGTGCTGCTGTGGCCGATGGGGGTTCTGGTCGGGCTGACAGGCGTTGTTGTGGTGGCCTTGACGGTGTCGACCCTGCTGAAACTGGCCGCCGCCTTTGCCGCGCTGCGCCGCACGCCCGTGCCACAGGACATGCCGCAAGATCATGGCCCGCTGCCCATCGTGTCGATCATGGTGCCGCTCTACCGCGAACCCGATGTGGTGCCGCGCCTTGTTAACCGGCTTGCACGGCTGACATGGCCGCGCGAGTTGACCGACATTCTGCTGGTTGTCGAGGAAAACGACCACCTGACGCGCGACGCTCTTGCCGCGCAATCCTTGCCCGCGTGGGTGCGGGTCATTCCGGTGCCGGATGCCAAGCTGAAAACCAAACCGCGCGCGCTGAACTACGCCATGACCTTTGCGCGCGGCAGTATTGTCGGGGTGTATGACGCAGAGGATGCGCCCGAGCCCGACCAGATCCACCGCATTGTGGCCTGTTTTGCGCATGGCCCGGCCAATCTTGCCTGCGTGCAGGGGGTGCTCGATTTCTACAACCCTCAGGTGAACTGGTTGTCGCGCTGCTTTACCATCGAATACGCGACATGGTTTCGGGTCATTTTGCCGGGGATGCAACGGCTTGGGCTGGCTGTGCCGCTGGGCGGCACGACCCTGTTTTTCCGCCGCGACGTTCTGGAAGAGCTTGGCGGCTGGGACGCGCATAACGTGACCGAGGATGCTGATCTGGGCATACGGCTGGCGCGGCACGGCTATGTCACGCATTTGCTGTCCACGGTCACATTCGAGGAAGCGAACTGCCATGTCCTGCCATGGATCAAGCAGCGTTCGCGCTGGCTGAAGGGGTATGCGATCACATGGATGGTGCATATGCGCCACCCCGCGCGCCTGTTGCAACAGCTTGGCCCGTGGCGTTTTTTCGGCGTGCAGGTGCTGTTTCTGGGTACTTTGGTGCAATTCCTGTTCGCCCCCTTGCTCTGGAGCTTCTGGCTCATGCTGATGGGGCTTGGCCACCCGTTGCAAGACAGCTTGCCGGGGCAGGCGTTTGTCGCGCTTGCAGCGGTGTTCCTGATGGCAGAAGCCGTGACGCTTGCGCTTGGCGCAGTCGCGTTGCGGGCGCGCCACCATGCCGGCTTGTGGCCCTGGCTGCCCGCACTGCACGCCTATTTCCCGCTGGCGGTCCTCGCGGTTTACAAAGCGGTATGGGAACTGATCGCGGCCCCATTTTACTGGGACAAGACCACGCATGGCAAATATTCCGGCGCGACAGAAGCGACAATCGTGCAGGCATAAGCTGTGATGGAGAGGTTTAACTCTGCTTAGGATGGTGGACCGACAGGTTTTTTCTTGCTAGGCTACAACTTGAACGGGTGAAACGGTAGGAGCAAGCGGCGTGCTGGTCTTCTTGAATCAACGCCTTGTGGTGTTTTCAACGCCGAAATGCGGCAGCACGGCGCTGGAGCAGGCCTTGGCACCGATGTCCGATATCGTGTTGCAGGGCGACCCGCGGATCAAGCACTGCACCTTTCACCGCTACAAGTGGCGGCTGGAAAAGTTTCTGCAAATTTTTGACGACACCCCGATGGCGACCACGGCGCTTATCCGCCACCCGCAGGACTGGCTTGGAAGCTGGTATCGCTACCGTCACGGAAGCTGGCTGGATGGCACGCCCCAAAGCACCAAGGGGCTGAGCTTTGACCAGTTTGTCGAGGCGTATCTGGCAGAGGAACAACCGGCCTTTGCCGCTGTCGGCTCTCAGGCGCGGTTCCTGACCCATCCGAAAACCGGCGAAACCGTCGATTTTCTGTATCGCTATGATGCCTTTGACGAGTTCGAGGGCTTTCTGGAAGCGCGGCTGGAGCGGCAGTTCGATCTGGACCGCGTGAACACCTCGACCGAGATGCGTCTGTCGCTGTCGGCGCATCTGGCGCAGCGTCTGGAAACTTGCTGCGAGGGTGACTATGCCCTTTATGACAGCGCCCACGCGCCACGACCGAAAAGCCGGATGCGCGCCTTCATGCAAGCTCTTGCAAGCTAAACCGCTTCGGGTGCAGTCTGTCCCCTGACACGGGTGTCGGAAAGGGTATACCATGGGCTTGGGTGAACGGATTGCGGCCGCGCGCGGTGAAATCACTGCCGATCTGGTGTTACGCGGTGCGCAAACCTTGTGCATGGTGACAGGCGCGCGCCTGACGGGCGATGTCGCGATCCATCAAGGCCAGATCGTGGGCATTGGCGAAGACTATGACGCCGCGCGGGTGATCGACCTGAGCGGTCATGTCCTGGTGCCGGGCTTTATCGACACGCATTTGCATATCGAATCCTCTCTGGTCACGCCCTACGAGTTCGACCGTTGCGTAGCCCCGCGGGGTGTGACCACGGCGATTTGCGACCCGCATGAGATTGCCAATGTGGCGGGCGCAGATGGCATTCGCTATTTCCAGCGCGCATCGGAACATACGGTGATGGATATACGGGTGAACCTGTCGTCCTGCGTGCCGTCGACGCATATGGAAACGGCGGGCGCGGCGCTGGATGCGCAGGCACTGCTGGCTTTGCGTGACCATCCAAGCGTGATCGGGCTGGCAGAGTTCATGAATTTCCCCGGCGTTATTCACCGCGATCCCGGCTGCATGGAAAAGCTGCACGCCTTCGCAGGTGGGCATATCGACGGGCACGCGCCGCTCTTGTCGGGGCGCGATCTGAACGCCTATTGCGCCGCGGGCATCCGCACCGAGCATGAGGCAACCACCCCCGAGGAAGCGCGCGAAAAGCTGCAAAAGGGGCTGCGTGTGCTGATCCGCGAGGGCTCTGTCAGCAAGGACATGGCGGCGCTTGCGCCGCTGCTGTCGCCCACCACAGCGCCCTATATGTGCCTATGCACCGATGACCGCAACCCGCTGGACATTGCAGAGCATGGCCATATCGACCACATGATCCGCAGCCTGATCGCGATGGGATGCGATATGCTGGCGGTCTACCGCGCCGCCACGCTGTCGGCGGCAGAGGCTTTCGGGTTGAAGGATCGCGGCCAGATCGCACCCGGAAAGCGCGCCGATATCGTGGCCTTGCCCGATCTGGCAGAATGTCGGGCCGCGCTGGTCATCTGCGGCGGTCAGGTGGTGGCTGACGCGGCTTTTGCCGCCCGCCATGTGATCGACACCGTCGCGCGCGATTCTGTGCGCGCGCCGCAGGTCAGCGCGCCCGATTTCCGCCATGCGGGAAATGCGCCCGACACGCCGGTTATCGGCATTCTGGACGGAAAGATCATCACCGAACACCTGCGCATCGACATTGCGCCAGAGGGTGGCGACAAACGCCCCGACCCCGCGCGCGACCTAGCGCGCGTGGCGGTGATAGAGCGGCATGGCAAGAACGGCAATATCGCCACCGGCTTTGTGCGCGGCTTTGGCATCTCGCAGGGCGCGATTGCCGCGACCGTCGCGCATGACCACCACAACATCGTGGCTGTGGGGGTGGATTACGACGATCTGGCGCTCGCCGCGACCCGTCTGTCGCAAATCGAGGGCGGGTTCGTGGTGGCGCATAAAGGGCGGGTTCTGGCCGAACTGCCCTTGCCGGTCGCGGGCCTGATGTCGTTGGACAGCTACGAGCAGGTCCACGCAAGGCTGGTCGACTTGCGCGCGGCGGCGAAATCCTTGGGGGTGACGCTGGAAGAGCCGTTCCTGCAACTGGCCTTCATCGCGCTGCCGGTGATCCCGCATCTGAAGATCACAGATTACGGCATGGTCGATGTGGACCGGTTCGAGGTGATCTAAGAGCAATCCGCGCGCCATCGGCTGGTTGCGGGATGGCCCTTGCGACAAACGCGGCAGGCTGCGTGCGTCTTGCGGGCCTTGTTCACACGGCCAAAGGCGCAAAACCCTGCCCACGGCACCCTTGCGCCCCTTCCCCTAGTCTGGAATTCTGGGTATCAGACCCAATATAGGGACCAGATCACGCGAGAGGGGCCAGATGCGCAGGGTAGTTGTCACAGGCTTGGGAATGGTTACGCCGCTGGCTTGCGGTGTAGAGGCCACATGGTCGCGCTTGCTGGCGGGGCAGTCCGGCGCAGGGCCCATCACCCGGTTTGATGCCAGTCATCTTGCGACCAGCTATGCCTGCGAAGTGCCACGCGGTGACGGGTCCGACGGCAGTTTCAACCCCGACGATTGGATGGAACCGAAAGAAGCGCGCAAGGTTGACGAATTCATCCTGTATGGCGTGGCCGCCGCTGAACAGGCAATCCGCGATTCCGGCTGGATGCCAGAGGATGAGGACGCGCGCTGCCGCACTGGCGTGATGATCGGGTCGGGCATCGGCGGGCTGCAATCCATTGCCGAAACGGCCGTGCTGCTGCGCGACCGTGGGCCGCGCCGCGTCTCGCCGTTTTTCATTCCCAGCGCGCTGATCAATCTTGTGTCGGGGCAGGTCAGCATCCGCCACGGGTTCAAGGGTCCGAACCACGCTGTGGTGACGGCGTGCTCTACCGGTGCGCACGCGATTGGCGATGCCGCGCGGCTAATCCAGTGGGGTGACGCGGATGTCATGGTCGCAGGCGGGGCCGAAAGCCCGATCTGCGAAATCGGCATTGCGGGGTTCAACGCCTGCAAGGCGCTGTCGACCAAGCGCGGCGACGATCCCAAAGCGGCCTCGCGCCCCTATGACACGGACCGCGACGGCTTTGTGATGGGCGAGGGTGCGGGCGTTGTCGTTCTGGAAGATTACGAGCACGCCAAAGCGCGTGGTGCCAAGATTTATGCCGAAATCATCGGTTATGGCATGTCGGGCGACGCCTATCACATCACCGCGCCCGCAGAAGATGGCGACGGCGCGCTGCGCTCGATGCAGGCGGCGGTCAAACGCGCCGGGATCGACACGTCGGAGATTGACTATATCAACGCGCATGGCACATCGACCATGGCCGATGTGATCGAACTTGCGGCGGTGGAGCGCCTGTTGGGGGCGGCTGCGGAGCAGGCGACCATGTCCTCGACCAAATCGGCCATCGGGCATTTGTTGGGGGCTGCGGGCGCGGTAGAGGCGATCTTCTCGATCCTTGCCATCCGCGACCAGATCGCGCCGCCGACGCTGAACCTTGACACCCCTGCGGTGGAAACCCCGCTCGACCTCGCCGCGAACGCGGCACGCAAACGCAGGATCGACGTGGCGCTGTCCAACAGTTTCGGCTTTGGCGGCACCAATGCCAGCCTTGTTTTGCGCAAACTGGAAAGCTGATGATCCGCCACATTGTCGCCAATGCGTTCACCCTGATGATCGTGGGCCTGATCGCGCTCGCCATCATCATCGCCGCGGGCCAGCGCCAGTTTACCGCGCCCGGTCCTTTGGCGCAGGCCATTTGTTACCGCGTTGCGCCGGGGGCCAACTTGCAACAGGTCTCTGGCCAGTTGTCCCAGATGGGTGCGATCGGATCGCCGCAAGTTTTCCGCATCGGCGCGCGCTATACCGAGCGTGCGGATCAGTTGCGTTTCGGCTCGTATCTGGTGCCCGAAGCGGCCTCGATGGACGAGATCATGGATATCCTGACCCGTGGCGGCGCATCCACCTGCGGATCGGAAATTCAGTATCGCATTGGGGTGACGCGTATCGACACGCTGGTGCGAGAATTGGACCCTGCCACGCAACGCTTTGAAACCGTTATTGAATTCGACGCAGGCACACCCCCGCCCGAAGAGTATGCCCGCTTCAGTGCCATGCCCGATATCAGCCTGCGCATTACCGTGGCAGAGGGCGTGACAAGCTGGCAAATCTGGGACGGGCTGCGGCAGGCAGAATTCCTGTCGGGAGAACCGGGTGAGCAACCCGAAGAGGGCTGGCTGGCCCCCGACAGCTACGCCGTGGAACGCGGGCAGGACCGGGCCGAACTGTTGAGCGAAATGCGCAACCGGCAGGAAGGCATACTGGCAGAATTGTGGGACACCCGCGCCGAGGATTTGCCCTATGAAACGCCCTATGAGGCGCTCATCATGGCCTCTATCGTCGAAAAGGAAACGGCCGACCCTGACGAGCGTCCGCAGGTGGCAGGGGTTTTCGTCAACCGGCTGAACACGCCTATGCGGCTGCAAACCGACCCCACGGTGATCTATGGCATCACCCAAGGGCAGGGCACGTTGGGGCGCGGGTTGCGCCGGTCCGAACTGGATGCGATCACGCCTTACAACACCTATCGCATAGACGGTCTGCCGCCCACGCCCATTGCAAACCCCGGCCGCGCCGCAATTGCAGCCGCGCTGAACCCGGATGACACGCCGTATCTGTTTTTTGTCGCGGACGGCACAGGCGGTCATACTTTCAGCACAAATCTGGCAGATCATAACCGCGCCGTGGCCCGTTGGCGCGAGATAGAGGCAGAGCGCGCACGGGACAACTGAGTTTTGTATAGGTGAGTCCATGTCTTCTCAACCAACCCTGACGCGGCTTTTTGCCATGCTCGCGTTTGCGGGCTTCGCGGTCTATAGCGCAACGACATTTCAACTGTTGCAAGAGGGTGCGCGGGTTTCGGGCATGGTCAACACCGTCGCCGCGGTCATGGCTGCCGTGTCGGGCTGGATTGTCGCGGGACCGCGCATTGACGCGCGCGCTATCGGATCCGTCTTTGCGGTGGTGCAGGGACTGGTCGTCGCGGTCTTTCTGGCGCTGGCCGCCGGAGCAACTGTCGACACGTTCCGGCTAGGCTACAAAACCCGATACGATGATCTGGGCGAGGCTATGAACGGGTTTTTCGACTATGTCGCAGAGGGCGCGGCAGATATTGCCGTGCCCGACCTGCTGGTCCCGATGGGCGTTTTCAGCGTTGTGGCGGGGGTGGTGCTGTCGCTGCTCTACCGGCTGATGGAAGCCCGGCGCAACGCCCGATGAGCGATCAGGTTTTTCTGTTTGGCACGCTTCGGTATGACCCGCTGCGCCGCGCGGTCCTTGGAGGGGACTGCCCGGTGCAGCTTGCGCAATTGCCCGATCATGACGTGATCGACCGCAACGGGTATCCGGCGTTGGCGGACCGTGTGGGCGCGGTTGCGCAGGGAATGGTGCTGTCCCCGGATGCCGGCCAGCTTGCGCGGCTGGACCTTTATGAAGGGCTCTTTGGCTATACCCGCGCGGGGGCCACGGACACCAAGGGGCGCGCCGTCTGGGTGTATCGCCCCGCCGAAACCAAACCGTCCGTCGGGGCCCGTGCATGGCGGCTGGAAGAGTGGGTCATCCGTTTCGGAGAGGCCGCAACGCTGGCTAGCGCAGAGGTGCTTGCGCTGGCGCGCCGCCATCCGGCAGAGCATCTGGCCGTCCGCTACCCGATGCTTCTGGCGCATGCTGCCGCACGATTGCGCGCCCGCAGTGAAACCAGCCCGCACAGCCTGCGGCGTTCCCCGTCGCAGGATGATGTGATCCCGCTCAGCACAAGCCATCCTTATGCGTATTTCTTTGGCGTGCAGTCGGACGACCTGCGCTTTCGCCGGTTTGACGGCACGCCAAGCGAGGTCGTGCGCCGCGCGGGTTTTGTGATGTCCGATGCGACCACCGTTCTGCCCTACGATCCGGCGCGCGATAGCGTCATGCTTGTGGAACAGTTCCGCTACGGGCCGTATCTGCGCAACGCCGCGAACTGCTGGTCGCTAGAGGCGATTGCCGGTCGGATAGATGCAGGCGAAACCCCGCAACAGGCGGCCCTTCGCGAAGCGCAGGAAGAGGCGGGGCTAACGCTGGACCTCGACGCCTTGCACGTGATCGGGCAGTCCTATCCCTCTCCGGGCGCGATCACGGAATTCCTGTTTCAATATCTGGCCCTGTGTGACCTGCCACAAGATGACGGCGCTATTGGCGGCTTGGCGTCGGAGCATGAGGACATCCGCCGCCACGTCATCAGTTTTGACCGGCTGATGCAACTTGTCCAAACCGGAGAGGTCCAGAACGGCCCGCTTCTGACAAGTGCCTATTGGCTCGCCCTGAACCGCGACCGCCTGCGCGGCGGCTGATCAATCGGGCGAGGATTTATACCGCTCGAACAGTTTGGCTTGCGTCAGGAAAAACGCGAAAAGAGCGACCGGCAGGCCGAACGTGCGGAAATTGACCCACATATCGGTCGAGAAATTGCGCAAGACAATCTCGTTCGCGCAGGCCATGGCTAGGAACATAAACGCCAGCCGCTTGGTCAGGACCATCCAGCCCTCATGCGTCAGCGGCAGCGCACCTTCCATGACCAGTTGCAGCCAGCTTTGCCCCCGCAACAGGCCAATGCCAAGCAAAATAGCGAATATGCCGTAAATCGCGGTGGGCTTCATCTTGAAAAACCGGTCGTCATTCAGCCAGACCGTCAGCCCGCCGAACACGACCACCATAATCAGCGTTACAAGCTGCATCTTGCTCAACCGTCCCGACAGCCGCCACAGCACAAAGGTGGCCAGCGCCATCACCGGGATGAAGGCAGCGGTCAGCAGCACAAACGCTGTATATTCGGTGCCCGCAATGACAAAGGTCTGGTCGCGGGTGGTGATATACCCCACGAAAAACAGGAATACGGGGCCCAGCTCCAGCCCGATTTTGACAGCGGGGGCGACAGGTTTTTCGGTCATGGGTTTATTCTATCCGGTTCAGGGTCGTGCCACTCAGGACGCAATGCGCAGGACAACATCGCGCCCGCGTTTGTTGTAACGCAATTCGGTATCACCGATTGCTGTGACTTGGCCGCCATCCAGCCGCTCGCCAACCTGCACGGTGACGACGCGCCCGTTATCCAGCCGGACCAGCGCGCGCCGCGCCGATGGTGTGCCCATCACGCCCAGCAGGTTGATCTGGCGCAGGTTAATCGCGCGGGTTTGCGTGGCTGCGCGCGTGACAGAGGCAGAGCTGGGAATGCGCGGCGCGACAGAGGCAGCCGAGGCTTGGACCACCTCCGGCTCTGGTGTGGCGGCTTGCCTTATGCGCGCGGCTGCAAGGGCGCGCTGCACGGTTTGCGAAAAACTGTTGGGGCGGTCGGACGGGCGCAAAGACGCAGCCACCGCTTGCGGCGTGGCTGTTGCGAATTGCTCCGCCCGCGCCTCTGCCTGCTCGACAATCGCGGCGGGGCGCGCCGCGGGCGTCAGCATATCCAGCGAAACACCGCCCGGAGGCGGCGTCAGGCTGGCCTGATCTTCGTCTTGTGCCGCGCCGCCGGTCTGCTCGGCAGGGGTGTCCGGCGCTTCTGGCGGCTCTGGCGCGATCCCCTCGGGGCGGTCGGGCGGTATGGCGGGCGGTGTGCCGCCGGTCACGTCAATCACCAACCCGCTTTCATCCAGCGGGGCAGGGGCCGCGACGGCGGGTTCCGGCTCGGGCGGTGGCGTCGGGGCCAGCCCCTCGGGGCGCACTGGCGGGGTAGCGGCGGGCGCCCCTTGGGTCACGACAATGTCGAGTGCGTCCTCGCCCGGCGGTAGTGTCGATTGCGCAACCTCGGGTTCTTCGGCAGGTGCGAGAGGGTCTGCGTCTGCCCCGCGCAGCGGTGGTAGCGGGTTGGTGCCAAAAGGCGCGGGGGCGGCTTGCACATCGGGCAATGTGCCGCGCCCTTCCGGGGCAATGGCACGCACCGAGCGCAAGGCCGCCAGACGCCCGGCATCTTGCGTGGGCGCTGCGACCGACGGTGTCGCCGTATCGGATGTCACACCCTCGGGTTCAGCATTCTCTGCCTCTGCGGCGGGTTGCGCGCCTTGCTGCTGCGCGGCATCGGACAAGCCAAGTGCGGCCTCGACCTCTGCCGCCTCCTCCGCTGCCGGGCCAGGCTCTTCTGCGTCAGACAGCGCAAGCGCGTCGGGCGCGGCAATTTCCCCAACCGACTCTGCGGGAAGGATGGGCTGCGCCAGTTCCGGTTCGGATGCGCGGGTGAAGTAGAACACCCAGACCACCACCGCCAGCACCAATAGCAATGCCGCGCCGCTGATCGCAAGCGCGCGTTGCGGCAGTTTTTTCTCGGGCGTCGTCGCGTTGCGGCGCGCGCCAAACACGGTCAGCCGTTCGGCTTCCGGGTCCGCGTCCGGCTTGCGCGGCGTCGCAGATGCCGCCACGGGTTTCGCGGCAGGCGTCGGTTTCGGCACGGTTTTGGCGGGCGTGCTCTCAGGCGTTGCCCCTTTCGGAGCAACAACCGGCGCGGGATTTGCCGCCGCAGGTTTGCTTGTCAGGCTACCCAGCAGCCCGCTGGCCCGTGACACGGGCGCAGTCACGGAACTGCGCAGCCGTTCCGCCAATGCGGCGCCGCCCAAGCTGCTAAGTGACAAGCTGCGCGATTTCGACAGTGCAGACAACGCCTTGCTGGGTTTGGCAGGGTGCGTTGCGGTTCCAGATGTGTCGCCCGCCGCTTGCGGATCCGAAGCCACAGACCGGCGCGACCGGAATGACACCGACTCTGAAGCGCTGTCGGCGTTGCTGGCACTTGATGCGGCTGGTTTTTCTTCGTGTGCTGGAGGCTTGCTCGCCCCGGGCGCAGCTTTGCTACGAGCCTTGGTGCGGGCCTTTTTCGGTGCCGCATCGCCTCGGGCCCCGGAAAACCCGGTTTTCACCGTAGGTGTCTCTGGCTTCGTGGCAAACATGCCAGCGCGCTTCGTTGTTGCGTCGTCGGACGTGTCCGGCGTCGGGCCCGTGTCTTTCGACGCGGCGGGTTTTTCCGACCCTGCCGGTGTTGTATCCGATGGCGCAGTGGGTTTCGCGTCCGGTGTCGGGCGATTTGCAAGGTCGCCGCGCTCTACCAGGATCGGGCCACCGCGCTCCAGATCTGCCGACGGATCAACACCCCGGACACGGGCAAAAAACGGTTCCTGCACAAAGGCTTGGCCAGAGGGTGCGGCCACAAAGCACACCGGGTTCAGACCCTGATCCTTGGCAAATTCCTCAGCCTCGATCAACGTCTCACGCGCGACAACGGCAACATGCACGCCATTGCTATCGGTGATGAAATCGAAATCCAGTTCCTCGACCGGATAGGGGGTCTTGCCCTGCAAACCCTCTCGGATCGCATCTGGGCCAGTGCCCGCAGGCAGGTGCGTGTACAGGATCTGGTCGTCGGGGATGACCAGTTTCGTCACCACCCCGTCCGGCGCATTGGATTTGGCAGTTGCGACCAGTTTTGTCATCTGGTCGTCCATGTCGGGCGCATCCATCGACACGGCACCAACACGCCACCATTCGCCGCCATCACACTGCCACAGCGTGATGCCGTCATCTGTCAGGCCAAGGGCAAAATTCGGTTTCATGACTTGGCCTTAGCAAATTCCAGAGCGCATCGGGAGTCGGAAAACCGCGATGGGCCGGATGATAGCGAAAAATTGCTCAGGCGCGCCGCAAGTGTCGCGCGGCGCGCCCCAGCCGGATTATGCAGTGGCCTTTGCCAAAGCCTGTTCCAGATCGGCGATGATGTCATCGGCGTTTTCGGTCCCGATGGACACGCGCACCACATTGGGTGCCGCACCCGCCGCGACTTGCTGCGCCTCTGTCAACTGCCGGTGCGTGGTAGAGGCCGAATGGATAATCAGCGAGCGCGTGTCGCCCAGGTTGGCGACATGGCTGAACAGTTCAACCGAATCGATCAGTTTGACACAGGCCGCGTATCCGTCCTTCAGCGCGAAGGTGAACAAGGATGACGCGCCTTTGGGGCAAATCTTGGCGACGCGGTCATATACCGGCGACGACGGCAGCCCCGCATAGGTCACATGATCGACTGCCGGATGGTTTTCCAGCCATTGCGCGACTTTGAGCGCGTTTTCGCAATGCCGGTCCATACGCAGCGACAGGGTTTCGATCCCCATCATGGTGTAATGTGCGGCCTGCGGGTTCAGCGTCATGCCCAGATCGCGCATGCCGACGGCAATGGCGTTGAACATGAAGGCCAACGGCCCCAGCGCTTCGTGGAACTTCAATCCATGATAGGCCGGTTCGGGTTGCGACAGCGACGGGAACTTGTCATTGGCGGACCAGTCGAACTTGCCCGAATCGACAATGCAGCCGCCGGTCACGGTGCCGTTGCCGGTCAGGTATTTCGTGAGCGAGTGGATAACCAGCGTTGCGCCATGCTCGATCGGGCGGCACAGATAGGGCGTCGCGGTGGTGTTATCCACGATTAGCGGAATGCCGTGGCGGTCCGCAATTTCGGCCAGCGCGGGCAGGTCGGCGATATGCCCGCCCGGATTGGCGATGGATTCGCAGAAAATCGCGCGGGTATTCTCGTCGATTGCGGCTTCGACAGCGGCGGTATCGTCAATGTCCACAAGGCTGGCCGACCAGCCAAAGCGGCGGATGGTCTGGGTAAACTGCGTCACCGTCCCGCCATACAGCCGGTTGGAACTGACGATGTTCATCCCCGGACCCATGATGGTGAACAGCGCCAGAATCTGCGCCGCGTGGCCGGAAGAACAGGCAACAGCGCCGGCACCGCCTTCTAGCGCGGCCATGCGGTCTTGCAACGCGAACACAGTCGGGTTGGTCAGCCGCGAATAGATAAAGCCCACTTCTTGCAGATTGAACAGTGCGGCTGCGTGATCTGCATCGCGGAATGCATAGGCGGTGGTCTGGTAAATCGGAACCTGCCGCGCACCCGTGGCCGGGTCCGGCTTGGCACCTGCGTGGATCTGCAACGTCTCGAAAGCTTGCGGTGTCTCGCTCATCGGCCTGTCATCCTCCCATGGTTACGGGCGCGACGCTACGACACAGGAGCGGGCAGGGCAAGCCGTTGGATCAGGCTTCTGCCTGCGCCTGCGGCTTGCTGTCGCCTGCTGGTGCATCTGCGGATTTATCTGGAGCGGGAAGGGCCTTTGCCTCGTCGGGCATCTGCTCTGGCAGATCAATGATAAAGCTGCCCTCTTCGGGGTAAATGGTAATGCGCGGCTTGGGGCTGAGCGTGGCCAGAATCTCGTTAATCTCACCTTGCGCCCGTTGAATGGTTTCGCGCTGGGTCTCGCGCTTGACCTCGGGGGCCGCGGCTTTGTTTCCGAACAGAAATTTGAACATCCGGCGTCTCCTCTTATACCTTATGGTCAACCATTAGCCGATTGCGGCATAAGGGGAAAGCCGCCTTGCTGCGCTGCGGCAAGGGGCCGCTCAAATTCTAGGCAAAGGCTGCGGCGAGCCGCGTGTCGCCGACCACCAGATCGCGGCGGTTGCGTAACGGCCCGATATATTGCTGGTTATACTCCGAGTCCTGCAGAAGCCGAATTTGTTGACTTGACTGCTGGGTTTGGAACGATTCAGCTATTGCTTATGATCCGCCCTGACTTTCTTTCCTCACCAGCCCGCCTCGAGCTTGAGGCTTGCG
>NZ_UIHC01000029.1 GCF_900499075.1 Roseinatronobacter ekhonensis | reverse complement strand
CTTCGGTGGCATCGATACACTCAGGCGAGCGTGGGTTCGGCGGCAATTCTGGGAGGAGGTGTCGCCGAACCGGGCGCCAGGATGAATTCCTTCAGCGCGGACTTCACTGGACTCCAAGCTGGATTCCCGCTGGACTCCGGAGTCCAGGCTATCCACCGCGGAATCCACCCTCCAAGCCGCTGTTATTGCGTGGTTATTTCCGGTTTTAGGGGTGGACTCCACGCGGGGTGGACTCCCAAAAAAACGGCCCTGTCGCTGGCGAAATTGCGCGCTTCGCCCGCCAGCATACGAAAGTCGCCCGGAAGGAACCAAGAATTCAATGGGTTAGCCGATTGGACCCCGACTGGACCCTTCGGTGGACCCCGGAAGCCAGCGGTGCGGGCCGTCCCGCGCGCCGCGTCGACGCACCTGTCGAACTTACTATTCACATACCGACGGGATGGCAAAAGTGTCTGGCAGAAATTTTGATCGGTGCGATTTTTTTTCAAAGGGCCGGGTCGTCAGCCCGCGCAAGGTCGATGACTTGCTGCATGGAGAGCCGCTGGCTGATGCTTATGCGGTTCAACTTGTGCGCTATCAAACACAGGCCATACACCCAGTGATGATGCGCCGAAGCCCGTCGCAGGCCAACGGTCCGGCAAACATCGCGCCAGCGATATCCGTATGCCCGCAGCCAAACGATCTTCCCATCCATTGGCGCAAGACCAGCGGTCCAGGTCAGCGTCTCTTCCATCCTGCTGATCGCAGCAGGCGACGGCAGCACGCGCATGGGTTTGGGCTCTTGCCCGACCTTGTCGGCAAAACTCTGCACCACCTCGGGCCAGGTGCTGAAGTATCCTGACAGCCGTGGTTCGGGCAACCGTTTCAGAACGAATGCCGCTTCGGAGAGACGGGCTTCAACCAGCGCAGGTGTCCAACTGCTCATCGCCCATCTCCGGCATCCGGTTTGCCGTACAGCTTTTCGCCCAGCTGACGGATTAATTCACGCTCAGGCCAGGTCAGACGGTCATCATCGAGCGACACGGCGAGGAGCTTCTGTTCCTTCCAGCCCTCCCGGCGCACGCGCTCCGGGTCTCGCCGATGACCGCCATATCCCGTTGGTATGAAGCGCATTCCCTTCATTGCTGGGCCTCCGACATCAGCACGGCATAACCGATCACATCGACAAGACTGTCCCGATGGTCGACGTCGTGGGTCAGGCGAACCATTTTCAGGTCGATCATGCAGAGAACCACCTGCGCGGGCGTCACCTCACAACCCAAATTCTGCGACCACCGAGCTGCAATCTTGTCCAACGACACACGTGCCGGGCCGTATTCCTCCGCCCGGATTTCAAGAACCTGCTCTGCTTCTGTGAGGATGATCGAGCGCGTCATGCTACACCTCCATGGGTTTCCACGGCCCAGAGCAGGATCGCGATGGCGTCAGCCTCGTTGTCATCAGCCGGGCTGAACCCACGCGCTCGGGCGGCGGCGATCATGGCGTCTTTGTTGGCGTTGCCTTTTCCGGTGGCGTGTTTCTTGATCGTGCCGACCGGGGCTCCTTGATAGGGCACGCCGCGCAATTCCCCCCAGGTTGTCAGGGTGGCCATGAGGCCGCCATAGACATGCGCCGCGTCTGTGCCGACGTGTCGACGCACTTCTTCGAAATAGATCGCCTCAATGGGCCCAGACAGGCGGTCGATCTCGCTAAGCCAGTTGGTGAAACGCAGAAAGCGCATGCCACCGCCATCGTAGCGGCCGGGCTTGAAGCTGACGGTGCCGCTGGTGATCAGTCCGTCAAAACCACGAAAGGCCCAACCGGTGGTCGTACCAAGATCGAGGGCAAGGATTGCAGGGCGCACATCGCGGTCATGCGCTGAAACCTCATTGACGGGTTTGACGGGTGTTGGCTTATCAGCCGTAGACAGGCGCGCATGCGCGCGCGTAACGCCTATATAGGGTTGACCCGTCAGACCCGTAAATTGTCCAGTTTTCATTGGCATTTTGCTACTCCTGCTCAAATAGGTCATCGCTGCTGTCCTGAATGCGAATTCCGCGAAACCCACGGGCTTTCCCATTGCTGTTCTTCTCAAAACCCCGAGTGCTCAGCGTCTCGGAGAACCGCTTCATGGAACCTGCGTATTCGTTGTTCGCTTCGGCCCATGCCTTCCAGCTGTTGAACAGCTCGGTCGATCCGGCCCAGTGGTTCTGGTTGCCAGTCTCGCAGCGCTCATCGATCCAGCGCCCCAAGGCATCCTCGGCCTCGAAGTAATCCTCGGTTGCGGCCATGACGGCCTGCGGCGCGCGGAGCCCGTGCTTCTGCCATTCCAGGCAGCCCCGCAGCGCCCAGTCGAGGATGCCATCCCGCTCGGCCAGCAGACGGTCAGGCAAGCGCTTGTCGCGTTTTGCTGCTGGGATGGTGACAGTGAAGGGCACCATGTGCAGGCGCCGCTTCATTGCTTCGTCTACATTGCGGATGGAGGGTTTGTGATTTCCGACGATCAGGAGCTTGAACTGCGGAATGAACTCGAAGAAGTCCTGCCGCATGAAGCGTGCGGTGATCTTGTCGCCGCCAGTCAGCGCCTTCAGCTTGCTCTCGGCCCAGCGGCTCCCCTGTTCGGTTTCGATCGAGGTCACGACCCGTGCACCCCGCAGCCCCGCCATGTCGGTTGGGTGGCGATCCCCATGGCTGGCCATGAACATGTCCATCGGTGCCACGGTGGCGTAATCGCCAAGGATTTCGGTCAGCGTGTTGGCGAAGACAGATTTCCCGTTCGCACCTGTGCCATAGAGAAAGAACAGCGCGTGTTCGCTCGTCACGCCGGTCAGGCAATAGCCTGCCATGCGCTGCAGATAGGACTGCAATTCGGCATCACCGCCGGTCACGGTGTCGAGAAAGGCATGCCAGACCGGGCAGTCGCCCTTTGGCGCAGCAGCCGCGATCTTCGTCATGTAGAATGCCGGGTCATGAGGCTGCGACTGACCGTTGCGAAGATCCAGCACGCCCTCGGCGGTGTTGAGCAGCCAGGGATCCCGATCCCAGACATCAGTAGTGGTGGCATGACGCCGATCGCTGCGAGCAAGGCGTTCAACGGCTGCTACGGTCGAGGCCGAAGACAGTTTTGTTCTGACCCGCGCCGAAGGTGACCGGACAGCAGCTGTCCGGCATACATGCCTGGCCAGATCAAAGGCCTGCAGTGTATCCTCGCGCTTCCATATCCGCGCCGTCCAGGTCAGCCATTGCCCCCATGCGGCGACAAAGCGCCAGGCGTCGGCATGCTGATCCGCGAAATTGGCCGCCAAGGCGTCCTCAGAGAAGCGAACCGGGCTGGGGCCACCATCGCCGCTGCCATCGTCACCGCCGGTATTTTCACCATCGCCATCGTCCGGGATGTCCCCATTCCGGGCCTGGTCGCGTCGCCAGAGGCGTTCCGCCTCCTGCTGAAGCCGTGCCTCCGGCCAGGGCGGATCAATACGGGCATCGTTGTAGGCAACGATTTCACCCCATGCCTCTGCCGGTGTGACATGGCCCTCCCGGCAACGGCGGATCCAGTATCCAATGACGCGGGAAAGCGCGTCGAACCTTGTGGTCCCATCAACACCGCCCTCACGGATCGGGCGGGCAAATAGTTCCGGGACCGTCCCGCCATCGGTCGCTGCCGTATTGAAATCGAGCCCATCCGGCACCGCGCCGTCCATGGGCGGCATGGCGAAGATGGCCGCGGTCAGCTCGGCGAGGTCATAGTCCACAGGATTGTGCTCGAGGATGGCGACCAACCGCTTGACCCCCGTCTTGGCATGGACCGACCCCGCCACCCGGATGGGCTGGTGGGCTGATTTGAATGCCGGATCGCCGCCAACCTTGGCCGCTATCATCTGTCGGGCGCGGCAAACCCGGGCGATGTCCTCGCCCTCGGCAGGTTCTGTCAGCCGCCAGTAGATGTGCAGCTTGTCCTGCCCCTGCGGTGTGATCCCACCGGAGGCGACCTCGAGCGTGGGTGTGCCAAGATGCTGGATCAGGTGGGCGCGCTTGGCGGCGATGTCGCCATGATCGAGATCGACCAGAATAACCTGCGTCTGGACCACATGCTCGGCGCGCGCGGCCCCTGCTTCATGGACAGTGCCCGGCACCACAAACAGCGCCATGCCACTCTGCGCGGCCCAATCCGCCTGGTGCGCGAGCTTGAGAACAAGATCGTTGTCGACAGCGACAAAGGGCGTGTGCGGAGGCGCGTCATCGACCCCTTTCTCCGCCAGCGCCCGAACCGGCGCCAAATACTCGCAGTAGCCGAATACGACATCGGCATAGATGGCTATCATGGCCGCATCGGGCATGACGGGCGAGACGGTATCGGCAGTTGTAAGGTGATCCGTCATGCCCAGCACCTCGCGGAATAGGCGCAGAACCGGCATTCGAAATGCTCAGGGTCTGTCGTGTGTCTGGGCAGCTGTTCTCCCGCATCGCAAGCCCGAAGGATTTGCACCGCCTTGTCGCTGGCCGCCTGTGCAAGCGCGCCGTTGAAGGGCACAAGCTCGTGCCAGACCTCGCAGGTGTCCTTATTGACAGCTGTGAAAAGCGCGGGCGTTTCGGTCAGGCCGAGATAAGCCTGATAAAGCGCAATCTGCGCGGCATAGATCGGCTTGGCTTTTGCAACTCCATTCTTGGAGATCGCGCGCCAGTTTTTCGCGTTTGCCGATTTGCATTCCCAGAGCGCGGGGACCGCCATGCCGTTTGGCGCGGCCACGACAACACCATCCGCATGCCCTTGCACCCGGTCACCGGCGACGGAAAAGCCGAACTGGTCCCCATGGCGGTTGCGTGTCCTGAGATCGAACCCCGACTTGCGCAGCCACTCAATCGCGAGGTCCTCAAGAAGATGCCCAAGCGCGAAGATGCGCAACGATTGCCCCGAGAAGCCCCCACCTTCATCTTTCGGCGTCTTGAGGTATTCATATTGGAGGCGGCGCGCGCAGGCATCGCCAAGCCTGCTACCGCCGAGATAATCCCGCTGCGGGTGCTGCGCATTTTCAGCGACAAGAGCGTGGTCGATCAGCGTGTTGATGCTGTCAGCGAAGCTAGGGGGCTTTTCCCTATGATTGAAATCGAGAAAGGCATCGCTCAAAACGGCACCTCGTTCTCGTCGTGCGGAGCTGTGGCAAGCATGCTTTCCTGGAAACCATCCACTGCGGCCTCGGCCAGTTTTTCAGCCTGCTCGGCAGAAAGCTCACTGAAGCGGGTGGACCAGCCGATCTCGGCCATCAGCTCGCCCATGAACTTCATGGCATGCGTCAACGCCCGGCGTTCACGGTCGTCCGGGTCGATCATGACGCTTCCTCATCGAAAGTGGCCGCAATGAAGTCAAAGCCTAGGGCGACGCGCATGGCGCGATCGGGAATCTCGATCATGGGGGAGTGCTCCAGCCGTTTTTCTCACATACCGGCGGGGGGCGTCGTCTGTCGGTTACTGGTCCGCGCAA
Organism: Roseinatronobacter ekhonensis; assembly: GCF_900499075.1. Taxonomy (GTDB): domain Bacteria; phylum Pseudomonadota; class Alphaproteobacteria; order Rhodobacterales; family Rhodobacteraceae; genus Roseinatronobacter; species Roseinatronobacter ekhonensis. The sequence continues at coordinate 35,387 of NZ_UIHC01000029.1, read as the reverse complement.
GATTCATTCAATCACGACCTTGTGTGCCTGCGACGTAATACCTACTTGATCTAGTTGACGATACTTACGGAGCAGCGGCCGCCATGGCGACATTGAAAATTCGCGTTTTTACGAACCCCGATCGACTGAAGCACATAGCCAACGTCCATTTGATCAACCTACTGGCCCCTTGGCGGGAGTATTTCGCCGATCGCGGCGTGGAGATCCCGACCAACCGGGAGGACGAGTTTCCCCACGACAAATTGGCTGAAGCTCTCATGAGCTACGACGAAAATATGCCAATCGACCTGATGAACGGCCTTTATTTCATCGATGAAACCGCATCGAACGAAACGCTGGATGATTTGATCCAGCGCGCCAAAGACGAGAGCATTGAGATTGAGAGCCACGGAAAGTCGACCGCCGCCGACGTCGCTGTACAGATCTGGATCGCGAAACCTGAGCTGCTCGAGGAACGTCATACGAAGACGATCGCATTGCAAAAACAGGCCTTTGTCTATTTTCCGGGTCAGCAGCGTTCTGGGCGCGATCTACCGGATCTCAGTGCGGACAAGCTCGCTGAGATGGCGAAGCTCATGGACCCTTTTTTCGAGGAACGGCAGCGCGGGCGCGGGACCAGGATCTTCGCCTACCCACGCCCCGATGAAAAAAAGGTCTTCCTCCTCGTCCGGCACGGAATGCCGATGACGCGCGAAGGCAAGCATGAGGAGGATGGTGAGCCGGGCGTCGCCTTCTATCGACCGCAGAAGCACGACGTCTTGATATATGACGCCGCAATCGACGTCCTCGGGATCAACGCACAAAGTAAGGGTGAAAAGACCCTGTATCAGGAAGTACTCGGAGAAAAGATCTTCGGTAAGAAGAGCTATTTCGGCGAAGGAGACATCTTCACGTTGGCGCCTATCCGCAACGATGGTCCGAAAATTCAGGAATGCGGCGACATCGATGGTATCGATCAAGTCCGCCTCCTCGAGGTCGTCCGCGTTATTTTGGGCGACGTCACCAGGATCGATATTCAGAAATCCTCTGATCTGTTTAGGGCCCTTGGCGAGAACTGGGGTGCAGTTTTCACGTTCGGTCGTATTACCTCAGCCAAATTCGGATTTGTATTTGAAGGCTCTGCCAAGCAGCGGAGCGTCACCATAAGGTTGGACTCGGCCCGGTACGACCGCGACTCCGATGCAGAGTTTGTTGAAGCCTGGCTACGAGACAAGAATTTCTATGCACCGCCGCAGGAGGAGGACGTCATTGACGAAGATGACAAATCTGTGGCGAGCTCTTGAACAGTGGCCGGGCGCAGCCGCAGCGCGATGCGACTGGCTGAAGGAACTTGGCGACGAGTGGTCTGGTGCCGAGGCGTTTCTACGCAAGAGCGGCCGACGGGCAACCGAACTTGCTTGCCCCAAATCTAGTGAAAACGGCTGCAGCCGACAGATAGTCAAACTCATCGACGGTCGACTGCGCGCCGAGTGCGGCGATATTCCGAACCGGTGTGACTATGCAATTCTTGAGCGTCCGGACATCTCTGTCCTCGAGTTGAATCGTGCACACCTTGCATCGGCACTGGCTGAGGTATTTCATCTTGTAGATGCGCCAGACACCATTGGTCGCGCTCCGGTTCAGTACCTTGGTCGATACGAGATCAGCGCGGGCCGAGGATTTCCTGCATTCCTCGTGCTTCCAACTCCTGGTTTCCCGATCGATCTGGCCAAGCTGGACGAAATTGCCACTGCTTCAGCACCAAAGGTTGTATTCACGCCCACGCGGTCGTCGCTAGACCAAAATGCGCGCAGCTTCCTTGGCTTGAAACAGGCGACCCAGATAGCGCTCGAAGACATAGTTCTGGCTGGTGGAAACGGAAAACTGACTCCGGCTCGACCTATCGACAGTCTATTCTCGACACTTATCGAAGCCATAGTTCCTGCCGGTCACAACGTCCCCACTGGTCCGGGGATTGTGGTGCCGTCGGGAACCAATTGGGCAGCCATTACTATTGAATTCGTTGAGTTGGCGATCATCCGATTAACCGTTGCGGGCACATCACATCGGCTTGGACCTGACGATCTCGAACTCAAAAATGCCACGACGCAGCGCCCAAAGGCGGCTTGGTCTTTCCTGAAGGCGATGGCTCAGCAACGCGGGCGCATTAATCGCCGAAGAACTAACGCCACGGATCAATCACGGATCAGCAAGCAAAAGGAAGCTGCTTCGAAGGCTCTGCGAAATCTGACCGGTATGTCCGAGGATCCGATCAAAGTTGAGGGTGACGACTATGTCGCGTCCTATGTCACTCACGCCGACGATCTTCGGCAGGGCAAACAGGACCAACGCTGACGAAATTTCGTTGAGCCAACTGTAAAAAAGTTCAAAAAAATCGCCTGCCCAAAACCGCTGAAATCCTTTCGATTCAGCGGTTTTTCTTTGTCGTGACGCCACGCCAACAGCCACTCCAACGAATTTTCGCCGGTGCCAAGTACTCGGGCCGCGTGCCCGTCCACCTGGACCAAGGCGAAACTCATGGAGCAGCTTCACAAGCTTACCGACCCCACCACCCGTATTTCCCGCAATATCCGTATCCGTGCCGCAAGGCTCGCGCGCTCAGGTGCCGTGCCCGGGCTTGATGTTGATGACATCGAGCAGGAGTTGCGCCTCGATCTTATCAGACGCGCCCAAAATTTTGATCCCACGAAATCCTCGTTCGACACTTTCGCAGATCGCGTCATCGCCAACCAGATCGCAACGCTGGCCAGCGCCACGAGGGCCGTGCGCGCAGAGAGGGCGATGCAATCCCTGCACGCCCATGTGGGCGAGGATGAGGCTGACGGTGGTCTGACTCTGTCAGACGTCTTGCCCGAAACGGCCGCGATCGATCCTGTTGATGAGTTTGCCCTGTCCCATGGGCCTGGTCTTCGGGGTGATGTCGCAAAGCTGCTGGGCGCGCTCTGCCCCTCGTCACGTCAGGTCGCGATCGCAGTCAGCCACCTCAGCGTCGCCGAGGCCGCGCGTGTTCTCGGGCTTCACCGCAGCACGATTTACGAGCGTCTCACGGTCATCCGGCGGACCGCCCAGAGCCTTGGGTTGGATGGGTATTTCGAGGCTGCCCCGACAGTTTTGGCCCCCCGCCGGTAAGTGAAGGCAAGCAGATCATCGAATTCATGCCGGGCCTTCGGGGGAATGCAAAACTCTCAGGGAAACACCCCGACCGCGAGCTCCAGGGCGGCGTCGGGCCCGGCAGTTGTCACCTGAACGACAATCCCTGGGCACGACGAAAAAGGAGCATTCACACATGTTCACCAGTCCCCTCAAAAAGCTGCGCCAGTCCACTTGGCTGAGCGTAATCCCCGACACGATCGCAGTGCCGGCCATCGGCGGCCGCTCCGCCCGCTCAGTGGCGATTGAACGGGCCTCCATTGATGACATCGCGTTCGCATTGATCCCCCTCAACAAGGAACGCTCCGCGCTCGCGCAAGCCACCATGGCATTGGAAGAGATCATCTCGATGGCCCGTAAGCAGGGCGCGGCGGGCACCGATATCGCCGTCTCGGCTGCTGTCCGCGAACTGGAAGCGCGCAAATGAGCGCGCCCTTCGCACCCGCCCCGCTGAAGATCATCACTGCCGACGAACGGCTCAAGGAAACCCGCGGCATAAAGGGTGTCCTGACCGGCATTTCCGGCATCGGCAAGACCAGCCAGCTCTGGACGATGGATCCGGAACATACGCTCTTCCTGAACCTCGAGGCCGGTGAATTGGCGGTACAGGGCTGGCCCGGAGATGAAATCCGAATCCGTGATTGGGAACGTGCCCGCGATCTGGCCTGCTGGATCGGCGGACCAAATCCGGCGATGCGCGAAGATCAGCCCTACAGCCCGCGCGATTACGACCGCGTCTGCGCCGCATTCGGCGATCCGTCCGTACTCGACAAATACGAGACGGTTTTCGTCGATAGCATTTCGGTCGCCTCCCGCATCTGCATGCAATGGTGCAAGGGACAGCCCCAGGCACAATCCGACCGTAGCGGCAAACCCGACATGCGCGGCGCCTACGGGCTGCTCGGTCAGGAAATGATCGGCTGGCTGACCCACCTCCAGCACACGCCGCGTAAGAACATCTGGTTAGTCGGCCTGCTTGACAAAAAGATTGATGATTTCGGCAAGCCTTATTTTGCGATGCAGGTTGAGGGATCCAAGACCGGCCTCGAACTGCCCGGCATCGTCGATGAGGTCATCACGCTCGCTGAAATCCGCCCCCAAGAGGGCGATCCATTCCGAGCCTTTATCTGCACCACGATCAACGATTTCGGATTCCCTGCCAAAGACCGCAGCGGCCGACTCTCGATGATCGAGCAGGCGCACCTCGGCCGCCTGATGGCCAAGATCCGCGCCGGTCAGGGAACGACCTCCAAATCTGGCCTCGATTTCGAACTGCCCGAGGCAGCACCCCAATCCGATCCCATGACGAAAGGAGCCTGATCCCATGGCTGACAACATGGATTTTAACGGCGCGGACAGCCAGGACGCCGCATTCGATCTCATCCCGGCAAACACGCTGGCCAAGGTAGCCCTGACCATCCGTCCTGGCGGCGCGGGCCCTGAGGGCTGGCTGACCCAGAGCCGCACAAGCTCCGCTCTTTATCTGAATGTCGAGGCAATCGTGCTCGATGGTCCCTACGCGCGGCGGCGGATTTACACGCGCATCGGCTTCAAGGGGAAAAATGTCAACGAACGCGGTGAGGATAGCTATGCAAACCGGGGCCGCGCTCTCATCAGAGGCATTCTCGAATCCGCGCGCGGCATCAAGGCAAGCGATCAGTCGGAGGCGGCCCGCGCCGCACGTCTGATCCGAAGCCTCGGTGATCTCAGCGGGCTGGATTTCGTCGCCAAGATCGGCGTCGAAAAGGATCGCGACAATCCCGAAGATACCGGACGCAACGTGATCAAGGCGGCCATCGGCCCCGATCACGGCCAGTATCTTGCGGTGATGGGTGCTGCGCCCACGCCTGCGCCCCCCAACACCGCGCCAACTTCGGCATATGGCGGCAGCGCTGCCCCCCCCGGTGCGGATCCCGCCAGTTCTGGCAATGCGCCGTTCTGGGCACGCTAAGGGAGGCTGGCATGATTCCTCGTGATTATCAGCGGGCAGCGGTGGATGCCGCCCATAACCGCACGGCCGAGAATGGCAACACCATGCTCGTGCTGCCCACCGGTGCGGGCAAGACGGCCATCGCAGGCTTCTATGTCGGTGAACAGGCAGAACGGGACCGCAATGCCAAGGTGCTGGTTCTCCAGCACACCGACGAACTTATCGAGCAGAACCGTTCGGCGATGGGTCACATCTCGGGCCTGAACACCTCGGTGGTCAAGGCGGAGCAGGACTGCTGGGACGGCCGCGTGGTGTTTGGCAGCGTGCAGACGCTGGCGCGCGTCAATCGGCGCGAGGCCATGCCGACCATATCACACCTGATCATCGACGAATGCCATCGCGCCGCGGCCACCAGCTATCAATCCGTGATCGAGCATGTGCGCGGCCTGAACCCGAAGGCCAAACTGCTCGGTCTTTCCGCCACCCCCGGTCGCGGGGACGGCCAGTCCTTGCGCAAAACCTTCAGCAACGTGGGCTACCATCTCCGGATCGGCACGCTGATCGCGCGGGGCCTGCTGGTGCGGCCCCGGACCTATACCATCGATCTCGGCGTCGAGGATGAACTGTCCGGGATCAACAGCACCGCCGGTGATTTCGACATGCGCCAGGCCGATAAGGTGCTGAACCGCACGGTGCTCAATGAGACCGTCGTGGAACACTGGAAAGATAAAGCGGCAGACCGGCGCACGATATTCTTCTGCTCGACGGTGGCCCACGCTGAGGCCGTTGCTGAAGCATTCCGCGCGGATGGCGTCTCGGCCGAAACCATCACGGGCGACATGGCCGCCGGAGCGCGCGCCGACCTTATATCGCGGTTTGACCGCGGAGAGGTTCAGGTCCTTGCCAATTGTATGGTGCTGACCGAGGGGTTTGACAGTCAGCCGGTAGGATGCATCGGCATCCTGCGCCCCATGCTGCACAAAGGCACCTTCATCCAGTCCGTTGGGCGCGGCCTTCGGCGCGTCGATCCAGAGCGCTATCCCGGCATGATAAAGACAGATTGCATCGTGCTGGATTTTGCCGGTGCGGCGATGCGCCATGGGTCGCTGGAACAGGACATCGGCCTCGAAGATGAGGATACGCCCACCGGGGCTCAGCCGTGGAAGACCTGCCCGTCATGTGAGGCAGAACTGCCCCTCGGGGCATCCATCTGCGATTTCTGCGGCCACATTTTCACGCGGGATACCGGCGAGAAGCGGTTACTGACCGCGTTCGAGATGACCGAGATCGATTTGCTGGATCGCTCACCCTTCTCGTGGGTCGCGCTGCATGAAGACGAACAGGCGCTTATGGCCAGCGGGTTTCAGGGCTGGGCTGGCGTCTTCCATGACGGCACGCTCTGGTACGCGCTTGGCCGCCCCAAAGGCAAAGCCATCCGCACATTGGCTGTTGGCACACGGGTGCAGGCGCTTGCGGCAGCAGATGACTTTCTGCGAGAGACCGAAACCAGCAACGCCTCGGCCAAGAGCAAGCGCTGGTTGAACGATCCAGCCACCCTCCGCCAGATCGAACTGCTGACGCGCGCCGGATTTGAAATCAGTGGTATGGATTTCGGCCTCTCCAAATACGCCGCCAACTGCCATCTCAACTTTCGCTGGAACCGCGCAGGCATCCGCAGCGCGGTGATGCGCGATTTGGCGCGGAACGCCGCATGAAACGCCCCAACGCGCTCCCACCCGACCGAATGACACCCGTCGAACGTCGGACCGAACTGTGCGGCCTGCTGGCGCTCGGCCTGATGCGACTGCGCCATCGAGACAAGGCGCAACCATCTGCGGATACGGGAGAAAGTTGCCTACACTCTCCGCCCGACGAATGCCTTCATGCAACTCCATTCAACGGAGAACACCATGAAGACGCCTGACCCCATCCCCGCGCGCCTCGCCGCGCTCAAGACTACCTCGACACCGGACTTGAAGCAGCAATGGCGCGACCTGTTCGACACCGAGCCGCCGCCGTTCAACCGGCGCTATCTCGAAAGCCGGCTGGCGTATCGCATCCAGGAACTGGCCTATGGCGGGCTGAAACCCGAGACCGTCCGGCGGCTGGAGCGGCTCGGCGAGGAACTCGACGGCGGCGACCGCAAGAAGAGCCGCATCCGCGCCGACATGACACCCATCGCCGGCACGCGGCTGATCCGCGAGTGGCAGGGTGTCGAACAGATCGTCACGGTCACTTCTGACGGCTTCGAATGGCAGGGGCGGCACTACAAGTCCCTGTCGGCCATCGCCCGCGCCATCACCGGCACACGCTGGAACGGCTGGGTATTCTTTGGGCTGAAAAACCACCGGAGGTCAGCATGACCAAACCCATCGTCCGGAAACTGCGCTGCGCCGTTTACACCCGCAAATCCTCCGAGGAAGGGCTGGAGCAGGAGTTCAACAGCCTGCACGCCCAGCGCGAGGCCTGCGAATCCTACATCGCCAGCCAACGGTCCGAGGGCTGGGTGCTGGTTCGCGATCAGTTCGATGATGGCGGGATATCCGGCGGCACGCTGGAACGCGCAGGACTGAAGCGGCTGCTGGAGGACATCGAGGACGGGCTGGTGGACGTGGTCGTGGTCTACAAGATCGACCGCCTGTCACGCTCGCTGGCCGATTTCGCCAAGCTGGTCGAGGTCTTCGACCGCAACGGCGTGACCTTCGTCTCGGTGACGCAGTCATTCAACACCACGACGTCCATGGGCCGGCTGACACTGAATATCCTGCTCAGCTTCGCCCAGTTCGAGCGCGAGGTGACCGCCGAACGCATTCGCGACAAGGTCGCTGCGAGCCGGAAGAAGGGCATGTGGATGGGCGGTGTGCCGCCCTACGGCTACCGCGTCGAAAACCGCAAGTTGGTGATCGACGAAGAGGCCGCTGCGCATGTGCGCTGGATCTTCGCCCGCTTCCTCGAGATCGGGTCCTGCACGGAACTGGCGCGAGAGCTCGGCACGCGCGGCATCCGCACGCCGCGAGGGAACAGGATCGACAAGAAATACCTGTATCGCCTGCTGAACAACCGCGCCTACATCGGTGAAGCGGTCCACAAGGGCGACAGCTATCCCGGCGAGCATGACGCCATAATTGATCGAGCGGTTTGGGACAAGGTACATGCCATCCTGACCGAAAGCCCCCGCAAACGCGCCGCGCGCACCCGTGCGGACACGCCCGCGCTTCTGAAAGGGCTGCTCTATGGCCCGGATGGCGCGGCCTTCTCGCCAACCCACACGCGCAAGGGTGGCAAACTCTACCGATACTATGTCAGCCAGTCGGTGCTGAAGCATGGTGCCGGGTCATGCCCGGTTGGCCGGGTTCCAGCGGGCGAAATCGAAACCGCCGTCATCGACCAACTTCGCGCCGTGTTCCGCCAACCAGAAATCGTGGCGGGCACATGGAAGGCGGCCCGCTCGCAGGATGGCGAGATCACCGAGGCCGACGCCCGTGACGCGCTGACCCGTCTTGATCCGCTGTGGGATGAGCTCTTCCCCGCTGAACAGGCGCGCATCGCGACACTGCTGGTCGAGCGGATCGACATCGGCACTGATGGCCTGAATGTCCGCCTCCGCATAGACGGTTTGACCGGGCTGGCGCGTGAAATGATGGCTGATCTCGGAGAAGTTGCATGACCCGTGCGAAGGCAGTGCCGGAAACGGTGACAGTACATGTCCCATTTCGCTTCGTTAAGCGTGGCGGGCGTAAGGAGATGCAGCTGCCGGACAGTGCATCCAGCCACCGAAAGATGGACAACACGTTGGTCAAGGCGCTGGCGCGGGCGTTTCGCTGGAAGCGGATATTGGAATCCAGCGAGTTCACTACCATCGCCGAGCTCGCAGAACGCGAAGGCATCGCACCGTCCTACATGACGCGCGTCATGCGGTTGACGCTGCTCGCGCCAGACATCGTCGAGGTGATTCTCGACGGGAGGCAAGGACCGGAGGTGACGCTGGCACGAGCGCTGGAGCCGTTTGCGTCAGAATGGGCACTGCAGCGTCTATCTTTAACCTGATCGACGCAATCGGTCCCAATTCGACATTCTGGCAAGAAATCCAGATTGACCGCTTTCGGCTTTTGCCTTTCGCGGCAGTCGTACCTTGGCTCGCGAACAACCTGGGCTCATCTGGACTGGCTTGCCCTAGTTTGCCCTGCTATGCTCTGAAAAACTGGAGGGGCGCAATGATGACGGATGCAGCTGAGCAAGCCATGACCTTTCGAGATGTGGCTGGCTATCTGAACGTCGACGAGAAGACCGTCTATCGGCTCGCTAAACGTGGTGAACTACCTGGTTTTAAAGTCGCTGGCGCATGGCGCTTCAAGAGATCGGACCTCGACTGTTGGATCGATTTGCAAAAAGAAGCTGCGCAAAAAAACAATTGAGGACAAACGAGTGAGCGATTTAAATATCAGTAATTTCATATGGAGCATCGCTGACGATATTCTGCGCGACGTATATGTTCGAGGCAAATATCGGGATGTGATCTTGCCAATGACGGTTATTCGTCGTCTCGATGCCGTACTTGAACCTACAAAGGATGCCGTGCTGACCATGAAGGGGCAGCTGGACAATGCCGGCGTCGCCAACCAGCATGCAGCTCTTTGCCAAGCGTCTGGCGAGGCATTCTACAACACTTCGCAGTTCCGACTTCGCGACCTTACTGCGCGCGCACGTCGTCAGCAGCTGAAGTCAGACTTCGAGGCCTATCTCGACGGCTTCTCCCCAAACGTCCAGGAAGTGCTGGACAAGTTCAAGTTCCGGAATCAGGTTCCGACGCTTGTCGAGGCGGACGCGCTAGGATTCCTAATCGAAAAGTTCCTTGACCCATCAGTCAATCTCAGCCCTAAGCCAGTTTTGCACCAAGACGGAAGAGTGCGTCTGCCGGGGCTCGACAACCACTCCATGGGAACAATCTTCGAGGAGCTGATAAGGCGGTTCAACGAAGAGAACAACGAAGAGGCCGGAGAGCACTTCACGCCACGCGACGTGGTAGAGCTCATGTCGTACCTGATTTTCATGCCGGTCGCGGATGATATTCAGTCGGGTACCTATCTTGTATATGATGGTGCCTGCGGCACGGGTGGCATGTTGACCGTGGCGGAAGAGACGCTGGTCAAGCTGGCAGCCGATCATGAGAAAGAGGTGTCGGTTCATCTCTACGGACAGGAGGTCAACCCTGAGACCTTTGCCATCAGCAAGGCGGACCTCATCCTCAAGGGGGAAGGCGCCGAAGCCGAAAACATGAAATATGGCTCGACGCTCTCCAGTGATGCATTTCCATCGAGCGAATTCGATTTCATGCTTTCGAACCCGCCCTATGGCAAGAGCTGGAAATCCGATCTCGACCGGCTCGGCGGCAAGAAGGATATCAAAGATCCCCGCTTCGTGATCGAGCACGGTGGCGATCCCGAGTACAGCCTGATCACGCGCTCCAGCGATGGCCAGATGGTTTTTCTAGCCAACATGCTGAGCAAGATGAAGAGGGCCACCAAGGTTGGCAGCCGGATCGCTGAGGTCCACAATGGCTCATCTCTGTTTACAGGCGACGCGGGATCCGGGGAAAGCAATGTGCGGCGCTGGGTCATCGAGAATGATTGGCTCGAAGCCATCATCGCGCTGCCGCTCAACATCTTCTATAACACCGGCATTGCGACCTACATCTGGGTGCTCAGCAATCGCAAGGCAGAGTCGCGCAAGGGCAAAGTCCAACTGATCGACGCGACGGCGTGGTTCAAACCGCTGCGGAAAAACCTCGGCAAGAAGAACTGCATTCTCCGGCCGGACGACATCAAGCACATCTGCGATAGCTTCCTCTATAGCGAGGAAAGCGAGCAGTCGAAGATCTTCCCCAACGCGGCGTTCGGCTATTGGAAGGTGACGGTCGAGCGGCCCTTGCGCTTGAAGGCTGAACTGTCGGCGAGCACACAGCGCCGCTTCGCCAAGGTGTGTGCCGAGGCCGCTGAAGAGCCCCTTATTAGCGTTTTGGAAGAGGTGACCGAACGGTTGGGCGAAGGCCCCCATCTCGATTTCAACCACTTCACCGAAGAAACCGAAGCTGTCGCGAGTAAGCACGGCGTCCGCATGACAGCAAAACGCCGAAAGCTCCTGGTGGCAGGGTTGGGCATCAAAGATCCTGGAGCGGAACCGGTGATCAAGAAGGTGTCCAAGATCAAGCCGGGCGCTGATGCCGAAACCGACGCCCTGTACGGCAATTACCATAGGGCCGTCGACGGCAAGAAGGCGATCATGGAATACGAGCCGGACACCGAGTTGAGAGACACTGAGCAGGTGCCCTTTCTCGAAGATGGGGGCATCGAGGCCTTCTTTCGCCGCGAGGTTCTGCCTCATGCGTCGGACGCATGGATCGACCCGTCGAAGACGCTCATCGGCTATGAAATCTCGTTCACCCGGCACTTTTACCAGCCGCAGCCGCTTCGGACTCTCGAGGAGATCGAAGCTGACATCAGAGCGCTCGAACAGGAAACCGAAGGACTGTTCGAAGAAGTGCTCACTGGAGGCCGATGAGCATGCCGGCAGTGCAAAACATCAATACTTATCGCGAGGGCTTCTTTGGTGGAGCTTGGAAGCGATGCCAGCGCGGAGGAATTATATATGGCTGAACGAGATGACCTTTTGGCGTCGATTGCAGCTACAACTGCCGACTACCGGGAAGCCGACGGGGAAGTACCGACACCAGAACGGGTCGAGCGTTGGATCAGCCAGTTCGATGCAGCAGTACAAATCCCCATCCTGCGCGAGATGGACCACGTCCTCAAGCACACCTACTTCTCGCGAAAGGGGACGAGAAAGTTCCTGGCCGGACTGTTCCAAACCGAAAAGCTCGTCGGCGAGGACCCATGCGCCTTCTGGAAGGGCGTGAAGTTCCTTGACATTCAGGGCGGCGGCGCCAGCCAGAAGGAGATGCTCGCGCTGTTCAGCAAGGTGCTGGAGAAAAAGTGCGGGTTTGAAGCTGCCGACTGCGGCGCTGCACCCCACGCTTTCGTCTATCTGGATGACGCCATCTTCACCGGGAACCGTGTCAGGCGCGATCTCGAAACATGGATCGCTGAGCAGGCTCCGGCCGAAGCGAAGGTGCACGTCATCACGATCGCGCTGCATAGCGGCGGCCAGTACTACGCCAACGGCAAAATCAAAGAAGCGGCGAAGGCCGCGGGCAAAAATATTGACCTGACCTGGTGGCGCGAAATCGAGCTGGAAGACCGGAAGGCCCACACAACAACGTCAGATGTTTTGAGGCCGGTTGCGATCCCCGAGGACGAGGGAGTGAAAGCCTATGTGGCTGGCATGCGCTTTCCGCCAAATCTGCGCACCGCAGGTCATATCGGCGGGAACGGTATCTTCTCCAGCGATGCCGGCCGCCAGCTTCTGGAAGTGGAATTCCTGAAGGCAGGCATGCGCATCCGGCAAATGTGCCCGCACCTGAACCAGTACCAGCGACCGCTCGGCAACATGATCCTCGACACGCTTGGCTTCGGCTCGCTAATCGTCACATTCAGGAACTGCCCGAACAACGCGCCCCTAGCACTTTGGGCCGGCGATCCCTGGCATCCCCTGTTCCCGCGGACGACCAACAGCGACACGTCGATGAAGCGCTTCATGGCGATGCTGGCGAAGGACGTGTTCTGATGTCCCAAGCCAGCCAGGTTCGCACGTATGATCCCTCTGCCAGCGTCGTCTTCCTGAAGACGAACGAGCGGTTTGGCGGTCTGTCGAACATGGCGCCGGGCTTTCCGCTGCGGGTGAACGGGGTTCGCATCCGCACGTCGGAAGCCCTCTACCAGGCCTGCCGCTTCCCGCATCTGCCGGACGTGCAGCGCAAGATCATCGACGAGCATAGCCCGATGACGGCGAAGATGCGCAGCAAGCCGTTCCGCAAGGACTCGCGGCCGGACTGGGACGCGGTGCGCGTGAAGATCATGCGCTGGTGTCTTCGGGTGAAGCTGGCGCAGAACTGGCGCGAGTTCGGCAGGCTGCTGCTGGCAACCGAGGACCGCCCCATCGTCGAGCAGTCTCGCAAAGATGATTTCTGGGGCGCGAAGGTGGCCGACGACGGTTCGCTCGTCGGCATGAACGTGCTGGGCCGCCTGCTGATGGAGCTTCGCGAGCAGCTGAAGGGCGCTGAGGCGGAGAGCCTGCACGCCGTAGAGCCCCTGGCGATCCCCGAGTTTCTTCTGTTCCAGCGGCCGATCGAGGTGATTTGCACCGCCGACGGAGCCTCCCAGCCGGTCGGGATCGAGCCGCACCCGTCGCGATCGGTTGCACCGCCACCGCCGCGCGACCTGCCGCAACCCTCGCTTTTCGACCAGCCGATGATCGCCAAGGGCCAAATGGATATTCAAGCCAATCCCGCCGTCGAGGCGAAACCGAAGCAGTCGCCAGCAGCATATCCGACATATAGACCCGCGCGAGTTCATTGGCTCGGTGAGATCCCGGCGCATTGGCAGGAGAAGCGCGGAAAGTACTTCTTCCGCGAAATCGACGAGCGTTCGCGGACTGGCGAGGAGGAGCTGCTTTCAGTCTCCCACACCACCGGCGTGACACCGCGCAGCCAGAAGAACGTGACAATGTTTAAGGCCGAGTCCTACGTCGGCCACAAGGTGGCGCGGCCGAACGACGTGGTCATCAACACGATGTGGGCGTGGATGTCGGCGCTTGGCGTCTCGAAGAACGTGGGGATCGTAAGCCCGGCCTATGGCGTCTATCGACCCCTGAACTCGGAGGACTTCCTACCCGAGTACGTCGACTACCTCCTGCGCACGCCGATGCTGAGGTGGGAGTACATCTGCCGCTCGACCGGCATTCGGGCATCGCGGTTGCGGCTCTATCCCGACAAGTTCCTCGACATCGCGTTCCCTTGCCCGCCGCGCGAGGAGCAGGAGCGCATGGTTGCCTTCCTTCACGCCAAGGAAGTGCAAGTCCGCCGCCTGATCCGCAACAAGCGGCGGCTGATCGGGCTGTTGACCGAGCAGAAGCAGGCGATCATCAACCGGGCCGTCACGCGCGGCCTCGACCCCAATGCCCCAATGAAGCCCACCGGCATCGACTGGATGCCTGAGGTTCCGGCGCATTGGGAGGTCAAGCGGTTGAAAACACTGGTTCGCAACGTCACCGAGCAAACGAACTCTCTCAGCGATGGGGACACCTACATCGCGCTTGAGCATGTAAAGAGCTGGACGGGTGAAATCACACCACCAGGCGACGACATAGCTTTTGACAGTCAGGTGAAGCGGTTTGCAGCTGGCGATGTGCTTTTCGGCAAGCTCCGTCCTTACCTCGCAAAGGTGACGCGGCCGCAGCAATCCGGGGTCTGTGTCGGAGAGTTCTTGGTTCTGCGGCCTATAGAAGACTTACCAAGCGCCAAATTTCTAGAGGTCAAGCTCTGCTCGAAAACAGTAATCGACATCGTGAATAGCTCAACCTTCGGAGCAAAGATGCCGCGTGCCGAGTGGGGCTTCATCGGCAATCTCCGCATTGCCTTTCCTCCGAGCCCCGACGAGCAGGAAACAATGCTGAGTTCAATCGCGTCGGAAACCAGCACGCTCACCAATGCAATTAGCCGGACTGAAAATGAGATCGCGCTGATAGCAGAATACCGCGAGCGCCTGATTGCCGATGTCGTCACCGGCAAGCTGGACGTGCGCCATATCGAGATCGCCGCACCTGCAGACGAGCCGATCGCCGACGAGGACGACACGCTTGAGGAAGAACTGGAAAGCGACGACGCCGAGGTGATGGAGGGGGCCGATGCCGACGACTGACACCAGCGAAAAAGGCCTCGAAGCCCTCATCGTCCGCTCGCTGATCGACGAGGCGGTTTACGTCGCCGGGGACTCGAAGGATTTCGACCGGGACCATGCCGTCGACCTGGCGAAGCTGTTCGACTTCCTGAACGCCACGCAGCCGGAGGCCGTCGAAGCCCTCGGCATCGGCGTGGACGGACCGAAGCGGCTGCAGTTCCTGCACCGGCTGCAAGGCGAGATCGCAAAGCGTGGCGTCATCGACGTGCTGCGGGGCGGCGTGAAGCACGGCCCCGGCTCGGTCGAGCTGTTCTTCGGCACGCCGACCCCCGGCAACGTGAAGGCCGAGGAGCTGTTCGCCGCCAACGTCTTCAGCGTCACCCGCCAGCTGCACTATTCCAAGGATGCGACCAAGCTGTCGCTCGACGTGGCGCTGTTCATCAACGGCCTGCCCGTGGCAACGTTCGAGCTGAAAAACAGCCTGACCAAGCAGACGGTCGAGGACGCGATTGAGCAGTACAAGCGCGACCGCGATCCCAAGGAGCTGCTGTTCCAGTTCGGCCGCTGCGTCGTCCATTTCGCCGTGGACGACCACGAGGTGCGGATGTGCGCGCACCTGAAGGGCAAGGCGTCCTGGTTCCTGCCGTTCAACAAGGGCTGGAACGACGGCGCGGGGAACCCGCCGAACCCCCATGGCCTGAAGACCGATTATCTGTGGAAGCAGGTCCTTACCAAGCGCAACCTCACCGACATCCTGGAAAACTATGCGCAGGTGGTCGAGGAAACGGACGAGCGGGGAAAGAAGAAGCCGCCGAAGCAGGTCTTCCCGCGCTTTCACCAGCTCGACGTCGTGCGCAAGCTGCTGACGGATGCCGAGGCCTCGGGCGCCGGGCGGCGCTACCTGATCCAGCACTCGGCAGGTTCGGGCAAGAGCAACTCGATTGCCTGGCTTGGCCACCAGCTGATCGGGCTGGAGACCGGTGGCAAGCCGACCTTCGACACCGTAATCGTGGTCACCGACCGCCGCGTGCTCGACAAGCAGATCCGCGACACCATCAAGCAGTTCGCACAGGTGTCTTCCATCGTCGGAGCGGTGACCGAAGGGTCGCAGCAGCTGCGGACCTTTCTGCAGCAGGGCAAGAAGATCATCATCACCACGGTGCAGAAGTTCCCGTTCATCCTGGATGAGATCGGGGACGGGCATCGCGGGCGAACCTTCGCCATCATCATCGACGAGGCGCATTCCAGCCAGGGCGGCCGGACCTCGGCGAAGATGAACATCGCACTCGCCGCGAACGGCGCCGAGGAAGAAGAGGAAACGGTCGAGGACACCATCAACCGACTGATGGAAGCGCGGAAGGTGCTGCCGAACGCGAGCTATTTCGCTTTCACCGCTACGCCCAAGAACAAGACACTGGAGATTTTCGGCACGGCGGTCCCCGAGGGCGGGAAAGTCAGGCACGTCCCATTCCACAATTATTCGATGAAGCAGGCCATCGAAGAGGGTTTCATCCTCGACGTGCTCAAGCACTACACGCCGGTCGAGAGCTACTACCGGCTCATGAAGACGGTGGAGGACGATCCGCAGTTCGACGCCAAGCGGGCGCAGAAAAAGCTCCGGCGCTATGTCGAATCCCATGACCATGCCATCCGCAAGAAGGCGGAGATCATGGTCGATCATTTCCACGACCAGGTGATGGCCCATCGCAAAATCGGCCGAGCAGCGCGCGCCATGGTGGTGACCAGCGGAATTCACCGCGCCATCCAGTATTTTCACGCCTTCGGGGAGTATCTGAAGGAGCGAAAGAGCCCCTACCAGGCCATCGTTGCCTTCTCCGGAGAGCACGAATACGGCGACCAGAAGGTGACCGAGGCGTCGCTCAATGGCTTTCCGAGCAACAAGATCGAGGAGACGATCCAGAAGGACCCATACCGGTTCCTCATCGTCGCCGACAAGTTCCAGACTGGTTACGATGAGCCGCTGCTGCACACGATGTACGTGGATAAGACGCTGTCGGGCATCAAGGCCGTGCAGACGTTGTCACGCCTGAACCGGGCACATCCGCAGAAGCACGACACCTTCGTGCTGGATTTCATGAACGATGTGGATGGCATCAAGGCGTCGTTCGAGGACTATTACCGCACGACGATCCTGAGCGAAGAGACCGATCCGAACAAGCTGCACGACTTGAAAGCGCGGCTCGACGGCTACCAAGCCTACTCCTGGGAGCAGGTGGAGGACCTCGTGGCGCTCTATCTCGGTGGCGCCGACCGGGACAAGCTCGACCCCATCCTCGACGCCTGTGTCGCGGTATACAAGGCCGACCTGGATGAAGATGGGCAGGTAGACTTTAAGGGCAAGGCGAAGGCTTTCACGCGCACCTATGGATTCCTCGCGGCCATCCTGCCCTACACGAATGCGGAATGGGAGAAGCTCTCGATATTTCTGAACTTCCTCACCCCGAAATTGCCGGCGCCTGAGGAGCAGGATCTCTCGAAGGGCATCCTCGAAGCCATCGACATGGACAGCTACCGGGTCGAGGCGCAGGCGACAATGGCGATTGCGCTTCCCGATGCCGACGCGGAAATCGGACCTGTGCCGTTGGGCGGAGGCGGTCGCAAGCCTGAACCGGAACTGGACCTGCTGAGCAACATTCTGAAAACGTTTAACGAGATGTTCGGCAACATCGATTGGAAAGACGCCGACAAGATCGGGAAGGTGATCGCTGAGGAACTCCCCACGAAGGTTGCGGCGGACAAGGCCTACCAGAATGCGATGCAGAACTCGGACAAGCAGAACGCCCGCATTGAGCATGACAAGGCACTGGAGCGCGCTGTCATCGAGCTGCTGACGGACCATACCGAGCTGTTCAAACAGTTCAGCGACAATCCATCGTTCAAGAAATGGCTCTCGGAGACGATCTTCGCGGCGACCTATGCCGACAAGGCGGCGCAAACCGGTTCGGCTGCTACTCGCAGCTGAACTAGAGCCGTTGTCAATGGCTGGGTTCCACCCACCTATCCAATAATGAGAAGCGGGTGGAGCCCAAAGGCTTTGTATGAAGTCTGCTAACCCCAGACGGCGAGGTTTGGATCTGAGGCCTATTTTACGAACGCGACCGGCGTCGGAGTGCTTAGCGGCACCGACAAAAAATCGCATCACCCCAACGACTTACAACCTAAACACCAAATCGGCGCAGTCATGAGGTCCGGAGAATATCGGCCCGGAGAGAATGCTTTGAGCACTCCGCCTACTAGGGCCGGTGTTTAGCTTCTCCCGCATAACCCCCCAAACTAACGGAAAAATCCGGCCGCAGCCGGATCGGGAGAACCGTTTCTAAAGGGCAAGTGGCGGAGACGAAGGCCGCCATGCTAGTTTCCCACGTCTTCCGTGAACTTCCCTAAATGTCTCGTTTTACTAGTCGCTTAACACCTTCCTTTGTGCGTCATGTTCCGGCATAATCCTAGTCGATCCACGAAGTCGTGGGGGATGTAATGGGGGACGATATGCCACGTGAGAGTATCCGAACACCGGAAAAGGCGCTCTCGGCACGTTTCGTGGAGACGGTGGCAGAGCCGGGCAAATACTTCGACGGACAAGGCCTCTTTCTGAGGGTCGCCAAGAACGGCGCGCGGCAATGGGTTCAGCGCATCGTCATTCGCGGCAAGCGCTGTGAGCTGGGTCTTGGCAGTCCGCCTGCCGTGCCGCTGGCGATGGCGCGCAGACTGGCGCTCGAAAACCGAGGCAAGGCGATGCTGGGCGGCGATCCACTGGCTGACAAGCGCAAAGCGCGCGAGGGCATGCGTTTCGCCGATGCAGTGGACACCTACCTGACGGCCAAGCTGTCAGAGTTTCGGAACGAGAAGCACCGCAAACAGTGGCGTTCTACGCTGGACACCTACGCCGCCCCGATACTGGGGCCAAAGCTGGTTTCAGATATCACTGTGCAGGACGTGTTGCGCGTGCTGGAGCCGATCTGGAAGACCAAGACCGAAACCGCCTCCCGTCTGCGGGGCCGGATCGAGAACGTGCTGTCCTGGGCGACTGTGGCCGGGCACCGCGCGGGGGACAACCCGGCACGGTGGCGGGGCAACCTGTCCGAAATGCTGCCCAAGCCCGCGAAGGTGGCGAAGTCGGACAATCAACCGGCACTTGCTCTTGCGGATGTTTCGCGCTGGTGGGACGACCTCGCCCAACGCGAGGGGATGGCCGCGAAGGCGCTGCGGTTTCTGACCCTGACCGCCGCCCGCTCCGGCGAGGTGCGGGGCATGATGTGGGACGAAATCGACCTTGGAGATGCGACGCTTGCGACGTCTGCGACACGGGCCGTCTGGGCGATCCCGGCTTCGCGCATGAAAAACGGCAGGCCGCACCGCGTTCCGCTCCCTAACGAAGCAGCGGCCTTGCTGGCAAGCCTGCCGCGCCTCAATGGCTCTCCTTTCGTGTTCTTCGCGCCTCGCGGCGGGATGCTGTCGGACATGTCCATTTCCGCCGTCATGCGACGCATGCAGGCGGCACAGGAGAAGGCGGGCGACCAAGGATACCTAGACCCGGCCAGCAAGCGTCCAGCTGTGCCGCACGGGCTGCGCTCGACCTTTAGGCAATGGGCGGCTGAACGGGGCTATCCCCGTGACATGGCCGAAATCGCTCTGGCCCATTTCATTGGCTCGGAAGTGGAGCGGGCCTATCAGCGATCCGACATGCTCGACAGGCGGCGCGCCATGATGGCCGATTGGTCCGGGTTCCTGGGTGGCCAGGCAGTGCAGGTCGATAACGTTGTGAAGCTCGGTGCGCCGGGATGAACGATCACAAGGGTGTAGCTCTGCTGCGTGACGCGCTGATTTGGGAACTTGAGCATGAAGCGCGTCATTCCGACGAGTTCGCGGCAATTCGAGCAGCTCAAGATGGCAAAACAGAGCCGTTGGCAGGCTTACTAGAAACGAATGGTTTGGAGACACCGGAGGCGAGAGATATTGCCGCGCGTATTGTGCGTGGTGAGAAGAAAAAGGGAAGGCCCGCTTCTATGGCCCAATTTGAAAAGGAGCTACGAGCCTTCGGCAAGGTTTATGCCATGATGTGTGCAAAGGGCGTTGGCCTTGAAAAAGCGGTAGACTTCTGTGTCGAGGCTGACCCCGAGCTATTGGAAAACGAGTCCACTTTCCGAACCCATGCCCGTCGGGGCCAAAAGAAATTCAAGAGCCTGCTAAATGGTTACGTTCAGCGCCATTTTCAACGCACTCAGAAATGATCGCCTTTTGAGGTTTTTCGGCGTCTCGCCAGTTCTTCATGATCTGGCTGTGACTTGCTCAAGCCGAAAGGAACCGAAAATGGCCGAAAAACTGCTACGCCGCCCTGAGGTCGAAGCCCGCACCGGGCTTTCCAGATCGACGATTTATGCTTGGATCAGCGCAGGCGAATTTCCACAGCCGGTGAAGCTGGGTGCGCGCCTCGTTGCCTGGCGAGAAAGCGACATTGGTGACTGGCTCGAAAGCCGTCAGCAGCGCAATGCATAACGCGTTCACGAAGCCCTCCACATGTCCAACGACCTATTGAGCGCTGTCTATGCGCTGGACCTTGCATGCACCTATGAGCGCCATGTCTTGGCGCGGCTCGCGGATCGAATCAACAAACGGACCGGCGTTTGCTGGCCCAGTGTCCAGAAGATTGCCGACGACGTCTGCTGTTCGGTCAGAAAGGTGCAGGGCGTGCTAAGGGAGCTCGAAGAGCGTGGCTTGATCAGCGTCGAGAGAAATGCTGGACCGAAGGGATGCAACTTATATCGCCTGACGCTGCCTCCGGCAACGGATGCACCCCCGCATGTGGTGCACCCCAGCACAGCAGGCACCCAGCCCCCGCAGGTGACGACGGTCAACCCCGCACGGGATGCGCCCGAACCCAAAAAGAACCCTAAAAAAACCTTGCCAAAGAAGGCCGTGAAGAAAATGGAAATGGAAGTTGAAGCGATCAAGACCGGTAAGCGCTACTTGCTCACAGGAGTGAGTGCACACAAGGCGCGTGAGCTGGTCTCAGAAGGTCATGTCACCGAGGCGCAATGCAGAGCTGTAGGGCTTCTATGAAGACGACTTTTTTACCCGACTTCGCGCGCACGCGGGGTGGGGTCTTAGGGCGCTTTGGGGCTTTATCCGAAAAATTGCCGGAGAGCCGTTGTGGTGCAACCACCCGAAAGGGAGCGCCTTGCAAGGCGAAAGCGCTACCCGGAAAAGAGCGATGCAGGTTTCACGGCGGAGCATCTACGGGACCAAAGACGCCAGAAGGCCGCGAACGAATAGCCGAGAGTCAACGGCAGCGCTGGGCGAAATGGCGGGCTGAAAAGCTTCGTGGAGATTGAGCCCGTCTATCAGGATGGCGCAGGCTATTCGATCAGGACTCGCGGGGCATGGAACCGCCGAGCCGGGCCACGACGGAGACGAAAATCTCCTCGGACACCTCGGGCGAGCCTTCATCGGCGAGAACCTCGGACGGGGATATGTCCGACCAGGTTCCGTCCGAGCCCAGCAGCAGCATGGAGCCGGGTTCGGGCTCCAAGGCGGGAATGGAGCGGTCCACTAGGAAGAACCGCATCTTCGAAGAATTGGCTAAGGATTGCTTGTCGATCATTTGGGTCAAAGCTACCCGAACATTCTGTTCTCGATCCTGTCGCGCAAGATCATCGCCTATAGCCGTCAACTCACGAACGCGCGTTTCTGGCACGGAGCGCAGACTATCTTGAAGGCCTGTGAGGGCCGGGTTCGTTTCGTCCAGGTAATTGGGGCGTTGTTTCTTTCGGCGAGCGTCCAGCCAACGCGACAGGTCTTGAATGCGGCGCATCAGCGGCGGTCTGAGGAGCAACAGTGACGCAGCTTGGAGGAAGATAACGACACCTGCGACGGTTTCGCCGTAGCCCCCAGACCATCTCAGAAGCTCATCCCAGAAGAACCACAGCGGAATTCCAGGCAGGAGAAGGAGCCCAACTGAAACCCATCCCTCGAAAGTGTCTGCTGCATTCCCTTTTGTCATGGCCGCCGCGAATTCACTGAAAATGCTCTCATGGTAGCCTTTAAGTCGCCTCAAGTCTTCCAAATTGTTCCGGGTCAGTCCGTGTCACTGTGGGGGACGGCTTGGGGGATGCGGTCACAGCATCAATCAATTTTGTTTTTAATATCAGAAGGATGCGCAAAAGTGGTGGCGGAGACGAAGGGATTCGAACCCTCGAGACCCTTCCGGGCCTACTCCCTTAGCAGGGGAGCGCCTTCGACCACTCGGCCACGTCTCCGTCGATCCGTCTAATGATACATTCGGAGCGCCGCAACCGGAAAATCCGATTTTCCGCGCGGATCAACGGCTTTCGGCGGCGACCATGGCAAAGTGGTCTTTCAGGGCCGTGGCCGTGGCCTGAACCTTGGGGCTGCGGTGCAAATCGACATGGGTGACAAGCCATAGTTCTGCCTGCCAATCGGGGCGCGGCGGCATGGCCTGAATTAAGCCGTCAATCTGCTGGCATGCGGGAGCAAAGCCCAGCCCAAGCCCTGCGCGCATCGCGGCCAGCAGCGTCGTGCGGTCGTTGCTATGCAAGCTTACGCGACGCCCGTGCTGTTCCATCCATCGATCGAACGGAGCGCGCGCTGCACCGGGTTCCACCGTCACCACGTCATGCTCTGACAGATCGCCGTCAGCCGCAGGTAGCCCGTGGCGATCAACATAGGTTTGCGCAGCAAAGAGCGCCATTGGCAAGACACCAAGCGGCTGCACCACATTGTCGGGTTCTTGCGGGCGCGCGCCCGCGCGGATTGCCAGATGCGCCTCGCCGTATTCCAGCCGCGCCAGCCGTTCTTCGACCCGCAGGCAAGGAACAAGCAACGGGTGGCGGGTGCGCAGGTCCATCAGCACCGGCAGCACGATATCGCACAATTCCGGCACAGTGGTCACGCACAGCTCGCCTTCGATGCCGCTTTGCAGCATCTGCAACCGTGCGGCGAGCTTGTCGAACCGTGCTTCGGCATCAGCCGCACTGTCGGTCAGCAAGCGGCCCGCTTCGGTCAGCGCGTAGCCTTTGGCGTGGCGTTGGAACAGCTTCACGCCCAAGCGGTCTTCCAGCCCGTCGATGTGGCGGATCACCGTGGCATGATGCACGCCCAGCCGTTGTGCGGCCCCGCTGACAGTGCCGGCGCGTGCCACCTGAAGCGCGGTTCGCAATTCATCCCATGGCTCCAGGCTCATGCAGGCTCCTTTGGTAACAGTCTGCGGTATTCGGCATGCAATGCGGCAAGATCGGCTTCGTCAGGCGCCACGCGATGAACCATCGCCCGGGCGGTACGCGCAAGGGCTTGGCCCGACAGGGGCGGACAGGCATCTGCGACCTGTGCCATTTCATCGGCCACGCCATTGCAATGCAACACGAGATCACACCCGGCCGCGAGCGCGGCCCGGGCGCGCTCTGCCATGGTGCCAGACAGGGCCTGCATGGACAGGTCATCTGTCATCAGCACGCCATCAAAGCCGATCTCGTCCCGGATAAGCCGGATCATGGCCGGTGATGTGGTCGCCGGACGCGCGGCATCGAATGCCGGAAAGACGATATGCGCGCTCATCGCCATGGGAATATCTGCAAGCGCCGCGAAGGCTGCAAAATCCTGCGTGTGCAGCAATTCTGCCGCCGCGTCCACCACAGGCAGGTCCAGATGGCTGTCGCGTGTCGCGCGCCCGTGGCCAGGCATATGTTTCACAACCGGCATAACGCCGCCTGCAAGCAGGCCCTGCGCCATGGCACGGGCATTGGCCACGACCTGTGCAACGCTTTCGCCGTAGCAGCGATTATGCAAGATGGCGTGGGTTTCCGGCCGCGCAATATCGGCAAGCGGGGCGCAGTTCACATCCAACCCGACCGCACGCAGTTCCGCCGCGATCAGACGCCCGCGCAGATACATCGCGCGCACCGGATCACGTGCATGACGGGACTGATCAAGCGCAGGCGGCCAACCGGACCAATGCGGCGGTCCCATGCGCTGCACGCGCCCGCCCTCCTGATCAATCATGATTGGCAGATCGCGCCCCACCGTGTCGCGCCAGTCTGCACTTAGCGCAGATAGCTGCGCCGGGTTATCCACATTGCGCGCGAACAGGATCGCGCCCCAGGGTTGCACCCGTGCCAGAAACCGCTTTTCCGCCGCACTCAACCGGGTGCCCGCGCATCCGAAGATGACAGCGTGCGGCGTGGATGTCATCGGATCAGGACCGGAATACAGTCAAGCCGCTGGTCGATCAGCGCAGCACAAAAGCGGCGTGCATCGCGCTCGTCGCTAAAGCCGTGCGCGCGCAGCCGGTAGAATACTGATCCGCCGCTATGCGCAGCCTCTATGACGCGACCGCGATCATCCAGCAGCGGGTTGAAACGCTGCACTAGGCCGTCCCAAGCACGGCGCGCGTCCGCGGCGCTTTCATAGGTGCCAAGCTGCACCAGACGGGTGCCGGGACCAATGCTGGCCGGGTCGACATCGACGCTGCGCCCGCCAGACAGATCGGCGGCAACCGAATTGGCAATCGCGGCCGCCAGCGCGGAATCCGCCTCAGCGGTCTGGTCAGAGGGCGGAGATGCAGCCGCCGAGCCGCGTGCGCTTCGCGGCGCGGGTCTTGGCGAACGTGTCACGGCATAGCGGTTGGGGCGGACAAGCCCGAGGGGGTCTGCTTCGGCAATGTCGTCGGCTTCTGGTGCAGGCAGACCGATTTCGATCAGCATGTCCTGTTGCGGAGTCTCGGGCCGACCTGCGTTTGCCGTGTTGCCAAGGTCTTCATTCAGGTCCAGCGGGGCCGGTGCCAGCACGATTTCATTTGGCAGGTCCGTGGCCCCATCGGCGGCCAGTTCGGTCACAGACAAGCCCTGATGCGCGGCTTGTGTTCCGCCGGGATCATCGGGTGCCACGCGCAGCGGGCCGTCCAGCGCCCGCACAACCGGCACGCCCGACACGTCACGCTGCATCATCTGCCACGTCCAGACCCCGCCGCCAACCAGCAGCGCAAGGGACAGCACTGCGCCAATACCCTGCGCGACACTTGTCAGCGACACCGGCGGTGCAGAGGTCGCGGGTGCGCTGGCATAGGCACGGGGATCGCTACGGGAATAGCCCTGATAGTCGTGTTGGGCAGGATGCGGATGCGGGGCGTAGGCGGGGTGCGGCGCCTCATAGCTGCGCGCATGGGCACCACCCAGAGCCGGGTTAAAATCCTCATGCGGCGGCGCAGGGGCATAGGGGTCGGGATAGCCCGCCTGATGGCCCGCCCATTGAGCATCTTGCCATGCTGCATCATCATACAAATCAGGCGCCTGACCACTTGGCCGCGCCCATGAATCCCGCCCATGCCCATCATGGGGACGAGCGCCATGTGCAGCGAAATATCTGCTCTCACCCATACCTGCCTCATGCTGGGCACGGGGAATACCCCACGCCCATCCTGTGTAATCATGTTGGCAAGATGTCTGCCCGACACTGCCGAAAACTGCGCATTATTGCGCTTATAGTTTGTCTGTCCTGCCACGATACCACGGCAGGCGCGTTTCGTCCCGCGAAAAATGCAGCCTTTTCAGCGCATCTCTGTCATTGCGGCAACGCCAAGAATAGCAAGTCCGTTCGCAATGACAACACCAGTCGCCCGCGCAAGCGCGGTTTTGGCTGCCGTTGTGGCATGATCGCCCTCTTGCACAAAACGCAAACCGGGCGTGTCATTGCCCCGGTTCCACAGCGCGTGGAATTCGGCGGCGAGTTCCGACAGATAGCCTGCCACGCGGTGCGGCTCGTAGACGCGGGCGGAAAGCTCTACAATGCGCGGCCATTCCGCCAGTTTGCGGATCAGCGCAAGCTCTGCGTCATGCGTCAGGCCCGACAGGTCGGGCGAGGTGTCACCTGCACCCATCTCATCCGCTTTGCGCAGCACCGATTGCACGCGCGCGCTGGCATATTGCACATACCACACAGGGTTTTCGCGCGACTGCTCCAGCACTTTTGCAAAGTCGAAATCAAGGCTCGCGTCGTTCTTGCGCGTCAGCATGACAAAGCGGGTCACATCCGCGCCCACCTCCTCGACCACGTCGCGAAGCGTCACAAAGGTGCCGGCGCGTTTCGACATCTTGAACGGCTCGCCGTTCTTATACAGCTTGACCAACTGGATCAGCCGCACTTCCAGCGGAACACGGTTGTCAGACAGTGCCGCCACAGCCGCTTTCATCCGCTTTACATAGCCGCCATGATCGGCGCCGAAAATGTCGATCAGCAGGTCAAACCCGCGATCTACCTTGTTGGAATGATAGGCAATATCGGGCGCGAAATAGGTCCAACCCCCGTCCGATTTCATGATCGGGCGGTCCACGTCATCGCCATGCGCGGTAGAGCGGAACAGAGTTTGCTCGCGCGGCTCCCAATCCTCGGGGGTTTTGCCCTTGGGCGGCTCCAGCGTGCCGCGATAGATCAGACCCTTCTGGCGCAGCCGGTCGATGGCACGCTCGATCTCTCCGGTGCCGTAGAGCGCCTTTTCGGACGAATAGACATCCATCCGCACGCCCAAAGCGGCCAGATCCTCGCGGATCATGCCCATCATACGCTCGGTCGCGAAATTGCGGATGGTTTCCAGCCAAACGGATTCCGGCTGGTCAAGGAACTGCTCCCCGAATTCGGCTTTCAGCGCCTCGCCCACTTCGATCAGGTATTCGCCGGGGTACAACCCTTCAGCAATTTCCGGCGAGCGGCCATGCGCCTCGCGGTAGCGTTCAAAGGCAGAGCGTGCCAATACATCAACCTGTGCGCCGCCATCGTTGATGTAATACTCGCGCGTCACGTCAAAGCCCGCATAGGCCAGCAGGTTCGACAGCGCGTCACCCACAACCGCGCCACGCACATGGCCCACATGCATGGGGCCCGTGGGATTGGCCGACACGAATTCGACATTGACCTTGGTGCCCTGCCCCATGGTCGAGCGTCCGAATGCCGCGCCTTGGTCCAGCACGGTGCCAAGCACGCCTGCCCAGACCGAATTGTCCAGACGCAGGTTCAAAAAGCCCGGCCCCGCCACCTCTGCGCTGGCAATGCGCGGGTCCGAGGTCAGTTGCGCGCCCAAGGCTTCGGCAATCTCGCGCGGCTTCAGACCCGCAGGCTTGGCCAGCACCATCGCGGCATTCGTGGCCATATCGCCATGCGCAGGGTCGCGCGGCGGCTCTACGGTGACATTGGCAAACTCCAGCCCGTCCGGCAGTGCGCCTTGGGCCGTCAACGCCTGCAACGCGTCCAGAACGCAGGCACGAAATTCGGTAAAGAGGTTCATCTGCGACCATCCTATAGCTTGCGCCATGCCCTAGCCGCCGGTCACGCAAGCGTCAATGGCCTGCGCCCCTTGCGCGTGACCCTATGACCGATATGGTAGCGCCGCCATACAGGGGGGACGATCATGCGTTGGGGAATACTCGGGGCCGCGAAAATCGCGCGCACAGATCTGGCGCCAGCCATGCAATTGGCACGCGGGGCAGAACTGACAGCGCTGGCGACGCGGGACGCGTCAAAGGCGGCGCCATTCCAGGCCCTCGCCCCTGCCCTGCGCGTGCATACCAGCTACGAGGCGCTGTTGGCGGACCCCGAAGTTGATGCAGTCTATATCCCGCTTCCCAACGATATGCATGTCGACTGGTCCATCCGCGCGGCGCAAGCAGGCAAGCACGTGCTGTGCGAAAAGCCAATCGCGCTGCATGCAGCGCAAATCGACGACCTGATCGCCGCGCGCGACGCCACCGGCAAACTTATTGCAGAGGCCTTCATGGTCGCCCACCACCCACAATGGGACCGCGTGCGCGACTTGCTATCCAAAGGCGTGATCGGGCGGCTGGAACATATAGAGGCATGCTTTACCTACACAAACCGCGACACGGGCAATATCCGCCATGATCCGACCAAAGGCGGTGGCGGGCTGCGCGATGTGGGGGTTTATCCCTCCATCGCTGCGCGTATGGCGACCGGGGCAGAACCCGTGCGCCTGCGCTCTGACATCCGGTATCAGAACGGCGTCGATATCTTCGCCCGTGTCTGGGCTGATTTTCCTGAGTTCACCATGTCGTTTTACTGCGGCATGATGCAACGACGCCGCCAGCACATGATCTTTCATGGGCAGGATGGCTGGATAGAACTGTCCGCCCCGTTCAACGGCGCAGTGTATGGCGACACCCGCGTGGAATGGCTGGCGCAAGACCGGCTGCATATGGAACGGTTCAACAATGTGAACCAATACGCCCTGATGCTGGAAAATTTCGCCACGAGCGCCGAAACAGGTGCCGCGTTTGCCTGCCCGCTAGAGATGTCACGCGGCAATCAGGCGATGATAGATGCGATTTTCGAAGCGTCGCCGGACGCGACCTGAGCCGCAATCTTTCCCCCCGCCCCTTGCGGCGCTCCCAGCGCAGCACTAAGATTCAATCAACCAATCTCGGGTATCACGGACCGTAGCAGGTCAAGGATGAAAGCAGGCGCAATGACAGACCCTATTGAAACCTACATGAACCTCGTTCCCATGGTCGTCGAACAGACCAGCCGGGGCGAACGCGCATACGATATTTTCTCGCGCCTGTTGAAGGAGCGCATCATCTTTGTGACCGGCCCGGTGCATGACGGGATGGCCAGCTTGATCGTGGCGCAGCTTCTGCACCTCGAGGCGGAAAATCCGTCCAAGGAAATTTCCATGTATATCAACAGCCCGGGCGGTGTCGTCACCTCTGGCCTGTCGATCTATGACACCATGCAGTACATCAAGCCTAAAGTGTCCACGCTGGTCGTGGGACAAGCGGCGTCCATGGGGTCTTTGTTGCTGGCAGCAGGCGAAAAGGACATGCGTTTCTCGCTGCCCAATTCGCGCATCATGGTCCACCAGCCCTCCGGCGGGTTTCAGGGGCAGGCGACCGATATTTCCATCCACGCCCGCGAGATTCTGGAACTGAAAGAGCGGCTGAACAAGATCTACGTTCACCATACCGGCCAGACCCTGAAAAAAGTGGAAGACGCGTTGGAACGTGACAACTTCATGACCGCCGAAATGGCCAAGGATTGGGGCCTGATCGACGATATCGTCACGTCGCGTGCCGATGCCGCCGGGGCATAATGCATTCCGGCCCAAACACACAGGACAATGCAGTTTTGCATTGTCCCTGCCGCCCGAGTGACCTAGGCTTTGTCATAAGAAGGTCAGGAAATGACCCGTCCGACAAGCTATCCTATCGACAAGACCGCAGAGGTGAGTGATGCCGACTTCCGAAACCGACAGCAAGAACACGCTCTACTGCTCCTTCTGTGGCAAAAGCCAGCACGAAGTCCGCAAGTTGATCGCAGGCCCGACCGTCTTCATCTGCGATGAATGCGTCGAATTGTGCATGGATATCATCCGCGAGGAAACCAAGTCCGGCGGGCTGAAAACCACCGATGGTGTGCCGACACCACGCGAAATCTGCAATGTTCTGGATGACTACGTCATCGGGCAAGAGCAGGCCAAGCGGGTGCTGTCCGTAGCCGTGCACAACCATTACAAGCGGCTGAACCATTCCGGCAAATCCGGCGAAGTTGAGCTGTCAAAATCCAACATCCTGCTGATCGGCCCGACCGGCTGCGGCAAGACGTTGCTGGCGCAGACATTGGCGCGCATTCTGGATGTGCCGTTTACCATGGCAGACGCCACCACGCTGACCGAAGCGGGCTATGTCGGCGAAGATGTCGAGAACATCATCCTGAAACTGCTGCAAGCCAGCGAATACAATGTCGAACGCGCGCAACGCGGCATCGTCTATATTGACGAGGTCGACAAGATTACCCGCAAATCCGATAACCCGTCCATCACCCGTGACGTGTCGGGCGAAGGCGTGCAGCAGGCGCTGCTGAAGCTGATGGAAGGGACCGTGGCCGCCGTGCCGCCTCAAGGCGGGCGCAAGCATCCGCAGCAGGAATTCCTGCAAGTGGACACCACGAACATTCTGTTCATCTGTGGCGGGGCGTTTGCCGGTTTGGACCGGATCATCGCGCAGCGTGGCAAAGGGTCGGCGATCGGCTTTGGCGCCGACGTGAAGGACGAAACCCAGACAAGCATCGGCGAGCGGCTTAAAACGCTGGAGCCGGAAGACCTGCTGAAATTTGGTCTGATCCCGGAATTCGTGGGCCGTCTGCCCGTGACCGCAACCCTGACCGATCTGGACGAGGACGCGCTTGTCACCATTCTGACAGAACCCAAGAACGCGTTGGTCAAGCAGTATCAAAAACTGTTCGATATCGAAGGGTCGGACCTGACCTTCACCGACGAGGCGCTGCGCGCTATCGCAAAACGCGCGATTGCCCGCAAAACCGGCGCGCGCGGTCTGCGCTCGATCATGGAAGACATTCTGCTCGACACCATGTTCGACCTGCCGGGTCTGGACAATGTCAGCGAGGTTGTCGTCAATGACGAAGCCGTCACATCGGACGCCTCGCCCCTGCTGATCTACGCCGAAAACAAAAAAGGCGCGGCCAGCGCAAGCTGAGCAACTCGCCCGAGCACATTAGAAAACCCGCCCGTATCACTCGGGCGGGTTTTTGTGTTCTTGGATAGTCCGGTTTAGCCGCGTGCGCGTCGTCCGCCGCGGCGCCCGCCGGTGCGCGCGCCCGCATCCATCGCCGCGCGAGAGGCCTCGGCAAAGCTTGCGCCGTCCTTCATCGCGTCCATAACCTTGGTCAGCCCGATCCATGCGCCGCCATTCGCGTCATGGTTCATCAGCAGGTTGGCCGCCCGGATCGCTTCCATTTCCTGCGCGCGCACGGGGTTCATGATGGCGCTCGTCATGCCCGCGCCAATCGCCATCGGCAAGAACGCCGCGTTCACACCATGCCGGTTTGGCAGCCCGAAACTGATATTCGACGCGCCGCAAGTCGTGTTCACGCCCAGTTCGTCGCGCAACCGGCGCACCAGCGTGAACACCTGATGCCCCGCCGTCGCCATTGCCCCGATGGGCATGACCAGCGGGTCCACCACGATATCATGCGCGGGAATACCGTAATCCGCCGCTCGTTCGACGATTTTCTTGGCAACCGCAAAGCGCACATCCCGGTCTTCAGAAATTCCGGTGTCGTCATTCGAAATCGCCACCACCGGCACGTTGAACTTCTTGACCAGCGGCAAGATCGCCTCCAGCCGCTCTTCTTCGCCCGTGACCGAATTCAGCAAGGGACGACCGTTGCAGGTTTCAAGCCCGGCCAGCAGCGCGGCGGGCACGGAAGAGTCGATGCACAAGGGCACATCTACCAAGGCCTGCACCCTGGCGCACAGATCGCGCATCAGCGGCGGCTCGACAAAGTTGTTGTCGGCGTAGCGCGGATCCTCGGCCATCTTGTTGGAAAACACCGCGCCAGAGTTGATATCAAGCACCGTCGCACCACAGGCGACCTGCTCCAACGCGTCACGCTCGACGGTCGAGAAATCGCCCAGCTCCAGCTCTGCCGCCAGTTTCTTGCGGCCCGTAGGGTTAATGCGCTCGCCGATCACGCAGAACGGTTCGTCAAAACCGATAATAACGGTCTTGGTGGCGGATTCGATGACAGTGCGGGTCATAAGCGTTCCAGATGCTAAGGGTTACAGACCGGGGCGCGCGCTGGCGCCGCCATGGGTCGCGGTCCAGGTGGCATTGGTCTTTATGCCGCCCAAGGGGAAGAAATGCAGCCGGTCGACCGCGAAATCGGGATGCGCGGCCTTGTGCGTGGCCAGCGCCTGGACCAGTTCCGTTGGCTCGAACGGTAACAGCAGTTTCGACACGTCCTTGGCGCGCTTTTGCAGCACTTTCAGCGACGGACCGACACCGCAGGCCACGGCAAATTTGATCAGCGTTTGCAGCTTGGCAGGCCCGGCCACACCCAGATGCACGGGCAAGGTGATGCCTTGGTCCCGCAGGCGGTCACACCATGCGATGATGGGCTGGGCTTCGAACGCGAACTGAGTCGCAATCGCCATCTGAACGCCCGTGCTGCGCGCGAAGTCCTGCTTCCATCGCAGCGCGTCCATCACGATCCGCTCTTGCCCGGCAGGTTCAATATCGCGGTTGCCCTCCGGGTGGCCCGCTACATGCAGCCGGTCGAACCCGTCGAACAAGCCCGTTTCCAGCAACTGCATGGAGTTGTCATAGCTGCCCGCCGGGGTGGAAACCCCGCCGCCCAGCATCAGTGCCTGACGCACACCCGCATCGCGGTAGCGTCCGACCCAATCGGCCAGTTCCGCGCGGTCATGAATGATACGCGCCGGGAAATGCGGCATCGGTTCCATGCCCTCGGCGCGCAAGCGTGCGGCAGTGGCGACCATCTCGGCAATCGGGGTGCCTTCGATATGCGCGATGTAGACCCGCGTGCCCAAGGGCAGCAACGCGCGGAAATCGTCGATTTTCTCGGCAGTGCGCGGCATGACCTCTAGCGAGAAGCCCTGCATCAGGGCCTCGACCTGCCCGTTCTGCGGCGCAACCGTCTCGACGGGGCGACGAAAATTCAATAGCGCCATAATGCTCTCCCTAAGCTTGAACCCTGCCACGACCTGCGCCTATGCCCAGCCGTCATTGCCAATCAACATGCGCAGTCTGTCAGCGTCATACGTCGCTTCCAGATCGGCCGCCGTGGCGCTTGCGACCTCTTCATCGCTGCCAGCGACCTCGACCGGATCAGCTTTGCGCCAGTCGGCCAGATACGCGTCGGCGTCTTTCGCGCCAACCTTCATCGCGCAACGGTCAATCGCCTGCTCGAACCGCTCGGAAAGCTGCACTTTCTGCGCGCGCCGCCCCTTGCCGACGATCACCTGCGCCGGAATATCGCGCCAATATACAACGACTAGCTGTGCCATGATCCATCCGCCTTGCGCCTTGTTGTCCTCTTTCTAGCGCGGCACGACGCACCAGCCGATGCGAAAACCGACCTTGCACCCCGCACGCGCGACCCCGCGCCCCTTGCACGAGAAGCCTTGCACGGGGGGCGGCGCTGGACTACGTTGCACCTAACATGAATTGGAGGGCGAAAGATGACGCCCCAGCGTCCCGCAGGCGCGGGTACGCCCCTGACACCAGACCATGGCCCCGCACATGCAGCGGGCCGGACATCGGCAAAGGCCCCGCGCCCCCCCAAACCTGCGCAGCTTTATGCGGCGCTGGATTTGGGAACCAATAGCTGTCGTATGCTCATTGCGCGCCCCAAGGGCGGGCAATTTGAAGTTGTGGACAGCTTTTCCAAGGCCGTGGAGCTTGGTACGGGGCTTGAAAGCTCTGGCCTGCTGTCGCACCGCCCCATGCAGCGCACGCTTCAGGCCTTGCGCATCTGCCGGTCCAAGCTGGAACGGCATGACGTGCGCAAAATGCGATTGGTGGCAACCGAAGCCTGCCGCCGCGCGCGCAACAGCCAAGATTTCATCCGCCGTGCGCAGCGCGAAACCGGCTTGCGGCTGGATATCATCACCGCAGAGGAAGAAGCGCGGCTGGCGGTCGTGTCCTGCGCCTCGCTTGTGGCGGCAGATACAGAACAACTTCTGGTCATCGACATTGGCGGCGGGTCAACCGAACTTGTGTGGATTGACCTGTCGCGCGTCGCACCAGAGGGACGACGCAACGCAATCCTGTCGATGTATAAAGGCGCGTTCAACCGTGACCCTCTGCCCGACAAACCGCGCGTGGTCGACTGGATCAGCGTGCCCTTGGGCGTGGCGACGCTGAAGGACTACTTTGCAGATGTGGACGACGACGCCGCGCGCTTCGCGCTGATGAGCTGGTATTTCGAAGAACAGCTAGAGGCCTTCACCCCCTATGCCGACACAACGCCCCACAAGGCTTTCCAGATCATCGGCACCTCTGGCACCATCACGACCGTGGCGGCCAGTTACCTGCGCCTGAAACGCTACGACCGCAACAAGGTTGACGGGCTGGTCATGAATTCCACCCAGGTGGATAGCGTGATCCGTGAATATCTGGCGCTTGGGCCCATCGGGCGGCGGCAAGACCCGCGCATCGGGCGCGAACGGCACACGCAGATCATGTCGGGTGCCGCGATCCTGACCGCACTGATGCGTGTCTGGCCCACGGAGCGTATGTCTGTCGCCGATCGTGGCCTGCGCGAAGGGCTGCTATACGCGCAGATGAGCGGCGACGGCGCGCTCGATCTGGCGCAGAATTGAGAGTTTCAATATGACGGGCAAAAATACATCCGGACGCGGCCAGCGCGACCTGAAGGTCAAGGTGAAAACCGCGCGCGGGCGCAAGCTATCCTCCACCCGCTGGCTGGAGCGGCAATTGAACGACCCCTATGTGGCCGCTGCACGGCGCGACGGCTACCGCGGCCGTGCCGCCTATAAACTACTGGAACTGGACGACAAATACCGCTTTCTGGTTCCGGGCGCGCGGGTGGTCGATCTGGGCTGCGCGCCGGGTGGCTGGTTGCAAGTGGCCGTGGCGCGGGTCAACGCTCTGGGCGAGAAAAAGGGAAAACGCACCGGCACTGTGCTGGGCGTGGACATTCAAGAGGTGGAGCCACTGGCCGGTGCCACCGTGCATGTGCTCGATTTTCTGGACGAGGGCGCGGACGCGCAGGTCAAGGACTGGTTGGGCGGCACGGCGGATGTGGTGATGTCGGACATGGCGGCCTCGTCCTCCGGGCACAAACAGACGGACCATTTGCGCATCATGGCTTTGTGCGAAGCCGCCGCGCATTTCGCGTTCGACGTTCTGGACGAGAACGGCACCTTTGTTGCCAAGGTCTTGGCAGGCGGCGCAGAGGCCGAGTTGCAACAATTGCTGAAGCAGAATTTTCGCAAGGTCGCCAATGTCAAACCCCCTGCCAGCCGCGCCGACAGCTCCGAGAAATACGTCGTCGCAACCGGGTTCCGGGGGCAAGGCACGGAATGAGCGGGCGTGGCACGCTGCGTCCGGGCGAGCAGCGCTTGCCTGCGCCCTTGGTGGGCGATGTCAGCGTCAGCTTCATCGGCCATATTGAAAGCCCGTGGTCGCATGAGGATTGCCCCAAGAACCTTGGCGCAGCGCGGGCGCGTGGCGGGGCCGGAGCTTTGCATCTTCGTCCCGAACTGGTCCCGGCGCTTGACGGCTTGGCGCCCGGCATGGCGGTTGTTTTGCTATACTGGATGTCGGATGCCCCGCGCGATCTGCTGCGGCAAGCACCTAGCCACAAACCCGAGGGGGCAGGCACGTTCGCGCTACGCTCGCCCGCAAGACCCAACCCGATTGGGTTGGGCGTTGTCACGATTACCTATATGGACAGCGCGCGCGGGTGGATACAGGTCGATGCGATTGATGCTGTTAACGGAACTCCACTTATAGATATCAAACCTTTTATTCGCGGCGTCGATAATCCAGCCCGAGGCAGCTAAGGCGCGTGCGTATTCCGGAGGATCCGGCCACCTATTCCGACAACATCCGGCCACCTGTTCCGGGGTATCCGGCCACCTGTGACGCGTTGCCGTGAGGCAGCGTATTTTGGTTATCAGTCTTGAGGGGTTTCGT
>NZ_UIHC01000155.1 GCF_900499075.1 Roseinatronobacter ekhonensis | reverse complement strand
CTCAATCCAATTGAACGTCTTTGGGCGGTCTTGCACCATTATGTCACCCACAATCGCTACTACCGAAGTCAGAAGCAATTCGCCGACGCCATCCTTGCATTCATGCGTGAGACCATCCCGCAGGAATGGAAGAAATTCCGCGACAAGGTGTCAGATAACTTCCGCGTCATAACACACGAGAACTTTCGGGTTTTGGAGTAGAAGAAGTATATGGCAGGTAAGTGCGATCTTTGCAGAAGGATTTCGGACATAAATATCCTTCAGTTTATGCAGAAGTAATTCTGTTTTGCCTGTACCAGACAGCCCTTGTATGTGTACGCTTTTTTTGTTTATCCCTTGGTATATAAAACGTGTTTGATCCCCATCAAAGAGCTGGATCTTCTGCTTCACCTTATCCAAGAGATTGTCAGGTAGTTCGGCTGTCGCCCGCTCGATATCGTTAATGCTTCCAGTGATCAAGGATATCACGAGCTCCGAAATTCTCCGTTTCGCGGGATCATCAACCAAGCTCTGGGCAAGGTAATCATCGAGAGAAAAGGCTTTTCCGTCCTCTATCTCCAAGAGAAGGCTTTTCCGCCACTTCCGAGGACGACCAATAGCGTCTTTGTACTCATATTTGTCAGAAATTGACCCCACATCTTCAATAAAGTCTTCGATAAACTCCTCAAATTCTTCTTCGCTTGCCCCAAAGTTGATGAGTGCAATCTTTCTACCTGGAGATAAAGCCACAATATGTCCGACGTGGCTATATTCATACTTATCGTCACCCAATGGCCCGTCGACAACGTAGACTTGGGTATTATTCTCCGCGGCCCATTCCTCGAGCTGTTCGAGAAGCTGCTTGTTTTCTTCGCTCTTATTTGCTTGGTTAAAGAAAAAACTGCTGGTCATCGTTTCATCACCATATATCGAATTTTTGCGCAGCGCGAGTCGTAGACTTGCTCAAGTTAGTGCTCTGGTGTATCAGTGAGCCTGAATCAACTTTGAAGATCAAGGTGTCAGGTACAAACACTGTCGTTTTTTTTTATTCCTCGATACCCCGCCAGATGCTCGACAAGCAACGCTTTCAACGTTGCTGTCGTGATGTTGCAATTTGCTGAGTGTGATATTAAAGGCAGCTCAGGGCTGTTGTCCTAAGTTTTCAGAATGTGTTTTATTCGCTTCCCTGCCATTCGCGATACGTGCAGTTAACTTCGATTTCTGGCCATGATCGCAGTCTAGTAGCTTCTGTGTTCAGATATGGGAGTATAATCGACGCCAACGTCAGGGCCACCCCCGTCTTTCGCGGGGGATGTTCCCTGCCTGAGCGGGCGTCCGCACCCAGACCAGCCCCCGAGGGGGGCATTCGCCATGTCCCCCCTTCTCGATCCCCCCTAGTGTTCTGAGTCTGACACTTCCTACCTGTTTCCGCGAATTTCATCGAGCGCGTTCAGAGCGCGGCGTTCCCGGGTGAGGATGTCCTCGGCGGTTTTGGTCCATTTGAAGGGTTTGGGCTTGTCG
>NZ_UIHC01000070.1 GCF_900499075.1 Roseinatronobacter ekhonensis | reverse complement strand
CGCTGCACGGACATATGACGAATTATGGAAGGCGGTCGGTCATGTTTGTAACCTGTTCACCCCTGACGAATGCTACAACTTCTTCAAGGCCGCTGGATATGAAACTGATTGAACCAGACGCGCTCTAGTCGGAATGGGGTTCGACTATTGGGCGCTGGGCCATGTGCACAAACGGCAGGTTCACGCCCAAGACCCTTGGGTGCTAATGCCCGGCATGCCGCAGGGCCGCGACATTGGCGAGGACGGGGCAAAATCGGCCAGCCTGCTAACACTCTCGGAGGGCAGGATTGCGGTGCAAACGGTTCCGACCTCTGTGCTGGAGTTTACCGCAACAACGCTGGATATTTCCGGCATCGACAGCGACGACGCGCTGCGCGGCGCGCTTCGGTCGCACATGCGGGAAATTGCGGAGGCGTTGTCCGCACAGGCAGGCGTTGTGCGCCTGACCCTGACGGGCGCACCCCTGCGGCACTGGCAGATCTTGCGCGATCAGGACACATGGGCGGAAACTGTCGCGGCCCTTGCACGCGAAACCGGGCGGCTTTGGCTGGACAAGCTGCGCCTGGAGATTGTGGCACCGGAAAGCTCGGACAATACGGCTGGCGCGACAGCAGAATTGGCCACGCTGATGTTGGCAATCCGCGAAGAACCAGGCTTTGTTGCCACCGCACAGGCCGAGTTGGACGAGGTCATTGGCGATCTTCCGCCCGCGATGCGCGCCATGCTGATGCCGGATGAAGCTGCGAGCACCTCGCTGGCCCAGACCCTCGCCGAAACCGGCGCGCGGCGCGTCCTTGCCCGCATGAAAGGGGCCGAAGGTTGATGCGGCTGCGCAGCCTATCCCTTGACCGGTTCGGTCATTTCACCGGCCACACGCTGGAGTTCGGGGCAGCGGGCGACCGCCCGGATTTTCACATCATATACGGCCCGAACGAAGCCGGAAAAACCACGACGATGGAGGCCGCGCTGCGCCTCTTTTACGGATTTCCGCATCGTGAGCCATACGCGTTCAAGCACCAGCGCGCGAACCTGTCGGTCTCTGGCGTGGTCGAGATTGCGGGCGAAACCCGCAGCCTTACCCGACTGCCCAAGCGGAGCGGTGCGCTTGTCGACGCCTCTGGCGCGGCGCTGCCGGAAACCGCGCTGGCCACGCATCTGGGTGGCTTGGGCGAAGACGACTACCGCCAGCTTCTGTGTCTGGATGACGAGACAATCGAACGCGGCGGAGAAGAAATCGCGCAAGCGCGCGGCGATATCGGGCGGTTGTTGTTTTCCGCCGCTGCCGGTGTGGCCGACCTGAGCACCGTGCTTGATGGCGTGCGCGCAGAGGCCGACGCACTATG
Organism: Roseinatronobacter ekhonensis; assembly: GCF_900499075.1. Taxonomy (GTDB): domain Bacteria; phylum Pseudomonadota; class Alphaproteobacteria; order Rhodobacterales; family Rhodobacteraceae; genus Roseinatronobacter; species Roseinatronobacter ekhonensis. Next base: position 8,379 of record NZ_UIHC01000070.1, on the reverse strand, counting down.
GCGCAAGCGCGCGAGCAAGACGCAGGTCGCCACGCTGAAACGCGAACTGGCAGAGGTTGAGAAAGACATCCGCGAGCGTGATGTCACAGCCAGCGCATGGCGTGGGTTGAAAAAGGCGTTGGCGGACGCGCATGACGCAGAGGCCCGCGCACGCGCGGCGCGCGACGCACTGCACGAACAAGCGGCAGATATTGCGGCGCGGCAGCGGGCGCTGCCAATGCTGGCCGATCTGGATGCGCTGGCAGAGCGCCTTGCGCCGTTTGCAGACTATCCCGAACGGCTTGGGTTTGACCTTGAAGACCTTGTCACGCTCAAGAGCGATCAGACAGGGGCAGAAAGTGACATTGAACGCCTGACCACCGAGATTGCCGCGCTGACCTTGCAACGCAAGGGGCTGGCGCTATCGCCCAAGCTTGTCACGCTGGCGGAAGAGTTGGACGCGCTGGAAGACCTGCGCGCACGCGACCTGTCAAATGCACTGGATTTGCCGAAACGTCGGACACAAGTCGTCGCAGCACAAGATGCAATGGCGCGCGCAGCACGCGAACTCGGGGCGCCAGACGGCTGCGATCCGCAAAGCCTTGTGCCGACACAAGCGCAAATCGCCGACCTGGACACGGCGCGCGACCGGCTGCGAAGCGCCCGTGCCACTGTCCGGACCGAAGCGCAGGAGGTGGCGGACCTGACGGCGCACCGTGATCTTGCACGGCAGAACCATGAAACCCTGATCGCGCAGCGCCCCGCCGGTGCGGCAATCGGTCCAATTCTGGCCCGGCATCAGGCTGACAGCTTGATGCCCGCCCACGCGACCGCGCAACAGTCCATCGCCACCGCAGAGCGGGCTGCGCGCGCGGCGCTGGACGCACTTGGCACCGCTGCCCAACGGTTCGACCGCCCGCCAGAGCCGCCGATGAGCATCGTTCGCGCCCGCGAACTGGCCACAGCCCATGACGCGCTCAGCCGGAAAATTGACACGGACCAAACCGCGCTTGCCCAACACCAAGAGGATATTTCGGCGCGAGACGCACAGATCGCGGAGCTGTGTCGCGAAGGGCAGATTGTGCCCGACGCCGACGCAGCCGCTTTGCGTGCTGAACGCGACCGGTTGTGGCAGGCTCATCTGACGACGCTGGACACTGCTTCGGCCCAAGATTTCGCCGACGCGATGCAGGCTTTCGACGTGGCGCAGGATATGCAGATCACCCATGCAAGCGAACTTGGCCAGTTGCGCCAGAGCCTACAGGCACGCGCAGAGGCGCAGGCGCGCGCAGATACGGCCAAGTCCCGTTTGGTCGAACATCGTGCAGGGCTGGCCGAGATAGAGGGTGAAATCGGTGCCGCATCGCGTGCGGTCGGGGGGATAGGCGCGGCATCTCCCGCCGAATGGCTGGACTGGATGCAGCGCCATGACGCCGCGACAGCCGCCGCCCGTGCCGCCGCGCAGGCGCGCGATGAACATGCTGCGACACTGGCACGGGCGCAGGCGCTGCTGGATGAGTTGACTCCGCATCTGGATCTTGCTGCCCCCGATGTGACCGGGGCGGTCGCGGCGGCACGCCGTATGGCAGAGGTTGAGCGGGACGCACTCAGCGCGGCAGACACCGCGCGCAAGACACTGGACGGGGCCGAGGCGGCCCTTGTAGCACGGCTTGAAAAGCAAGCGCTTTGCTTGCAAGACGCCGCAGAAGCGGAGTCAGCCTGGCACACACTTGTGACCGAGTGTTTCGGCGAGAGCATCGCGCCCGACACCCTGCTGGCCGCGCTTGACCCTTTGCGCAGCCTTGCGACGCATGAAAAAGACCGTGCCGAAGCCGCGCAGCGTGTCGCCAACATGGAGCGCGACTTGGCGGTTTTCGGCGAACGGGTCGCGGCTTTGGCCAAAGCTCATGATATCACCTGCGCCGAAACGCCTGCCGACAGCTTTGCCCTGCTGCGCACGGCATCAGAGGACGCGCGCAAGGCCGCGGAACAGGCGCAGGACTTGGATGGCCGCATCGCCGAGGCCCAAATACTGCTGGCACGCGCCAGGCAGCGGCAGACGGAGATTGACGCAACGGTTTCCAGACTGGCCAAAGAGTTCCCGGCAGGGGCGCAGGTCGATACGCTGGACGCGCTGCGCGCGACAGCGGGTCAGGCCGCCCAAGTGATTGCCGACCGCGCAGACCATGCAGTGTTAAGCCGCAGGCTGGTTTCGGAACTGGATGTGGCAGATATTGACGGCGTCCGCGCCCGCCTGACGGGGGCCAGCCATGTGGCGCTGAACGCGCAGGCGGATGGTTGCAAGGCCGATCTGGCGCGTGCCGAGACGGCGCTGACCACCGCAACAGAGGCCCGCACGACTGCGTCTCAGGCGTTGGCACAAGTGACAGCGGGGGGCGATATCGCCGCGCTGACAGAACGCCGCGCCACTCTGGAGCTGGAACTGCAAGAGGCCGCTCTGGCGCATCTGGAATTGTCGCTGGGCCACCGGCTGGCAGAGGCCGCGATCCGGCGCTACCGCGACACCCACCGCAGCGGCATGATGGAAGCCACGCAACGATGCTTCGCCGCGTTGACGCAGGGCGCTTATACCCGCCTGACAACGCAACCCGACGGCGCTGACGAGATTTTGCTGGCCATTGATGCAGACGGCGTCGCAAAACGCGCCGCCGACATGTCCAAAGGCACGCGCTTCCAGCTTTACCTTGCCTTGCGCGCCGCCGCGCATGAGCAACTGGTCGCGCAAGGCACCTGCCTGCCGTTTTTCTGCGATGATATCTTCGAGACATTCGACGAAAACCGCACCAGCGCCGCGTGCCGGGTCATGGAACAGATCGGCCGGAGCGGGCAGGCCATTTATCTGACCCATCACCGTCATGTGGTCGATATTGCCCGACAGGTGTGCGAAACGCCCCCCATTGTGCATGAGCTATAGGCGCGCCGTTTGATCCGGATTTACGACGCTTGCGGCACAAACCGGCAAGAATCGCGCCGATCGCAATCATTTTGTCATGCAGGCGCCTTATATGGTCCGCAACGGGTGGCCTTGGCTGCCATAGCGCCCCGCAATAGCGACCGGACAGACACGATGCAGACCAAATACCGCGCCCGCCAGTGGTGTGAAAACCGCCCCCGCACAACAGTCGTAGAAGGATGCATGGCATGAGCATGTTGGCCGCAGTCGGTGTTACTGGTCTGACAGGGTTGCATCTGGCGTCAATCGCGCTTGTGGCACTGCGGCAGCGGATGGCGCGGCCCGTGTCGATGACACATAAGCCAACGGTCACGGTCATACGGCCTGTGCGCGGGCTTGACCCGTTCGATCTGGAAACGCTGGAAAGCACCTTTGATCTGGACTGGCCGCGATATGACATCATCTTTTGCGCGGCCCACCCGGATGACCCGGCTTGCGCCGCATTGCGCGCGATGATCGCACGGCACCCCAACGTTCCGGCGCGGCTGATGATTGGCGAGGATCTGGCGACCGCGAACCCCAAGCTGAACAACATGGCCAAGGGGTGGGAGGCCGCAAGCGGCGAAGTCGTTGTCATGGCCGATGCCAATTTGCTGCTTCCATCCGACTATCTACATCGCCTGTTCGCTGTCTGGGATGACGACTGCGCGCTGGTCAGCAGCCCGCCTGCTGGCGTCCGACCGGGCAACCTTTGGGGCGCCGTGGAATGCGCGTTTCTGAACGGCTTTCAAGGGCGCTGGCAACTGGCCGCCGACAGTATTGGGCTGGGCTATGCACAAGGCAAGACGCTTATGGTGCGCAAAGCGTGGCTTGATGCGGCAGGCGGCTTGTCCGTTTTGGGCCGCAACCTTGCCGAGGACGTGGCCTTTACCAAGCTGGTGCGGGAACGCGGCGCGAAAGTGCGGCTGGTGCGACAGATCTTTGCCCAGCCGGTCGGCGGCCGCGAGGCACGTGCCGTCTGGGACCGGCAGTTGCGCTGGTCACGCGTGCGGCGTGACGGCTTTGCAGGGGTTTTTGCTGCGGAAATCTTGCTCGGTTTCGTGCCCCCCGCCCTGCTTCTGGCCAGCGTTGCACCATTGGCGTGGGTGCTGGCACTGGCAATGGTGTGGTATGGCGCGGAGTGGGCGCTGTGTCGGCGGTCGGGATGGCCACACGGCCCGCGCGACGTGCTGGCGATGGTCCTGCGGGACCTGATGCTGCCCGCGTTGTGGCTCAGCACATACGCGCGCCGCGGTTTCGAATGGCGTGGCACCCGGCTTGAGGTTGCCCAGCATGATCCAGCTTGACGCGCTTGCCCCGCTGATCGAGGGTTTCGGCCTTTGGATCGTGGCTATCGCCGGAATCGTTGAGGGGCCGGTTGTAACGGTGCTTTCGACGGCACTGGCCCGCGAAGGCCTGTTGCCGATCCTGCCCTTGGCCATGATCCTGCTGGCGGGCGATCTGGTTGGTGACCTGTTGCATTATGCGCTGGGGCGGCGCGGGCTGGCCAGTTTGCCGCGCGCATGGCGGCGCTGGCTGGGGCTGGGCCCCGCGCGGGCATCGCAGCTTGCTCGGCATTTCGGTCGGCATGGTGGAAAAACACTTATGCTGGCCAAACTGACCCACTCTGTCGGGGCACCGGTCCTTGTCGCGGCGGGTATGGCGCGTATGCCGGTGGTCCCGTTTCTGGCATGGAACACGCTGGCCGCCGTGCCCAAGACCGTCGGCTTGATGGCACTGGGCTGGTTCGCGGGCGACGCATGGCGACAGATCGAACTCTGGCTGGGCCGATGGACATGGCTGGTGCTGGCGCTGATCGTCGCAGGTGTTGCAATCTGGTGGTTTAGGAGGTGTCAATGCCTGCAATCGTAAGCTGCATCCTGCCCGCGTTCAACGAAGGGCCGCGAATTGGCGCGGTTCTGGCCGTTGTCTGCGCGCACCCGCTGATCGACGAGGTGATCGTGGTCGACGACGCATCCTCGGACGACACAGCGGATCAGGTCGAAAAGTTCGACCGGGTCCAGTTGATCCGGCAGACAAGCAACCGTGGAAAATCGGCAGCTGTGGCAGCAGGGTTGCGCGCGGCGCGCGGCAATGTCGTTCTGTTTCTGGATGCAGACCTGATCGGGCTGGACGCGGCCGCGTTGCGGGCGCTGATCCTGCCGGTTGTCACCGGACGGGCCGACACCACGATCAGCCTGCGCGGCAATGCGCCGTGGCCGTGGCGCTGGATCGGGCTGGATTATATCTCGGGGGAGCGGGCGATGACACGGGCGCTCGCACCGGTGCCCGATCATCTGGAGGTGTTGCCACGTTTCGGCATGGAAGTGATGATGAACGGAGATTGGCTGCGCCAGCGCGCCCGCATTCAGGTTGTGAAATGGGCAGGCGTGACCAGCCCGCTCAAGGGAACCAAGCACGGCAGGATCGCCGGGGTGCTTGCCGATCTGCTTATGGTGCGGGACATCTTTGCGACCGTGGGTGCCGTGCGGGTTTGCGCCCAAATCTGGGGCCTAAGGCGTCTGCGCGTGACCGGGCAGCACGGCGAGCAAAGCTCCGGAAAGCCGGGCCTGCGGCGCGCCTGATCGCCATTTGGGGCACATGCGCGAACGGTAACTTGTACAGTGAATCCCTGCCCAGCGACTCCGCGCAGGTTTTTTGGTGGTACGCCCGTATCCACGCCAAGGCCAACTAAGGGTTTCGGCCACCTCTTCGGTTCGGCCGGACCCTTGCCTGCCTTGCCATCGGGGTGGCTAGGCTTTCGGTTTTAGACCGTCCAGCTTGAGCAGATGATCCAGCGACAGGCGCCCCGGCCCTTGCGCAGTGATGACCAGCAATGCGGCGGCCCATAGCCCATGCGTGACCCATGCATCGGGAAACACGAATAGTTGGATGACCGCCGTCATGATCAATAGCCCGACGGCAGAGGCCCGTGTAAACAGCCCAAGGATCAACAATACAGGCAGGACATGTTCGGCGACCGTTGCCAGAACTGCGGCGGGCGCAGGCGCGATAAGCGGAAGCGCGTAGACGTTCTCGAACAGGAAATAGGTTGAATCCTTGATCGAGATCCCGTCCACTTTGGTGCGGGCCGACTGCCAGAAAACCACCGCCGGGAATATACGGGCAACGATCTGAACGACATCTTGCGGGATGTATCCCCCGATGGCGTTGATCTGGCAAATCAGGCCGCGCGGGCGCGACAGGCTGCCTTGAGTGGCGGGCGTTTGGACGGAATGGGTCATGCGGGCGCTCCTATGCCGGTATCTATGATCAATCCATGGCGCAGCAGCAGGGCCAGCGCGGTGGTCGGGTCGGCCTTGCGTGCCGCTTGGCCAAGCAGTTTTCCGTCGCGCAGGTCACACAGCACTGCATAAGTGTCCGGATCAAGCGCTTCGACGATTACGGTGAAATCCGGCTGGCGCGCGATCAGGGCGTAGTCCGGCCCTGCGGCGATCGGCTTGCGCGCTGTGTCGGGCTGATGCGCCTGCCAGATTTGCAGGGCGGGGTACTGGGCATGAAACAGCGACACGGACGGATGCAACGACACTTTCAACGCTTCCAGATCGTCAACGTTCAAGGCATCCGGCGCAACCGGGTCCGCGTCTGCGGCATGGCAAGCTTGACCGCGGGCGTATTCTAACCGCGCCACATCGGCCAGATACGGCATATTCGAAACGGGGGGAAAGCTGGCAAGAAACGCGGCAAATTCGCCGCCCCACCGCAGCATAACGGGATCGCGGGGTGGGTTATTCGCAATGAATACCCGCGCCATAGCCGTAAAAAAGTCTTTGCCCACAAGCTGTTCGATGACAGGAAAGCGGGCAGCAAGCGCGCGTGTCAGGCTGTGCTGCACATTGTTGCGATAGACCTTGAAACGCTGCGACACTTCTGTGCTGTCAAGTGCCGTGACGCCGTCAGGCGGTTCGCTCCCCCAAAGGGCCGCGTGAAAGGCGTGCTCGGTTTCCGCGTGGGATGACCTTTCATGCGGCATGGGATTTGCCTGCGCTTGCGCGGTCCAGATACTGCTGCGCACGAGCGGTCTCTGTCAGCAAGACCGCGAACTCGGGCACATCGGTATCCCATTCGATCAGCGTGGGCAGCGGGCCGGTCCACGCCAACACCTCTTCGTAAAGGGTCCAGACCGGGTCGGCCACGGGCGCGCCGTGACTGTCTATCAACAGCGGCCCGGAGGGCAGCTCCTCGGTATCATGCCCCGCGAGATGGATCTCTCCGACGGATGCAAACGGGAACGCGGCAAGATAGGCGCGCGCATTAAAGCGGTGATTGGTCGCGGAGATGAAGACATTGTTGACATCCAGCAGTAACCCGCAGCCGGTGCGACGGGTAATCTCTGTCAGGAAATCTGTCTCGGACCATGTCGAGGTCTCGAAGGTCACATAGGTCGCGGGGTTTTCCAGCAGCATGCGACAACCAAGCCTGTCCTGCACCTCGTTTATATGTGCGCAGACAGCGCCCAGCGTTTCTTGCGTGTAGGGCAGCGGCAGCAAGTCATTCAGCCATGCGGCACCATGACTGGACCACGCCAGATGCTCTGAAAAGCTCTCGGGCTGGTAGCGGTCAATCAGTTTGCGCAAGCGCGCCAGATGATCCTTGTCCAGCTCGCCCGCGCCGCCAATCGACAACCCGACACCGTGCAGCGATAGCGCATGATCCGCGCGCAGGGCTGCCAGCATGGCATGGGCCGCGCCCCCGTCGCCCATGTAATTCTCGGCATGGATTTCAAAAAAGCCAATAGCGCCCGGTTGTGCCATCAAATCGCGAAAATGCTCAGGCTTGAAACCCAGACCTGTCGTGCGCGGAAGCTGTTGCATCGTGATCTCCATGAGATGGCAAGGGGCGAGGCGTTTGCCTCGCCCTGTTAGGTGTTCACGCGGGCGGAAGATCGCGGTCCAACTCTTCCAGCGAGCCCATGCGCGCGCTGCCATCGGCCATCTCGGGCAGTTCGATGTCGGCGCAAGTGCCTGCGGCAACCAAGGTCCACGCGTTACCCTGATAGTCCACGGTCGAGGTGCCAGAGCAGGTCGTGCCCGGACCCGCTGCGCAGTCGTTCTGGCCTGCCAAGGAAACACCGAAGCACTTCTCCATTGTGGCGGATTGTGCGTGCAACTGACCGCCTGCCAGTGTCAGCGCCGTGGCCAAAGATGCTGCAAGCGGAAGAGCGAGGGTTTTCGTCGTCATGAATCAATCTCCTGTTGAGGGGTGCTCAGGTGCAGTCCCGGAAAGCGTTACGCTAGGTCATGGAACGCCGTTACAACGGTCACGCCGGTGTGATCGGATATTGTGGAAATATTCGTTTTATACTCCGAGTCCTGCAGAAGCCGAATTTGTTGACTTGACTGCTGGGTTTGGAACGATTCAGCTATTGCTTATGATCCGCCCTGACTTTCTTTCCTCACCAGCCCGCCTCGAGCTTGAGGCTTGCG
>NZ_UIHC01000115.1 GCF_900499075.1 Roseinatronobacter ekhonensis | reverse complement strand
ATAAGTCCACAGAATACATCTCCCCACCCTCCGCTCATCAGCTTCAGGTGTCAGATTGCGGAATTTTACTCCGCGACGGTCAGATCATCAGACCGTTTCTGTGGGCATTTTGTCTCCGGGATTCACACAGAGCATATTTTTCTGGCAAAATCGCAAGGTTACATTGCAGCTTCCCCGCCGCCAGCCCCGCCGTATGACCAGCGTAGGACCCGCGTCGAATGGCTGCCCTAACGTCGGCTGCCGAACGACCGATCAAGTCGGAATGTGAAACGGATCCAGATCTCATGCGCAATTCCCAACCATCAGGAAGAGCATCACACGGAGAGGTCCGCCAATCAAATTATCACTTTAGATCACTTGTGATAGATTTTTTGAAATCATTGGCCTTGCCCGTTATCCCAAGCCACAGCCACATCGCGTGCAATTTGCGCGCTGTTTTCAATAAGAAAGCTGCGCGGTTCTGACAAATATGACGCTGTGAAAGACAGGGGCTTTGGGCGAAAGCCGGGATCAAACTCTACGATTTGTCCCGTCTCAAGAAAATTGTTGGCCAGCGCCTTTGGGTAAGGACCGACGGCAATTCCCGCTGCAATCATCTTCAAGCTGGCCGAAAGCGACGCAGACGCATAGACCCGCACTTTCGGCCCTATCCGGCGTGATAGTTCAGACATCAATTCGCGGTGCGGCCTGGTTTTGCTTGAATATGAAATGACCGGAATTTCCCCCAGATCGGTCTGGGGATTTGCGGTTGCGCGATACCAATGCAGGTCGAAAGACGGCAAGGTTACGTTCTCGACGGAATACTCGGATACAGGTCCCATCAGCAAGGCAAGGTCCAGCTTTCTTTCCAGAAGCTCCGCGCGCAGATTCAGTGAGATATCGACCGTCAAATCCACATTGACGCGTGGGTATTGCTCACTGAACGCCTTTAGGAAGTCCGGCAACCAGGCTTGTGCAATCGTCTCGGCGGCACCGACGCGAAACAGGCCCTCTGCCTCTGACGGATTGGCGACGCGTTGTTTGATTTCTTCTTCAACGAACAGCATCTGCTCGGCATACGACAGCAGCAACATTCCGTGCTTTGTCAGGACAAGCTCGCCCGATCCTCGCTCGAACAACGGGGCACGCAATTCATGCTCTAAATTAGAGATGCGGGTAGAGACGGCCGGCTGCGACAGATTCAGCCGATCTGCCGCCTTACGAAAACCGCCCAGTCGCGCCACCCACAAGAAGGTCTTAATCTGATCAAATGTCATACGCTGTTCATAGATTGGATCATCAGGGTGGCAAAACCTAAAAATTCAATTGGGCTTGCGGTGTGAGATCAAGCTTGGGGCCCACTCCATTTGAAACCAAACGGCCGCGACAGCAGGGCCGGTCTCCTGCTTAGCGGTCATTTGCCCAAATGTGGTTGGGGTCCGTTTTGTCCGCTCACCGGACCTTCATCCTCCAAAAATGCTGCATGGTGGACGAATGGCCGGTATGGTGAAGCCGCACTGCAGCCCTTGGCCATTGTACGAAGGTCCGGTATGGGCCGGGTGCGCCGCATCCCCCCTTCATGGTTCCTCCTGGGCGCGATCCGTATACGGGGGGGCTGAGCGCGCAAGTTTTCCAGCGTCTGGCCTTTTCACCGGGGAATCCAGCTGGAAGCCACCCCGCAAGCAGCGCTGGAAATTCTGACTCAGTTTCAGAGACTTACACACTCGCGCTATTGGCTAGGGTGGATTCCGGGTGGAATCCACCCTAGCCACCGAAGCCACCTCTGGAAGCCACCCACGCCACGCTCCACCAGAAGGCATTGATTCCAAGCGCAAAAATGGTTTGACTTTTCTAGCCCCCTTGACCTATCTCTTGATCATCGAAGATTTTCGCCCGGAGGATATCCCTCGCGGGCGTTTTTTGTTTTTCTGACATCGCGGATGCTGTTCATCGGCCAGCCTATTGGCTTGGGCGCTGACCTATGTACGCCCTGCCCCAGTTCCGGACCCCATCCCATGGACCTCGTCTTCGCGCCGAGCCAGATTGAAAGCTGGCCGATCGAGCGGCTGCGCCCCTATGCTCGCAATGCCAAGATGCATGGCGATGACCAGGTGGCCAAGATCGCCGCCAGCATGGCCAAGTTCGGCTGGACGGTGCCTTGCATGGTGGCTGATGACGGCGAGCTGATCGCGGGCCATGGCCGCGTGCTGGCGGCGACTCTGCTTGGGCTGACAGAAGTGCCGGTCATTCGTCTGACGCATCTGGATGAGGCGGAACGTCGTGCTTATCGCATCGCCGACAACAAGCTAACCGAGCTCGGCGAGTGGGACGAGGCCTTGCTGCGAGACGAGATCGCGGGGCTCCTGGCCGAAGATTTTGACCTGTCGCTGCTCGGCATCAGCGACGATGACCTCGACGCGCTGCTGCAGGATCCCGAGGCGCTGGGCGACGACGGTCCTGTCGAAGGCGCGGACGATGTTCCGGATGTGCCAGCCGATCCGGTCTCGGTACCGGGTGACTTGTGGCAGCTTGGGTCGCACCGGCTGATCTGCGGCGACAGCACATCTGCTGATATAGTCGGACGGTTGCTGGGTGACGTTCGACCCCTACTGATGGTGACCGACCCACCCTATGGCGTCGAGTATGACCCCTCCTGGCGCAATCAGGCCGGGGCCGCCAAGACCAAGCGCACCGGTAAGGTGCTGAATGACGACCGCGCAGACTGGCGCGAGGCATGGGCACTGTTTCCGGGCGATGTCGCTTATGTCTGGCATGGCGCGCTGCACGCGGCGACCGTGGCAGAAAGTCTGACCGCCGCTGACTTTGCCATCCGGTCGCAGATCATCTGGGCCAAGGACCGGCTCGTGCTCAGCCGCGGCGATTACCACTGGCAGCACGAACCCTGCTGGTACGCGGTGCGCGCCAAAGGCAAGGGCCACTGGGCCGGGGACCGCAAGCAGACCACGCTGTGGCAAATCGCCAATCGCGATCAGGATACTGAAACAGTCCATGGCACGCAAAAGCCCGTCGAGTGCATGCGGCGGCCAATCCTGAACAACTCGAGCCCCGGTCAGGCAGTCTACGAGCCGTTCATGGGATCCGGCACCACGCTGATCGCGGCCGAGACCACCGACCGGACCTGCCTTGGGGTCGAATTGAACCCAGCCTATGTCGATGTCGCCATCAAGCGATGTGAAGTGGTCCTGCTTTTTAGGACAGGTTTGCGGCTTGTCTAAGATGCATCAGATTTATGTTCATGCCGCTTTTCGTATCTCTGCTTGCTCGAAGTATGCCGCGTCTGGGGTGCGTTTGTCGAGCGC
>NZ_UIHC01000019.1 GCF_900499075.1 Roseinatronobacter ekhonensis | reverse complement strand
ACACAATGCTTGATCATCCAACTCTTCATCACCTCAAGGCCCTCAGGCTGGACGGCATGGCCGAAGCTTTTGCCGAACTGCAGATGCAGGATAGAGCTGCCGATCTCAGCCACGCTGAATGGCTTGGCCTGCTCGTTGACCGCGAGGTTGCAAGCCGAGAAACAAAGCGGTTTGAGGCCCGCATGCGGACTGCCAGGCTGCGCCATGTTGGCGCCAGCCCGGAAGATGTCGATTACCGCGCACGCCGGGGCCTCGATAAGGCGCTGTTCCAAAGCCTGCTCACCGGCAAATGGATCACCGACAAGCGTAATCTGATCATCACTGGCCCCTGCGGCGTCGGCAAAACCTGGCTTGGGTGCGCACTGGCACAGGCGGCCTGTCGTGACGGCGTAACTGTGGTCTACAAACGGATGCCGCGTCTCTTTGAAGAATTGGAGCTGTCCCATGGTGACGGACGCTTCCCCCGCTTGTTCCGCAGCATCACGAAGGCGCAATTGTTGATCTTGGACGACTGGGGCCCAGACAGGCTGACATCACCGCAACGCCGCGATCTCATGGAGATCGTCGAAGAGCGTTACGGCCGCGGCTCAACGATGATCACAAGCCAATTACCCGTCAAAACCTGGCACGACGTCATCGGCGAACCAACCTTTGCAGATGCCATCCTGGACCGCATCGTTCACAACGCCTACCGCCTCGAACTCGAGGGGCAATCCATGCGCAAGACCATCACTAAAATAGATGACGAAACCCCTCAAGACTGATAACCAAAATACGCTGCCTCACGGCAACGCGTCACAGGTGGCCGGATACCCCGGAACAGGTGGCCGGATGTTGTCGGAATAGGTGGCCGGATCCTCCGGAATACGCAGTTTGGACCAGATCATGCGCGGCATGGCCTGTGATCGTCGGATATGGACCACGCCCAACGCGCAGTTGCGTGTGCCGACACTCTGTCTGGCCGCGTTGATCCCGCACCGATGGTTCTATACGCTCTGGCGGGGCGGGCTGAAACCGGCTAAAGGCGGCAGTTGAATGCAAACGGGGCCTATTCCATGACAAAACGCGCGGGCTTTGTTGCCCTGATCGGCGAACCCAATGCGGGCAAATCCACCCTGACCAACCGCATGGTCGGGGCCAAGGTCAGCATTGTGACGCATAAAGTGCAAACCACCCGGACGCGCATTCGCGGCGTCGCGCTGGAAGGGGATGCGCAGCTTGTCTTTGTCGATACGCCCGGTCTGTTCCGTCCGCGCCGCCGTCTGGACCGCGCCATGGTTGCGTCTGCTTGGGGGGGCGCTGCCGATGCCGATGTGATCGTTCTACTGGTAGAGGCGCATCGCGGGTTGACGGACGGTGTGCAGACCATATTCGACACGCTGCGTGAGCGCGCGCGCCCCGAACAGACCGTGGCGCTGGCGATCAACAAGATTGATCGTGTGAAATCCGAGGTGCTGCTGGCCCTGACCGCCAAGCTGAACGAGGCCTATCCGTTCGCGCAGACCTTCCTGATCTCTGCCGAGCGTGGTCATGGCGTGGACGACCTGCGCCGCTGGTTGGCGACGCAACTGCCCGAAGGCCCGTGGCTGTATCCCGAAGACCAGATCGCCGATCTGCCCATGCGCATGATCGCGGCTGAAATGACGCGCGAGAAGCTGACCTTGCGCCTGCATGAAGAACTGCCCTACCAGTTGACCGTGGAGAGCGAGAACTGGGAAGAACGCAAGGACGGCTCTGCTCGGATTGACCAGACCATCTATGTCATGCGCGATGGCCATAAGGGCATTGTGCTGGGCCATAAGGGTGAGACGATCAAGGCGATTTCGACCGCCGCGCGGGCCGAGATTACGGAGTTTCTGGGCCGCCCCGTGCACTTGTTCCTGCAAGTGAAGGTGCGCGAAAACTGGATGGAAGAGTCCGAGCGCTATTCCGAGATGGGTCTGGAGTTTCGCGACGGCAACGCATGACAGAGGCGCGGCTGGCAACGGGTATCTGGGTTTCGGCCTATGTGCGGCGGCTGCAACTGGCGGGGCTTCCCGCCTATATCACGGCCAAAGGCGACGATACGGCGGGCGCGGTGCTTGTTAAACTGGCGCTGCTGGACGGGACCGCGCGCGCCTATCTGCGCCGCTACGATTTCGAGCGGGATGCACGGGTCTGGGACGTCCTGTGCGACGGGGCGGAGACCGATGTTGATGCCGCAATCTCCCGCCAGCGCAGCTTCGACAGCGACCTTTGGGTAATAGAGGTCGAGGACGCCAAGGGCCGTCATCTGCTGGAAGAGGACGGGCTTGCATAGGCGCATTTTAGAGCAGCCCGGCCATTTCGGCGAATGGATGCAAGGGCGCTTGGGGCCGGACGGGCCGGTGGTTTTGGTCAGCCTGCCGTTCCCACGCCCGGTGCTGCGGGCATGGCATATCGCGGGGCGGGGGCCACTGCGCCTATCCGGCGCTGGGCTGACAGCGGGCCAGGCGCGGCACTTTTTGCAACGGCTGGGCTGTCCCCTGACGGGCCGTGTGCAGATGAAGCCCCTTGTGCCGCCGGGGCAAGGCATGGGCGTGTCCACCGCGCGGCTTGTGGCGTTGGCGCGGCTGGCGGGGTGCGCCGCGCCGGACGCCGTCTTGGCCCGCGCCTGTCTGCGCGCCGAAGGGGCAAGCGACCCGCTCTGGTGCGCCGCGCCCGAGAGGATCCTCTGGGCCTCGCGTTTGGGGCAGCGGCTGGGCGGCCTGCCCGAATTGCCGCGCTACCAGATTATCGGCGGCCTGTGGGGCGCTGGGCAACCGACGGACCCCACCGACAGCCGCTTTCCCGATATTTCGGATATCTTGGGTGCATGGCAAAGCGCCCGAACCCTTGCGGAGTATGCAGCGCTCGCTTCGGAAAGTGCGGCGCGCTGTGTGGCACTGCGCGGCCCGGTGGCCGATCCCACTGCGCGGCTGGCGCGCAATTTGGGCGCGTTGGGCTGGGCGGCAGCGCATACCGGCAGTGCGCGCGGTCTGATTTTTGCTCCCGGCACCGCCCCGCACACCACCGCCGCCCAGTTGCGCGCGGCCGGGTTCCGCAATCTGGTGGCGTTCCAGGGCGGTGCCAGATGAGTCCAGCCCGCCGCGCTACGTTGGCGGGAGGATCAGCGCGGGCTTGGCTGTGAGCCATGCGCGAAGCGGTCAAGCTGCGCTTCTACCGCGTCGATCAGCGGGCGCGGGGCCGGATCGATGGACGCAGTCAATCTGTCCCTGTCCTCTAGGCACCGGGCATGCAGACTTGCAGTATCTTCGAGCAACCGTAGCTGCTGGGCCAGTGTCGGTCGGTCCAGACAGATGCGACCCGTCGTTTCCAGCACATCGGCATGGGCCGGTGCGTTCGAGGACAGGTAGGGCAGGCTGAGAAGCGCCGCACCGCACCGGACACAATCGGCGCCGACACCGGAACAGGGCGTGATTGCAAGCGTGCGACCGGGCGTGACCACGTCTTCCAGCGGCTTGCCGGTGGCGTTTTCCCATGTCACGCCTTCCAGCTGCGCCATAAGCGCTGGCATCTTGTCCATCGGCCAGACCGGGTTGGCTCTTATCCGCAAGGTGTAGCGCAGGTCTGTCGGCAAGTTTGTCAGAATGTCCGACAACATTGCAGGGCTGTTCATGGCGTTGTCCAGCAAAACCAGAAGCACCGGCAAGGCTTCGGGATGCGGGGCGGCGATTGCCATGTCATCAACCATCAATTCGCGGCTGCCAAGTGCCACCATCTCGTTTGGGACACCCCATTCGGACAAAAGCCGCGCGGAATGCTTGTCAGAGACGATGAACCCTGCGGGCAGGCTGGCGTGCTCGCGGGCGTAGTCTATGGGCATGGCCGGCATGCGCGGACTTAGCGCGCGGGGCGTGACCACCAGTGTCGGAACGCCTGCGCGGCGGCATGCGAAATTCGTACGCCGCTCATCTGGGGTGTTGTAATTTCCGTTGCGCAAGAAAGCTGCCGGTGACATCCGCCGCGCCATACGCTCCAGACAGGTGGCGTGCAAAGCTACATGGAACAGATGTGGTATCTTGTAGCGAAACATCGGCGCCATCACCGGATCGACGCGGCCCAGCCATGGCGCAATACGCGCCTGCCGCCGGATCAGCCGAAGCGCCAGCGCTGTGGCCTGAACCAGTGCGCCGGGGCCGCCACCTTCAAAATGGGCAGAGACCACGTCCGCTGCGTAGCCGTCGCTACCGGCCCAGGGGCGTTCCTTCGGGTGCACCCCGGTCAACTCATACCCCTTGGCACGCAAATCCGCGATCAAGGGGCCGTAGCGGTGTTTTTCAAAGTTTGCACTTGAAACCAGCAACCGCTTGGCGCTGTCCTGTGATTTGGCGGCGCGCGAAGCCGGACGGGCCAGCCCAACGCGCAGGCAGGACCGCATCAAATACCGCCACATCCCGATTCTGTCGGAGCTGGAGAACATCACCGCCGCCAGCCCGGACGGGAACTGTGACGGGTCTGGGGTGGCCAATCCGAACTCGTCGCGGAGCGCGCGAATGAAAGGCTCGGGCGCGCGAAACCCCTTTGTCATGTGCAGCACCGTGCCGCTGCCGACCCGGTCGGCCAGATCTGGTTGTGCGCGCGCTGCCTTGATTTGTTCCAGCAGGAACAACCACAGCACCGGTCCGGCAATCCCGTCACGCTTGGCATAAATCCAGCCGCCCTCGAACAATAGCAGATCGCTGTCATGGCGGTCTGGCAGATCATACTGTGCCCGGAAAAACCGAAACAGACGGGCAATCGCGCGATCCATGCAAGCCAGCGTCTCGGACCAGCCAAGATGGCGCGACAAGGGCTCTCCGTCGAGGAACAGGTCCGCGATGGTCGGCGCCCCCTTCAGCAGCGCCAGTCCCGGCACGTCGCGCCGCATCGGATCGGGAACAGGGGTGTTCATGGGGTACCCGCCTGCGTGGTCTGGGGGATCATGCCAAGCGTGGGCGCGGCCAGACCGCAAGCTGACCAGTAGCTTAGCTGAGTGGGATCTTGCGAGCCGATCAGGCGCGTCAGGTCGGCATGTTCCTGCGCGGTATCGAGGGCCAGCCGCAGATGGCTGTCATCGCGCGCCTGTTCCAGCGACAGGACCCTCAGCTTTGAAAGCTGGCGATACAGGTGCTGGGTAACGTGTTCGCGTTCAGCCTCGGCTGCGCTGTCCGACAGGGTTGCATAGGCATCGGCGCTCATCCATTCGACAGCCACGCCGTATGGAAAGCGGCGACGGATCAGATTGCTGACAAGGTCGGCATCGCGCAAGTGGTCCATCGCGGCAGCGGCCAGTTCGGGGGCGAAAAACGGGCTGTCACCATTCACGCGCAGGAAATGGGTCGCGCCGGTTTCCGCAATCGCCTGAAGACTTCGCGCCACAAGGTCGGTGGCATGCCCGCGCACCACGCCCAGCCCCAGCGCGCGCCCGGTGTCGGCCAGCCGGTCATCTACCGCGCGGTCGGTCGTGACCAGCACACAAGACCGTGCGCCAACACGGGCGGCCCGCGCGGCGACAAGCGCGACCAGCGGGGTTCCCGCAAGCGGCATCAGCGCCTTGCCCGGCAACCGCTGCGAATCGCTGCGCGCATAGATGAAAACGACAGGCTGCATCCGCGTATCAGCCCTGCGGTTCGGCCGTGCCGGCGTTTGCTGGCGCGGGGGTCATGCCCTTTTCCTGCATCTCTTGTCCCCAATAGCTGCCGGCGCTGCCCCAGTTCGATGCGATAATCCCGACACCTGCACCCGGCCCAAGGGCCGCGTGGCGCGGCACGTCCTGCGTCAGGCGCTGCCCGACAAGCTGGGCAGGATCGGTCGCCTGAAACGCCGTCGAGGGGCGCACGAACAGCAGATCATCGGCGGTCAGCACATGCCCGGCTGGCAGATCGCGCGCGGCATAGAGCCCACGGCGGGCACGGACCTTTGTGACAAGTTCTTGTTTGGCCAGCCCCGCCGCGGGCTGGGCAAGGCTTTGGGCCGCAGCGCGAAGATGAAGGACATAGCTTTGAAGCGCCGGACCATCAAGCGCATGGGCATGGTCAAACCCCGGAAGGCTGCGGTCGGTGGTGAAGTGCTTTTCGAAAAAACTGGCCCCCTGCACAAGCGCCATGGCCGCAGAAATATCCTCTCCCGTATGGTCGGAATAGCCAACCGGCACCTCGAACGCGCGGGCCAGAAGCGCGACGCGCCCGGTATTTGCCTGCGCCAGATCACACGGGTAGGCCGAAACGCAATGCATCAGGCTAAAGTCGGTGCCCGGATGGTCGCGCTTGACCATGGCGACCATCGCCTCGATCTCGCCCATCGTGGCCATGCCGGTCGACACGATCACCCGTGGAAAGCTCTCACAGGCGCGCGCGATCAGCGCGTGATTGGTCAGGTCGGTCGAGGCGATCTTGACATAGGGCGCGCCAAGCCGCTTCAGCAATGCGATGCCGCGCTCACAAAACACAGAGGCCGAGACCGTAATGCGCACGCGGGCCGCGTGGTCCCAGATCGTCTGCCAATCGGTGTCGGACATCTCTTCGCGCGTGCGCTGCGCAAAAACAGTGCTGGGGCTGTAGACGACCGACCCGTCCGAACCGTGTTCGGGATAGTCGGGCAGATAGAGCCCGTCGGCATAGATGAACTGGAACTTGATCGAACTCGCGCCCGCTTGCGCCGCGAGGTCGATCAACTGGCAGGCACGCGCGGGATCGCCATTATGGTTGCTGCCCGCTTCGGCAATGATCTCTGGAAACTGGGTCATGGTGCTTAAACCTTCGGCCTATCGTGCAACGTGGTGATGACAGCGCGCGCCAGCGCGGTTGCGCGGCCGGGCCCGTCAAGGTGCCATGCGTTGGCGTGCATTCGCTTTAGCGCGGTAAGATCACGGATGCGCTTTGTCAACTCCGCGTCCATACCCGGTCCGCGCAGCACGCAGGCCAATGCCCCGGTGGCCATCAATGCGGCATTCTTTGGCAAACGGTCTGCGGTGGTCAGGCTAAGGGCGGGGATGGCTTGCGCGATCGCTTCGGCCAGCATGACACCATCGCCGCCGATGAACAGGTTGATATCCTGTAGAGCGCCCCATGGGGCAGCGCCGGGGGCGACATGGACCACGCGACCATCCGTGTCATCCGCCCGCAAGGGACGGCGCGGGTCGATCACGGTCAGCTGCGCGACTTCGGGCGCAGCCAACAGACAGTCGACCAGCGGGTCCAGCGCCGTGCGGTCCACGCCGCCGGACAGGCAAAGGCCGATCCGCAATCTGTCATAGATGCGTTCGCGCCGCACCAGACCTTGTGCGGTCACGAAGGCAAAGTCAGGATCGGTCAGAACCCGCGTGTCTTTGGCCAACTGCCCGGCCAGACCCGGCGGCATATCGCGCAAAAGCACATGTGTCGCGACATCGGCATCGGCGCAGACCGGCGAAATCAGGATGCGCGGGAATACGTGCTGCGCGGCATCGCGTGTTGCGCTTGGCAGGTCCAGCGCATCCACAACCAACGCAGCACACGGATCGCCAAGCGTGGCCGTTGCGGCCAGCCCCCGCGCTTTCGCAAAGGCCTGGCCTGCGGCATCGGCATCAAGGCTCAGCCGACATGTGACGCCTTCGCCCTCCAACCCCGCCATCAGGGCCGCACTGCGGGCCAGATGCCCCATACCGACACTGGCCCCGGCCTGCACATGAAACAGCACCGGCAGGCGCTCTTCAGGTCGCGTTCCGGCAGGGGTGTCCGCCAAGTTCACCCGTCGCGGCCCGCACGTTCAAGATACTGCTGCATCATGTCCTTGAACCGGGCAAACTGTGCAAATTGCTCGGCCCCTTTGGCGGTCCAGTCCGGGGCAAGCCCGACATGATCCTGCGCGGTATAGCCGCCCTTGCTGATTGTCGCTGCCAACGTGTCGGCAAAACCGGTCCCCAGTTCAACCATGTTCAGCGTGGCCGGGGTCAGGCCCAGATCGTCGAACAGCGACATGGCGCGCTCGTCATAGACAATGTTCACGGTCGGCGTGCCAAACGAAATCGCGGGCAGGGTCGCGTGCAGCCGGTAGCTGACCACCATGCTCGCCGATTTCAGCAGCGACAGATACTGGTAGACATCGTTTGTATACACCGAGTCCACCTGCTTGGTGTAGCGAAAGGCGGTCGCAAAATCGAGGTCGCGGCTGTCATTGCACAGAATGCGGATACGCTTGTGGCCTGCATCGCGCAGCGCGTCGATGGCGCGCTCGATATCAAGCTGGATACGGCTCTGGAACAAGTAGGGCACATTCATCAGCCCCGGCGTGCGCACCGAAATCAGCGCGCCCGCATCTTCGTTTTCCGGCAGGGAGGGCAGGTTGCCCGCGTAGCGATTCATATTGATGGTCGGGCACCATCCAAGCTGGTCCCGTGCATTGATCTTGGACAGATAGTCATGCGTGGCCGTGTCGCGCGACAACGAAATATCGGCCCGCCCCAGCAGGGTTGCGAGCTTCGAATCGGGGATCACGTCCGACCGGTCGGACAGGTTGCCGTGCCGGTCATAGATCCGCCCGCGCGAATTCGAGAACAGCATCAATGGCGGTTGCAGGGCCGCCAGCGCGCGCGGGTCGACCGCGATCTCGTCGTTTTCATACAAGTTGCCCCCGCCGACGATGACACCATCGGCGAAGCGGTTAATCTCGTGGACTGTGCCCGCGCTCAACCCCGCCTTTGTGGTGCTTTCATGCTTGCTGGTCGCAGGGTATTCGATGACCGAAACGAGCCGCCCGAAGGTTTCATACAGCATATGGCGCAATGCGAAATTGATCGCATGATTGCCGACATTATAGCCAAGTGGCCTGATATTCGCGATCGTATACATGTGCTCTCCTAGTTTGGATGGCCGGTCAGGCCTTGGCGTTTGGTTGTGGAATGACTGGCTTCCCATGCAAGGCTATGCGCGATAATTCGGCTCAGATCGGCATATTGCGGGCGCCAGCCCAATGCGTCCGCAAGGGCGCGGCCATCCGCAACAACCTGCGCCAGATCGCCCGCGCGGCGCGGGGCTGTCTGAATCGGCAGGGCTGATCCGGTTGCTGTTTCAAGTTCCTTGATCACATCGCGCACGCTGTAGCCGCTGCCATAACCGCAATTGAAAATGCGATTGCGCGCGGCCCCAGCACCTTGTTGCAGCGCCATTATATGTGCCTGCGCCAGATCAGAGACATGAACGAAATCGCGCACGCCGGTCCCGTCGGGCGTCGGCCAGTCAGTGCCGTAGATCGTCAGGGAAGGGCGGTGTCCGCAGGCCGTCTCGCAAGCCAGCTTTATCAGATGCGTGGCCGCGGGCGTGGATTGGCCCGCGCGGCCATCGGGGTCGGCCCCGGCGACGTTGAAATACCGCAGGATGGTATAGTCCAGTATGCCCGTGGCGGCGGTATCGCGGATCATGCGCTCGGCCAT
Source organism: Roseinatronobacter ekhonensis (assembly GCF_900499075.1). GTDB lineage: Bacteria > Pseudomonadota > Alphaproteobacteria > Rhodobacterales > Rhodobacteraceae > Roseinatronobacter > Roseinatronobacter ekhonensis. Next base: position 46,638 of record NZ_UIHC01000019.1, on the reverse strand, counting down.
GAGCTTGGTCGCACCATAGGGTGATAGCGGGTCGGTCGGGGCGTCCTCTGCGATCGGGGCGCCCGCTGTGTCGGCCCGGTAAACCGCCGCGGTTGAGGAAAAGATGATCCGCCCGACCGCCGCTCGCGCCATTGCCCCCAGCAAGCTGAGCGTGGCGCCGATATTGTTGCCGTAATAGCCCAGCGGGTCGGCCACAGAGTCCGGCACGACGGTCGAAGCAGCGCAATGGATTACGGCGCCCACTTCGTGGCGCCGCATGATCTGCTCCAGCGCGTCCCCGTCGCGCAGGTCGACCTGCTCGAACGCGGCTCCGTCCGGTACAAGCCAGCGCAACCCGGTGCATAAATTGTCGGCAACGACCACCGTGTGACCGGCATCCAGCAACGCCAGAGCAATGTGACTGCCGACATAGCCGGCCCCCCCGGTCACCATGACGGGGCGGGACAGAATTGGGTCTGGCTCAAGATGCGGGATGGGCATTTGCAATCCTCTGGAACGTGTCGTTTTCGGCCATGAGGGCATCCCACGGTGCAAAGCCTGCGAGGCGGCCTTTGTCGAGCACGATGATGCGGTCGCAGCTGCGCACGGTGCTCAGGCGGTGGGCGATCAGCAGGATGGTCTTGTCGCCGGGCAGCGCGTCGATGGCCGACATCACGTCGCGCTCGGTGGCATTGTCGAGCGCGCTGGTCGCTTCGTCGAACACGATCAACTCGGCATTGTGATACAGCGCCCGCGCGATCCCCAGCCGCTGGCGTTGCCCGCCCGACAGCCGCACACCGCGTTCGCCCACCGGGGTGGCGTAGCCTTCCGGCAGGTCCGACAGGATGAACTCATGCAGTTGCGCGCGTTTCGCGCAATCCTCGACCCGCGCGGTATCGACCTGCTCGGGTGCGATGCCAAGGGCGATATTGCTGGCAATACTGGAATCGGTCAGGAAAATCTCCTGCGGGACATAGCCCAAGCTCTGCTGCCAGGCGCGCAGGTTGTCCTCGGTGATGACGGTGTCATCGGCGCGCAACACGCCCGCTTGCGGGCGCAACAGGCCCAGCGTGATATCGGCCAGCGTCGTCTTGCCCGCGCCTGTCGAGCCGACAATCCCGATCCGCTCGCCCGCGCGGATGGTCAGGCTGACATCGCGCAACCCGCGGTCGGTCGTGTTGGGATAGCTGTAGCTGACCCCCTCGAACCGCAACTCCCGCGAGAGACCAAGACCCGGCGGCATGGTTTTCGGCGGACCTGATGACGGAACAGGGACCCGCAACTCTCCCGCCACATGGCGCACGACGGCGGTGCCGAATTCCAGCTTTGCGGCGGAACTGTAGAGCCTCGACAATTCCGGCAAGATCCGCTGGCCCGCAAATGCAAACACCCCGATCACAGGCACAAGCGCGCCCAGACCGGTGCCACCCTCGTAGCTGGCCCGGTCCACAAGCAACAGGCACAGCAGGATGATCCCGCCGAACGCCACGGATTGCATGACGAATTGCGGCAATGCCGAAATCGCATTCGCCTTCACCTGCACATGCGCCATGTCCAACGCGGTTTTCTGGAACCGGGACAGAAGGAAACGCTCGCGACCAAGCGCCTTGATATCCTTGATTCCGCCGAACGCCTCGTTGGTGACTCGGTAGCGCCCGGAATTGTGGCGCACACGCGCCATACCAAGCCGGTCCAGAACCCCGCGCAACCCCAGAAACAATATCCCGTAGCTGCCACCGAGGACCGCCAGCGCGATAAAGGCGATAACCGGGTCCGCCCAGATTATCACCGCGAGGATGGCCAGCGCCGAAAGCGCACTCGCGACCATTTCTGCGGCGGGACGGAAGAACGAACTGACCACCTGCAGACTTTCATCGAGGATCGATTTGCTCAGATGCCCGCTATGGCGGTCCAGAAAAAACTCGTAAGGTTGGCATAGATAGGTTTGCAACAGACGCAAAGAGATCGAGTGCATCTGCAACATCGTGAATTTCAAAACGAGATAGGTTTTCAGAAGCTGGATCAGGTTCGAAAGAGTGATGACCAGCAGCGACGCAACGCCGAGACCAATGACGAACCCGTAGTCGCTCTGAAATCCGAAAAAGTCATAGGCCCATTGCAGGGCCGGTGTGGAGTGTATGCGGTCACGATCCGCGAGCACCGCAAGGAACGGAAAAATCGACACGACCATAAATGCCGAGGAGAGCGCCGCGAAAACCACGATCCCAAGCATCCAGCGCGCGCGGCGCTTCTCGGCTCTGGTCAGCAGGCTCCACGCCACTTTCCATACGCTGAGATTAGAGAGCGGTAAGCTGGTCACGGGAGTTCTGCCGTTCTTTCTGCACCTGGCGCTGGCTGTGACGAGTTAGCCGTTTTCCGCTGGAAAGGAAAGTCCGTATCTCCCCTCTATGTCCGGCCCGAAACGTCGATGCCCGAACCTTCCGCGCGGGGCAAGCTTTCGGGCCGGAGCGGTTGACATCCACTGCATGAGGGCCCTCGGCCGTCGGATGTGGTAGTCCTTCCGCGGTTGATCATGTGGCCTTGCTCTGACCCTGCCGCGAACGCGGATGCTTCGCGCAGCGTGCGGGAAGAAGGATCGAGAGCGCGCGCCGCCACAGGCCGCCATCGCGGTTTCGGACCGGCCCAATGGCGCAGGTGACCCGCACTGTCGCCCCCGCAAAGCGCGGACGCAGCACGCAGGGCGCGGTGAAGCCCGCTGATCATGCGGGCAGGGCGATACGGTCTTTTCATCTTTGCGGAAAGCCGCTAAGTCAGCGCAGCAGTTCCAGATTGCAGCAAGCACGGCAGTTTCTCATTGACCAGCTTTCCGACCTCCAATCTCGGCGTGTGGAAAAAGGCGTGGAACCTGCTCGATTCCGCTGAAAAACGGCGCGCACGCTGGATGTTGTTCGTCGTTGTCCTGGCGGCGCTCTCCTCGGCCTTCATGGTTGTCTCGATCTTTCCGTTCCTTGCGGTGCTTGCAGATCGCGACACCATTCAGCGGAATTCCAGCTTGTTGTGGCTGTACGAGACATTCGGATTCCAGAGCGACTACGCGTTCCTTGTGGCACTCGGCATCGGCTCTTTTCTCGTGATTGCTCTGTCGAACCTGATCCAGATGCTCAAGACATATCTCGTCTTGCAGTTCACAAACATGCTGACCTATTCGGTCAGCATTCGTTTGCTAGAACGATACTTGCGGTCGGGCTATGTCTATTTTCTGAACAATCACACGACGAAACTTAACAAGACCATCCTGACGGAAAGTTCGCAGATCGTCGCAAATTTCTTCCGTCCTGCATCGGAACTGATCGCCAGCACCCTCGCGGCGCTCGCAATTGTGACCGTGGTGATCTGGGTCGATCCGGTGATCGCGCTGATCGCCTTGTTGATGCTGGGTGGCAGCTATGGAGCAATCTTCCTGTGGTCACGCGCGTTTCTGGACCGCTTGGGATCGGCCCGCATCCAGCATAACGGGGCCCGGTTCCGCATTGTCGGCGAGGCGTTTGGCGGCATCAAGAGCATGAAGATCACAGGCCGCGAACACCAGACGCTGGAACGCTACCACGGTCCCTCGCTTGCCATGGCGGATGTGCAGGTCAAGGCCAACGTGGTCTCTAGTCTTCCGCAATTCGTGGTCCAGTCCGTGGCCTTCGGCGGGATTATTGTGGTTTGCCTGTTGCTGGTCGACCGGGCGCGCTACGAACAGGGCGCGGCCTTGGGGGAATTGCTGCCGCTGATCGGTGTATTCGCCTTTGCCGGACAACGCATCCTGCCAGAGCTGGGCAAGCTATACGGCTCGGCGACCAAGCTGGCCTTCGGTGCAAGCGTCGTGCGGCATGTGACGCAGGAACTCGCTCAGATGCGCGACCTGCCGCCGTTGCCAGAGTCGATCCCGCCGGGTCTTGGTCTCTCGCGGGAGTTGCGGTTCGAGGGGGTCAGCTACAGCTATCCCAACACGACCGACCGCGGGTTGCGCGATGTCAGCCTGACCATCCGCGCGGGCGAGCGGATCGGGATTGTCGGCTCGACAGGCGCGGGCAAGACGACGCTGGCCGATATCACGCTGGGCCTGTTGCGCCCGCAAGCGGGCGCGTTGCGCGCCGATGACACCGTCATCACCGAGGACAACCTGCGCGCCTGGCAGCAGAGCGTGGGCTATGTCCCGCAGGAGATATTCCTGACCGATTCCAGTATTGCCAGCAATATCGCCCTTGGCATCGCACCCGAGCAGGTCGATACCGCGCGGGCCGAGGATTGCGCGAAACGCGCGCAATTGCATGAGTTCATCCTGTCGGACCTGCCGGAGGGCTACGCCACCCCGGTGGGCGAACGCGGCGTGCGGCTGTCGGGCGGGCAACGCCAGCGGCTTGGGATCGCGCGGGCGCTGTATCACAATGCCGAGTTGATCGTGTTCGACGAAGCGACCAGCGCGCTCGACAATGCCACCGAGCGCGACGTGATGTCGGCCATCGACGCGCTGCCCGGCGACAAGACCATCCTGCTGATCGCCCACCGCCTGAGCACCGTGCGCAACTGCGACCGGATCATCGTGCTCGACAAGGGCCGTCTCGCAGGCTTCGCACCGTGGGATGACCTCATGGCCGAAAACGACACGTTCCAGAGGATTGCCAGCGTGCATCCAACGACCTGAACCGTCGAGGCGGCTGCAAGACTGGCCCCGCCGCTACCGCAGAATCATGACTTGCCCGTCGACCAGACCGAATGTGGCTTCCATCCGCATGGTCCGGTCCATGGATTGAAACAAGGCCCCGCCGTCGCGCATCACCCGCACCAGCGGGCCTAGTTGCTGGGTGCTGAGCGCATAGTCCAGCCCGCGTTCGGGCAGGCCATCTGCAATTTCTAGAAACCCTTGTCGGATTTCGTCGCGGAGTGTCGATAGGGGATCTTGCCAGACAATGACAATATCTTCGAGAAGCGGTGTCATCATGGTCAGGATCTGGTCGATATTGCGCGCTTCAAGAGCGCGCAGCGCCGTGAGGCCCATCTCTTGTGCCAGCGATGAGGGCAGTGCCGCTGCCGGTTCAAGTCGGTGCGTGAAATCTGGCCCGAAGCTCTCAAAGCGCAGCTCCGCCCGAAACGGGCTCGGCCCAGACAGAGTGAAACGACCATCCGGTTCCTGCGGGATGGGAGCGCCCGTCGCATCGCGGATTTCGGCACGCAGGCCGATGCCGGTGTCCGGTGCCATGACGGTGCCGGGTGCATGACGGCTCAATCGAAACATAGCGTCCAGATGTTGGCCCGGCTCTGCCGCAATCTCTATTTCAAGAGTGTTGTGGCGCTTCATCCGCAGATTCAGGATATCCATCCATTGCAGGTTTGCACCGCGCGGGCCGTGTAGAATCGGCAGGCCGTTCAGCATGAGGTGGCACTGCGCATCCTCCGATGCCGTCATGGTAAGGTAGGCGAAATCATGCATGTTCGATCTGTCCTTGCACCATCACGCTCCAACACTAAGCTTGGCACGCTTGACCGGGCAGGCGGCAGCATCGATCGCTGTGTCCAAGTCACCCGATAACAGTGCATCAAAGACGTCTTCGAGGTCGATTTTCCGCGTTTCGTCGTTCTGGGTGATGTTATTGTAGACGACTTGTACAAGGCCCTCGATCGTGCGCGGCTTCATCTCCAGCGTGGTCCGGTTGTCGTATAGTTTCTTGGTAATCATCGTGTAAATGTCGTCTGCGGCCACTTTCGATTGTTTTTCGACATACTCATACCGTCCGGTCGGTCTGAAGAACTTGTAGATCTCTTTGCGTTCAACAGTGGTTTGGTAGAATGAATAATTGAATTGATACCAACGCCTTGTGAAGGCTTCTTCAACCACTGCCTTAATCTCTGCGAAGCCAAGCGCCGGATCCTCCGGTATTTTGGACGCACGCAGGAAGTCGTGCTTACCCAACTCTTTCGGTCCCAGAAGCGGTGTCGAGAAGTCCTTGTTGAACACGCGCGCGGTCGTAACCGTGGCATAGAGCTCAACGCCGTCGAAATGGACCTCGGTTGCGATATAGAAATCCTGCCCGCCGTCCATATGCCCCGCGCCGGTCGCTTTCAGAAGATTGCCGCGGACGCCACCCGTGGCCGAAACGATGTCGCCAGCACTGACATTGATATAGGCGGAAACGGTAAAGGTGCCCGTCACTTCGCCGATCTTGTCAGACTTTGCGAATCCTGGACCGTCGCTGTCGAACTCGAACGACACGCCCGGAATGGTCAGTTTGAAAGCACCCTCTGCCGACAGCATGGCCTGTGCGCCGACACCATAGGCCATGATCCCAACACCGATTTTCCCGCCTGCCTTGACCAGCGTAATCTCGCCCGATGTGCTGAGATTGTAGAACACATCGTGGCTTTTGGCATGTCCGGCGTCGCGTTCTTGCCACCCCCAGTCCAAGGCGATCTCGCCATCGAGGAACGAATAGGAGAAATCCCACGTCCAACCGATTTCGGGAACCGTATTCCGGATCGTGTCCTTGATGTCTTGAATGCTCTGCCCGAGGCGGAAAACGACAGCAAGCATCTCTAGGGCTGGGAAATCTTGTCGCCGCGTGTTGCAGGTCAGTGAGAAGATGTCGCTGCCCAGCCCGGACAAAACCGTTCCGTTTTCGGTCTTTTTGGTGCTGCGCGCTTCATCTGGGATATCGCTTTCGACATAGCCGTGTTCTGGGTCGTAACCGATGTTCTTGAGCGCCTCACCTTTCAGTTCCCATGTTTCGGTGGTTTTCCCATCGGACTTGCTGGCGGACAGGGTCGTCTCGGTGTCGTGTTCGCGCCCGTCGACGCTCATAGTGTCCTTTGTCTTCTTGGTGTCCGTTTCCGAGCGCCCGTCGCGCATGTCCAGTCTGGTCTCGGTTTCATGGATTGTCGTGGTCGCCCCATCGGCCCCGATGGCGTGTGATAGGGTCTCGTCTTCGGTGATGCTATCGCCGTGGCGATTGGTCCAGCTATCGGATTCTTTTAACTTCTCGGTCCTGCCACCGGATTTATCACGCTCACTGCTGCTTTCCGCGCTGTGGGTTTCCGCCGTCCCGCTCAGGCTGTGGGTCTTGGTCGTGTGCTTGTCGGATGTGCCGCTTGTGCCATCCTTGCCACGCCATTCCCGGTGGATCTTTTGGCTCTCGAAAAGCGGGGGAACCGTGGCTTTGAAGCTCCATTGGTCGGGGTTGTAAACCAAGACCGTTGCGGTGAACTCTGGCGCTCGGAATTCCCATCTGCTGACATCCGCTGCGAAGGTCAGCAGGTCTTTGAACGGCGCGGCCACGGCTTTCTTGACGCTGTAGGGCGCCTTGGGCGGGTGATAGGTCACGTTGTAGGACCATTGCGTTCCACCGCCCAGATTGGCCTTCAGGATATCGTTGCAATACACATCCATCGCAGTCGGTGGCGTCGGGCCGGTATATTGGATCGATACGCCGTCGGTGGCGTTGGTCTGCACAATATGCAGGGTGCGCGTGGCTTCGTCCCAGTAGCGCGCGCCTTTGCTTTCGCTGTCCCAGACGGTGACGCTCTCTTCTATCTCCGGGTCTGGGGGCGGTGTGTCATCACAGGCACTGGTCGGATCGCCGACCTTTTGCGGTCGAAGCCCAGCCTGCGAGTTGGCTTTTTGCTCTTCACGATCCTTGAAATGCTGGCGAAGTCGGGCGTTTTGGTCGACGTTATCAGACATGCCAAGGCCCCGTCGCGGGTTTGTGCCCGATCTCGATCAGCTTGACCAGCATGACGCGGCGGTCAGGATCAACGGTCTCGGCAGTCAGTGCCTGCCGCAAATATTCATAATCCGGTTGGTCCATGATCGCAGGACCGAAGCGCCACGCCCGCAGCGCGATGCGCGCAATATCGCCCTCGCGCCGGATTCCATTGGGCAGACACAGCTCAAGCGCGGCATCGACGGCATGCTCTGCCTGTTGCGGCGCCGGTGCGGGCAGACCGAATCGGGGCGCATTTGCGACAAGCCACCGGCACAGGCGGGCCCGTGCCCCGGTAGCCTGTTCACGGGCGAGAGTGTCGAGGCTTTCGGCTGAAATTGTCAGCATCGCGCAACGCCCCGTTTCAGGCCGGGATCACGGACCGGGACAGCCCGGTATCCGACAATGTGAAATGCCATGTCCCGTCCGGCAGCGGCAGCCACCAATCGCTGACATGCGCGAACCACGGGGCCAGCTCTGATGGTGTCAGACTGCCCAGATAAGGAGCCATGACACGCGGATCAAAAAATCGGAACATGACGACCCTGCCATCGGGCATGCGGGCCAGCAAATGCTTGCGCAATGCGCGCCAGACCGTGGCCATGTGAGGATGTGCGCGCAGCACGCAGCCAAAGGCCCCGGCGCGTCCCTCCGGACTTGCGAGCAGTGCCAGCAAAGCAGAATCCTGGTCCACCTGCACAAGATGCGGTGTGGCTTCGGCAAGATCGGGGTGCAATTCACCGGCGAACAGGGCCGTGCCACGGCCCGCTTGCAGAACCGCACCATAAAGCCGTTGGTCCGCAGCGCAGTCAACCGCGCAATACAGTGCTGCGTCTTGGGGCGTCTGTCGCGCCACGCTCATGGATTGCACAATTCACAAAAGGCGGCCCCGCTTGCAGAGGCGCGCCGCAACGTGCGGGCCTGCCGCTGCGGGGCGCGCAAGGCCTTGCCGCTGGCCATCGCCTCTGGCGTGTCATGCTGGGCCGTGCCGTCGCTGCCGCGTCCCGTGCCACCGCGCGCCGCGCTGGAATGGCCGCCATCGCCGATCAATACCGTCGGGCAGCCAGAGGTAATCTTGCCACCATGCGCTGTGGAATCGCCCAACCGTGCGGCGGGCAGTCCCGAGATCACTACCGTCGCAGAGCCGGATACGATCGGGTCGGGAATGCCGACCGGAGTGCACAGCGACGTGTCGGACAGGCGCGCCGCGGGCATGCCGCCGATCAGCACAGTAGGGGCTCCGCGCATGATCGGCCCGCCCACATGCGGGATCGGGGGAGTGCCCGGAATAACCATCGGGCAAACATGCATGTCGCTTAATCGTGCCGCTGGGCGCATTTTCAAATCCCGAGATCAAATATAGCCCAACGCTAGCGTGGCTTGACGTTTCACTCAAGGGCCTTTGCAGGCCGGTAGTCACAGCCCGCGCACTTCGGTCAGATATCGTTGCGGCCTTTCAGATAGCCGATGAAACGCGCCGAGACCACGCCACGGGTGAGGGCGTGATAGGCCATCGTATCAGCTTTGGTGATCTTGGTGTCATCCTCTGGCAGCGCTTCGAGCCCGCGGCGCAGACGCTCGGTGTCAATCCGTCCCGCAACATCGGGATCGCGCGCCAGCATCTCCAACTCGTCCAGCAGTGCCGCACGGGCCGGGCGCATGCGGGCGGACCAGTCGGCTGCCTGCTGCCCGCGGCGCGTTTCATTCAGCACCATGTCGGGAACCTTGCCCGCAAGCAGGCGCTTGGCCAGCCACCGTTTGACCCCGTCATTCAGGTATTGGCGGGGCGGGATCGCAAAGCAGAACTCCAGAAACGGGCGGTGACGTGTCGGGTCGCGCATGGGCACCCCGTGGATCTGTTCGATCGCGCCGGTTATGTCGCCCGCCTCGTTGACGGCATTGGACATCATCCGCGTACGAAATTCCCGTACCGATCCGATCGGCAGGAAAAACGGGTCGAACCCCTGGTGTGCCGCGCGGTCCAGAACCCCGCTTTCCCGCGCGTAATCGGCCCGCAGCGGCGACCAGCTTTGCAGCGGGTCCTCGAACGGCCCGTCGCGCCACGCCATGAGCGGTTTTTGTAGGGCAGGGGGCAAGACCGGCAGAACCGCTTGCCGAAATGCCCGTTTGCCCACTGCCGCGCGGGGGCCGCCAAGCCACAATTCGCGCGCCAGTCGCAGCCAGTGGCCCGTGCGGAACAGGTCCGGCAGGTAGCCCGTGCCGTCATAGCTGAACGTCAGGTTGCCCATCGCCCCGGTCAGGACAACATCTGCGCCTTCGCGCCGCGCAAGCTGGCGGATATCATGCGCCCAATGCAGGTTGCCGACATTGCGCGGCGGGGCCATCGCCCTATCGAACATGTCGCGCAGATGATGCGATAAATCGCGTCCCGCCCCGTCCACCCAATGCGGGTGCAGTTGAGGATACATTTCCGCCAGCGCTTCGACATGGGGACGCTCATCGACCAAGGCGCGGCTGCGCGCCGGGGGGCGCCAGTCAGCTTGCGGGACAGATGTGGCCGATAGAAGCGGCATGCCGGGGCGGCTGCGCATGGCATATGCTGCGACCGCTTGCGAATCGTATCCGCCCGACAAGCTGACAAGCGGCGTGTCGAACCCGTCTAACACTGCGTCTGTCGCCTCTGCGAACAGCGCGTCTGCGGCCTCGACATAGTCGGCGTCGGATTTCAGCTTCAGAGGTGCGATGTCATCCAGCCGATACCACGTCTCTTCGTGCATCCGTTCGCGCGTGATGCGCGCGCGTGCGCCGCGCGGCAAACGGGTGACGCCTGTGAACCAGCCGCGCCGCTCGTCGCAATAGTTCAGAAACAGGCCGTCCGACAGTTTTTCCTCGTCGAGTTCGCGCGTGACTTCGCCGGTCGCAAAGAGCGCGGCGGCGGTGCTGGCGACGATGCACCGGTCAGTGTCATGCCAGATATGCAGTGTGGGTGCGAAGATCGGACTGCGCAGAATATGCAACTCGCCGCCATGTGGCGGGATCAGGATCGCAGCGTACTCGCCCAGGACGCGGGTGTCGGCGGTGTCCCCCCATGCCGAGCGTGCCGCCGCATAGAGCGCCGCGTCAGACACCGGTGCCGCGCCAAGCGCAGACCGCAACGCGGGGCGGTTGGAAATAAAACCCGTGAACAGAACCGCTGTGCCATCCGCCATTCGGGGCAGAGCGCTCTGCGCAGGTGCCGCCCCATCGCACAGCAACGCGCCGTTCATGCGGTGGCAGGTCGGGTTGGTCAGGCCCGTGCGCAAGGCTCCGGCAAAGGCATGCGCCCGGTCGGGTCCGGGGTCGGGGCTGTCCCAAAGAAGATAAGCGCCAATCATGCGCCGCTTGTGTGACAGTCATCCGCGCTTGGCAAGGGGCGCTGTTGCCTCTGGCCAGACAGCGTGGCATAGGATCACGGCATAGTTTCCAGAGCGGTTGGACATGAAATATCGTCCCGAGGTCGATGGCTTGCGGGCCGTTGCTGTTGTTCCCGTCATCCTGTTTCACGCCGGACTGCCCGGTTTTTCCGGCGGTTTCGTCGGGGTCGACGTTTTCTACGTCATTTCGGGCTATCTTATCACCGCGATCCTTGTGAGCGATCTGGCGCAGGGGCGTTTCTCGTTGGCGCGGTTCTACGAACGGCGCGCCCGCCGAATCCTTCCTGCGTTATTCGTCGTTATGGCCGCAAGCGTGCCCTTCGCATACGCATGGATGATGCCGCAACAATACGAGGCGTTTTCGGTCAGCCTGCTGGCGGTCGCGCTGTTCGGAGCGAATATCCTGTTCTGGCGCGAAGACGGGTATTTCGCCGCGGCCGCAGAGCTCAAACCCATGCTGCATACATGGTCACTGGCGGTGGAAGAGCAGTTCTACCTGGTGTTTCCGCTGTTGCTAATGGCGCTTTGGGCGCGCGGCTCGCGTCGGCTGGTCTGGATGGTCGCGCTGATCGCGCTTGGTAGCCTTGCCCTGACCGAGATCGGCTTGCGCCTGCCACAGGTTTCCGACTCTGCGGTCTTCTACCTGTTGCCGACCCGCGCGTGGGAATTGCTTGCAGGCGCGCTTTGCGCATTGGTCGCAATGCGTGTCACCCGTTTCGACGGCTGGCTTGCCGCCTTGGGTTTGGCCATGATCGCCCTGTCGGTTGCGATCTTTGACCATACCACGCCGTTCCCATCCATCTGGGCGTTGCTGCCGGTTGTCGGCACCGTGCTTGTGCTGCGCTACGCGCGCGCCGAAACCGTTGCGGGACGGCTGCTGTCCCTGCGCCCGTTCGTCTGGGTCGGGCTGATCAGTTATTCGGCGTATCTTTGGCATCAGCCGCTTTTCGCCTTTGCGCGCATCCGCAGCTTCGATCCGCCCTCTATGGCGGTTATGCTGGGCCTATCGGTGGTGTCACTTGGCCTTGCCTGGCTCACGTGGCGTTTTGTCGAACAGCCGTTCCGGCGGCACAAAGGCCGCGTACTGTCGGGTCAGGCGCAGGTGTTCGGGTGGTCTTTGGCCGGTCTGGTGGCCTTTGCCACGGTCGGAACGCTTGGGTGGCTGGGCAATGGCCTGCCGCAACGCCTACCACCCGAGGCGCTGCGCTTCGCCGAGGCTGAGTTGGACCGCAATCCCTATCTGCGGGAGTGTAACCTGAGCATATACGCGCCGCCTCCGGCGCATCCTTTCGCACCCTGTTCGGATTTTTTGATCGATGGGAGCGCCGATGTCGTCATCATGGGTGACAGCCATTCCCATGCCATCGCCTTTGAAACCGCAACCATGTTGCAGGCCGAAGGGCTAGGCACCTACTTCTTGTCCTATGGCGGCTGTCCGGTTTTGCCCGGCTTTATGCGTGCTGATCGCCGCGAGGCGCAGCAATGCGATGCGTATATCGACAGTCTGCTCGGGTATATGCGCGACAATCAGATCGGAACCGTTATCATCGCCGCGCGTTTCACGCAGCAACTGGAGGGGACCGGGTTCGACAATGGCGAAGGCGGCGTGGAGCATGTGTCGGGCGCCTATATCGATCAACGCGCCACGGTCAGCGAGTTGGGCGCGCAAGACGACCCGGCACGTCGGACCCGTGTGCTTGAGGGCTGGCGGACCGAGCTGTTTGCGCTTGTCGAGGAGTTCAACATCATCCTTTTGCATCCAATCCCGGAGGCGGGCTGGAACGTGCCACGCACACTCGTGCACAGAACGCTTTATGGCGATGGAATCGCGACACCGCTGAGCACCGATTCGGCCCGTGTTCTGGCACGCAACCAGCCCGTGAATGATCTGTTTGAGTCGATAGATCATCCCAACCTGTATCGGGTGAATCCGTATGATGTGTTCTGCGATACCAAACTCGCCGGGCGCTGCCTGAACGAATGGGATGGCGACGTGCTGTACTTCGACGATGATCATCTATCGAACGCCGGCGCGCGCTGGGTTGCAGACGCGATCCGTCCCGTCATACGCGACATCTTCGGCGCAGAGTAATCTGGGTTATGCTGCGACCTGCGCCCGGTTCGCCGTTATAGCGTTGATTGTTTTTTGGGCAAATGCCGGTCGGATCCGATCCAGAGGGTGGAAGTTCGCCTATTTTGCAACGCAGCATGATTTGTGCGGTGCCTAGGGATACACAACTGCATGTAGCTCTGATATGAGATTGCGGAGGCAGTTTTGTTCTGGCACCCGCGCAGTGTGGCGCATGCATCATAATCAGCGGATCTGTTCGTCAAATCAAAGGCAGGCCTAAATGCAAATCGAGATCATTAATCTCGCGCTTGGAATGTTCGCAATTTCATTCACGGTGTGCGGGTTGCTTGTCGTAGCAAGCCAGCTTCGCCCGGACTGGGTAATCCGCCCTTCGGATCTGAAGGCCAAGCAATCGGCGCATCGCCGTCCCACATCGCGGTTGGGCGGCGTCGGGATAATGTGCGGGGCCTTGGCTGCTTTTGTCATATCGCTCCCGAAAGAGGTCGAGCCGGGGTTGAAGGTAATCTTCATTTCCGCGCTGCCTATTTTCCTTGCCGGACTTGCAGAAGATCTGGGCCTGCGGATTAGCCCGCGCGTGCGCCTTGGCGCGGCGGCGTTCGCGTCACTTCTGGCGGCGGGTCTGGTCGGACATTGGGTCACGAGCAGCGATATTCCAGGACTGGATATGATCTTGGTCATCCCCGCAATCGGGCTTCTGGCCACCGCGATTTGGGGGGCTGGCGTTTGCCACGCTTTCAACCTGATAGACGGTGTCAACGGTCTGAGTTCGGGGACCGCGGCCTTGTCTGCCCTCGGTCTTGCCGCGATTGCCCACTCTGTTGGAGAGCCTGGGATCGCGCTGGCCGCTTTGCTACTCGTACCGGCCATTCTGGGGTTTCTGGTGTTCAACTGGCCCTATGGCCGCCTGTTTCTGGGCGACGCGGGCGCATATTCCCTCGGGCATCTGCTGGTCTGGCTGGGCATCCTGCTGGTTGCACGCCAGCCCGAAGTGTCGATGCTGGCCATTGTCGGTTTGTTCTTCTGGCCGGTGACGGACACATTATTTGCCATTTATCGGCGGCGGCGTGCCGGACGGCGCGCGGACCAGCCCGACCGTCTGCATTTCCATCAGTTGGTCATGCGCGGTCTTGAAATAATGATCGTTGGGCGTGGCCGTCGGCATGTCTCAAACCCGCTTGCCAGCGCGCTGTTGCTGCCTGTCATCGGTCTGGGCATCCTCGGCCATGTCATGCTCTATAACAATCCTCTCGCGATAGCCGCGCTCTTGGGTGTGCAGGTCTCTGGTTTCGTTGTCGCTTATCTGATGGGGATGCGGCTGGCCAACAACAACCGCAGGCCTGCCGTGTTCGAGCGTGAAGGGCCAATGGAACTCGCGACAGAAGCGCTGCGACGGTAAGCTGGGCGTTGACCCCATTCTTTCCAAGAGCCTCGGTTACCAATGGTATTTCCCTTTGCAGATATGCTAGAGCGCCCTCAAGCTCGGAGTGACGAGGGCGCGGCGGTGTGCGCCCCGGTTCCCTGACCGTGTTCGACCAAATGCAGGCGCTGCCATGACCCTGAAATACCCCTATGTGAAATCCACCTTCACGCAGCACGAATTGGGGCTGGTGACAGAGTTGATGGAACGCGACAACATGACCCTTGGTTTCAGCCACTCCGCGCTGTGCACCGAGGAGATTGCGCGCAGGTTGGACGTGCCGCAGCCGCCTCAGCGGGTGTTCCTGACACCGTCCTGCACCAGCGCGCTGGAGGTGGCGGCGCTTTTGTCCGGCGTCGGGCCGGGCGACGAGGTGATCCTGCCGTCCTACACCTTTTCGTCGACTGCAACGGCCTTTGCCCTGCGCGGCGCGACACTGGTCTTTGTCGATAGCGAACCCGGCAGTTTTAACATCGACCCGGAGGCTGTGCGCGCCGCCGTCACGCCCGCAACCCGCGTTGTCATCGCGATGCATTATTGTGGCGTGTCCTGCGACATGGACCGACTGTCAGCCATTGCCCGCGACTGCGGCGCCATGTTGATCGAGGATGCCGCGCAAGCCTATGGCGCAACCGCGCAGGGGCAGGCGGTCGGCACGCGCGGCGATGTCGCGACCTTCAGCTTTCACCACACCAAGAACCTGTCTTGC
The DNA here is from genome assembly GCF_900499075.1 of Roseinatronobacter ekhonensis. Lineage (GTDB taxonomy): Bacteria > Pseudomonadota > Alphaproteobacteria > Rhodobacterales > Rhodobacteraceae > Roseinatronobacter > Roseinatronobacter ekhonensis. The sequence continues at coordinate 31,364 of NZ_UIHC01000019.1, read as the reverse complement.
GGGGAAGGGGGCGCGCTGGTCGTCAACAACCCCGACCTGTGCGACCGCGCCGCGATCCTGCTGGAAAAAGGCACCAACCGCAGCCAGTTTTTCCAAGGGCTGGTCGACAAGTATTCCTGGGTTGATCTGGGCACATCGGGTGTCATCAGCGAGATCGCCGCCGCCGTGCTTCTGGGCCAGTTGCGGCGCGCGGACGAGATCAACGGAGCGCGCATCGCCGGCTGGAATGCCTATCACGCCGCGTTCGCGCCGCTGGAACAGGCCGGGCTGATCGCGGCCCGCCCGCATGTGCCTGAGGGGTGCGTGCATAACGGGCACATCTATTTCATCATTCTGCCCGATCCGGCCCTGCGTCCGGGCGTCATAGCGGAGTTGTCGCGCCGCGGGATCAGCGCGCCGTTCCATTATGTGCCGCTGCATGACACGGTGGCGGGTCGCCGCTTCGGGCGCGTGTCAGGCCAGATGGTCGAGGCCCATCGCGCAGGATCCTGCCTGTTGCGCCTGCCGCTCTGGCCGGGGGTCGCAGAGCACGTCCCCGAGATTGTGGCAGAGGTGGAAGCAGCGATTGAGACCTCAGAGGTCGTTGCATGACCGTGGTGGAGGGAATGCAGACGATCTTGCTGCTCAGTCGCGGCAATATCCATAACCCAACCTTGCTATCGACTCTGGTGAATGAGTATTCGGTTGATCGTGATAGTTTTGTTGTGGTTTTCTTCGACGCTGAGACAAAATCTGGCAATTCCGAACTTCCCGAGGGCATTATCGAAATGCCTTGGGAAGATGCTGTTTCGCTTCAGGGCGGGGCGATAAAGGCCGTTATCTTGCAAAGCCTCTATCCGGCCAACGCGCGGGCCTTGCGTGAACTCGCATCAAACACGGGTCTGACCTATGATAAGGTCGGGATCATCATTACCGACAATGAGGTTGATCTGTGGAAAACTCATTTCGACCGATTCGGGTCGATTGAGGCAGGGCGTACCAAGACCATCACAGATGATGTGAAACATGCGCTGCAGCATATCGACAGCTTCTGTTGCGCCCGCGTCCCTTTTGGGGAAACGCTGGAATTGATCCTCGGGCGCCATTTGAATATTTCGGACACATTTCCGATCCGCAAAATGCTACCTGAGCCTACGGATTACGCCGTGTTCACCGGTCGGGTGAAAGACGATATCGACCATCTGGAACGCATCGCCAACCGCCGGACGATCATGGTCCTGTCCAAACCGCTGCCCTATGACCGCAAGCGGCTTTATGTGCGTGACCTTTTCAGATTCTGCCTGTTCGGGCGGTCGCGCCATGCGGTAACAGTATTATTCTGGGAGCGTCGCAAGCCTTGGAAAATGTGGGATAAAATCGAATATCGGTTCATCATGATCCTAGTTTCATGGTTGTCGCCGGTGCTGCGCCGTTTCGGGCGACCGGATATTCGAATCCGGTTCTTGGCGTCGCTGTCACGTCATGAATACATGACGAACTTGTTGCGTTGTTATGCGCTGGTTGGGCAAGGGCGCAGTGGTGTTGGTGCGATGACAGAGGCCGCCCGTAATGGACGCCACCTTGTGTTGGTGCGTGGCACCTATAATGAACGGCTTTTTGCCGATTCGTGGAACGCTCCGGTTATCTATCGCCGCAAAAACATCTTTCAGGAGCTTGTGGACGAAAAGCATGAAGCGTCTGATTTCGAACGGATTATGGCCGAGTCGCGTGACAGGTTCTGGATTTTTTATGAGGGAATTTTCTCGAAGAAGTCAGCGGGCTAGCGGAAGGTGGAGCGTCAAAAGACGATATTGCTTTGGGGTGCGGGAAGTCAGGCCCGTCTTGTCGAAGCCATGCTTCGGGACACGGAGAAACTGTCGGATGCCAGTGCAGTGTTCGACCCTTTGGGCAATTCAGACCTTACAACCGATCTGGAGATCATCCGAGATGTCAAAACGCTGGCTAAGAGGTTGCCGGATTTCGACGGTTTTGTCGTCTGTATCGGTAATCAGAACGGCTTTGCCCGCGTAAAGATCGGAGAGTTCCTTGCAGAACACGGGCTTTTGCCGGTTTCTGTGTTTTCGCCTTGGGCAATTTTGGACCCGACAAGCCAAATCGGTCGTGGCAGTGTAGTTATGCCAGGTGTGATCGTGCAGAAGTTCTGCTCGGTCGGAGGCTACGCCATTTTGAACACAGGTGCCTGCATCGACCATGAATGTACACTGGGGCGGGGCGTGCATGTCATGGGGCAGGCAGCCGTGGCCGGGCGCGTAACCGTTGGCGCATTTGCGACTCTGGGGACAAATTCTACGATCCTTCCTGACGTGGCCGTGGGTGCAGGGGCCTACGTCGGCGCAGGGAGTGTTGTCCTGCGGGATATTGGCGAGGATGCAGTTGTCGTTGGCAATCCGGCACGGACCCTTCGCCACGCCAGCCCGCAATTCGACGGGGCCTTGCTCACGGCTTTGGCCACAGAGGTTGCGCGTTTGGCCTAGGCTTCGGGCAGTTCGGTGACGCTTCGGGGGAAATGACACGGGCTGACAGGCCGAGCCTTGTATTTCCCCTTGGAAACGGGCTAACCCCACGCCAACCCCTTTGCCCGCGAGCAGGCACGCCCGCCCATGACTTACCGCCCCGAGATAGACGGCCTGCGCGCCGTGGCCGTCGTGCCGGTGATCCTGTTTCACGCGGGCGTGGGCGCGCTTGCGGGCGGGTTCGTGGGGGTTGACGTGTTTTTCGTCATTTCCGGCTACCTGATCACCTCGATCATCCTGCGCGAGCGCGCCGAGGGGCGGTTTTCCATGCTGCGCTTCTGGGAACGGCGGGCGCGGCGCATCCTGCCCGCGCTTTACGTGGTGATGCTGGCCTGCATTCCGGTCGCTTGGGCGCTGATGTTGCCCGACCAGTATCGTGATTTCGCACGGTCGCTGGTTGCGGTGGGGCTGTTCGGATCGAACATCCTGTTCTGGCGCGAGTCGGGGTATTTCGCGGCAGCGGCGGAAGAAAAGCCGCTCTTGCACACGTGGTCACTGTCGGTCGAGGAGCAGTTCTACCTGGTCTTCCCGCTGCTGATGGCGGTTCTGTGGCGCTTTGGACAGCGAGGTGTGGCGGGCGTTCTGGCGGTATTCGCGCTGATCAGCCTTGGCCTGAGCCATTACGCCGCCGACACAATGCCCAGTGCAAATTTCTTCCTGTTGCCGACGCGGGCATGGGAATTGCTGGTGGGCGCGCTCTGCGCGTTTTGGCTGACCGCGCGCTCGCGTGCAGGGCATGACGGGCTTGCAGCGCTGGGGTTGGGGGCGATCATGCTATCGGTCCTGTGGTTCGATGGCACGACGCCCTTTCCCTCGCTCTGGGCCTTGGTGCCGGTGCTGGGCACGGCGGCGGTGATCCTGTTCGCGCGGCCCGGTGGCTGGACCGGCCGGCTTTTGTCATGGCGGGCCATGGTGGGGATCGGGCTGGTCAGCTACTCGGCCTATCTGTGGCACCAACCGCTGATGGCGTTCGCGCGCATCGCCCACCTGTCCGCGCCACCCCTGTGGTTGATGCTTGCGCTAGGGGCGCTGTCCTTTCCGCTGGCCTATGTCACGTGGCGCTTTGTCGAGCAGCCGTTCCGGCGCCCGGGCGCCACCTTCGCGCCCCCGGCCCGGTTGGGCGCGGTTCTGCTGCCCAGTCTGGCATTGCTGCTGGCAGTGGGGGTCCATGGGCATGTGACGGAAGGACGGCGCGACATATGGATGAAAAATGCGGCCGTGGCGCAGGTCCAGATGTATCGTCTGTGGGAACAGGCACGGGCCGAAGGGGCTGGCTGGCGTGCTGACCCGGCGGTGCCCTGTGTTATGCAACTGACACGCCTTGACGGCCATATGGACAGGTTGCGCGCGTGTCGGGAAAAGCATGGGCCGGGGCTGCTGGTGGCGGGCGATAGCCATGCTCGCATGGTGATGCCCGGCTTGCACTGGCTTACGGAGCGCCCATTTGTTGTAACCCTTGCCCAGGGCGGGTGTCAGAGCTTCTCGCAACGGCCTGAATGCACCCATGCGCGAGAGTTGCGGACCTTGCTGCGCGACGCGCCCGCGCTGTTTTCGGACATTGTCTACCATGTGGTCGGGCAGTCACTGCTGACGGATGGCACGGCGCATGCCGGCACACCGGACATGTTCGAGCGCATCGGCCCGGAAGAGCCGGTGGCTGGAATTTCCGTAAACCAGACCAATATCGACCATGTGGCCGGGTTTTTGGCAGAGATATCCCTGCCGGGTGGTCCGCAGGTGCATTGGCTCGGGTCAGGGCTGGGACACTACCTTCCGATTGCGGGGCTGCTGCGCGCCGGATGCACGGCGCGGCACGCGCTGCGACCGGGGCAGACCCGGCTGTTTTCCGAAATGGACGACCGCGCCGCCGAAGCTGCGCGATCGCTTGGGGTGCGCTATGTTTCTTTGCAGGGGCTAATCGCTCTGGACACAGCTGTCGATATCACATCCTGTACCGATATTTACTGGATCGATGGGCATCACTGGTCGGTGGCGGGCATGCGGCATTTCATGCCGCGCCTGACGCCGCTGGCTGCACGACTAAAGGACACGCCCGCATGAGGGAAGCGCCGCCATTCCGCCATTTCCTGATTACCCGGTTCAACCTGAATTACGGCGATTTGTATCCGTATTCCGAGGATTGGATGCGCCACCGCATGGACCTGTTCGCGCGGTTCTGCCAACCGTCAGTCCGCCGTCAGACCTCGCAGAACTTTACATGGCTGGTGTATTTCGATCGGGCGCGCACCGTGCCCTATCTGGACCGGCTTGCCCCGCTGCTTGATGATCCGCGCTTCCGGGCCATTCATATCGACGATCCGGCCGAAATGCTGGCCGATATCCGCGCGCGGGCCGGGACCGGGCAGGCGCTCTTGACCTCGCGGCTGGACAATGACGACATGTTGCATCCGGAGTTCATCGCGCGCTTGCACGCCCGCGCGGCGCAGGCGGCACCCGGCGAGCTGCCCTTGGTCATCGACTTCCCGACCCTGACCTGGTGGCGCGAAGGCAGTCCGCGCGCGCAGCGCTTCCGCTCCGACGTGGTGTCGCCCTTCGCCTCGGTCCTTGAAGCGCCCGGCCCGACCGGGTGGGAGTCGGGCCCGTGGGGGGACGGGCCGCGCACCGTCCTGATCGCGCGCCATGAAAACCTGCGCGCACGAATTGGCCGTGTCGAAGATATGCCCGATCCATTGAGCATGACAGTGCTACATGCCAATAACGTCTCGAACGGGCAGGCCCGCTTCGGCGGGCTTGGGCGCTTGCTTCGGGCCTGGCGCGACCGAGAGTCGACATTGTCGCGCGCAGAGACGAAAAGGGTTCTGGCAGAGTTCGGATTGAGCGGGAAAGGCTAGGTATGTGCGGCATTGCAGGGCTTTTGGGACAGGGTTCCGCTGCCATGGCGCCCGCGCCCGCGGTTTTGCAGGCCATGACCGACGCGATCCGGGCGCGTGGTCCGGATGCAGACGGCCATTGGCGTGACGCGGAGCGTGGTGTCGCGCTCGGGCATCGACGGTTGGCGATCATCGACCTTTCAGACGCCGGTGCGCAACCGATGCAGTCTGCCTGCGGGCGGTTCGTCATCGTCTTCAATGGCGAGATCTACAACCATCTGAACCTGCGCAAAGCGCTTGCAGCGCAGGGGCACGCCCCCGAGTGGCGCGGGCATTCCGATACCGAAACCCTTTTGGCCGCGATTGCAGCATGGGGGCTGGTGCCTGCGCTGCAAGCGTCTTTTGGGATGTTCGCTCTTGCCCTGTGGGACCGTGACACACAGACCCTGTCCCTCGCCCGCGACCGTATGGGGGAAAAGCCGCTCTATTGGGCCGACTGGAACGGGCATTGGGCCTTTGCATCCCAACCTTCGGCGCTGCGAGCGTTGCCGGGGTTCGCGCCCGGCCTGTCGCGTGGCGGCGTGGCTGCCTATCTGGCGCGCGGCTATGTAGACGCGCATGAAAGCCTTATGCAGGGGCTGATGCGTGTCGCGCCCGGCGGCATGGTCAGCTTGCAGGCCGGACAGGCCCCGGTTCACGGCAGTTGGCAAGATTTTGGCGCTCTGGCCGGCGGTGCTGCCTTGCAGACCCCGCCCCCCAATGCGGCCCCGGCGCTTCGGCGCTGGCTGGAAGACCTGCTGGCGGAGGTCGTTTCGCAACAACAGATCAGCGATGTGCCCTTGGGGTGTTTCCTGTCTGGAGGGATTGATTCGTCGCTCGTGGCGGCGCTTATGCAGGCGGGATCGGCACAGCAGGTGCAAAGCTTCTCGATCGGCTTTTCGGGCAGCCGCTTCGACGAGTCGCCGCATGCCGAGGCGGTCGCCCGTCATCTGGGATGTGCCCATCAGACCTTGCATGTGACCGAAGAGGATGCGCTGGCATTGGTTCCAGAGCTGCCGCGCATCTATGACGAACCTTTTGCCGACAGTTCCCAGATTCCCACCACCTTGCTATGCCGTCAGGCGCGCGCGCATGTCACCGTCGCGCTGACCGGCGACGGGGCCGACGAGGTGTTCGGCGGCTACAACCGGCATGTGCTTGGTCCGGGATTGTGGCGCAACCTGTCGCGCCTGCCGCGCCCCGTGCGCGCGGCGCTGGGCAAGGCGGTGATGGCGGTCGCGGGACGCGGTGCTGCGTCGAGCGACCGATTGCAGGCCTTGGCGCGCCGGTTCCGCCTGCCGGTCACGCTCATCGACAAGCTGGCACGGCTGGGCCGGATGAGCGCCGAAGCTGGCACGCCCGACCAGTTCTACGCCTTTCTGACACGCGGGATCGCCGATCCCGCGGCGCTGATGGCGCATGACCCCGGCGCTGTGCATGAGCCGCCCTTGCCGGGTGCGTTGACCGATCTGCCACCGGGACGCGCTGACTGGCTGATGGCGCGCGACAGTATCGGCTATCTGCCCGACGACATCCTGGTAAAGGTCGACCGCGCCGCGATGGCCGTGTCTTTGGAAACCCGCACGCCGTATCTGGACGGGCGCGTGGTATCCTCGGCGTGGGCGCTGGACGCGGCCGACCGGATCGACGGGGCAGGGCGCGCCCGGCGCGGCAAGGTGATCCTGCGCGATATTCTGGCGCGCCACGTTCCGCCCGCCCTGACCGACCGCCCCAAGCAGGGGTTTGCGATCCCGCTGGACGAGTGGTTGCGCGGCGGTCTGCGCAGCTGGGCCGAGCGATTGCTGGACCGCGATGATCTGCTGGCCGAGGCGGGGCTGGACCACGCGGCTTGCCGTGGTCTTTGGGCGCGCCACCTCGCGCGGCGCGGCAATGAAGGTCAGGCGCTTTGGGCCGTGCTGATGCTTCTGGCATGGCTCGATCATCTTCCGGCAGGAGACGTCTAGCGATGCTGCCCTACTGGCTTTTGTTTCTGATGCCGGCCCTTCTGGCCATTACCAGCCCGCCGTCGCGCAAGGTGCGACGCGACGGGACACGGTTCACCCAGTCCGACCCGATCTGGGTGTTCATGCTGCTGCTGCTGACCATCATGATCGGCTTTCGCTACCGCGTCGGCGGCGACTGGGGAGCATATTTTGAGTATCTTGCTTTCGCGGCGACATCGGACCTGCGCGAAACCTTGTTGATGGACGATCCCGGCTTTCGTTTTCTGAACCTGCTCTCGATCTGGCTGGGATTCGGGATCATCGGTGTCAACACGGTCTCTGGGCTGATCTTCAGCGCCGGACTTCTGGCCTTTTGCCGCAGCCTGCCGCGCCCATGGCTGGCGCTGGCCGTGGCCGTGCCCTATCTGGTGATCGTGGTCGGCATGGGCTACGCGCGCCAAGGTGTCGCGATCGGGCTGGTTCTGTTGGGGCTTGTGGCCTTGGGACGCCAGAAATGGATCCAGTTCATTTTTTGGGTTCTGCTTGCCGCGACTTTTCACAAGACCGCTGTCATGCTGCTACCGATCGTGGCGCTGACAATGACCCGCAATCGCTGGCTTATCATCCTGCTGGTCGGCGTGACAGGTGCGCTCGGCTATCAAGTTCTGCTGGGAGATGCCGCCGAACAGTTGATCAGCAACTATGTCGAGGCAGAATTGCAGTCCGGCGGTGCGCTGATCCGGCTGGGAATGAATGCCCTGCCGGCGCTTTTGTTCCTGTATTACCGCAAGCGTCTTCGGGTTTCGCCCTCGGAATACCGAATCTGGCGGTTATTCGCGCTGATATCGGTCGGGATGTTTATCGGTTTCTTCGGCTCCGGGGCCTCGACTGCATTGGACCGGATGGGTCTGTATATGCTGCCCTTGCAATTGTTCGTGTTCTCGCATCTGCCAGACCTGATGGGGCGCTACGGCAAACAGAACTCGGGTATCGTCAGTATGATCGTGGCCTATTACACCGCAATCCTGTTCGTCTGGTTCAATTTCGGCTCCTTTTCGTTTGCTTGGGTGCCTTACCGCATGCATCTGGGGGGCTAGAGCGTGACCCGGCCTTTGCATATCGTCGTGACGGTCAATGCGGCGTGGAACCTCGTCAATTTTCGCACTGGACTGCTGCGTGCCCTGATCGCGGATGGCCACCGTGTGACCGTGCTGGCCCCGCATGATGACAGTGTGGCCAGATTGCAGGCGCTGGGTTGCGCCTTCGTGGACCTGCCGATGAACCGCAAGGGCCTGTCCCCGCTGGCCAATCTGCACATTTGGCGGCGGCTGGGCGCGGCGATGGACAGGCTGCGCCCCGATGTCGTTCTGAGCTTTACGATCAAGAACAACCTGTTCGGCGCGTTGGCCGCGCGCCGTCGGCGCATTCCGTTTATTCCGAATGTGACAGGGCTTGGCACAGCGTTTCTATCGGGCGGCGGATTGCAACGGGTTGCACAGATGATTTATCGCCATGCCTTTCGCGGCTTGCCGGTCGTGTTTTTCCAGAACCGTGACGATCTGGAACTGTTCGCGGGAATGGGGTTGGTCCGCCCCGGTCAGGCGCGGGTTTTGCCGGGTTCGGGGATAGACCTGACGCGTTTTGCGCCAGCCCCGATGCCGGAAAACCCGCCGGACGCGCCTGTCTTCCTGATGATCGCGCGCTTGTTGCGGGACAAGGGCGTGGTCGAATTCGCCGATGCCGCGGCGGTCGTGCGGCGGCAATTCCCGCACGCGCAGTTTCGCATAGTTGGTCCGTTCGGGACCGAGAACCGCTCGGCCTTGCCGCCAGCGCAGATCATGCGTTGGCAGGACGCGGGGCATATCGTTCACCTTGGGGCCATGCCCGATGTGCGGCCCGCGATTGCCGAGGCCGATTGCGTCGTCCTGCCCTCATACCGGGAAGGCATGCCGCGGGTTTTGCTGGAAGCTGCGGCCATGGCACGTCCTGTCATCACCACCGATGTGCCCGGTTGCCGTGATGCGTTGGACGCTGGAAAGACGGGGCTGCTGTGCCAGCCGCGCGACAGCGCGAGCCTTGCACGCGCCTGCGCCGACTTTATCACCCTGACTCCCGAAGCGCGGGCCGCAATGGGGCAAGCCGGACGCGCCCGCGCCGAGCGCCTGTTCGGCGAGGCACATGTGATCGCGGCGTATCGTCAGGCACTGGCCGATGCGACGGGTCAGGCGGGTTGAGTTTAGCCGCTTGCCGCGCTCAATCGTCTTCGGGCGGGAAGAGTTCCGCAAGGATCGCCGAAAAGCTCTGGTTCAGATAGCCCCGCGCGCGGGTCATCAAAAGCGGGACAGGGCTGGAAGGTTCGGTTGCTGTGAAATACCGCTCCAGCGCGCTCATCATGCTGGACGCTTCGGCCCGCGTGCTGATAACGGGCGGTTCGCTGTCGTCTTCTTCGGCGTCGTTGCGGTCCAGATCCGACAAGGCGCGCATCCGGTCCATGGTCAGCACAAACCCCATGTCGCGGCTGAAATCTATCCGGGCGGATTCGAACCGTTCCGGCACCAGCAGTTCCAACGCTTCGACAAGCGGGCGCCCGACCAGTTCGCGCGCCTGCCGGACCAGTAGGAAACTGGGCGATGACGGTTCATGCACACTGAAATAGGCATCCAGCGCATCCAGCGCGCGGCGTGCCTGCGATAGCGAGGCGACGGCACCGGTGGGTGCAGGCGCGGCCTGATGTGGCGTCACGCCGGGCGCGGTCTCCGCGGCCGTGTCTTGCACGCTGTCGGCATCATCCGCCGTAGCTTCGGCAGTTTCCCCGCCTAGGTCCGGTCGTGCTTGTTCCAGCAGCCGCAGCATGTCGCCGACCTGTCCGCGTAACGGGTCCAGATCGGGCCTGAAGGGCGTATCCTCATCTATCAGGCAGATGTTCTGGATGTTCTGCGCGGCACTGTCCAGACGTTTCAGCAAGGCGTGGCTCGCACTCACCTGATCGCCATTCTCGGCAGAGCGCAGGGCTGCAAGCAGGCTTTCGGCATCAACGCTTTGCCCGTCTTCTGCCATCGCGCGGCGCAGATCCATCGCAACCGCATATTTGCGCCATGTCAACGCGCGCAAACGGCGGTCTTCTGCCAGCGGCATGAACTCTAGCGGCATCACAAGTGTCGGCTTGTTTGCCAGCAATTCCAGCGTGTTCTGGCGAGCGATGACATCGCCATCCATTTGTGGGTGCACGTGTTGGCCATGCGTTTCCAGCAAAGTCGCGGTTGCTTCAAACACATCCGTCAGAACGGCAAGATTGCGGGCAAGGGCGCAATACTGGGCCAGGGCCGCCAGTATGCGCAGGTCATAAGCCCGTGCCAGCAATTCACCGGCTTTGGTCAATTCGTCGGACACGCGGATCGACGCGGGATCGACCATCGCCTTGCCCTCGGCATCGAAGAACCGGTCTGACAACCGCTCGGCGGCATCAAGGTCGTAGTCGTCGAACGCGGGATCGCCGTCCATCAACAGGTCCGGCCCGCATGGCGCCTCGGCATTCAGGGCTTGTGTGAAGTCTGGAAGTGTCATTGGCGGGCCGTTACCGGAAGAGGCTGCGGCATTCAGCGCAGCACGGCATGAAGCTCGACACGCCGGTTCGCGGGATCGCGCGGGTCAGCCACGCGCGGGGCCGATTGCCCCAGCCCGACAGCTTCCAGACGCGCCTGCGGCAAGCCCTGTTCGCGCAAGAAGTCATGGACTGCGCGCGCCCGGCGCTCGGACAGATCAAGGTTGTAAATCTCTGCTCCCACGGCGTCGGTATGCCCCTCGACCTTGAAGATCGCTTGTTCCAGACGCGGGTCGCGCAGCGCCGCAGCAAACACCCTGAGTGCGTCTTGGGCAGAGGGGTCCAGAACATCCGAATCGAAGGCGAACCCGACCCGCATATCCAGCCCATCTGCTTGCGGCGCGCAGTCGGATTTGGTGCCGATGCACACGGCCCGCGCCGCGCCCAGATCAACCGAGGTGATCAGCGCCTGAACGATCTGTTCGCGCGAATAGGGTGTGTCTTCGGCCAGAACGCCTGACGGAATGGCGACAATAGCTGCCAGTAGAATGCCGCTGGCCTTGGTTCTGAAACGCTTGGCATACATGTGAAGTCCTTCCAATAGGCCCTTAAATTTCCACCCCTTTAGCAGGCTGGGCGCTGCCGGACAAACCTTCTGTCGCAGGGCGCGCGCGTTGCTGAATTGTGCAGCGTGGGTGCCACACATGGCCGTCTGTGCCGCCCGAATTGGCAGGACGCGCGAAAAACCGGCGCAAGACTCGCCTGTGCGTTGGATTCGCGCTATCATTTCTCATTACATGTGGTTGCATTCAAAGGTTTTTGACGGGCGATGAGTCTTTTTGGTTATCTTGTTACACCCCGGTCGGCCCTGTTGGCTGCCTTGCTTGCGCTTTGCGCAGTCGGCGTTGGTGCGGCCTATGCGCAAACGACCGCAGAAACGCCGCGCCGTGTGGCGCTTGTGGTTGGCAATTCGGGCTATGACACGTTGGAAGATTTGCCCAATGCCGGACGGGATGCGCGCGATATGGCGGATAGGCTGGAAACGCAGGGCTTTGAAGTGACCCTGCTTTTGAACAGTGCGCGCGAGGTTTTCGACACCACGATCCGCAATTTCGGCGAGCGGGCCGGCGAGAACGCGGAAGTGGTGTTCTATTACTCCGGCCACGGTTTTCAGTTGGGGGGGATCAACTATCTGGCGCCGGTGGACGCGGTTCTGTCCAGCGCCGGGGATATTGCCGCGCAAACGCAGCGGCTGGACACTATAATCTCGCGACTGTCTGCACCGGGGCGCCAGACCGTCATCCTTCTGGATGCCTGCCGCAACAACCCGCTGCCGCCCAATCTGCGCGAGGACGGCTCGCTCGGACTGGCGGCGCCTGCCACGGGGCGCGATACATTTGTCGCATTCTCGACCCAGCCGGGCAACCTGAGCTATGATGGCCGCGTGGGCGAAAACAGCCCGTTTACACGCGCTCTGCTCGACAATATCGGGACCGAAGGGCAGTCGATTTCGGAAATGATGATCGCCGTGCGCAACGCGGTCGAAACCGCCACGCTTGGGCGGCAAACCCCTTGGGATCAGTCATCGCTCACAGGGTCGTTCTTTTTCCGGCCCTTCATGCCAGGTCCCGATGAGATTGCGCAGGTTGCACAGATGGACCCCGAGATTCAGGATTTCTTCCTGAGTTCATGGGCCCGGCAGGGCGCCCAGATCAGTCGTGATGACCTGCAAGCAATGGCTGCGTCCGGAGCGCAAGCTGCCATAGATGCGCCGACTGTTTCTGCGGCAGATGACGCGCCATCACCGGCCGCTGATCCCACGGTCGAGGCACCACAATTCGACTTCATCATGATCGAAGACGACCCTGTGCCGGACCCCGTTGCACCCGTTGTGGCCGAGCAAAGCCCGGAACCCGATCCGGCTGCTCCCATGGTTGTCGCGGCGTTGCCGGACGCGACCACAGCCGAGCCCGAAATGGGGCGGACACGAGCCCTGCCACTGCAGCAGCTTTCGGTCGAGGCGGCGCAGGGTTCGCGCGCGCCCTTCATCCCCGATGCGCCGATCGCGCGGCTCGCCGCATTGTCGCCCGACCCCGCGCCCGATATCCGGTTGCGGCGACTGATCGGCACCGATGCCACCCCCGAAGAGGCGCCAGAGGATCTGGCAAGGGCTTTGCAGACCGAATTGCAGCGCGTCGGCTGTTACCGGATGCGGGTTGACGGGGCTTGGGGCGGCGGGTCAGCCCGCGCCATGCGGGCGTTTCTAAGCGAGACCGGTGACACTGGCGAAGATACCACTCCCACCGCAGAGATGTGGCGACTGGTCAGCGCTGCAGAGGGCGAGATTTGTGCCGCGCCCGCGGCGGCGCCGGTGACCCGTGCACGCACCACCTCTACCCCGCGCCCGGCAGCACCGGCTCCGCCACCCCCGGCGCCTGAACCGTCCCGTCGATCGCTGTCGAATTCGTTCGGCAGCGGTTTCAGGTAGCAGGGGTCTGGTCTGGTGAGTGCGGTCGACCCCCGCTTCAAAGAAGCGCGTCGCCGGGCACAGGGACGCCGCCGCACCGGACGGTGGCGCTGGGTCGCACTGGCCGGTGCGATCATCATTGTGATTGGTGGTTTGGGTGTCTGGCTTGTCCTGCCCAAGCCGGCACTGGATATTGCCGTGGCCCCCAAGGCGGAACAGCCTGTCACGGACCAGCCCGTTCTAGACGGGTCAGAGCCGGAAACTCTTTCGCGCCCCGCCGATTCTAATCTCGCAGATGACGAAGATGAGCTTGGCGGTCCCCGCGCCAGTCTTGACCTGCCGGGCGATCCGATCCTTCTGGTTCTGGGCAATGCCGTCGCGCCGCAAGCGCAGGTCAAGCCGCGCCCCGACGGGTTGGACGCAAGCCGCGGTCGGGGCGAGCTGCTTTTGGCCCGTGGCCCGCTTTTACCGCCGGGCGAGCGCCTTGCGGTCGCGCTGCCGTCCAGCCAAGAGGATTTCGCGATCTTTCAGGGGCAGCGCCAACGCGCCACGCAGGCCCGCGCACGGCCTCTGTCCGGGCAAGCCTTGGCGCGCCCGCCGCGTTCGGTCGCGGAAGCACGGGCCTGGGTGGCGGCGCAGCAAGAGGCCGACAGTCTGTTTTACGGGTCGAACACGATTGCCCTGCGCCCCGCCGATGCGCGTCGCGTCGCTTGGCGCGATCTGGTGCTTCGGGTCGGGCACCAGTCTGATCTGGCGGAGCTGTTGCAACTGGAAAACGTGCCGCAGTCCCAAGCTGACGGGGCGGCTGCCGCTGCCGCCAGCCATCTGGGCGGACGTGTCGCCGCCGAGGGCAGCTTGCTTGCGCTGCGCTTGCGCGGAACGTCGCCCGAGATCGTGCAGATGGCGTTGTATCAAGATGATCGCTACATCGGTGCCGTGGCGCAGGCAGATGCGCCGCCGCTTTTCACGACCGAGGGGCCCGAGGCGACCCCGTTGCAACCGGCCTCTGACCCGTGGGTCCAGCAGGATTTGCCCGCCCGGCTTGGTGAAGCCGACACCACCGCGCAACCGGTTGTCACAACGCCGCGCGTGATGGACGCGCTGTATGATGCCGGGTTGCGCCACGGCCTGTCGCCCGGCCTGGTGGGTCAGGTCATCATGCTGCTGTCGCAAACCTACAAGCTGGATATGCTTGCGCGCCCGGTTGACCGGTTCGAGCTGTTGCGCACGGCGCAACCGGCGGTGGGGGACGCGAGCACGGGCTCGGCTCTGGATCAAATCCTGTTCATCGGGTTGCAGGCAGAGGGGCTTGATCTGGAATGCTATGTCTACCGGCCCGGCCCCGACCGTGCCCCGGCGTGTTATGGCCAACGTCGGGCCGGCAGCACGGTGGCGGTTGCGGCGGCTGCCCCGGCAGGCGCAGGGCAATCCGTTATCGCCAGCGACGCGGTCGAGCAATTGGTCAATCGCATCATTCAGGTCGAATCCGCGGGGCGCGCGGATGCCAAGAACCCGCTATCAACGGCAACGGGGTTGGGGCAGTTCATCTCCAGCACTTGGTTGCGGATGATGCGCACCTACCGCCCCGACCTGACCGCCAGTCTGTCGCGCGGTGAATTGCTTGCTTTGCGCACCGATCCCGATATCTCACGCGCGATGGTGCTGAATCTGGCCCGTGAAGGCGAAAGCTACCTGCGCGCGCGGGGGCATGACATTACCGCCGGGCGGCTTTATCTGGCGCATTTCCTGGGCATGGATGGCGCGCATGTGGCGCTTAGCGCCGACCCGTCAGCCGATCTTCAGGCCCTGTTCGGGGCCGGGGTAATCAACGCCAACCCGTTCCTGCGCGGGCATGATGCCGCGTATGTCGTTGACTGGGCAGAACGCAAGATGCGGGGGCGGTCGGGGCGCACGGCGCGGCGGATTTCCGAGCCTGCGGGCCTAGCCGGGTTCCGCAAATTGGTGGATGCCGCCTTGCAGGGATAAATTCGGCCTAACGCCGTGCCGCGCTGAATGCCACGTCGATCAGGTAAAACAGCGCCCCGGGCAGCAGCGCCAATCCTTGGGGCAGGCTTGCGGGCGCAGGTGGGCGGCTGCGGCGCAGCTGCGCATGCCACCAGAACCGTCCGTAATTGGCCAGCGTCCGCAGTCTCAGCGCAGGGCGCAGCCGGCAGGCAAGCGTGACCTGATACCCATGGCACGCGCCAACCGGCGACGCCATACGCTTGCGCAGGATATGCGCCGACAGGCCGTCGGGCTGGTATTCGGCTTCGACAAGAACATGGTTGGACAGCCAGACACGACGGTCGCGCCCAAGCTGGAACAGCAGCGCGGCTTCGGCCAGAAAATCCTCTTTCGGAAATTCCGGGAATCGCAGGCCGTCGGTGTCTCGCCGGAAAATCAGGGTGCAGTCGAAGGCCGGTTCGGTATTTGCGCGCTCTGTGTAGGTCAGGGCGCGGTCAGGCTGCCGAAAGCAATATTGCCGCGCGGCCTTGGGAACGATCAGCGGCAGGATCGCGGCAAAGACATCTTCCTGCGCAATCTGGTCCAGCAGGGCCAGCACAGCCGGAAGGGCGTTGTCGCGGCACCAGTCGTCGCTGTCGATAACCGCGATCCAGTCGCCATGCGCTGCGGCAAATCCGGTGTTCAGCGCGCGGTGCTTGCCGCCATGGGGCTGGCGCACATAGCGCATCGGTATCGTGCCGGGTTGTGCGGACAGGCGCGCCAGTTCGGCGTGCGTTTCATCGGTAGAGCCATCGTCGACGACCAGCCATTCCACCTGCCCGTGCGCGACAGGCTGGCGCATCAGGGACGCGTGCAACCGCCCGAGCAGGTGAGCGCGATCCCAGCTTGCCGTCAGGATCGTCAGTCGTGGTCGCGGGCTCATTTGCGGCCGGTGCGCAAGGCGCGCAGGTCCAGCAAATGGGCGCGCAATTTGTCGGGACCGAGCGCAAGCTGACTGTCGGACCGGCCCTGAGCGGCCCGCATCTGGCGGCGGCGTGTGCGCAGGAACCAGACCCAAAGCCGGGGCGCTGCAGGGGCAGGCGCTTCGTGCCCCTGTTCGCGGTGCCAGCGGTCCAGCATGGTATGGCGCGGGGCGAAGACCTTGCGCAGAAGCAGACTGAAACGGGCCATTGTGCCGCGTTCGGCCAGATCGGCGGCAAGGCGCAGGTCGGTGCGGAACCTGCCATCCTGAAACAGCAGCGCCGCAGCCATATCGCGCGGCAGGGCGCGACCATCCAAGTCGAAGCCCTGCGCGGCAACAAGCCCATGGGGCAGCAGCGAAAGCGATAGCGCCAACCCGTCCGCGATACCCAGATCCACCGCGCGTTTTTGCAAGGCGACTGCGTCCAACGGGCTGGCGCGCAAAAGGTGCAGCAGATCGGTCACAAAGACAGGCCCGTTATTCAGTTCATGATCGTATAGCCCGTGCATCACCAGATGCAGGCACATGTCTTCGGGCGCAAGGCAGGGCAGATCGTGACCGCCAAGCGACACTGTTGTGGCGCGATCCCAAATCTCGCGCTCGAACCGCGCGAAACCGTGCGGGTCGAGGTCGGCAAAAGGTTCGGTCAGGTGGCCGTGGAGTTCCACCGACACGACCTGACCCGGGGACCAGACCGGAGTCGCGTGTTTCGCCTCTTCGGGAGCGTTTTGTGCAGATTTGTGTGCCATGTGCTGCAATTCGCCGCCCGCCAACGCCAGAATCTTGCGCGCACGGGGCAGATCTGTGGGGCGGACCAACAGATCCAGATCGCGCATCGGGCGCATCGCGGGGTTGGGATAGGCGAAGGCGGCCAGTACAATCCCTTTCAGAAACACATGCGCGATTCCGGCATCCTGCAACAGGGTATGCACCCGCAACGTCTCTGCTTGCAGAGAGAGCGCGCGCATCTGCCAACCGCGCCGTGTTGCAGGCGCAATCGCACAGGCGGCGGGCAGGGCCAACCCGGCTTTGTCCAGCGCGGGTTCAAGGCACGGCAAGACGCGCTGTTGCTTGGCAAGGGTGACGATCCGCGCCCAATCCGTGCCCGACAGCTTGGGACACGGGTCTGTCAGCCGTTCCGACAACAGGTCCAGCAACAACATCTCCGGTCCGAAATCTGTGTCTGTGGCAGCGGTTGGGGTCACGGGGATGGTCTTGTCATGATATAGGGTAGGGGCAAGGTAGCCTGCCAGTGACAGGTGGGGCAAGCCGGGTCAACGCGGAACTCTGGCTTTGCGGGCCGCAGATGCGTGCACAAACGGCACAGCCGGCGGAAAATACGCAAAATATGGTATAAGTAGAGGCTTTGCGCTTGCGATACGACAGGGTTTTGATGTAGGAAAACCCTATCACAGGTACACATCCGCGAGTTGATTCCCGGATTTATTTACTGGAGGCGAGAAGATGCAGCAGAAACATCATGTTGAAGCAAAGCTGAAAGCATGGGACAAGCCGGCACTGGTCGTGTTTGGTGATGCGGCCACATTGACCATGCAGAATGCGCCGGGTGTCAAGAGCGATACAGTTAACACCACGAACGGCGGCATAGGCGAAGGTCAGTCCTGATCTGAGGTGTCGCTGTAATGCGGCGGCGCTATGTGTGATGGCTTAACACGGCATGGGAAACCTTTGCCGTGTTTCTTACTAAATGGAGGTGTGTGTGGCCTAAGCGAACGAATTTAAGCCCGACCCGAAACAGCCCAAATCCCCTTGGCAGCAACCCTGTCTAATTGCGTTCGGGTCGGCGTCAAACCTGACACAGTCGGGAGCTGGCGGTGCCTTGTCGGATGCGACAAATCTTGCTACCGCTCTCACGGTTGCCGCTGGCAGTTAAAGCGTCTTTGGCCTTCGGTTTGCGCGTCGGATAAGCGCTTCCGATCAGCAGCTTTGGCGTCAGGCAAACGTATGCGATACGAAGGCGCGCACAACCGTGAAATCCTCGAACCCGCGACCACCGGTGATCGCAACGGGACCCGCCGCAACCCAAGCATGGGCTTCCACCGCGCCATTCTTGCGCCGCATCCCGAAACAGATGACATGCGGAACCCCAAGCACCGCCAATAATGCGCGCGCGCAAAGCGCCTGTGGGTAGCAATTGACCGCCCAAGGGCTGTAGGTTGCAGCGATGCCGATCGCAGCTTTAACCGCCCGCGCGCGCCGCTCTTGCGTCTGGTCGATCAACGGCACCACGCTGGAAATGCCGATATCATGCCCGTAAGCGCGGTGCAGGTATTTCAGCGGCACGGCAAGGATCAGCAGGCGGAACACGCCCAGCAAAACCCAAGCCGGGACCAACAGCGCCAGAGCAAGGCCCGGCTGGGATAGCAGGCTAAGCCCCTTGCGCCGCAGAACGGCAAACAGGCTTTGGGCACGCTCAGCCAACGCTGACCACAAGCCCATTGGCCTGCATATCGTCCAGAACAGCCATCACATCGGCGCGACAGGTTTCGGGGGTCACATCGTATTCCTGCGACAAGGTATCGACCAGTTCGGCCAGAGTGGCAGGGGTTTCCAGCAGATCCCAAACCCGGCCACCGCTGCCGGATAGTCCGAAATAGACGTTCTTTTCAAGGCTCATGATGACAGTCTCGCCATCCATCTCGGCAGAGACCACATTCGTCGCGCGTTGAAAGGCGGGGGTGTTCGTCATCGTGTAAACCTGTTGTCTGCGTGTCAGCGATGCGAGTGTGCACTGTCTGACAGCAGTTATCCGATGATGCTCGCTTTGGCAATCTGCCCGCTTTGTGTGTGTGAGTGATTGCAACTCCAGGCCTGATGGGCCAGAAGGGCGGCACCCTTTCCCAAGCGTTGTATTGCTATGCCCACCCTTTACCAAGCCTATGGTTTGACCATTTCG
Source organism: Roseinatronobacter ekhonensis (assembly GCF_900499075.1). GTDB lineage: Bacteria > Pseudomonadota > Alphaproteobacteria > Rhodobacterales > Rhodobacteraceae > Roseinatronobacter > Roseinatronobacter ekhonensis. Next base: position 12,187 of record NZ_UIHC01000019.1, on the reverse strand, counting down.
TCCGAGATTGATCTGCCGGAATTGCCGCAGCTTTCGGGCTTGGCCCAGCCCGCCGATCTGAGCATTACGCGCGATCCTACCCTGACCTCGGCTCCGACCGGCGACGAGTGGGTCCAGTTGTCACCATACGCTTGGACAACACCGACCGCGTTCATGCTGTTCGTGCCGGATGTTGCATGGTTTCTGATAGAGGGTGGCCGGACCATTCGGGTCGCCCCGATCGGCGGTATCGACATGGCATCGGTGCGCGTGTTCCTGCTTGGCTCTGCCATCGGGGCGCTGCTGTTTCAGCGCGGCTTTTTGGTGCTGCACGGAAACGCGGTTGATATGGGCGACGCCTGTATGCTGTGCCTTGGCGTGTCGGGCGCCGGAAAATCCACTCTGGCGGCGGCGTTTTCAGCGCGGGGCTACAATGTGCTGGCCGACGATGTTGTCGCGGTCAATGCCGACGGGCAGGCGCTGCCCGGTATTCCGCGCATCAAGATATGGCGCGACGCGGCAGAGCGTCTTGCGCTATCGACCGGATCATTGGACCGCATCCGCCCGCAAATGGAAAAGTTCAATCTGCCTTTGCCGAAAACTCTGGTCAGCGCGCCGCGTCCAGTAAAGTGGGTGTTCTTGCTGGGCAAGCATGAGAAGCCCGATTTTGAGCTGACCCATCTGAACGGGATCGCGCGTTTCGGGCCGCTTATGGCAAATACCTATCGCCGCCGGTTCATGGAGGGGATGGACCTGAACGCCGATCATCTGGCGCAATGCGGGCGCTTTGCCGGGCTGGTGCATATGGCGCAGGTCAGACGACCCGACGCGGGGTTCGATATTGACGGATTGGTCGACTTGTTGCTTGAGGACATGTCGAAAGTTCCGGTGGCATGACTCAGCAGGGGCTGTCTTGGCTGGCCTCTTACCCGAAATCGGGGAACACTTGGTTTCGCGTGGTGCTGAGTGCCTATCTGGACGGGGGCGAGTCCGAGGTTGATCTGAACGCTTTGCAGACAGGCATGATCGGCAGCAGCCGTTTATGGGTCGATGACGTCGCAGGGTTTGACACGGCAGATCTGACCCCGGCAGAGATTGAGCGTCTGCGCCCGCATGTTTATCGCTGGAGCGCCCTGCATGACGGGATGGGGGGCTATCACAAGATTCACGACGCCTATCTGTATAACGACGCCGGAGAGCCGATTGTCGACCCGGTTGCCACGTCTGGCGCGGTTTATCTGCTGCGCAACCCGCTGGATGTGGCCCCATCCTTTGCGGCACATCTGGGCGTGGATATAGATCGCGCCATCAAGCTGATGTCCAGTCCGAACGCAAGCCTGTCGCGCAATGACAAGGGTTTGAACCCACAGATGATGCAACGCATGGGCACATGGTCTTCCCATGTCGAAAGCTGGGTGGATGCGACCGAGATTGCCTGCCATGTTTTACGTTACGAGGACATGCACGCCACGCCGCAGCAGAGCTTTGCCGCCGCCTTCGCCGCGCTTGGTTTGACGGTAGATCACGAGAAACTGGCGCGCGCGATCTCTCTTGCCGCATTCGACAAGCTATCCCATCAGGAAAAAAGCGGTGGTTTTCGCGAGCGCCCGTCGAAGGCCAAGCAGTTCTTCCGAAGCGGGCAGATGGGAGGATGGCGCAAGTCGCTGACCACGGACCAAGTGGTCCGGATCGTTGCGGACCACGGTGCTGTCATGAAGCGCTTTGGCTATCTGGATGCCCATGGCGAGCCCGTGTAGACACAGCGGACTATTCCCGCACCGCGCGCAGCGGGATGGTTCCTTGAACAGACGGTGGTGAAGCTCGGTCTAGCCCTAGCGAAACTCGCCAGAGCTCCAGCGGTTCAAAAGGCGCTTGCCTGATTGCGACGCGGACGGCGTCGGGATGGGCTGCGCGGACTCTGCGGTCGTGTAATGTTGCACATTGGCGGGTGTGGTCACGATTTGTGCGTCTTCGACCAATGCGCGTGGTTCCGGTCTGACGGAATATTCCGCCGCCTCGGGCGAGGGGGCAGGTAAAATTTCGGCATCTGCAAGTATGGCCGGTTCCACGGCTTGCGCAGGTGCCGTCATCTCGGTCGATGAGAGTTGTTCCTGCGTCTGCCCCACGAATGCCGATACTTGGGTAGGGTCGATATCTGGCGCCGCGACGATGCTGGATGCCTGTTGCGGCGCGATGGCCGATTTCATCACTGGCCAGGCCACAGCGGCAGTCCCCATCGCAACCAACCCGACCGTGCCGACCGCGACAGAAAGAACGCGGTTCGAAAGGCCGCGCCCATCCACAATGCGCAAGTTATCCTGCTGTTCAAGTCCTTGCATGATATCTCATCCTGACGTTTCTGGTCTGGGCGCGCAGAGCGCACGGTAATTCGGTTTGTGCCTAATTATGCAAACACAACAGCCTTAGCGTAGCATAACGACTGCGATCTGCCTACCCGGCGATCGAAAACAGTCTTTGGCGAGTTGGAAACAACACGCGGATTCGGCATCTTTGTGCTGCCGCTAGCCTAGTAGCGCAAATGCCACCAGCGCCACGCCAGGGCGCAGACCTGTGCGCAGCGTCAGGTCGTCCAGCGCGGTGAAGAGCGGACCTGCGGCCTGTGGCCCGTCCAGACTGCGCAGCAGGTCGATCCGGTCGGGGACTGATACGGCCATGAGCAATTGCCAAGTCTGCACCTCACCGCCCTGCAATGTCATGGGAATCGCGAAACGGCCATCCGGCCCCAGAAACCGGTCAAGGACTTGTACCCGCCCAGCATTGTCCACCAACAACAGATGCAGTGCGCCGCTATCCGCGCTGCGCCCAGCCATTCGCCCGGAAAGCTGGCTTCCGCTGTCGATCACGCGGGAGTCGAGTTCGAAATACAGCCCGGTTGCGGGGTAATCCGGTGTCGCGCGTACGAAATTCAACGTCGCGCACTGACCGTCGGAGATCGGGCGCAGAACCATCGCAGGGATCAGGCCCGTCTCTGCCTCCAGCCCGGTGCGAAAGGCGTCGAGTCCGGTCGCGGCGGGGCCGAACACCTCGAACCGGAGCAGACCATCCGCGCCAAGTGCGGGCAAGGCCGCGAAACAGTCGATATCCGGCAGGTTGCGCAGGTATGACAAGACCTGCGCGTAAAGGCCTTGATCGCGTGCTTGCGTGTCTTCGGCGGCGGGGGCTTGTAGCCCTCCGCCGGGCGGATCGGGCAGGCGCGGTGCGGCCTGCCGGTCGCCCAATGTGCGTTCGGGGCGGGCGCGCAGGGCCATAAGCAAGCTGTCCTCACGCGCGGCGCGTGGCGCAGCTGTCGTGGACTGTGCGGCCAAGCCAGAGGGCGCCGCCCGGTCGGTTGTTACGGCAGCAGACAGGGCCGCGGGCGTAAGCGCGCGCGGGCGTTGCCCGGCGGGCGTAACGGGGCGCGCCACGTTTTGCGGCGCAGTTGCCGCGTCGGCTTGCGCCGGGGCAAGCGTGCGCGGGGTCGTCGGGTCCAGCGACCGCGACGGGCTCTGCTGTGCGGCCACAGGGTCCGTTTGCGCTGGGGCAACCGCGCGCGGTGTGGTCGGGTCAAGCGATCGCGACCGGTTTTGCTGTGCGGCCACCATGTCTGGTTGGGCCGGGGCAAGCGCGCGCGGCGTCGATGGCACCAATGGCCGAACGGCACTCTGCGCGCGGTTGGGCGTGGCGGGGCGGACACGCTCGACCCGGGGCAAGACCGGCTGAGGTGCAATGCGCGTGACCGCGGCAGGGGCCGGTTGCTCTGGCGCGCGCGGCACGATGTCTGCCCCGGCATTGCCGGGTTGAACCCGCCTTGGCGTGACCGATTGCAAGGGCTCGACAAACTCTGTGGGCGGCGTGACCGGTTCCGGCGTCACGGCGGCAAGCGGCTCTGCGCGGGGGGCCTCGACTCCCGCGCTTTGCGCTTGCAGTCGCGCGGCGTTGGCGCTTCCGGCTTGGCGTTGCTCTGGTGCCAAGGCGCCAAGCCGGGGCGCGGCTTGCGGACCGCCGCCGGCCACAAGCGGAATGGACTGAACCACGATCTCTGTCTGTGAACCAGGTGGGGCGGCCGGCGGGGAATAGGCGATTGCCAGAACCCCCGTGGCCGCCAGCAGCACATGCACGGATACCGATAGCCCGGTGGCTAGACCCCAGCCCAAAGGGCCCGGCGACAGCGGTGGCGCGGCAAGCCGGGCCGCGCCCGTCATGGTGCGCCCCCGCCATCCGGACCAGACCGGACAGTCACAAGCTTGACCTGCGCGCCGGCGGCGCCAAGCTCGGCGCTGAGTGCCAGCACAGCGCGCGCGGCATGGTCGCGCGCGACCAGCAGATGCAGCATCTGCGGCCCGTCGCCCTGCCGGATTGCCGATATAAGCGCGGTGCGTGCCACGATCTGCCCGTCCAACACCAGCCCATCGCCCGAGGTTAGCCGCAAGAGCGGTCTTGGCAGGGCCTCTATCGGCAGATCGCGCACTTCGGGCAGGCGGATATCGCGCTCTGCGGGATCGGCGGGCGCCCCGACCACGATAAAGAACAAGACCAGCAGCAGCACGATATTGACCATGGCCAGCGAAAAATCGGGCTTGCGCGTTTCATGGCGGGGCAGGGACAGGCGCTGCATCTCAGGTCCCGACCAATTGCACACGCGCGATGCCCGAATCCTGCACGTTCTCTATCAACAGCGCGAGATCGCTGGCCTCTGCCATGCGGGTTACAAAAACCACAAGGTCCGATACAGAGTCGCTTTGAAGTGCCCTGATCGCTTCGGGCAAGGCTGACAGGGGTATCCGGGCTTGGCCCGCGCGAATCTCTCCGCGTTCCAGATGCCAGATTACCTGCGCCTCTGCCGCCGGGGCGGGGCTTTGCTGCGCCGGTATATCGCGCAGGCTCTGTCCCGATGATGGCGCCGCCGCGCTCAGCGGCAACAGCGCATAAGGTGCCAAAGACGATGTCAGCATAAAGAACAGCAAAAGTTGAAACATGACATCGGCCAAGGGGGTCAGCGCGAAACCCCGCCTGCGCGCGGGTGGCACCGGCAACCGTAGCGGGGCAGTTTCGGGCAGCGCCTCGGCCATCCTGATGCCTCCTAGCTGCCTGTGCCGGGTTGCGGTGCGGGGCTGCCAAGACCGGACCTCGGGTCGGCACCGGTAAAGCCAGAACCACGCCACGGGGCTGCGGTTCTGTGTTGGCTCATGCGCGCTTTCTGGGTCAGAACGATATGGCCGATGGCCTGCTCCAACAAGTGGCGTTCGCGGGCGATGCGCCCGTCAAGCCAGAGCGACGCAAGGTAGAACAGCACTGCGATGGCAAGGCCAACGGCCGTGGTCAGCAACGCTGTCCAGATCCCTCCGGCAAGCTGGGCGGGGTCTGCCGCGCCTGAACTGGCCGCGAGTTTGCCGAAGGCCTCAATCATGCCCACCACGGTGCCCAAAAGCCCCAGCATCGGCGCGGCCTGAACCACGGCTTCCAGCCCGCGCATGTTGCGCCCCAGTTGCTCTAGACCGTCACTGGCCTGTTGCATTGCGCCTGATTGCGCCTGCTCGACACCATCGGGCGCAGTGGCGAGCGTCGAGAGCGCACCGCGCACAACTTGGGCGCGCAGGCCGCGTGCTTGCTCCAGTGTCTGCAAAGCCTCGTTGCCGCGGTCCTGATGCCAGGCCAGAAGCGCAGTTTCCGCCGTGCCGGGACGCCCCACCCGCGCGCGCGCGAACTGCACCAGCTTGGCGAAAAATACCGTGGCCCCTAGAACCGACATCACCGCCAGAACGCCAAGGATCACAAGACCCGGAAGGCTGATCTGGGCCAAGGCACTTGCTTGCATGGCCTATCCTCTCGATTGGTGAGCGCGTCGGGTCAGGACCCGAAACTGACAGGCACCCGGCTCGACGGCGCCAGCGCATCCATGCAGACACGGCTTGCAGCGCCGCTTTCGTCGGTGCATTCCTCTGCCCCGTTCAGAAGCAGGCGCGAGAGCGCCGTACAACTGCGGTTGAGCAGGAACTGCACAACCCGCGTCTTGCCGCCGGGCAATTCGCCGAATTCGAGGATCAGCCGGTCCGACACCGCACCACCGTCATCGAACACCGCCACGTCGTAGGAGGTGCGCGACAGGTTCACCCCTGTCTGGTTCTGCGCCACGAAGGTCAGCCGACAGCCACCATCCACCGGTTCGAGATTGTTGAGTTCGATGTTGAAACTGCTTTGCTGCGCCACGGCGGGACTGATCGCGAGTAGACCGGCAGCAAGCATGGGCAGAAAACGGGCAAATGAACGCATGGGGGCTGTTCCTTGGATATCCTCGGCAATGCCATCACGCTACCACGGTCAGGTGATTTGGCAACCGGGAAGGTTCTGCTTCATTCGCCAAAAACTCTTTGGAAACACTCTCTGCTTTGCTACCGTTCTGAATGGTCTCGTTCTGAGCATTCAAAGTCAGGAGAAGTTGCACGATGAATGATGTGGTGGAGCGCTCTGAGCGCAAAATCGTAGATTTGGCGCGCGACCTTATTTTCGAACAGGGTCAGAACGCCTGCACTGTTGGAATGATTGGCTTCGGTATTGCCTTCGGTGCAGGTTCAACCGCAGGAATCGGGGCTCCTGCTGGCGGGATGATAGGTGCTGTCGCTGGTTTGACCGTTTGCCCTGTTTTGGAAAAGGGCGCAAAGAAGTTGCTGAAGTGGAATGACCAGCGACAAAATGAAGGCGCTGAAAAGCCAGGACCGTCGAAGCACACACCTAAAGGCAAACAGAAAACCGGTCCTGACTTGGCTGGTTCCGTGATGCCGCACGAGAAGCGATTTCTTCCGAAAGCGGAAGCCGACAAACTGTTTGGACAAATCCGTGACTTGAGTGATCGGGAATTGTCCGACAAGGAAGTGCGACGGCTGGCTGCGATGCATCGTCAGGGGAGCCTTCCGCTGCAAAGCAAGGCGGTCAACGCTGTGGCCAAGCGGATGAAAACATCCATGCACGCCTGATCCTGAGAAATATGGGCAGCCACTAACTACCCCGCCCGCCTTCCTTGTCATAGGCATCGGCAAACAGCGCCAGAAACACGTCCAGCATGCCGTTGTCATGGCTGCGGGTCTTGGCGTCCCAGCGTTCGACATAGGTTTCCCAAGCCCGTGATTTGCGGTTCAGGCGCATGCCTTGAAGGCGTTTTTCCACCGCTTCGGGCGACAGGTCATCCAGCAGTTGCGCCAGTGCCGGTTGCAGCGCGGCATGGGTGGCGTATTGATGCGCCTTGATATCGGCAAAGCCCGACTTCACCGCTTGCGGGCCGCGCTGGAATCCTTGCCGCGCAGGGCCGAACATAATGCTGAGCGCCTGGTCGGGCAGCGGCATGAATTTCAGGGGATTGTTGTCCTCGCGACCGATCATCGTGACCTGCGCCGAGCGCACGGACCGGCGCGCGACGGCACGCGCCTGAAGCAGGCTGGCAAGTTCTTCCGTCAGCACGCGCAGCGTTTGCCCGATCTCTTCCGCCGTGGCCTGCGGGTCATTGGTGCCAAGCGTGCCCGGCGCAAGCCCGGCGGCGGTACCGATCACATCCAGAAGAGCGGCGGCATCTGGCGCGGACGGCGCCGGTGTCGGCGGCGCAACCGGAGCGGGTGCCGGTTGCGGGCTGGGCGCGGGTTGCACAGGCGGCACGGGCGGCTGCGGGTCGGTATGGCCGCCGGTATTCTGCGGCACCGGAAAGGGTTCCGCAGTCTTGCCGCCGGTCACTTCGCCCCAGATATCGAGCGGTGCGGTGCCGCCCGGGCCGCCTTGGCCATTGTTTGTGCCGGGCTGCGGGATGCCCGACCAGGGGTCCGCCCCGCCGGGCAGGCTGCGCGGAGTTGGGCGTTCCGGCGCCGGGGGGGTGCCCGGCTCCCAAGAGGTCTGTGGCGCGCCGATCCCTGCGCTCGCCCCGGCGCCTGGGTCCGATCCGGCGAGCGGCTGCAAGTCGACCTCGATGGTGTATTGTCCGACTTGCAAGCGGTCACCGTGGTTGAGCGGGCAGGGGCTTTTGACCCGCGCCGTGCCGCCATTCACGAAGGTTCCGTTGGTGGACAAGTCGAACAAGGCCCAGCCCGAGGCATCGTGGCGCACTTCGAAATGGCGCCCGGAAATGAAGCGTCGCGGATCGGGCAGGCACCACCCGCTGTCGCGTCCCGCTTCCAATATCTCGCCCGGCCGGGCAGAGACACTGAGCGGGCCACCATCCGGCAGGCTCGTCATATTCACGATGGTCAGGGTGAGTGCTGTGTCGGTCATTCTAGGGTCGTTGTCGCCTGTCAATTCGGGGCGCGCAAGCCTCTGTGTCGCGCAAGGCCCGCTGACGCGTTGATAAATGTAGAACTCGATGAATGTCAGATCAGATCGTTCGCCATCTGGACGAAAGTTTCAAGCGTTGTGCGGCGCGCGCGGTGTGGGCCGCGTGCCAGAACCGACAGCACGGCGGCATTCACCCCGCGCCCCGTCAGGAAGCGGGGCGGGGCCACTGGATCACCCTCGGGCGGGGCCAACGAGCCGCCGGTCCATCCCGTTGCCATGGCAAGCCAGACGCCCGGGCTGCGGGCGCTGGCTGCCTCGGCCGCATCCGCCGTTGCACTGAGATGCAGGTCGTCCGGCGTTGCCACCCAGTCCGCGACCAAAGCCATCATCTCGCGGTCTTGCGCGGTCAGGCAGTCATCCATGTGCCGCAAGCATTCATGGCCCCACCAAAGCGATACCCGCCGTTTGAACATCTGCGAGGTGAAGGTGATCGCTTCTTCCGGTGTGTCGCCTTGCAGCAATCGTTGCCCGAAGGCCGCGACGGAATCGGTGCGGTCCGGGCGCATGGACATGTCATTCGCCAGTTCGGGAATCAGCTCAAAGATCTCTGTCGCCAGCGGCGCGCGCAGACTTGCGCTTTTCGGGGGGTAGTCCTGTGTCATCCTGGCCATCCTGCCATGCCCATGATCCGTGGTGTGCCCGTGGTCGTGCCCGGCGGCATCAGCCTGCATCCTAATCCACCACGGCCCCGAGCCTGCGCGGCGATCTTGCGTCAAACCTGTTCAAGCTGCTCTCCTGTTTTTGCCAGCGCGCGGGTTTTGGCCGGTTGTTCCGGCTCTGGCGCGCGTCATCACGTGTTTATCTTCACCACAGCGCCCTTGATATCATAGACCGCGCCGGCCTTGTGCTGGGACATCATCCCGGCCTCTGACTTGAACTCCATCCCCGCCTTGACCTCGACCGTCGGGGATTTGAGCGTGATCGACGACCCGTCCATCACGATAGAGCTCATGCCCACCTTCAGTGTGATCTTCTCGGCTGCCGTGATGGTCAGTTCGCGCCCGACATCCAGCGTGTCGTGCCCGCTGATCTGGCTGTCGCGTGTGCCTTTCACCTTCAGGCTGTCATTGTTATCAATCTGCGTTGCGCGATCATTCAGCACATGCCACGTCTGGTCATGCAGCACCTTCGCGGTCAGGTCGTATTGGGCATGTAGGCGCACGCCCTCCTTGCCTGCGGTGTCATCGAAGACCAGTTCGTTATAGCCGTCCCCGCCCGGTGTGCTGTTGGATTTCATCCCCATGACCATATTTGCGCCCGGCAGGTCGAAGGGGGGCATATTCTCGGCATTGTAGACGCAGCCGGTCACAAGCGGGCAGGCGGGGTCGCCGCCGATGAATTCGACCACCACCTCCATGCCCACGCGCGGGACGATCATGCTGCCCCAGCCATTGCCCGCAGAGCTTTGCGCCACGCGGCAGCGCATGGATTTCGCGGTGTCGCGGTCCCAGTGGAACAGCACAAGGATGCGGCCGTATTCGTCGCAATCGATCTCGCCCTCGCCGACGACGATGGCAGTTTGCGGACCCTGCACGCGCGGGGCGGCGGGGGCGGCATCGGGCACCATCGGGCGGTCAGTGTCCAGAAACTCGAACACGCCTTGGTAGCTGTCGCGGTCCGCCGTGCCGCCATCGCCCGTGCGATACCCTTCAGAGACATATTTATGCTCTGCCTGGGTGACAAGATAGCTGCGCCCGTCGATGGCGGGGTCGGGGTGGTCGCGCAACGTCATGCGCAGCCCCGCCGCCAGGCCAAGGCTGTCACCTTGCGCGCGATGCCGTCCATCCGCGGCGCGGGCCTGGTTCAGGCGCAATTGCGCAAGGCTGCGTCCGGCCCCCTGATCCGGGTAGCGACCGGGAAACTGGAAGCTTTCGATATCGTCGAACGGATGTCCCGCGCTGTCGGCCTGTTCTGCCAGCATGGCGCTGCGCGGGGCCGTGAAGTTATAGTCGGTCAGCGCGACACGTCCGGTCGTCACCTTCCGCCCGACGCGCCAGGAATGCAGATGTTCCAACTGGTCGCGGTACTGCCGGTCAGTGGCCCGGATCGGGCGAGTCGTGCCGGGCACTTCAGGCAGGCTGTCGACCTCGTCAAACAGAACGACGCGGTGCGTGCCGCCTTCGTAGCGGAAACAATAGTTGATCCCGTAGTGCGCCATCAGCCGCGTGGCGAAGGCCAGATCGGTTTCATCATACTGGACGGTGTATTCAAGCACCGGGTAGCTGCCCTGCAGCAGGCTGTCATGCGGAAAGCCATATTCCGCGAAAATCGCCTCAAGGATCTGTAGGGGCGTCTGTTCGTGGAAAATGCGCTGGTTGGTCCGCAGCCCCAACAGCCACAGCCATGGCCTGAGAACCAGCGCATAGCCTGCGCCGCCCCAGACCGGACCCAGTTCGCGCACCTCGCACAGCACGCCGTCAAACATGCGCGCGGGATGGGCCGGATCAATGGTTCGCATTTCAACCCAAAGATTGCGCCCGAGGACATCATCCGCATCCAGCTGGCCGGTCGGCAACAGGCAATCGACCTCGAAGCCGCCGATCATGTTGATCCCCTCGCGCCCCGAAAACGCCATCAGCGCAAGATCGGTGCCCGGAGCATGCAGTTTGCCAAGCCTGTCGTCTTGAGAAATCATTCGTATAAGCTCTTGGTTCGCAAAGCGGACGGCATGAAACCGTCGGAAATAGATGTCAAAGAATAGCCGGATGCCGCAGAATTGAAATGAAATTGTATTTCTGCGGGCGCTTCCGGCCTGTCTCGGGGCGTGCGCCGATGTCTTTGTTGTGTTTTCGCAACACAGGCGGACAAGCAATCTTTACGTGTGCGCCAGTCTCGCATCTGCAAAGGAGCAATGTTAGGCTACCCACATAGTCCCGGCCGACAAAAGCCGTCTATCGAGCAGCCTGTACGACACAAAAAAAATGTGCCGGGAATTTGAAAACAAGATGAGAGGATGGGTCATGAAAGCCACTTTGGTTGCTGCCGTCATAGCTATGGTCGGCGGTCAAGCGTTTGCAGATGGGTATAAATCCGTCCAGACACCGCGTGTTACTTCAGTTCACGACTGGAGCGGCGCTTATGCGGCGGTGGGTATTTCCTACAGCATGGGCAGCTACACCACCACTGGCGGCAGCGCCTATGTCGCGCCGGATGCAGAAGGTGTCGGGATCAGCGCGATTCTCGGGTACGCGATGCAGGATGGCGCCTTCGTCTACGGGGGCGAGCTGATGGGCAACATGGACCGCGCCGACGGCACGGCAGCAGGTTGCGGGCTGGGCGGGGGTATCACCTGCCGGTCAAGCATCCGGAACTATCTGGCCGCGCGTGTGCGGGTGGGCTATGCGTTCAACGAGACAATGCTCTTTGCCACCTTGGGGTATGCGACTGACAAGCAGGACCATACCATCCGTAACGGTGGCGTGAAGGTCGGCGTGAACGCACAGCGTCACTACGGGCCGACCGTCGGTTTGGGTGTTGCCCATGCCCTGAACGAAGACCTGAGCGTGCGCGCTGATGTCGAATATTACGACTTTGGCGACCGGACATACAACCTGACGGTGCCGGGCGCGACGACTATCGACACAAATACAGTTTCTGCGCGAATCAGCCTTATGCGCCGTTTCTGATCGTCGGAGCTGTTGCCGATTCTGGAAAAAAGGGGGGGGTAGCCTCCCCTTTTTTGGTTTCTATACTTCTTCTACTCCAAAACCCGAAAGTTCTCGTGTGTTATGACGCGGAAGTTATCTGACACCTTGTCGCGGAATTTCTTCCATTCCTGCGGGATGGTCTCACGCATGAATGCAAGGATGGCGTCGGCGAATTGCTTCTGACTTCGGTAGTAGCGATTGTGGGTGACATAATGGTGCAAGACCGCCCAAAGACGTTCAATTGGATTGAG
>NZ_UIHC01000024.1 GCF_900499075.1 Roseinatronobacter ekhonensis | reverse complement strand
GCAGCGCCTCAAGCGCCACAGCAGCTTTAAACTTGTCTGAAAAGTTCCGTCGCTTTGTCATTCTCGTATCCATTCGTGCGCGTTGGATACATCTTAGCACGCTGTCCAAATTTGCCGGACCACTTCACCCTCGTTGCTGGACCAGTTCACCGCCGGTAATGGTGTTCGCGCAAGCGTACCCGCCAGTGACGAGGCGGTGACGTTTCTGGCGCGGGTGGCGCTTGGGTCTCCGGCCGTTTGTTTGCTCAGGTCGCTGCGCCGTTATGCAAAAGAGCCGTCGCCAGATCTGGCATCGGCCTCTGCCAGTATCGCGCTAGGCTTCCTGACAATGTTCAACCACCGCGAAGTTCGACCTTTGCTACTTTCTGGCGGAGAGGAAGGCGCTTGGTCAAAAGTCATCGACTATTGCGCTGAACATGATCTTCAGGCCGTGCTCGATGAATATTTGTACCAGCTCACCGGAGGAAAACTGACCCCCGAAACCATTCCCGGAAAGCCGCCATACGAGGGGCTGGCTAGGCGAGTAAAAGATGCGGTGGGCCTGCGCACGGCGCAGATTACCGCGCGCAACCCGTTCACAGGCAAAAGCTTCAACATGCCTTCGCATCTCGCGGCCCGTTTTGCTGCAAACGCCGCGAAAGACGGCGAGGGCGGCCAGACGCGCCTGGACACCCTTCGCGAAGCGTTCAACTCGCCCTTCCGCCCCTTCGTTCTCGCATCGACATCCGTTGGGCAGGAAGGTCTGGACTTCCATCACTACTGCCACCGAATCTGGCACTGGAACCTGCCTGGAAGCCCAGCAGACCTGGAGCAACGCGAGGGTCGGGTTCAGCGATATCTCAATCACGCGGTTCGCAGCAACATTGCCACCTGCCAGGTTGCGGCCGCCCGCGAAACCGATGGCCCCGCTTGGCCGGCGATGCTTGCTGCCGCAGAAGAAGAGGCCCAAAACCTGGGCATGTCACGTTTAGGGATGTGCCCGCACTGGCTCTATACTGGCAATCTCGATGCACCTGCCCTCATTGAGTCTATTCTGCCTTTGCCTCCTTTTTCCCGCGAGGCGGGACTTGCACCTTGGTTGATAAAGACCACGGCACTCTATCGGCTTGCCTTCGGGCAGCCGCGCCAGTCAGACCTGCTCGCGATACTCGAAACTTCCGCATCCCAAGATATACAGTCGCTCATGATCCGCTTGGCACCAGGGGATTTTACACACCTACCCGATAGCGACTACACCAACCTGCAAGGAGACGAACAGCATGAAATACCTTGACCACGACGACCCAAAGATCTTCAAAGAATGCGTTTCGGCCATCACGTTGAAAGGCCGCCCGCAAGGGCTTCTGGAAGAGTGGCTTACAGAAGCAGAAATCATCGTTAATGTTGCCCCTGGGCCGCGGAAAGGGCCGAAAGAGGCACGGCCATGGCTTGCCGTGGACGAACTCGATGAAATGCTATGGGCGAGTAAAATCCGTGAGGCCGTGATTGAATCCGACCATCTCGAAACATCATCGGGTCTGTTTATGCTGAGTAATTTGGAGCGGATTACCATCTTCGTTCTAGGCGATTCCTTTGCCGATTCTGATCTCGAGACGTTCCAAAACGCCATAGAAAATTTGGAAAAATTAAGCCATCTCAGTATTGTGGTGGCTCCAAGTGCGCTCGCCTATGCAAAGGAGCACTTCGTGTGGAAACGTTCAGGCGTTACCTATGCCATCGCGACGGAATCTCGCCGCCGCAGTTAAAAACCTCGACATCGGCACCTTATCACCTCCGCGCTCTTACACTTCATCGCCCGCGGGTTTTGACCTGCCCCCCGAGGCTCCCTCATTCAAAACGGGAGTTTGCTTTGGTCAGGTGGCGGATCGTCTTCGCTACTAATTGATGTTTGCTTTTTCTTGTTTCTGGGCTTCGTGCTCGGTTTGGGCTTGCTCTTTTTCGTTGATGCTGTCTGCCCATCATCCTCCGCTTTACTTTCCAAGGGCGCAACTGTCGCGGAAACCATACTTGGCTGCGGTTCTGTCTCGCGATCAACTGCAACTGCAACTGCTTCAGGATTCGCGCCAGAAGGCCCACTTTCGTTATCAATGGCCTCGCTCACAGCGATCGAATGGGGCACCGTAACAGCAGGATTTCCAGGCGAAACTATTTGCATTCCATCCTCGGCTATTTCTTGTTCTTTGTTGCCTTGAAGTAGTGGAATTCCCCAACCAGTTTTGAGATCGGTCTTAGCGATAAGAGCGCCTACAGCAGTACCGGGCAACAACCCACCGAGAGCCAAAAGTGCTGTGGACAATATTAATTTCTGACTGTCAGGCCTGACTTTGGCGACAATATCTGACAGAATATGAAGATCCGAAACTAGTGCTCCAAGATCGGGTTCTTGCCCCGTATTCAAACGCAGCGCATGATGTTCACCGATTGCCACGGCCACAAACTCTGCCATCTCGATGCGGTCGAGAGGAAGTGCCTCAAAAGCATTAGAAAAGGCGGGGTCAGCGTTCTGGAAAAAAGCGGCATTCAACTGTCCGGTCCGCGCACAAGATGTGATGTAGGCTCTGGTCGTTCGACGCCATTCCGCATCATCTTCCGATGCAAGAAGTTCCCTCTGCTCTGCTGCAAGGGCCATATGCATCCACGCTTCAGCAGAAGTTCCGGCAATTTTTTCTCGTAGGTCAGGTTTCTCTGCGAGTAGCCGTGACATTTCAGCGATGCACTTTTTCGAATTTCTAAGAAGTTGCTCTTGCGGGCTTTGCGGATCAGATGGCCAAGGATTTGCCCAAGCCCAAGCCCAGATGCGGCGTGACTGCTGGTCTGCGCTCTCGCTGTTGTAGCGCTTTTTCCAGCTTACCCACGCGTCTTGGATACTTTCTATTGCAAGTTCAAGACTAGCATTCATTCGCTTTGCGGCGGGCGAAAGGAGCCGAGAACTGCGCTCTGACAGCACCTCGAACTTAGTTCCGTCCAAGGGAAGTAAAAGTGTGCCGTTTCCCGAGTCGCGCGGCGGCGTTTCGACATTGGCGATGAGAAAAGCGTCGTCCACAGGCTCGAGATCAGGTGCGAACTGCAGAGACGATTGAAAAGCTGCAGCGGCGCCGTCGCCGTGGCACCATACTAGGCGTTGCGACGCAACGCGAAGCAGACCCTTACTGTTCCAGTTCAGCAACTCAAGAAAAGTGATGACAACGATGTGCCTATTCATTTGATGGCTCCCGGTCAAAAAAACAGCTCGTCGTCTACATTGGTCGGGCGGCGCGGCTTCCACCTTTTCACGACGTCTTCTGGTAAATTGTCGAATGGCGTTTCCATCGCGCCCTGCGAGTGCGACAAGAACAAGTTCTCAAAACTTCTGGTTACGCCAACGAATGATACTGGGCGCTTAAAATGCTCAGATGGAGAAAGGGTGCTATTAGGCCCGCGGTTCAAGCCCGGCAGAAATACATTCTTAAAATCGAGCCCTTTGGCGCTGTGGATCGTCATCAGATAGACATGGGGACCCTTTTCGCCATGGATCAGCGTACCCACCTTGTTACCATAGTAGCTCAAAGGAATGCCTGCAGCTTGCATTGCGTCGTTCATGTTAATGTATCGTTCCGTCAGATCTCGCGGATGTTCAATCGGCAAGTTGATTGATCGCACACGGAAAACTGCTTCGTAGAAAAGCCTCAGATCGTGATGATGGTGAAAAAGCAGTGCCGAGGGGCTACCCGCGCCCGCGCGCACTGTCCATGCCTCGCTCAAAACCCACTCGACCTCTTCTTCCAGGGTGTCAAACTCCACATCCCTGATATCGGCATCTCCCACTTTGACAGGATCTGCTTCAACGATGTTGTCTGCAGCAGGATAAATCGATACTGCAACTCGCTTGAGAGACGGAGTTAAGCGGAATACTTCCCGCAGTTCGTGGACCATCGGATCGAAGACCTGAAGAATGTCATTGTAAGACGCCGTTTCATCATAAATGGACTGAACGAAGTCACCAGCCAGAACAACGTGACGGGACTTGCGTTTTATCTTATCGAGCCAGTCCGCTTGCAGATCTTGAACTTCATCGACAAAAACGTAGTCCGCCTCCCGATCTCCGTACATAAAGCTGTGTACCGTCGAAAACTCGATGCGTTTCATAGTCGCCTCATCGAGCCCCGAGCCCATTAATGCTGTCTTGGTCATTCCAACAAGCGCATGGGTATAGCTCAAAAAAACGATGCGTGATCCAATCCGGTCTGCGGCAACACGTTCAAGGACGTGGGTTAAAAGTACAGATTTCCCGCTCCCCGCGAACCCATTAATGAAATGGTTCCTCGCATCGATACCGCGTGTGATTTCTTGGATAATTGCCGACTGTTGTTGGCCAAGCTTTTCAAACGGAACATACCACCCCAAACCATCAATTTCCTTCTATCGCGGGTCTGGCAAGAGCAGCGAGGTTATCTTCTGAATACGCTGCGGATGTCTGCTGCTTGGGTGAAAGCGTCTTTGCACGAGCTTCAGCTTCCTGAGCAACATCCGTCTGGCCAAGTTCGCGTGATACACTTGCCAGCACGCGGCATCCGCTCTCATCAATATTGTGCGTGCTCAGCTGCTGGCTGAGCTTCTTAGCGGATCGCTCTAGGAGTTCAGTCCCTTCTGAGTCCCCTTTCCTCAACAATACCCGCCCAAGAGCGAGGATAGCGGAGTGGTAGTCCGGCTCATAGCGAAGCGCTTCGCGGAATAATGTTTCCTTCTCGTCCGAACCTTCAACATTGATGGCCAAATTGTAGGCCGCAGCAGCCGAGGGCTCTCTCTCGTAGGCCTTCCGCGCCCACAGTTCCTTTAGTTGATGTTTTCCAGCGCGAGCATAGTTATAAGTGATAGACACAGCAAAGTTGCGCGTCGGATCAAGCTGCTCAGCTTTCTGAAACAGTTCAGCGGCAAGTTGATGATCGCCTGCAGATTCGGCGGCGTTCGCATAAGCAATTACTTTTGCCGCCGGCGGGCGCGGGCCATGTTTCAGAAGCACTTCGTTGAAGGCCTGTTTCGCCTTTAGGAGTCTTGCCTCGGTTTCCGATACGGGTCGGTTGGCCATCGGGTTGAGCATAGCAGTTTTTGCGACGCGATCTCCGATCCGCGCCTCTACCACAAGCAGTTTGTCTCGCGAAATGCTGGCAGAAATTGAAATTCTGGTGCCACGCTGAAAGCCCTTTCGGTCTGGAGAATCGATCACGATCACGCCAAGCAGCTTGTCTGCT
Organism: Roseinatronobacter ekhonensis; assembly: GCF_900499075.1. GTDB lineage: Bacteria > Pseudomonadota > Alphaproteobacteria > Rhodobacterales > Rhodobacteraceae > Roseinatronobacter > Roseinatronobacter ekhonensis. Next base: position 41,728 of record NZ_UIHC01000024.1, on the reverse strand, counting down.
GTTGAGACACAGATCGGTATCTCGATGCGTTTCTGCCCCTCGTCTTCCACGATAAGTTCATCACTTATGGTCACTTGGCTGGGCAGCGGAGTGGATGCCGGAAGGATCGTTTCAAACGCGCCACCTCGGACCAACGCGAGGATCGGTTCAGAAGTAATCGGTTGTATGAAGTCAAAGCCACAACCATTGTACCAGTATGAATGCAGAGCCGCACCCTTTGAGACATGGCTTCTAAGATCCTTTGGCACGATCGCTTCGACTGTCCCTCCAAGCGCCTTCATTACAGTATGACGGACGATAGTATTTTCACTGCTGCCACCGATGAAGAGAACGCCGTCTAGATCATCCGCAGTAAGTCCAGACTTTTCCAGAGCATCCTGGACCGGGATAAAAACATGCGCAGTGCGATCGTCCGCTGGCACTGGAAATCGGGTGAATGGCTCGAGCGCAGTGGCAAGGTCAATGAGCGTGGCACCAGGTTTCGGCAGATGGAACTCATCGGCTCCTATCTTGAAGCTTTCAATATCCAGAGCAGTCACCCGCAGGTCACTGGCCTCTCGCAGCCCGTCGGTCGTCTCGATGCCCTTGTCGCGTGCGTGCTCAAGAAGTCGGATCTTCAGTAGCTCTGCTGTGGGCTGAAGCCTTGGCAGGATCCGCTCTTCGATATCCCGTTGGGACGGTTGCACAGGAGCGGACGATTCGATGAGTTGCGGCAGCAGCACCTGACGGGCAAGAGCGAGATCGATATCGTCGCCGCCAAGAGCAGTAAAACGCGAAACCGCCAAGTTTCGAGACACGATCCCCTCCTCACGACTCTCCAGACAAAGCACCGAAATGTCGCAGGTACCGGCGCCAAAATCGTAAACCAGGACGTTGATAGATCGTTCGCGCAGTAGCTCCAGAAGCTTACTGTCGTTCAACCCTCGTGATGTCTCGAAGAGGTAGGAGAGAAAAGCGGCGTTCGGTTCATCTATAAGAGCGACCGAACTGGTAACTATACCCGCGGCTCGCAAAGCTGTCTCCAGATCCTTGCGCTGGTTTGCCTCAAATGAGGCGGGCACAGACACACACCACTCGGGCGTTTTCGGCAATTTTGCGGTATCCAGCGCGGTTTGCACGCCTCTCTTTATGAAGCGGAAGAACATTGCTGCGGCGTCTTGTGCGGACTCGATCTTGTGGCCAGACTTGAGCACACCAGCGCGCACGGCCGTCTCTGGATAAGTTGGACCAAGATCGACGCCTAAACGCATTTTGAACGAAGAAAATACATTTCGCCCTTCGTGGAGAAAAGATCTTTGGCGGAATGCTTCGCGCCCGAACACTAGCCGTTTGTTGACATAGGCGATGACGGTATTGACCAAGTGATTGCGCGTCATTACGCCATCCTGGTCAGGTTGCTCGATGATAAGAGCATCCACCTGTTCAGCTCCGTCCCTTAGTGAGACTGCACTCAGAACGGTAGTCGAGGTGCCAAAATCCATTCCGATGTACGTTTTGTTCTGAAGACTATTTTCAGGCAACAATGGTTCCGGATGGCGCAGCACGGCAAGCGGGCTTTTTCTAGATGATGTTGCAGCTTTTGCGGGCTTCAACATAGATTCCTGATAGAGGAGTTGCTTCGCTGCAGCTCGAAGCTGGTCGGGTAGAATTGAAGACTTGTCGATGCATGCAACGAAATCAGCACTACTTTCAAGGTCACGCGCCTCAATTGCAACTGGAATGCCATCGGCCGGGGAATGTGCATGCCTGTTCCGTATAGCCTTCATCGCTTCCAGAAGATCATGAAACTCCCGTGTCGCGCATTTCTTGACAGTCATCTCCTCACAACTGGCCAAAGCCACCCGAATAAGGGCCGCGAGGTCCAACTGCCCAAGCGACTGCCCCCGCGCTTTCTGAAGGCGATGAGCCTGATATGGATTAAGTTGATCTAAGACGTAGAACTTCCACCATCGATCACCACCTATAGCCGGAAGTGTGTTCGAAAGGAAAACGGAGAGGACTTGCACAATATCCTTCTGAAAAATAGGCCAAGTACTCAAGTAGATTCCCCCAAAGATTTAACAGTAATCTGATTGCTGGCGGTAACCATTACCATCCCCATTTTTTGTACCCACTTTTTGAGAACAAATGGGCGATTTAGTGATGCTTTTTGGGCAGCCTCTCCGAGGAGCGAGCGATGGCGTCCAACGAAGCGCAAGAGGTGAGTGAAATTGATGGTAACTTCCTCCGCGCACAAGAATGGGTCTGCTCGTCTTGCACGTCCACGTCCCCTCTACCGCATCTACCACACTAAATTACCAAGATGAATCACTCTCAGCATTTGCGCAACTAAGCCTAAGCATGGACGATCAATACTCACTGAATCCTGAACGGCGCGATGGATGTCGAGCGGATACTGTTTTCAGACGACGCCACGCCACATCCGAAACCGCCCTTGCCCCGTCACTTCCCGGATCAGACCTCGTGTTTCCATCCACGCGAGGTTGCGCTGGACTGCTGCCCGGCTTGCACCCGTCAGGGTTTCGGCCATTCGGGCGGACAGGAGTGGCCATTCGTTCAGCACCACGCGCAAGGCCCGCGGCGTGCGGCCCGACAACGGACCCATCACAATTTCAGCCCGCGCCGACCAGGCTTCAATATCGTCTAAATGACGCGTCGCGTTTAGAATGGCATTCTCCATACCGTCAAGCCAGCGGACTAGTCGCTCGGCAGGCGGGCCACTAGCACGCAAGCCCCCAGCCCCGCCCATCGCCATCGGCGCGAAGGCCGCCCCTTTTCCCTCGCCGGCCGCGATGCGCCCCGCCGTGACGGCTGCTTCCATCCGGTCGCCTTGCTGTCCGAGGCCCGCGAGGTTCCAGAGGTGAAAGCCCATGCAACTGCGGCTAATCGGATGCAGATCAGCTGCTGCTGCCATCAGGTCGAGCCACCCGCCTGCGCGATCCGCGAACGGCTCGGCATCATCTGACACGTTTTCGGGATCGCGGCGATCGAGAAACGAGGGCAGGTCTGCCTCGGGCACGGGACCGCCCGTCAACCGCCGCACAGCCCATGCGGCACGCGCAAGCGCCCCAATGTCCTCTTGCACGCCCGACAACTGCATGGACATCCAGAGCGCCAGCCGATCCGAGCCGACCCGGTCGCCCACGAACCAACTGAGATCTGCAGCTTCGATAAGGGCGAGCCGATGTCGCCATCCCTCCGGGCCGCGGTGCAACCGGTCGTCCAGCGCGCCGAGCCGACCGGCCACTCGGCCGAGACGGGCGGCATTGCCCGCCTCGGCTTGTCGCCAATCGTCGACGACTGCGGTTTCATGTGGCTCTGACTTTGTTCCGGGCGGCAGATAGTCCGGCTCCTCTTCCATCGGGCCGGGCAGGAACCACAGGTCGTCCTCGGACGTCTGTTCAGGCTCCTCCGCGACCTCAAAAGGATCGTCAAACGTATTATACTCTAAAGGCACCTGAGTCTTCATATCTGCAAAATACGGCACTTCTGCATATTACCCAAGGGTTTTCCAAAGATGTGTCTGCACACCTTATATAGCATGCGCGTGCGACGGCCCGCGAAAGCTCCCTGATCCTGCTGGCTATACTGGAAACCAAGGGGTTTCTGACGAATAGCGCAACAGAGCACGCCCTTGCATTCGTTTACAAACGGTCGTTTATCAGTGATGTATGAAACTGCAAAAGGCCTGTTTTGATGCCATTGATAGGCTACGCGCGCGTTTCAACCGAGGATCAAACCCCCCTGCCCCAGTCGCAGGCCCTGAAATCCGCGGGTTGTGCCGAGATCCATGAAGAACAGGCCTCGGGCGGAAATCGTGCGCGGCCGGTCCTTGCGCGCGTGTTGGAGCGCGTGGTCAAGGGCGACACTCTGGTTGTCGTTCGGATCGACCGACTGGCGCGGTCGCTGTCGCATCTGCTGGAGGTGATCGAGCGGCTGGAGGCCAAGGGTGCTTTCTTCCGCTCGATCCAGGACCCCATCGACACCGGATCCCCGCAGGGCAAGTTCACGCTGCAGGTTCTGGGGGCCGCGGCCGAGTTTGAACGCGCCCTGATCCGGGAACGCACGAAGGCCGGCTTGGCGAGCGCAAGGACCAAAGGACGCGTGGGCGGCAATCCGGGCCTGCGCGCGCGAGACCCTGCTGCTCTTCGCAAGGTGCGGCTGGCGCGACAGGACGGTTACATGGAGCGTCTGAATGAGACCGCGCAAGACTGGGTGCCCCATGTGCGCCGGTTGCGCCCCGACTTGGCCTGGGAGGACGTGTTGCGCATCATCAACGGCCCCTTACCCGAGGCGCGTCGCTGGACCCAAAGCCGCCTAATACGCGCTGTGAAGGCCTATGTCCGCGACGGCTTCCTGCCTGCCGAGGTTCTGGCCCGCGCCGGGCGCCGCGAAACGGACGACCGCCTGCCCGCCATCATCGCCGGCATTAAGGGTACGGACCCCGACATCACGCTTCAGGCGATTTGCACCCGGCTGGAAGCGATGCGCGAGCGCACACCCCGCGGGCGGACAAGCTGGCAGCCTTCGTCGGTGAAAATGCTATTGGAGCGGGCCGAGAAACTGGGGTTGCTTGAGTGACCTTTGGGAATCAGATTCGTTCAGAAGTAGAGAAAGGTCCCTATGGTTATCGCGTATATCTTGGGTCACCACGCCAATGGCACCACAAGCAGTTGTTGAGACGCAGGGAGGAGACGGCGTAAGTTATTGTATTATGTGTATTTTTTTCTGCGGGACCGCCGTGTCCGAGAAATCTCTTGCCCGTCAAGGCTTTTAGTGACATTTTTCCAGAAGAACGCAAGCCATCAGTTTCGGTCGGTTTCGCGTTCTTTCTCAAATTAGACCCGAAACACGGGCAGCGAGACGAGCATGAACGAGCAGCGGATTCGAATGGATCAAAAGATCCAGGCCATGGCAACACGTCTGAGTAAGTCGCTCGATGTGAACATGCGCAAGTCCTTTCTACCAGATGAGCGAAAGGCCTTGCGGCGTTTCAGTTCAACAGAGGTTGCCCAAGTCCTTGGGGTCAGCCAAGACTTTCTAAGGAAGATGTTCTTCGAAGACAGGCTCAATCTAGGCGAGATCGAGACAGACGCCCGCGGCCGTAGGTTCTACACGGCAGAGCAAATCGACATCGCCCGTCATGAGATTGCAGCGTCAAGCACAAAGTTCCATCACATCGTACCTCGCCGCCGAGATGGGGAGCAAATCCAGATCATCTCTATCGCCAATTTCAAAGGCGGAGCGGGCAAGACGACAACGGCAATTCATCTGGCACAAAAACTGGCCCTAGATGGATACCGAGTCATGGCAATTGACCTAGACCCTCAGGCATCCATGACCACCATGTTCGGTTTCCGGCCGGAGCTAGATTTTCCTGAAGTAGGCACCGTCTATGATGCCCTTCGCTATGAGGATCCCGTCCCTTTCCGAGATATTTTGCTCAAGACATACTTCCACAATCTTGACCTGGCACCGGCCGGTTTGCTTTTGTCCGAGTTCGAAACGGAAACTGCACATGCCCTTCGGAACAACATCCGTCCGCCGTTCTATCAGAGGCTTGCCCTGTGCATAAATGAGGTCGAAGCCGACTACGACGTTGTCGTCATCGACTGTCCTCCCCAGCTCGGATTTACGACACTCTCTGCCTTGGTTGCATCAACTTCGCTGATCGTGACTGTCATCCCGAGCATGCTTGATGTGGCCTCTATGGCGCAGTTCCTGCAGCTCACGTCCAGCCTAATGGCAACAATCGCAGATGTAGGTGCTTCTCCAGACTGGGACTTCATGCGATTCCTGATCACACGCTTTGAGCCGAATGACGGCCCCCAAACACAGATGGCAGCTTTTCTTCGGACAATGTTCACCGATGATGTACTCACACAGCCATTCCTGAAGTCTTCTGCTGTTTCGGATGCGGGCCTTACCCAACAGACGCTCTACGAAATTGCAAGATCCGATTTTCACCGGCAGACCTATGATAGGGCAATTGAATCCATCAACGGGGTCGTTGACGAGGTTGAAGGTCTTATCGGGACCGCATGGGGGCGCAAATAATGGCCCGCAAAGTTACATTCGACATTCCTGACGACGAGGAAAAAGTGGAAGATCCCTCCTTTTCCTCCACCCAAGCCCAGTCCAGAGCCCCTGCCCTTTCCGGCATGGCCCGTTCCCTTCAAGATGCAGCACAATCTTCCATTCAGGAGATCAGTACGGATCTGATCGATGACTCTGAGTTCAAGGATCGTCTTTCACTAGATGACGATCAAGAGATCCGGGAACTTGCCGAGAGTATCGAGAAACAAGGCCAGCTAATCCCAATACTCATCAGCCCGACAGGACGCCGATACAGGGTAATCTACGGGCGTAGACGTCTCGCAGCGCTTCGCCTGATCGGAAAGCCAGCAAAGGCCCTGATCAGATCCCTCGATGAAGATCAGGCTATTCTTGCTCAGGGACAAGAAAACAGCTTCCGCAAGGACCTTAGCTGGATCGAAAAGGCCCTATTCGCACGTTTTCTCCTGGATTCCGGGAAAGATGAAGGATTGGTCTGTGATGCCCTGAATATCGACCAGAAGGCGCGGCGCGGCGGGGCTAAGCTCACCGGCCTCGCCCGGATGAAGCAAGTCACATCCTGCATTCCCACAGAGATCATAGAAGCAATTGGACCTGCCTCGGGGGTTGGTCGTGATCGCTGGTATGCGGCTGCGAAATCCTACGAAAGCCTCGGGTTTCCGGCCGGAAACCAGAACTTCACGGCAGAAATTTTGAAATCCAAAGATGCCGGGAACGGTTCGGACAAGCGATTCGCCACCTTTGAGGTAATGATGCGGAGGCAAAAACCTCCTTCCCTCTCAGCGATCGCGACAGACTACGGCTCTGTAAAGATCACCAAAAGGAACGTGGTCATTACCGTTAAGAGCAGTGAAAACGGACTTCATGCATGGATATCAGAGAACCCGAAGGCCGCCTTAGCGGCTTTGGCTGCCGCGCGAGCGGCGGACAAGAGTGCGGGTATGAGTGCCACAATCGACACCAACGAGGTGGATAGGAGCCAAACCGTCCTGCCGAAGCCCACAAGTGGTGATCCTGACGATTTTTCAAATTTGGCCGCCCCGACATCGGAGGATCTCGACGTCGAGGACACGTAACCAAAGACAACAAAAACAGAGCCGAAAGGAGGACACGTCAGAAAAGGAAAGACCCCCCGAAAGCAACGCTTCCGAAGGGCCTCAATTAGCTTCGACACCTGATTGATACCCCGAAGGCGAATCGATTTCAACACCGTTCGCGGTGAACGGGGAAGCTTTTTCTGTCAAAATCATCATGAGACAGGTATTTTCTCACACCCCCGCCTTGGCGGAACGATCTTCTGTACTCAGTACAAACCCGTACAGGGTCATCGAACCGATCCGAGTGCTTCGCAAAGAACTCGGGCTAACACCAAATGATCTAGTAACGCTTCAGGCCTTGATCAGCTTCATGCCGAAGAAGGCTGGACAAGTGGCTTCAATGACCATTGTCTTCCCCTCAAACGCGTCCTTGTCGGAGCGAACGAACGGCCTGAACGAGAGAACGATCCGGCGGTGTATCGGACACCTCGTGGATGCGGGGCTGATCCGCCGCAGGGATAGCGCAACCCGGAAGCGGTTCCCTCTTCGCTACGGTGGATTGATCAGAGATGCATTTGGCTTCGATTTGCAGCCAATGTTTGAACGGGAAAGAGAGCTCACCGAACACGCAGAACAGCTTGTGGACGATCAGGAAAAGCTACGGTCACTTAAGGCCGAGGCACTGGCTCTTCGTGTCGAAGCTCTGCGTCAAGCAAAGGATGAGGAGACAGTCTCGTTTCTCCAAAAAGTGCGCAACATCCTACGGCGTGCCACTCTGAAAGCCGAAGAGATCATAGAACTCATCAAGAAATTGGCAGAGTTGACCGGAGTAGAAATCAAAGAGTTTCCGGCCGGAAACCACGACGCTCACGCACTGATGCCCGACGAAATGTCCGGCGACGACGGACAAAATGTCCGGCACGTAGAACCCACAAGATTGAATATAAAAAAGGATGCGATAGGTGGTCACACCAGCTCTGATTACCGGGAACGAGGAGACCCAACCACTATGGCTTGGGAAGACCTAAAAAACGTGTCAGAGTTTTTCCCCAATGAACCAAGAGACCATCAATCGGTTATAAGGATTTTGGCAGACGTAGGGAAGTTGCTAAGAATAGGACAAGACAAAATCTTAAAACATCTCAGAGAACACGGCCCAGGACGGCTTCTTCTTGCACTCGACGAGATGCTTCTGAGGGCCAGCTCAGGGCATGTGAGAAATACCAACGCCTACTTCGACGCAATGATGAGGCAAGGAATGTGATAGCAAACTTGCAACGAGATGGGCATTACCGACCACTATCAAGGAAGCCAATGACGGCGACACTTAGCAACCTCCATACGGAAAAGCGTCAACACCGCGGTGGTCAGAGAATCAACACGAATCTTTATGAACATCAAGATGACGGCGCGCTAAGCAAGCTTTCTTACATCCGGGACAGTCGGCCTTCGTCATCCACAACGTCAAGTCTGCATCCTTCGCCAGTCCAGCGCCACAGCACAATGTTGTTGTCTACCGCCGATGTGCCCTTAGCAAAGCTTCGGATCAGAAGGCCCGCAAAGCCGTCAGTGATGAGACTGGCGGCAAAGTCCTGCGTCGGAACAGTTTGCCCATCGAGCATCCTTGCGCGCCAGCCCGGATCTGCGAGTGTGCCTTTTGTCATTCCGTATTGCGCAACTGCGTCTGCGTTGCGGGTATCAAGAATCGGGCCAAGGTCGGCAGCGTAGGACACAAGGATCGTGGGCTGCAGGCTTCCCACCTGGTTGGCTTCGCGCAACGCCGTGGTTGGGTCGAGCGCGGTGTAGAGGGCCGGGGTGCCCTTCGCGTTGAATCGCCCTCCATAGAGTTCAGCACCACGCCCAGAGAGAGGTTCACGCGCATAGACAGGGTTGAGGGCGCGGTAGAGCGGACCTGTATAACGCCCAGCGTTAAGAGGCATCAGGCAAACACGCCTGCGTCGACCGCGTCTATGTATTCGAGAACCTGCTGCGCCTTGCCGTCCTGCACCAACTGCATCGCGGTCCGGCCGTCAAACCCGGGCAGGGGCTCTGAGCGATACCAGGCATAAGCCATCAGTTCCGACCCGAACCGCGGCTCGACCTTGTTGAGCACTTCGACCAGTTCGCGCAAACGGCGCTGTGTCTTGTCCGAGCTGATACGGCTCCGCCGCTGCATGGCATCCTTGCCAAGACCAACCGTCATTGCGATCTCCTCTGCCGAGGTGCGCAGCGCTGCTGCGATCTTGCGCGGTTCAAACTGTCCGCCTTCTGCAAAGTTTGTGATGTGCATAACGTTACTCCATACGGTCATTATGACGGTATATAGCGGCAATATTACCGAATATCAAGTCAACAGCAGTGAACTCCGCGTTTCTCCCAAGAAATTCATGTCCCGGTAACACGCACATCTTGGAAAATGCCGCAGGTCTTGGTGCTTTGAGCACTGCCTGAGACGTATATTTGAAGAAGCTGCCAGCCCTGTCGGTTCTGCCCGCCAAAAAGTGAAAGTGTCCTTCGGGTTTTGTGACTGACGGATGAGGGCCTTTGGGGTCCCTCAAATGGGTCCGGGCCGGATTCCGGTCTGTCTTTCTTGACGAAGGGCATTCCCATGCAAACAGGTGTCTTGCGCGTGTTGCGCGCGACCGCTGCCTCCTGGTGGCGGCACAAGGAATTGCGCCGAACCGGCAAGACCGAGCTGGCGCGGCGGCTCGAACGCGAGACTGTGTTGCGCGATCTCGGCTATCTCAGGCAGGCGGCGACATTGCCGGACGCGCATGTGATCTGCGGACATGGCGGGACGTTCATCCATCTCGGTTGGACCACCGTGTCCACGCTCGCGCCGATCGAGCGCTTGCCCTTGGCCGCTCTTGCGGTCGCACGAAGGACGCCCTTCATCGATATCCGACCCGTCACCGATGTGATCGCCTTCGCGAACCTGCCCCGCGTGCCGCGGGACGGATCGATCGACCCTGAATCTTGGGGTCCCGGCAGGTCCATCCCACTGACCACCTACATCGACATGGTCGAAAAGCTCGGTGCGAGGATCGCCAACGACCCGCGCACCCGTCGGTCAACCTGAATCCCATTCTCTCTCATCAACACACGAAAGGACGCCAGCCATGGCCCGATCCCGCACGCCCAAATTCGATGCCTCCGAGGTCATCACAAACGAAATCATCCGCATCATCGAGCGCGGCGTCCTGCCGTGGCGCAAGCCCTGGACGGCAGGTGGCAGCTCTCGTCCCCTGCGCGTGGGCGGTGAGCCCTACCTGGGGGTGAACAACTTCCTGCTGACCATGCGGACCGTGATGGCAGGCCACAGCTCGCCCTTCTGGATGACGCTGCCGCAGGCCAATGCGTTGGACGCAAAGGTCCGCAAGGGCGAAAAGTCCTCCGTCGTGGTGTATTACGGCCAAAGTCGGAAAGGCGCCGATAACGACGACGACTGCGGCGATGGCGATGATCACTCCGAGGAGGCTCGGATCTTCCGCTTCCAGAAATCATATCGCGTGTTCAATGGCTGCCAGATCGAGGGTCTGCCCGACAGCTTCTACCCAGACCCGGAGCCAACGCCCGAACATCCCCCTGCAGAGCCCATCCCGTATATGCAGACATTCTTCGATGCGATCGACATCACCACGGTATTCGCGGGCGGCGAGGCCTACTACCTGCCGCCGGTGGACAAGGTTTACATGCCGCAGGTCACGCGGTTTCAGGACCCGCGCAATTTCTACGGGGTCTGGGCGCATGAGCTTGCCCATGCCACGAAAGCCCCGCATCGGCTGAACCGCGATTATGGCCTCTCGCGGTTCGGCAATACTTCTTATGCCCGCGAAGAGATTGTGGCCGAGTTGACCTCCTGTTTCCTGGGACAGGAGCTTGGGTTCACGGCGCATACGCTCGAGATGAATGCCGCTTACCTCTACAACTGGCTGCGCGTTTTGCGCTCGGACAAAACCGCGATCTTCAAGCACGCCGCGGATGCGCAGCGCGCCTGTGACTACCTGATCGCCAGCTCGGAGGCGGGCAGGGCAGGGGGCAGCGCCGAGGCTGCCTGATAACACCCCGCAAACGGAGATTCCCATGTCACACAAGGACCCAAAGACGCTGCGGGTCGCCTGTTTCCCTGGTGGTCACCGCAGGATCATCACCTTCGAACGCGGTGCCTATTGGTGGAGCCAGTCCGAGGGTGCTTATCCGCTCTCGGCAGCGCTTGAGAGCATCACGGAAAAGGGCGGCTGGATCGAAACCATCCCCAACCCGAACTACAGAGGCAGACGGCTGTTCGGGTAAGGCACCTTCGGCCTCGGTTCTTCCGCCACGTGGAAAAGAAAAAGCAGGCTTTGAGAAGGGTGTTTCAACTTCTCAAAGGAGAGCCCCATGACCAGTACCGCTCAATCCCAGACAGACCGCCCGGACCCGACCGTAATCGCCGCACAGAACGACGCGTTCCGCCAGCTCGCCTGTCTCGGCATCCCGCCCGCGCAGCCCATCCAGGGCCGCATGCATGTCACCCGTTCGCTCATGGAGGCCGATGATGGCTTCATGGCGGAGGCAGTAAAGGCCACGGGCACGTTCGAGACGTTTGAGCCCGAAAACGACCCCGAAGGCTGGCACGATTTCGGGGCGGTCGAGATCCGGGGTGAGACCGTGTTCTGGAAAATCGATCTCTACGAGGCTGACTCGGATTTCCGATACGGGGCCGAGACCCCGGACAACCCCGCGACCACCATGCGCGTGCTGACCATCATGCTGGCGCGCGACTGGTAGGGCAGGGGGCAGCCTCAATCCTACACCTCCGACACTCAAGGCCCGCTGACCCTCAAAGGGCAAAGCAGGCCTTTTGTCGTTTTGATCCCCGAACCCGGGGATTGGTCGCGCGGATGATCGCGCAGACCGTTTCATACCTATCGAAAAGGACATCCCATGACCGCAAACTTTGCCCCTTTCACTGTCGCAATTGGCGAGCTAATTGCGCATCCCGCCAATGTGCGTAGCAAATCCCCGGAAACCTATGACCCCGAGAACATCGCGCATCTCAAAGCCAGCATCGCCGTGCTGGGCCTGCTCCAGCCGCTCCTGGTCCAGAAGATCGATGGTAAATACGCCGTGCTCGCCGGCGGCCGGCGTCACGCCGCGCTGAAGGAGCTGGTCGCTGACAAGGCTGCCAAGGGGTTCACCGCGAAGACCAAGGTGGACTGCCGACTTGTTCCGGACGATTGCGACGTGACCACAGCCCTGTCGCTCGCTGAGAACGTCACCCAGGCACCGATGAACGCGATCGACGAGTTCGAGGCCTTCGCCCGGATGATGGAGGTCGACGGCCAGACGCCCGAGACGATCGCCAAAACATTCGGCACGACCGTCGCTGCCGTGAAAGGCCGGTTGCGCTACGGCCTGATCCACCCCGACATCCGCGCCGCGGCCCGGGCCAAGGTGATCACGCTCGACACGATGAAGGCTTTCGCCGAGCACCCGAGCCAGGAGGCGCAGCGCGAGGTCTTCGAGGCGCTTACGAAAGACGGCGGCTATCTGCAGGCCTATACCGTCCGTCAGTCGCTCAAATCCCGCGGGGTGCAGGTCAGCGACGATATCGGGGCCTTCGTGCGCGAAGACTACGTGGCACGAGGCGGCGCTGTCGCGGCTGATCTTCTGGAAGAGCATTCCGTGCTCGAGGATGCGGCGCTGGTTGAGACCATCCTGCTCGAGAAGCTCGGTGCCGCCGCCGAGGACGCCCGTATGAGGCTGGGCTTTGCCTGGGCGGATGCGATGGTGCGCTATGATTACGCGACCATGGCCGACTTCGGTCGCGTCTATCCCGGCCCGATCGAGCCGGATGAGGCCGCCCAGAAGCGCATCGATGAGATCACCGCCGAGCTCGAGAAACTGCAGCTCGAGATGGAGGACGAGGGGCTCGAGGAGGACGCCTACACTGCTCTCGACGACCGCGTGGACGCCCTGGAAGAGGAAGCCCGCGACCTGCAGGAGGCCTACAGCGCCGAGGACCTCGCGCGCTCTGGGGTGATTGCGTCGTGGTCGGGCGGTAAGGTCACGCTCCATGTGGGACTCGTGCGCCCCGAGGACACCGTGAAAGAGGAGGGCGCGCGCGGCTCCTCGAGTAACCAGACGGGGGAGGAGGCCCCGGACGCTGGCGAGATCAGCTACCCGGCCTCGCTGGCTGAGGATCTCAAGACAGAGCGGGCCATGGCCCTTGGCGCCGCGATGGCGCTGCATCCGGAGGCCACGCTTGACCTGACGCTCTTCAAGCTGGTGAGTGACGTTCTGTACAGCGGAATGGCCGTGACGCAGGCGATCAAGATCGAGGCCCGCAAAGAATACCGCAACCACGCCAAGATGGACGAGATCGACGAGACCTCGCTCGAGCAGGTGGCGGCAGCGCATGATGCGCTTGATCTGTCCTGGCTCGATGACGCCCGCGCGCCCGCCGATCAGTTCGCGGCGTTTCGCGCGCTCGATGCGGGTGAGAAGGCCAAGCTCGTGGCCTATGCCACGGCCAGCACCACGCAGTCCTGCTTCGCGCGGGATCCTAGGCGCGACAGCCTGATGCATGAGTTCGAGATCGAGGTCATGCCCGACATTCGCGCACATTGGACGCCGAACGCGGCGCTGTTCAACCGCTTCAAGAAGGCCTGGCTCCTGAAGATCCTTGGCGAGGATCTGGGTCTCGCCCAGGAGGCGGTAACGCTGGCCTCGTCGAGCAAGAAGGAGATCGTCGCCTTCTGCGACAAGCTCTTTGCCGAGCCCTTCGCCACGCTCACGGACGCGCAGCGCGCTGCGGTGGCCGCCTGGTGCCCGCCCATGATGCAGACCGCCGGTGTCGCCTGTGATGAGACGGCGCCCATCGTGGAAACCCCGGAACCTGACGGAGAGGTCGCGCAGGCGGCCTGACGCATCACGCGACCCGCGCGAAACATTCCGCCCGCGCGGGTCGACCCTCTCACACCCAACCGAAAGACATCCCCATGGCTATTCTCAAGTTCTCTGCCTCCGCAGTCGCGGCGCAGATCGCTCATGCGCGCGCCTGCAAGACCTTCCTGCCCAACTGGAACGGGCCCATTGATCGGCCTGCCTTGATCCTCATCGTCGGCAATGGCGTGCATCTGCGCTCGAACGGCATCGATGGCACGACCACCCGCATCGTCACCACCGAGCAGGCCGATCCCTCCTTCGCCTTCGCCGATGGCATGAACCCGTTTCGCGATACGGATTGGATGGCGCAACGGCGCATCGCATTCCGCGATCTGACCGGCCAGTTCTACACCGACATCCTCGATGATGTGCAGGTGCTCATAGACCGGGGGCAGGGGACGATCCGGCTCGCCACAGATGGCCACAGCATCCGTGTCTTCGTGCGCCGGGCCTCGGACTATCTCATCGGCGGGACCTACGAGGTGCCCTCGGGCCTTGGCGGTACCTTCCGGGTCATCCTCAAGGATGCCTGCGATACCTTCGCGATCGTGCAGAACTGCGGTAATTGCGAGGATTTCGACGCGATGCAGCCCTATCGCGTACCGCTCGATGCGCTGATGGAGATCGATGACCGGAGGGCGGCATAACGCGCCCTTTCTCAAACAAGCATCGCCAATACCCTGCCGGGCCTGCGGCCCTCTCGGGACATTGGCGACAACAATTTTCCCCAATGAGAGAAAGGACTCTGAAATGGGGTGGCTCTTCTACACCGACCGCCGCGTCCAGACCTACGCGGATGAGAAAGCGGAAATCGCTCGTCTTTGCAGCTTCGAGACCGACACGCGCAAGACCGAACTGGTGAAAGCCTGCAAGGTCGGCTCCACCTGGTATGCTGCGGCGCGGATCACCAATCTCGATGGCGCCCCAGTCGAGGACGCGACCTATGTCACCGATCCAGACGGTTCCATCACCTTCGGGGCGGTGTTCCTGACGCGCTACGACGACGGTTGCTGGGGCTACAAGGACATGGAGGAAAGCGCCGGCCCCGTTGAGTCCCGCGCGCCACTGTCTTTGCTCAACCTGCTCTCCAGTCTGAAAGACTCCGACAGCTACGCGCAGGCCTGGCGCCAGCGCTGCAGGGACTGGGCCGCGATCCCGGACTACCAGGAAGGCGACAGGATCAAGCTCGCCGCTCCCGTCAGCTTGAGTGATGGCAGTACCTGCCAGATCGTCACGGCCACCCACTACAGGCGGGGGCGGCAAAAGCGGCGGTGCTATCGCATCGAAGAAACTGGCGGCCTCGTGCGCCTCTCGAAAGCCTCGCTCGCCGGATCGGCTCTCCTCAGTTCCGCGAAAGGCGCGTCAAGCCCGGTGTTGGCGGAGTTTCTGGCCGGGCGAGATTAGGTCCTGCGTCGGACGGTTGATCGGCCGGTCCGGCGACGGCACATCCTGTGGCTTGTCTTGACAAGGCAATGCAAATGCATTACCCACGCGAATGCGTTAAAGCTCATTTTTTTCAGGAAACTGCCATGACAGCGCTCGCACAAGATGTATCGAAGCTCACGGATCGGTATCAGACGACCGTGCCGGCGGGTGTGCGCAAGCAGCTCAAGCTGGGCAAGGGCGACCAGATTCGCTACTGCACCGAGCCGAGTGGCAGGGTCTATATCGAGCCCGTGCGCAGCGACGAGGAAGATCCCGTTCTCGGAGCCTTTCTCGATTTTGTCGAGGCCGATATCAAGGCGCATCCGGACCGCATTCGGGCGTTCGATGGGGCTTTGCATGACCGTCTTGCAGCACTGGTCGGAGACGTTGACGTCGATCTTGATGCGCCGCTATCGCTCGAGGATGAATGAGCGGCGATAGCGTGCCCGCCCAAACGCCCCTTGTCGTAAACGGATGGTCGATCTATGCGCATCCGCTCTTTCTGGACCAGCTCGAAGGGCTGACCCTCGAGGCCGAGGCGCGAAGAACGCGCGATCCCAAGACCTGGCGCAAAAAGAACTGCACGAAACGGCTGGCCGCTATCTTCAAGCTGGTGACCGAGGCCATACCGGCGGATCCGGGTGCCGCGGCATTCCGGCAAGGCGGCACACTCGGCGATCATCGCAAGCACTGGTTCCGGGCGAAATTCTTCCAACAGTATAGGTTGTTCTACCGGTTCAACAGTGACGCGAAGGTCATCGTGGTGGCATGGGTGAACGACGACAAGACCCTGCGCGCCTACGGCAGCAAAACGGATGCCTATGCGACATTCAAAGGGATGTTGGAAGATGGCAATCCACCTGACAGTTTCGACGCGCTCATCAAAGAAGCCGCGACGGCAGAAAAGCGTTTCGAGAAGTCTCTTGAAGCGGCGCCTGGCCGTTGAGATGGCTTTGGGAGCGCCCGCGACGCACAGGCAGCGCTATGGTTGTCAACCAAATGCCCGAACGCCTGTATCCGCGCGCGCCACCTGCCAGCCTGGCAAAAGGCAGAGGAAGACGTCAAATCATTGCTCAAAGAGAAGCGATTGCCAGCTCTCTAGCGGGCCTCTCTCAAGGCGGAACGCGCGCGAATTCGCATCGTGATAGGGCAGATTTCGGGGGAGTAATCGGCCAAGATATGGTTTTGCCTTGGGCAGAACCAAACTTTCTGCAATGCAATGATGTCAACCGAGGGGGATCAGGGTGGACGCGTTTCTTTCAAAGATGGTTCGGGCCGTGGAAGCGCCAAAGTTGCCGTTGCAGCAGTCAGAGCTTTTACGGCGGTGTGGCAAGGATCTTCTGACGCGCCCGGACCTCTGCGCTGCGCTGATCCAAGAGGCCGCAAGTGGCCCATTGTCGGACGGCCAGATGGCGATGCTGGTCGCCGCACTGGATGAGGCCCGCATGGCCGATGAGAACGGGCAGCGCAAAGGGCGCACCTTCCTGGATGACATGCGCGATGTGGTGGCCTTGCTCGACGCCGACTTGACATCCCAAACGGCCTTGTCTCTCTCCAGCGCCTGGACGCGTGCGGGCCTGACCCCGCCACCATCGCTGGCCCATGCGGTCATCTCCGAAGACCCGGATGCCTTTGCTGACATCAACGGTATTCCCGACATCCCCGATGAGATGTTCGACGGCATCTTCAAAGGCTTCAATGACATCGGCGAAGACTCGGTTTCGGCCATGCTGGCGATGCTGGACGAGATGCTGCCAACCTTGCCGCCAGAAGCGCGCTTTGCTTTCATTCGCAAACTCGCTACCCGACCAGAGTCCCTATGTGGAGATGCCGCCGCAGCGCTGCTTCTTGCGACAGACGCCTCGGTGAGCTCCGGCGCGCTAACCGGTCTCGCTCTGCGCCAGCAGGCGGGTGATCTGTCTCAAACCTTGTTATCGCGCATCACCTTGATCCGAAGCTGGCTACAAGACCCTGACACCTTGCGCGGTATGGATGAGATCATCCGATCCGCCCTCAAAACTGGGACGCCGGCAACTGACACGCGCTCAAAACCCAAGATCCACCGCGTTGTATCCTCGATGGTCGATGGCAGCGGTGCGCAGAGCCTCTCTATGGCCATTCAATCGGGTGGCCGACGTGCTTTGGCGGTGGTGCTGCTCAAACAGGGGTTTGGCGTGAAAGACGCTTTTGTGCTTCCGTGCACCAGCGCCTCCGAGCAAAAACAGATGATCGCGCAGATTGCAAATGAGTCAGGCGCCTTGGAGGCAACAACAGATTATGCGTTCACCGCTCTGTCCTGGGCGCTTGCGGACGGTCAAGCGAACGGGACAATGCCCGCCGCGGGTCTGCTCGATGTCGTCGAGACCGCAGGTTTTGCCGATCTGCGCCCGCGATCGGCAGATATTGCAGACATCGCGGCCATTGCTGACCCCGAAGGCGCCGTCTCCACTCTCTCCGTCCGCGCACGCGGCAGCCTGATCATGGCGAGTGAGCATTGGCCTGATCACTTCCCGATCTCGGACAGCTGGTTCGAGGACAGCGACGCATCGTCAGATGCCATCGAAAGTGCAACGACCCAAAATGCCATGACCCGCAAGCTTTGGCAGCATCTGGAGACCCGCCGCGACTTTTGGGCCATGATCTTTGCCCGCAATGCCGCCTTGCTGGCGGCTGCAAAGAACCCCACAACGCCTGAGCTTGTCGCCGTGGCCCAGGCCATGTCCGAGGGCCGCGACCTGAAGAAGGCCCCGATCATGCATTTCGTGCACGCCATGAGCTTTGAGGCGTGGGTTCATCAGGACGCGCCGCCGATGCCGTTCGGCGGTCTTGAGGTCACCGAAGAACGCGCGGCCCAGGGAACCTACGCCGAGGTCGCACCGTTCGGCACAAAGGAACAAAAGGCGCTGGATAAGCTTCTGCGTCCGGCCAAGATCACACCCGCCTGGATGGAAGGCTTTTTGACAGGTCTTTGCACCGCTCCCAAGTTCATCAAACCCTCCGAGTGGATCATCACGGTTTTCAATGTCGTGGCAGAAGATCTCGCCTCCGATGCGGACTTGCAAAAACTCCTCGGCCTGATCGTAATAGCCTACAATCACCGTCTGTCCTTGCTGCGGGACGGCGCTCCGGCGGAGGCGCTGTTCCCGGCGGACCCGGTCCTGTTTTCCATCTGGGCTGACGGCTATTTGACAGCATGGGAAGCGCACAAACCCCACTGGCCTAACAAATCCCTCGGCAAAGACGGCAAAGCCATGCGCGCGCTCCTCGAACAGGCGGCGGATTTCAAAACCAAACCGGACCAAGCTCCCGCCTTGCACAAATGGCTGATCAAGCAATGTGACAAGCAGAAATGATAGCTTTCTTGGGTTGACTGTCAGGATAAGTCGCGGAAATCGGAAACTGCATGCTTTGCGCGCAAATCGGGGTGGAACCTGAATTCGACCAGAGCGCCGCCTATGTCGAAGGGTGGCTTGAGGCGATGAAAGAGATAGAAATTTCAAGGCTCTTATCGTTCGGGAAACTTTGCTGTAACCTTCGATCAACACGTCAATGGGAGACCCGAGTTGAAACAGCCTTCAGATCGCAAACAGGCCTGCGACAAAGTCGACGGGTCCAAGGTCCAATCCCCCGACCGCCGGTCTCAGGTCGTTCTGAGCGTTACCGATATACCGAGTTACCTAGGCGAGCTTCTGGATAGGGGGCTCGACGACCATTTCCGTGACCGCTGAAACGAAGTCCCACGATGCCTGGTTTCGATCCAGGGTGCAGGAAGCGCTCAAAGACCCGCGCCCGCCGATATCGCACGCCCACGCGATGCATCAGTTGCAGACGTTGATTGACGAAAAGTGCCAGGAGCAAACTTGACCTAATGCAGAGGTTTCGTATATACATATGTATAACCACGGGAGGCCTACCATGATCGAAGCAAAAATCCGCAAAGTCGGCAATTCCGCCGTTGTGACACTCAGCACCGAGATGCTCGCGCTTCTGGATGCCAAGGAGGGGGATACCCTCTATGCGGTGCGCACGGATGATGGCGGGCTGAAGCTGATGACGGAAAACCCCGAGCTGCAGGCCGCACTTGCGGCAGCCGAGATCGTCATGGATGAGAACCGCGATCTGCTTCAAGCACTTGCATGAGCGATTGGGTCTGGGTTCCGCTGGCGGCCTTGTATGTCGTCCATGATCGCCAGATCGCGCGCCACGGCGGTGCGCCGGGGACCCGTGATCCGGCTCTTCTGGAAATGGGATCCGCCCGGGCGTTGAACCGGGCGTCCTATGAGGACGCAGATGTCTTCGCGATCGCGGCGGCCTATGCCTATGGCATTGCCAAAGCACATGCCTTTGTCGATGGCAACAAGCGCACCGCTTTCGTGGCAGCCTTTACATTCTTGCGGCTCAATGGCGTGTATCTGCGACCCGATCCCGGAAAGGGTGTCCGGATGATGGAAGACCTTGCCGCCGATCAGGTGAGTGAGGACGCATTTGCCACATGGCTGCGCGACCTATCCACGGAGACCGACGCAGTCTGATCGCATTGGCGATCCTGTCTGGTCCTTTCTGATCTGACCCTGTTTTTGATTTCGGATACTCATCCGCAAAAGGGAAAAGTGGGCTTTTTGTCCTTTGGAACTCAGACCCTGATCCAAAGGAAAAACCCAATGGCCAAGCCTAACCCGACAAAACCGGCTCTCTCAATCTCCGATACTGACCTCGCCACCGCCCTGAAGCAGATCGGAGTGGAGATCGCGCACCAGCCGCTGCGCAGTTCAGTCTTGGCCCGGATCATGCGCGAGACGTTTCATGGCAGCGATGCCAGCGGCGCATGGGATTGGCGCATGGCTTATGACCTGATGCAGGCCGCGGCTGTTCAGATGCTGCTGCGTGAGGGCGCCAAGGGCGACATCGCCGGTGCAAAGCTCCTCGCCTCCCTGCTCCTGACAGAAACGCGTCGGTCAGAGCAGCAGATCCGGCTGCAGCAGTTTTCCACGCCTCTGCCGTTTGCCTCCCTGGCGGTGCAGGCGGCTGCGATCCGCAAGGGCGAGACCGTGCTCGAGCCTTCCGCCGGCACGGGTGCCTTGGCCGCTTTCGCCGCCCGGGCCGGTGGCACGGTTTTGCTCAATGAAATCGACCCCTTTCGCCAGCGCCTCCTGAGGGCCCTCTTCGGCGGCCAGGTGACAGGCCATGACGGCGAGCATATCGACGATCTGCTGCAGACGCCGGTTCTGCCCGACGTCGTGGTGATAAACCCGCCCTTCGCCTCCTCGGTCGATCGCTCCCGGGACAAACACATCGCCGCCAAGCATCTCATCGCTGCCGCGAAGCGCCTGGCACCCGGCGGGCGGCTTGTGGCGATCATGCCACCCGGGTTCAGCCCGGAGCGTGATGCCGCGCATTGGACACGCGCCTGCGGCCTCCTCACGCTGCGCTTAGCGCTGACGATGCCGGGACAGGTTTACCGCAAGCTCGGCACGTCTGTGGAAACCCAGTTGATGGTTTTTGACAAGGTGCAGGAGGACGGCGAATTCATCCGCGCCACAGTCCAGGATCTGGACGAAGCCCTTCCTTTTGTCGACGCCGTGACCGCGACCCGGCCCGAGATGCAACCCGTACAACAGCCAGCGGCGATCCCTCACGGGCGGCCGACCGTTCCATCATCTGCCCCGCGCAAGACCGCCACCGCGCCTGCCGCCGTTACCAAACCCCAGGCGAATGCCGCCATTTCGCTCACTTTCACGAACCTTGAGACACCGCGCGACAACACGCCCGTCTCGGACATCTATGCGCGCTACCGCCCGCAGCGGATCGAGATCGCAGGCGCGCAAGAACATCCAACGCCCTTGGTCGAAAGCATCGCCATGGCCTCTGTCGCGCCACCCGTGCCTTCGGCTGCCGCCAGTTCGGAATTACGCCTGCCCGCGCGATTGATCGAAGAGGGACATCTCTCCGAGGCGCAGCTCGAGACCATCATCATGGCGCATGATGCCCATGGGCGTGACCTGCCGGGGCGGTTTGCGATCGATGACGACCAGACCAAGCTGACGCGCGCCGACGATGACCCCGATGCACGGGCCTATCGCCTCGGCTATTTCCTCGGAGACGGCACCGGCTGCGGCAAGGGTCGCGAATGCGCAGGGCTCATCCTCGTGAACTGGCTTGCCGGGCGCAGGAAGGCGATCTGGGTCTCCAAATCCGCCACGCTTATCGAGGACGCGATCCGCGACTGGACCGATCTTGGCGGCTCGCCCGCCGACATCCAGCCGCTCTCGAAATGGAAACCGGACCAGCCGATCCCCATGAGTGACGGTATCCTCTTCGCGACCTACGCCACGCTGCGCTCTGCAGGCAAATGCGGCACCACGCGGCTGAGCCAGATCTTTGAGTGGATGGGCGATGACTTCGACGGCGTGCTGGCTTTTGATGAAGCCCATGCCATGCAGAACGCGGCAGGGTCCGAGCAGGGCAGGGGGGTCAAACCCTCGCAGCAGGGTCTTGCGGGCCTGCGGCTGCAACTGGCCGCGCCGCACGCTCGCGTCTTCTACATCTCGGCCACGGGTGCCACGAGCGTGCACAACCTGGCCTATGCCGCGCGTCTGGGTCTCTGGGGGCAGGGCCCCGAATATCCCTTCCCGAGCCGCGAAAGTTTCGTCTCGGCGATGGAGGCAGGCGGTGTCGCTGCCATGGAGGTGGTCGCGCGCGATCTCAAGACGCTCGGCCTCTACACGGCCCGCGCCCTCAGCTTCGATGGCGTGGAATACGATGTGCTCGAGCATGCGCTGACCCCGGCGCAGACCGAGATCTACGACGCCTACGCTGGCGCGTTTCGGACGATTCACCACAATCTCGAAGCGGCACTGACAGCAACCGGCATCAACAATGCTTCAGGGGAGACCAATGCGTCGGCCGCACGCGCCTCGGCCAAGTCCCGGTTTGAAAGCACCAAGCAGCGCTTCTTCAACCATCTCCTGATGGGCATGAAAGCCCCGACTATCATCCGCGCCATCGAGGACGATCTGGCGGCGGGCCATGCTTGCGTCATCCAGGTGGTCTCGACGGGTGAGAGCCTGCTGAAACGCCGACTTGAAACGATGGACCCCGAGGACGAGCTGGTCGAGGGCGCGCTGACGCCGCGCGACTATGTTCTTGGCTACCTCGAACAGGCCTTCCCGATCCATGCGCAAAAGCTGGTCGAGATCGACGGCAATATGGTGGCCGAGCCGCTCCGGGATGAGACCGGTGCGCTGGTCGTCTCGCGCGAAGCGCTCGCTTTACGTGACGCGGCGATGATGGAGCTGATGACGCTCGCCCCGATCCCTTCGGCGCTCGACCAGATCCTCTGGGCGTTCGGCGACGAGGCCGTGGCAGAAGTCACGGGCCGATCGATCCGGCCATTGAAGGCCGAGGATGGTCATCTCTTCATCGAGAAGCGTGCCGCCAGCAGCAATTCGTCTGAGACCCAAGCCTTCATGGACGGCGAGAAGGATGTCCTGATCTTCTCCGATGCGGGCGGGACGGGCCGCTCCTATCATGCCTCGAGATCGGCGAAGAACCAGAAGCGGCGGCGGCACTACCTGCTGGAGCCCGGCTGGCGCGCGGATGCGGCGATCCAGGGGCTCGGCCGCACGCATCGCTCGGCCCAGGTCAGCGCGCCTTTCTTCCGGGTCTGCACCTCCGATGTGCATGGCGAGAAACGTTTTACCTCGACTATAGCCAAACGCCTCGACCAGCTGGGGGCCCTGACAAAAGGCCAGCGCGAGACCGGCTCGCAAGGCATGTTCCGCGAGGAGGACAATCTGGAGAGCCCGATCGCACGGGCAGCACTGCGCGGCTACTTCGCCGATCTTGCCGCCGGGCGCGCCGAGGCGATGAGCTACGATAGCTTTACCGATTGGACAGCCCTGCGGCTGATCGACAAGGACGGGGTGCTGCTCGAAGAGCTTCCGCCGATCCAGCGGTTTCTCAACCGGGTGCTGGCCTTGCCGATTCATATGCAGAACGCGCTGTTTGCGGAGTTCATGAACCGGATCGCCGATCAGACAGAACGGGCAAGGGCGGCGGGTACACTCGATCTCGGGGTGGAGACGCTGCGTGGCGAAACGATCGAGCAGGTCTCCACCGAGGATCTCTGGACCTGCCCGAAATCCGGTGCGGTCACGCGGATCATCGGGCTTGAGGTGACCGATCCGGTCCACGTCCTTGGGGCCGAAGAGGCCATATCGCGCAGTCCCGACAAGCTGCCGATGGTTAATCGCGCCTCCGGCCGCGCGGCGCTCATCTCGGCGCGGCCCATGCAGATGTATGACGAAGACATCGTCACGCTGATGCGCAAGGCGGTGCGGCCCAACGGGTCGAGCTATCTGGAGGAGGCGCGGTTCGAGTCCTCCGCCTGGGAAGAGATCGACAGGCCCGAGTTCACCCGCCTTTGGGATGCCGAGGCTGCGTCCCTGCCCAAGACCACCACGACCAAGCTCTACCTGTTGACCGGGCTGCTGCTGCCAATCTGGAAGGACATTCCGACCACCAATGAGCGCATCTACCGGGTCGCGCCGGACGAGACGACCGCCATGATCGGGCGCACGCTCAGTGAGGAAGGGGCGGCCGCGCTGCGCGCCCGCTTCCTCGTCTCCAACCCGCAAACACCGCAAGAGATGCTGACCGCTGCGCTCGGCACCAACGCGCCTATCGATCTGGGCCGGGGGATGACCCTGACCCGTCGCCGTGTCGCAGGCGAGATGCGCCTCGAGCTTTGCGGTGCGGATAGGGGCATGATCGACGGCCTGAAGGCCCTTGGCTGCTTCACCGAGATCATCGCCTTCCAGCTGCGGGTGTTCCTGCCGCATGGGGACGGGATCGACACAGCGGGCATTCTGGCCCGGATTGTGGGGCAGGGAGCCGCCATGACGGCAGAACGAGCCGCCTGAAAAGTCAAAGCGGGCTTCGGGTTGGGCGTCGCAGATCGGGATTTGGCCGGTCTGCGCTTTCCGGCCGCGCGCTGACCAATGCCACGCCCGGCCCCCCAACTTCTGACAAGAGGACAGACCAATGACCAATCCCCAGATCGATTATGCCGCAATGGCGGCTCAGTGGCGCGCGGAGCGCGAAACCAACTTGAAGGCATCCCGCACGGAGCTGCTCGCGCAACTACGCGCGCTTGGCATCAGCGAGGTCACTGCCGAATACGAAGGCTATGGCGACTCCGGCAATGTCGAGGATGTGACGGTGCAGCCTGCAGAGGTCCAACTGCCGGAGTCGCTTGCCGCAGAGGTCGGCGACTTCGCCTGGTCGCTCGCCTATCACCATCACCCGGGGTTCGAGAACAACGAGGGCGGCTTTGGTACGCTGACCTGGGACATCGCAGCCGACAGTATCACCCTCGATCACGCGGACCGTTTCGTGGACTGCTCGCACAGCTATGACGAGGGGCTTTGAGATGGCGCATCCGCTTCATCATGCAGAAAGCTCAGCCCGGAAGTTCGGCGGGGTGCCGTCTGACTATCAGGCTGTGCACGACTGGTTCGACGCCTCGAAAGAGCACCTCGCGCTCTTCACGCACAGGGCGCTGCGCCACCATGCCCAAGGTCTGTTCGAGGCCGAACGTGTCTTCGGCCTGACCCTGACCAATAGCGCGGGACGAGACATCCCCGTGCGCTGGATTGGCGAACAACATGTCCGCGAAGACTGCCAGGGCCGCATCCCGAGCATGGCGGACTGGCTGCGACGGATCCAGCCAGAGCCGTGGATGGCCAATGGCCATATCGAAGGCCATGTCGGCATCGAGCCCTGCGGCGATCCAAGGGCTGCCTGGGCGTCCGAGGTCGCCGCCGGCAGAACAGTTCTTGGCCTGAAGGATTGGATGGCGGCGCGCGCGACGCAAGCCACGCAAAGCGCCTGATAGCTCCCGGCTCTTCGCCAAATGAATGCTGCGCGGAAGCCCGGTTTGAAGATCGGGCTTCTTGCGCCGTTTCCCCACCATATTTCTTTTGGAGGATCGCATGACGATCGATGAAATCAAGGCTGCCGTCGATGCCGGCCAGACCGTGCATTGGGCCAATACCGGATACCGCGTGCACAAAGACCGGCTCGGTCAGTACCTGATCACCTATGTGCCGAACGGCAGCTGCATCGGTCTGACCGACCGGGGCGGGCAACGGTTGAACGGAGATGAGGTGGAGTTCTTTATCGCTGGATCGGAGGAGGCCCACGAGGAAAATCCGGGCCGCCAATCAAGACCAGACGGGCAGGGAAGGGGTACAGCACCCGGAGGCGCGGCGGCACACCCACTCAGACGGCAGCGCTGAGTCGAGGGCGGGGCATAAAGGGAAAGCAAGCTTTCGGTTTTGTGACTCCTCAAGGGGTCGAGAAAGCAATCCCGGATGCGCTGGCAAGGACGTCAGGCACCGGCCAATCCAAAAGGAACCATCGCATGTTCGCAGGAACCCTCACCCGCAATGCCGAGACCGCAGCCGCCGAGTACACCGGCATGATCCACGGGACGCGCTTTGACATCGCGATCCAGCTCGAGGCACGGGCCAAGATGTCCGCGCGCAGCCCGGATTACGACGTGACGGCGGTCAATAAATCCGGCCGCAAGGTGCGCATCGGCACGGCTTGGAACGAAACCGGCAATACCAGCGGCAACCCCTACATCTCGATGCAGCTTGACGTGGGTCTCGGCCCGTTCCGGGTTAACGCGGTGCAGACGAAAGAGGCGCGCGCGGCCCAGAGCGGCGCGTTCGAGATCATCCCGTTGGTCTCGAACGGCCTGATGAAATCCGGCTCGATCTCGGGCGAGCTCACCGCGATGGACGCGGACAACGCCTTCATCGGCTACATCGCCAACATGATGTTCGATCTGGAGTTCATGCTGATCGAGAACAGCTACAAAGCCGAGGAGACCCACCCCGATTACCGGATCGAGGTCAGCTCGCCGCGTGGCACGCCGATCCGCGTCGGCTCGGCCTGGATGGCCAAGAGCAGCCGCACGGGCAATGACTACCTGTCGCTGCTGATCAACACGCCCGATGGCGATCTGCGCGTCAACGCCGTGCAGAACGAAGAGCAACGTGGCGGCCAGACCTTCTCGATCATCCCGTTCATCGATAGCGGTGAGCAGTCGCAGGACGCGGGCGCGGGGCTGTCGCTGGTCGCGTGATCAGCGCGCGAGATTAGACCAGCCGCACCGAAAGGGGAGCCGTGGGAACACGGTTCCCCTTTTTGCTGTGTTGGCGTCGTTGAGAGATGATATCAATGATCGCGGGACCCCGACTAATTTCGGTCGTGGCATACGCAGCGCCAGCTATGCTGCGGCTGCAAAATTGCGCGACGGTTCGACCCAAAGCAGTCGGTGGGAGTGCGTTTGCTTACTCCAATAATGCGGCGGATCATTAAGGTGGGCATATAAGAGATTGCCCACGGCTGAAAGCGCAAGCCCACTACGTAAAAAAATCTGCCGTCCTGCCAAGATAGTGGACCCCGTCTCAGGATACCTTCTTCCTGAAAATGCTATACTGAAAGCTCTGACGGTTGCCCTTCGGCGTGATGTGCATATGCCGTCTCGTATCGATCAGGTCGAACTGACCGGGATGCAATCGGTCGAGTTCCTCTGCCAAAGCTTCAGGCGAATAACGCACCACCGAGAGCCCCGAGCACTTCTCGGGCCCATCCTCGGCAAAGGTCGCGATGATAGCAATCCCACCGGAACGGAGCGCCCGTGTCATGGCGCGCACATAAGCAGCGCGATCCTCGGCGTCGGTCAGAAAGTGAAATACAGCCCGGTCGTGCCAGACCGCGTATTCCCGATCGGCTTGCCATCTTGTCACGTCTGCGTCGATCCACGTGATCTCGTCGCTGTGCGAACCGAGTCGCTGCCTGCTCTGGGCCAACGAGCCGTCGGAAAGGTCCAGCGCGGTAAGCGGGCCGAGACCCGTCTCGAGCAATGCATCCACCAGCCGCGACGCTCCGGCACCAACGTCGATGAAAGCCTCGCCGGGTTTTAGATAGGTTCGCACAAGATCCAGCGAGACCTCGGGCGTCGCCTCGAACCAGGTCAGTTCGTCTTCTGCGCGCGCGTCATAGACGCCGTCCCAGTGCTTTTGTTCACCCGCCATCATCGCTCAAACCTCCGTTGAAATCAGGGTATAGCGGAACGCGTCAAAGCTGGAAACCGGAACTGATCGGCCGATAACGTCAAGCACCCAGTATCTTTGAGCAACGCTGACAAGATGCCTCGATTTGCGCCATTGCAGTTATCGGCGAAGCGTCTCGATGGATAGTTCATGCCTGAAATTCACGAGGTCATGCGGCTTCGTACCGGGTGAACACCTCAGTATTGCCATACTGGCGGATCAGGAAGACATCATACGCCTCCCGTTGGCGTTCCGGTCCCATAAACGTAAAATGCAAAACACGGGTTGTGGAACGCCAGCTGCGATCGAGATGCTCGCGGCATTGCAGGCGAAGGCGGAAAACAGGTTCTGCTTGATCGCTAGCGCGCGGTGAAAGAGGCACCTGCGGTTTCCCGCAGGTGCTATCGATTAATTGCTTTGGACGATCTCGCTGTAATCGCCACGCAACTGGATCGTGATCGTGATCGCCGTGCTATCGCGGTTCCGCCAGAACCACCCGTGATTGCCGGCAAAGGGGGCTTCGATACTGCCCTCGCCAGCCGTTTCGCCGCGGCCACGCTCGTAATCGATCGACTCGCCGCCGCCATGGGCGTGGAGGTCAAAGTTGATCCGCCCCCCGGTCGCTGTCCATGCGTATTCGACGACATTCCCGGCTTCCATCGTCATCTTGACTTCGGCGCTGGCCCCGGGTTCGAGGGTGAATGTCACTTCGTCTCGCCAGACTTCTTGCGCCTCTTGGGCATGGGCAGTGCCGATAAACAGACCGAAGACGGCGTCAAGAACGCTCGACGATTGGTCCTGACCAAGTTGCTCGTCCAGCAAGCGGTCTTCCTCAGCCTCTGCGGCAAGCTCCAGCTTGATCTCGCCCATTTCGGTCAGCCCGAGAACGCGACCAACTCCGGTCGGGTCAATGGCATGTTCTGCGGGCAGGTAGATGGTGACCAAGATCACCACTGCTCCGATCCCCGCGATGACGCTTGAGCGGAACAATTGCGCCTTGGTCGGCAGGTCTTCGAGGTTCGGTTTGGGTGCGTTGTTCATGTGAATATCCAATCTATGCTTATGTTGAGGCGATGTAGCCGGCGATCTGATAGCCGGTTAGCCAGATGCCGAGGCCCATCATCACCAGGTTCGCGACGGTGGCCTGCCGCATGAAGTCGGGGTGGCGGCGCCAATACCCCATGACGATCAGGATCACTGCGAGCGCGAGCAGTTGGCCCACCTCGACCCCGACATTGAACGCCAGCAGGTTCGCCAGAAGCCCATCCTGCGGGATGTCATACTCGAGGATCTTGGTGGCGAGGCCCGTACCGTGGAACAGACCGAAGATCAGCGTGGCAGCCTTGGTATTGGGCTGGAACCCGAACCACTTCTGATAATAACCGAGGTTGTCGAGCGCCTTGTAGACCACGGACAGGCCGATGATCGCGTCGATGATGTAAGCGTTGATGCCCCATCCATACCAGACGCCCAAGAGCATCGTGACCGAATGGCCTATGGCGAACAGGCTGACATAGATGCCGACGTCCTTCATCTTGTAGAGAAAGAAGACAACGCCGAGCAGGAACAGGATGTGGTCGTAGCCGGTCACCATGTGTTTGGCGCCGAGATAGATGAAGGGGATGATCTTCACCCCCCAGATTTCCTGAATATAGCCCGCGTCACCGGCGGTAACGTTATGGGCAAGAGCTTGGCTGACGGTCAGCATGCATGCCGCCAGCAGAAGTAGGGTCAGCGTGGCGATTTGGCGTGGTGCCAAGGCGCGCAGGACCCGCGAAGTTGAGGTCATGTTGGATCTCCGGTGTGTTTTGTTGACTGATCGGTGAAGCCGCGCGGAGGCGGCACCGATCAGACGCGCGGAGGTCGTTCGATCAGATATGCGCGATGCGGCCCGCTCGAAGACGGGTGAAGCCGGAAATTATCCCTGTATCCCCAGGATGGGTGCCCGCTTGCGCCGAGCGCGAGAAGAGCCTGACTGTGATCATGGTCGGCCACATCATGGCTATGTCCATGAAGCGCCGCGTAGAAGTCCGCCTCGAACCCGTGCGAATGGCCGTGTTCGGCAATCATTTCAGCATGATCGGCAACAACATCGAACACAGACGGGGTGTGGCTTGTGCTGGGCGCAAGGGACCAGACAACAACCGAAAGGCAAAGAAGCGCCGCAAGCGCACTTCGTCCGTATGTTCGCAAGGGTTTCACCGGTTTGCCTGCCTGCTCGTTTTCAGTTCGCGGCACGTTGATCGTGCCAGCTTGTTCTATCCTCTGGGGGAGGATAATCTCTTTTTATGACAAAGCCCCATGTGCATGCAACCCACCCCGCTCTCGTTGCCCGGCTGAAGCGCGCCGATGGGCATCTTCGCGCCGTGATCGACATGATCGAGGCGGGAAAGCCCTGCCTCGAGATCGCGCAACAGATGCAGGCGGTGGAGAAAGCCATCGCAAACGCCAAGCGCGCACTGATCCACGACCACCTGGACCATTGCCTCGACGTCGAGCATTCGACTGCCAATCGCGACGAACTGAAAGCCATTTCACGATACCTCTGAGGTCACCCCTGTGCTGGAAGTCCTTGCCGACCGCACCTACCGCCATCTCTTCGCCGCGCAGGTCGTGGCTCTTCTGGGCACGGGGCTTGCCACGGTCGCGCTCGGACTTCTCGCCTACGATCTGGCGGGCGACAACGCAGGCCTGGTCCTGGGCACGGTCTTCACCATCAAGATGGTCGCCTATGTGGGCATCGCCCCCATCGCAGGCGCGTTTGCCAATCGGGTGAACCGGCGCGCACTTTTGGTGGCGCTTGATCTTGTGCGGGCGGGCGTGGCGCTTTGCCTGCCTTTCGTCACGGAAGTCTGGCAGGTCTACATCCTGATCTTCCTGCTGCAATCGGCCTCGGCGGCGTTCACGCCAACCTTCCAGGCGACGATCCCCGACGTGCTGCCGGACGAGGCCCGCTACACCCGCGCGCTGTCGCTCTCGCGGCTTGCCTACGATCTGGAGAACATCGCCAGTCCGATGCTCGCCGCGCTGCTGCTCGCTGTCATGAGCTACAACTCCCTCTTTCTCGGCACAGTGGTCGGATTTGCGGCCTCCGCGGCGCTGGTCGTCTCGGTCTTGCTGCCCAGCCCGAAACCGTCGCAGCCGCGCGGCATCTACGACCGCACGACCCGGGGCATCCGCATCTACCTTGCCACACCGCGCCTGCGCGGGCTTCTGGCGCTGAACATGGCCGCCGCAGCGGCAGGCGCGATGGTGCTGGTCAATTCCATCGTACTGGTGCGCAGCACGCTGGGGCTGGACGCCTCCGAGCTGGCATGGACGTTGTTCGCCTTTGGCGCAGGGTCGATGATCGCGGCCCTGCTTTTGCCGAGGGTCCTGGACAAGGTGTCAGACCGCCCGGTGATGGTGGGCGGCGCTGCGCTGATGGTGGTGACACTTCTGGGACTGGCAACCGAGGTCGCGACCATTGGCCTTGTCTGGCCGGTCCTGCTTAGCGCGTGGCTGTTCGTGGGGCTGGGGTATTCCGCTGTCCTGACGCCATCCGGGCGGCTGCTGCGCCGCTCCGCCCATGCCGAGGATCGCCCCGCGCTCTTCGCCGCGCAATTCGCCCTGAGCCACGCCTGCTGGCTGCTCACCTACCCCCTGTCGGGGTGGCTGATGACGCGGTTTGGGCCCGTTGCGGCACTTGGCGTCTTGGCAGGCCTTGCGGGAGCAAGCATCGTCGCGGCGCTCCGCTTCTGGCCAAGCGAGGACCCGGAGACCTTTGAGCACACCCACGACAACCTCCCGCTCGATCACCCGCATCTGCACGGAACGCGGCGGCATGCCCATTCCTTCGTCGTGGACGAAGAGCACCCTCGCTGGGCGTCTCAACTTTGAGCGACCGGCAGAGCCCTTGGCTCGTCGCTTGACCGACAGGGCACCTCCCTGGATTTCGCCTGGAACCTATGCAGCAGGATAGGTCGAGAAGACTTCTGTCGACCCGTCGCGCAGGATCAGGAACACCTCGTATGCCTCGCGCTCAGTTTCGGGACCCATGCCGGGAGAACCGTAGGGCATCCCGGGCACTGCGAGGCCGACTGCATTGGGGCGTTCATCCAGCAGACGGCGAATGTCGGCAGCGGGGACGTGCCCCTCGATCATATAGCCATCGACGCGGCCTGTATGGCAGGAAATCATATTCTGCGGGATGCCGTTATCCAGCTTGTAGCGCATCAGCAGCGTTCCGAGGCTGGGTTCGGTCGTGACGGCGAAGCCGTTGTTCTCGAGGATCTCGATCCAGGCCGAGCAGCAGCCGCAGTTAGGGTCCTTCATCACGTGGATCGCCGGTCCGGCGCTTTGTGCCAGAACCCGCAGGGGCGATGCAGCGAACAGTGCTACCCCTCCGATCAGGAGCGTGCGACGGGAAAAAGTGTCTTGGGTCATCTGATTTTCCTTTCGATGTTGGATATTGTGCAGGCAGGTCAGAGGTCAACTCGCCTGAGCCGCAAGGCGTTGGTAATCACCGAGACCGACGACAGGCTCATCGCCGCTGCCGCAATCATTGGCGAGAGCAAAAGTCCGGTGACCGGGTAGAGCAGCCCTGCTGCGATGGGAACGCCAAGCGCGTTGTAGGCGAACGCGAAGAACAGGTTCTGCTTGATGTTGCGCAAGGTGGCCCGGGCGAGCTTGCGCGCCCGCACGATGCCCATTAGGTCACCGCCCAGCAGGGTGATACCGGCGCTTTCCATCGCGACATCCGCGCCTGTTCCCATGGCGATGCCGACATCGGCGGCGGCCAGCGCGGGGGCGTCGTTCACTCCGTCGCCGGCCATCGCGATCTTGTGGCCCTCGCGACGCAATTGATCGATCAAGTCCTTCTTGGCCTCGGGCAGCACACCCGCCCGCACCTCGTCGATGCCGAGCTTAGCCGCCACTGCCTGCGCCGTGCGTTCGTTGTCGCCTGTCGCCATGATGACGCGCAGCCCCTGGGCGTGCAGTTCCTTGATCGCCTGCGCGGTGCTGTCCTTGATCGGATCGGCCACCGCCACGATGCCCGCAAGAGTTCCATCAACAGCGACGAACATCGCCGTCTTGCCCTCGGCGCGCAGAGTGTCGGCCTTGGCTTCGGCCGGGCCCGTGTCCAGCCCCATCTCCCGCATCATCGCGGCATTGCCGAGCGCTACCGCGCGTTCGCCGACCTTGCCACGCACGCCCTTGCCGGTGACGGCGTCGAAGTCCTTGGCCTCCTGACGCGGAGCGCCCTGGGCCTCGGCCCCCTCGACAATCGCCTCTGCCAGCGGGTGCTCAGACCCGCGCTCGAGGGCCGCCGCCAGAGAAAGCAGGTCCGTCTCCGCCACATCGCCAAGCGCCACAGTGTCTGTCAGTTTCGGCCTGCCCATGGTCAGCGTGCCGGTCTTGTCGACGATCAGCGTGTCAACAGCCGCCATGCGTTCCAGCGCCTCAGCGTCCTTGATCAGCACGCCCGCCTGTGCCCCGCGCCCGGCCGCCGTGGTGATCGAGATCGGTGTGGCCAACCCGAGCGCACAGGGGCAGGCGATGATCAGTACGGATACGGCCGAGGCGATGGCGAAAACCAGCGCCGGTTCTGGGCCAAAGATCATCCAAACCACGAAGGCGAAGATCGCGATGCCCACAACGGTCGGTACGAAAATAGCGGAAACCCGATCTGCCAGCCCTTGGATCGGCGCGCGCGAGCGTCGCGCGTTAGACACCATGGTCACGATCTGCGCCAGAACGGTGTCAGCACCGACCTTGCCCGCCTCGATCACAAGGCTGCCATTCTTGTTGATAGTGGCCCCTGTCACCGCATCACCTGGACCTTTTTCGACGGGCATGGACTCGCCAGTCAACATACTTTCGTCCAGCGACGAGCGGCCCTCGATCACCGTTCCGTCGACCGGGACCGCATCGCCGGGGCGCACCCGCAGCCGGTCGCCCTCCATGATGTTCTCCAGCGGCGCGTCGTATTCGGTTCCGTCCGGCAGGATGCGTCGTGCGGTCTTGGGTGCAAGGTCCAGAAGCGCGCGGATCGCGTCCCCGGTGCGTTCGCGCGCTCGCAGTTCGAGAACTTGGCCCACGAAGACCAGAGCGACGATCACCACCGCCGCCTCGAAATAGGTGCCGACGCCGTGGCCCATCCGATACTGCTCGGGAAAGACGCCCGGCAGGAATGTTGCCACGATCGAATAGAGATAGGCCGCTGCCACCCCGAGGCTGATCAACGTCCACATGTTCGGCGACCGGTTCACAAGTGAATCCCAGCCTCGCTTGAAGAACGGTAACGCCGCCCAGAGGATGATCGGCGTCGCCAGAACGAACTCCAGATAGCTGGCGGTCTGGTGGCCGATCCAGTCGCGTACTGGCAGGGCGACTAGTTCGCCCATCGTCAGGATGATGAGCGGCACCGCAGCCGCCGCCGAGATCCACATCCTCCGCGTGAAGTCGGTCAGCTCCTCGCTGGGCTCATCCGAAGGCACCATCGGCTCCAGCGCCATGCCGCAGATGGGGCAGGCCCCGGGCGCGTCACGCACGATCTCGGGGTGCATCGGGCAGGTGTACTGGACGTTGGCCGGAGCAGCCTTCTTCTGCCTGGCAGCGCGGCCTGAGGCATAGAACCAGGGATCCGCCTTGAACTTTGTCTGGCATTTCTCCGAGCAGAAATAGAACGTCTCGTCCTGGAACTCCGCGTGACGTCCGTCCGGCTTGACTGCGACCGTCATCCCGCAGACCGGGTCCTTTGCCGTCTCTGTCCCCGCCGGAATGTCGGGTGCCGCGTGATGATGATCATGCTCCATGGTCTGCCAGCCTTTCGATGTCTTGTTTCAGCTTGCGGCCTCCAGCCGTTGGAAGCTCAAGCTCTTTTTAGTAATGGTCGTGAGCGTCTTCCGGGGCGGGATTGCGTGCGAGGAAGATCCCGACAAACAGGAACACCAGCGCCATGCCGGTCGCGCCTAGAACGACAATGAGGGGGTCGGACTGCCACTTCATCGCGGCGAAGGCGGCCAGCACCGCCGCGTCCAGCGCGATGGCCGTCAGCAACACCCAGCCCTGCGCGCCGATCTCCTCGCGCAGGTGCCGGAACACGCCCCAGTGGATGATTATGTCCATCACCAGATAAAAGAAGGCCCCAAGAGACGCGATCCGGCTTAGGTCGAAGAAGACCGTCAGAAAGCCCGCGATCACGACCGTGTAGACGAGTGTGTGGTCCTTGATCGTGCCCGGCATCCCGAAATGGCTGTGCGGGATCATCTTCATGTCGGTGAGCATCGCCAGCATCCGAGAGACGGCGAACACACTCGCGATCAGACCCGACGCGGTGGCCACCAGCGCCAGCGCCACCGTCAGGTAGAAGCCGGTCTGACCGAGGGAGGGCTGGGCCGCTTCGGCCAGCGCGTAGTCCTTCGCCGCCACGATGCGGTCGAGCGGCAGGCTCGAGCCGACCGCGAAGGCCACCAGCAGATAGACGACGACGCAGATGGCGATCGACCAGATGATGGCCCGGCCCACATTGCGGTGCGGGTCGGTGACCTCTGCGCCGCTGTTGGTGATGGTCGTGAAGCCCTTGAAGGCCAGGATCGACAGCGCAACCGAGGCCACAAACCCGGTGGCGCCCATGTCTCCACCCGTCGCCTCGAACGAGATGCCGCTCGCCCAGAGACCGGCTGCCCCGAACAGCGCGATGCCGCCCACCTTGAGAACGGCCATGACGATGGAGAACAGCCCGACCGACCGGTTGCCCGATACGTTCACGAGCCAGGCGAAGACGATCAGCCCGACACCGAGGATTGGCACCAGCACGCTATCCGGATCGCCGCCGAACGCCCGCAGCGTGTAGGTGCCGAATGTGCGCGCGACGAGGCTTTCGTTGATCACCATCGACAGCGCCATCAGGAGGGCGGCGCCCGCCGCGACCGTTGTCGGGCCGTAGGCCTTCTTCAGGATCATCCCGATGCCGCCGGCTGACGGAAACGCGTTCGACATTTTGATGTAGGTGTAGGCGCTGAACGCGGTCACGATGGCGCCGACGACGAACGAGAGCGGGAAGAGCGGTCCGGCGAGTTCGGCGATCTGTCCGGTCAGCGCGAAGATGCCCGCGCCGATCATCACACCGGTTCCCATGGCCACTGCGCCTGGCAGGGTAATGCTGTTCTTCTCGTAATCGCTTTTCGTCATGGATTTTCCTTTTCAGGCTTTTGCCGCAGCGCCACCCAGAGCAGCGGCAGCCCCGTCACAAGCCCGAGTCCGAGCACCGCCCATGTCGCGCGCCCGAGGTCTCCGCTAACCGCCTCACCGCCGAAATGTGCCAGCAGGAAACTTGCCGGGATGATCCCCGCCAATGTGGCGAAGGCGAAACGCCAGGCGTGCATTCGGCTCAGTCCGGCCGCGTAGCTGATCATGTCGAAGGACACGAAGGGCATCAGGCGGCTGGCAAAAACCGTCGCCGTCAACGCGGTCTGCGAGCCGAGAAGCCCGGCATCGACGCGATCACCGAACACCCGCCGCAAGACATCATGCCCCAGAACCCGTGCGAGACCGAAGGCGATCAGCGCCCCGAACTCGGCGCCGATGACGACCTGCACGGTCCCCCAGAGATGTCCGTAGGCCGCTCCGGCCGCCAGTGCGATCGGCGCGCTCGGGATGGGGCTGGCCACGACCGCAAGGGTCATAAGCGTGACGATCAGGACCGGCCCCCAGAGACCGGCGCGCGCCACCAGCATTTCCAGACGCTCAACGTCCAGAAGGCTGCGCGCCTCGGCGAATACCGAAGGCGCGAACTGCCAGACAGCGAGCAGTCCGATCCCGAGGATCGCAAGGCCCGTGAGGATGGCGGCGCGCAGGCTCATCTCAGATCGCCTCGACGGCTTTCGCCAGGAGGTCGCGCACCTCGCCCGCCACGGCCGTCAGTTCGGCGTTCTCGATCGCCTGCATCGACGCCACAGGATCGATAGCGCTGACCTCGACGCTGTCCTCGACTTCGCGCAGGATGACGTTGCAGGGCAGCATCGCGCCCACCCGCGGCTCAATCCCGATGGCCTGGTGCGCCATCCCGGGGTTGCAGGCGCCAAGGATGCGATAGGCCGGCATCTCGACATCGAGCTTCTTCTTCATCGTCGCCTTGACGTCGATCTCGGTCAGGACGCCGAAGCCATGGTCTGCCAGCGCCTTGCGTGTGCGCGCATCAACCTCGTCGATTCCCGCGTCCGAGATCATGCGATTGATCGTGTAGGTCATTTCTGAGTCCTTTTTTCTCACTTCCGAAGATATTTGATCAGTGCAGCTATGGCCAAAACCACCAGCACGAGGATCAGCAGGCCGAAGAGCCAGCCAAACCCCATTCCGAAACCCATTCCGGAGCCCATGTCGTTCCAGTTCATCATCTCATCCTCCTGATTTTCACACGCAGGGTGCGTCTTTTGGCCGACCCTCACGACAACATGGGGCAGGACAGACTAGGATCGGTGCCGGGCGGGGCGCCCTGTCCGAACGCCCCGCCGGGATCAGACCGAGGTCGTGACGGCGAACTCGGTCATCATCCCCGTCGCAAGGTGCGGCATGTGGTGGCAATGCAGCATCCAGCGCGCGGCCTCGCCTGCATCGAGCGCGACATCAACCATCGACATTGGCGGCACATGGACAGTGTCGCGCAGCGCGCCGGCAACGCGCCGCCCATTAATCCCGACCACTTGGAATACGTGGCCGTGCAGATGCATCGGGTGGGCCATCATCGACATGTTGTGGAACGACAGCACGACCCGCTCGCCGCTGCGGACGGTGATAGGCTGGTGCTGGCCCCAGACGGCGCTGTTGATCGTCCATACATAGGGCTGCATTGAGCCGCCCAGCATCAGCATCTGGCTGCGGTCCACGGGTCGATCCGGCAGGGTGTCCAGCGCGATGAGGCGCGCCTCCTGCGCAAGATCGGTGTCGAACGCGGGTGCCGCGGTCTCCGCCATGGCATCGAGGCGCCGGACCTCGGCACCCTGCGTGGCAAGGATCAGGCCGGTACGTTCCCGCGCACCTTCGCGCAATGCGAGGATCGGCCAAGCACCGCCTTCGTTCGGCAGGTCGATCTCGATGTCGAGCCGCTGGCCCATCGCCAGCCCAAACCGTGAGCCCGCGATAGGCTGGACGGCGTGCCCGTCCACCGCGACCAGCCTCGCCTCGGCACCGCCGGTTTCGATCCAGAACACCGTCGCTGCGGCGGCGTTGATCACCCGGAGCTGGATGCGCCCGCCGCGCTCGACCTGCACCACCTCGGGGTCCGACAGCGTCCGGTCGTTGGCAAGATAGGCGTCCCAGTCATAGTCGTTCAGGTCCATGGCCATGCCGCCCATCTGGCCGCCCATGCCCATCATCCCGCCCATGCCGGGCATGTTGCCCATCGGCATGCCGCCCGTGGCGCCATGGCCCATGGCCCCGTGATCCATGCCCTGCATCGCCCCCATGCCTCCCATGGGAGCGCCTTGATCGGGCACTGCACCGGCACCATGGCCCGCGCCGTGCCCGACGCCATGACCTGCGCCGATCTCGGCCAGAACCTCCTCGGGGGCCTTGAAGGAGAAGTCATGAAGGAACATTACGACCTCCTGTCGGTCGGCAGCCAGGTCCTCCTGTGAGCGCACGATCAGCGGCGCTGCGAGAAGCTGCATCTCCTGGGTGGGCACATGGCTGTGCATCCAGTGGGTGCCCGGCCGTGCCTCGAAGTCGTAGGATCGGGTCTCACCCGGGGCGAGAAGGGGCATCGGCATGTCCGGCACGCCGTCCTGCGCGTTGGGCGGGATCTGCCCGTGCCAATGGATGATCGTGCCGACGTCGAGATCGTTGATCAGATCGACACGGAACCTCTGGCCGGGGTCGAGCAGAAGTCCCTAGCCGCTGGGACCTGCGAGACCGAAGACGGTAGCGGCGCGCCCATTGATCTCGAGCGTGCGGGTTGCGGTGGACAGGCTGATCGGAGCCTGCGCCTGGGCGAAGGCAAGTCGGGGAATTTGTGCGGCGGCAATGGTGGCTGCACTTGCGGCGAGAAAGCCGCGTCGCGAAAAGGTGTTCATGGTCGTCTCCTCGGGACATCCCGTCCCGTTCATCAAGGTCGATGTGACGCCGCGGGCATATGCCCGGGCGCGCTCAGAGGAGACGGAGTTTGGGAGGCCTTTCGTTCAGTCCCGGCGCGCGGCTGACGTGGATGGCTTCTGACGGAAAGTCATGGCTGGCGGGACCGTGTGCGTGACCGGCAGCCCCGCCCGGCGACGTCAGGAAGGTCGCAAGACCCGTGCACACGAAGTCACACATTCCGGAATCGGCCGATCCACAGTGCTGTCCAGCGTCACAGTCGAGGTTCGCAATGTCCGCCGAGTGCATCATTTCGGCGACATGCGTCGCGTGATCCGGCCCGGAACTCAAGCTCATGCGCGCGGCATGAGCGGAAGTCACCGTTGTCACCACGGTGATCGCGAGTACGGCAAGCATGGTGACGAAGCGTGTGAACATGCCTTAAATATAGGCACTGTTCACGAGAATGTCCATTGTCACAGTCGGCGCGTGTCTGGCGAGAATTTCATCTCAGCATGAAGCCGAAGAATTTCAGCCGTAAACGGGTTTGAAGTATCGAGAAAAGAGGTCCGAAGCAGTTTTCCGTCAGCGATGTGAAACTGTTTTCATGGTAATATTATCTGTCAGTCTCCACCGACCATGGCACGGCGTTGCTTCCTACTCAAATTGCAACTTTAAAGAAGCTGCGTTGCCGCGATTGAAGCACGCATGAATCTCTTGTGCCGGTCATTCGCGGCTTCAGACCCTATCGAATGGCACCAATTTCGCGTTCGGCGCATTGCTGCCGGTCGAGTTCAACGCGATGAGTGGCAGCAGATGAAAAATGCTGCGTATGCAATACTGCAAGGTTACTGGCGGTTGCTTGTCCATCCTGCATGATCTTGCGTATAAAAGCGCGTTAGCGGGTCCGTCTCTTTTTGGATGCGGGAGCACTGCCCCATCAACCGTAGGCAGAGCCTTCCGGCCTCCCCTGCTCGGCTTCGCGTGTCGCAGGGGAGAACGGCCCTTCGGTCCGTCGCGCATTCGGCCAGGCGGCCTCACCGCGGCGTTGCGCCTGGCATCCCGGTTTGCCCGCCTCGCGAGCACGTCCCTCCCCGGCCGCTCCGCCGGATTGCGCTCTGGTCTGTTTTGCGGCGCAAAAAGATCCCGCCGCTTCATCCGTCTCCCGCGTCCGGTCGGGCCGTTTGCCTGCTCGTGTCGGGCAAACCTACCGTCAAAACACACACACATGAGCGTGGAAGCATATCCTCCGGATGGCCCCCAAATCAGCCCGCCTCAAGGATCGCAAAACTTTTCGGCGCGGGCGGGGCCTGTGGCGCGGGGCGGTCTCGTGCGTGAGCGCGCGCATGTGTCAGGTGTTGCGCGCGGAAAACTTTTGCGCCCGGCAAGCCGGCGGCTGCGCCGTCCCTGACCCGGGCAGATTCGGAAACCAGGCATTCGGCCATGCCCCCACACTCACGTGGTGGCCTTGGAACCGAACACTGGAGACCAGACATGGCTTACGACAACGCAAACACCTACGAGACCATCGAGCTTTTCGGGCTGACGGAAAAAGACGCACAGCTGCCGATCCCGGAAGATCACGTTCTGACCGACCGCATCATCCGCGAGAGCTTCGAGACCCTGCTCGGTCAATTGCGTAATACCGGCCTCGAGGCAGAAATCGAACCGCTGGCCCATGGGCTCGCCACGATCCTGCAGCGGCGCAAGGTGGCGCTCGGCAAGGAGGTCGACCGCACCGCCGACAAGATCGGCGCTCTGGCAAAATCCCACGATGGATCGGAGATCGCCGAGACCGCGCTCGAAGAGGCGCAGGCGCGCTTCCTGCAGCTGCGCGAGATTGTCGGCGCCATCGAGGTGATGAGCGAGACAGCGGCGGAATGCTACGAGATCGAGACAGGCCACGCTTTCATCCCGGCGGCAGGCTCGCGCGCGAGCGTCCGGGCGCAGGAGACCGGGGCGGTCTTCGAGGCGCGGCAGCTCCTGGAGCAGCACGATCGCGAGACTGCCGAGAAATCGGAAGTCGAGGGGGTGCCCCTGATCGTCTCGGGCGCCACCGACTGGACCGATGTCGATGTGATCTTCAACACGCTCGACAAGGTTCGGGAGCGGATCAAACAGAACCGCAATCAGGAGATCTTCCTCTGCCACAAGGGTGGCAAGCACGGGGCGGAGATGATTGCGGCGCGGTGGGCCCGGGCACGCGGAGTGGCGCAGGCGCGCTTCGATCCGCGCTGGTCCGCGCACGGTCGGGCGGCA
This sequence comes from Roseinatronobacter ekhonensis, assembly GCF_900499075.1. Lineage (GTDB taxonomy): Bacteria > Pseudomonadota > Alphaproteobacteria > Rhodobacterales > Rhodobacteraceae > Roseinatronobacter > Roseinatronobacter ekhonensis. Next base: position 825 of record NZ_UIHC01000024.1, on the reverse strand, counting down.
CCGTTCAAGTGCAACGACGAAATGCTGGACGACAAGTTCGCGGCGACGGGGGTTGTCCTCTTCGGTGGCAATGGCGTCGCACTGAACCTCGGGCAAAAGGCGGAAGCGAAAGGCCTGACGGTCATGCGGGTCGCCGATCCGGCGAAGAAAACCGCGGAGATGTAAACTGAGAGGGTCGCCTTCGGGCGGCCCTTTCGTCATGTCTCACGGAGCGCGCGGTCGGTGAGGCGTGATCGGCAGGGGGCGGCGGCCAGCACCGGCGTCCCGTCCACCCGGTCCGCCAGAGTGCGGCACATCCGCGTCGGTTCGGGCTGGGGGCTATGCGCGCTTCACCGGCATCGTCGGCAGGTCAAGACGCGAGGGCTGGAGACGTCACGGTTGAGGCTGAAAAAAGCGCCTGCCAAGCGGCAGCAATCCGGAACATGGCACCCATACGTTGGGGGCATGAGCAAACTGGGCCAGCGTCTCTCGACATGATCGAGGCCAATGGCGACTGCGTGATGGCAGAGGTCATCCAGGTCTCTCCTTTTTGCTTAACATGTGGATCGCACGGGGTCGGCCCGTTCGTGCCCTCAGCTCACGCTTCGGCAAGCACAAATACGGCTTCCACGGCGGAGCCGCGGACCCTCCGCATTTGCGCTTGCGACCGGGCCTCTTGCCCCCGTGCTGGGTGATCCCCATCGCAACAAGGAGTAACCTGTCAACGGCGGAGACAAAACCGGCCATTTGGCGGCGCAAAACCAGGCCAGTGGCGGAGCACCAAGCGCCATGGCGCGTGCGCTCCCCAAATAGCTGGCGCGTGCCATGGCGCATTGGCCGGGAGGG
>NZ_UIHC01000098.1 GCF_900499075.1 Roseinatronobacter ekhonensis | reverse complement strand
CGCGACAGTGGCGGCGTTGTGCGCCCCGGTTTCATCTACGAGATCAACGAGCGCAACCAGGAGTTCTTTTCGCCAAGCGTGCCGGGCAGCGTGATCAAGGGCACCGATCTGGCCCGTGGCGGCGGCGCGTCCCGCGCAGGCCCGTCCATCCAGATCGGCGATATCCACGTCCACGCGCCCCCCGGCATGGACCCGCGCGAGATTGCCCGCGAGGTCGACCGCCAGCTGCGCGCGTCCTTCAGCCAGCGCCACGCGCTGCATGACGGGGGGCTGACATGATCGCGACCGTGATGATGGCCCTTGGCGCGTTCCGCTTTGGCGTGACCGGGACCAGCTACCAGAGCCTGCGCCGCGTCGCAGCCTACCGCTGGGAGCAGCAGGACCGGCTGGGACGCGACCCTGCGCAGCAATTCATGGGTCCGGGTGCCGAGGACGTGACGCTGGAAGGCACGATCCACCCGCATTACCGGGGCGGGCTGCGACAGGTTGAATTCATGCGGCTGGCCGCGCGCACCGGCCAGCCCCTGATGCTGGTCGACGGGCTGGGCTGGGTGTTCCAGCGATGGGTCATCCTGTCGGTCGAGGAAACCCGCACGATTTTCATGTCGGACGGTGCGCCCAAGCAGATCGACTTTCGCATCCTGTTGCGCAGCTATGGCGAGGACCGGGCATGATCGCGTTTCGCAAAGCCCAAGGCGCGCCGCTGCGCCTGCGCCTGACCGTCGCGTCGGAGCTGACGGGGGTGGATATCGCGTCGAGCCTGCGCAGCGATCTGGGGGCCGCATGGCCGCTCGCCGTGACAGTTGAAGACCCGGCCAGCGCGGGCGTGTTCGAGTTGGATGCGGGCGTGAACGCACGGGCGCTGCCGGAAGGGCGCTTGTGGTTCGATATTCGCTTTACCCGCGCCGGGCTGGTGGTCCAGACCCTGACCTTCGGTCTGTTCCTGCTGGACGATCTGGACGGCGCGAACGCGGCCCTGATCGCGCGCGCGGGCTATGCTGGGCGCGGGGCAGTCGAGGGCCGCGTCTACATCACCGCCGAGGGCGAAATGCTGGACCAGATATGCGCCCGCGAACTGGGATCGGACGCGCTGGCCCCGCAAGTGCTGGACGCGCATCCGCGTCTGGCAGAGCTTGGCCCGATCTACCCGGCAGGGCTGGCGCTGTTTCTACCAAGCGCCGACCGGCTGGCCCCGACCACCACGCAGCGGATCACGCTTTGGGGGCGCGCATGACACCCGATTTCCGCATCATCGCCAATGGGCAGGACGCGACCGCCAAGCTGGCCGACCGGCTGCTGGCGCTGCAGATCACCGAGGCCGATGGCAATGACGCCGACAGCCTGACCATCGTGCTCGATGACCGCGACGGACGGCTGGACGCGCCGCCGATCAAGTCGCGCCTGCAGGTCTCGCTGGGCACCAAGGGCGCGGGGCTGTTCGATATGGGCCGGTTCGAGGTCGAGAGCATCAGCGGCGAAGGCCCGCCCGACCGGATGACCATCACGGCGGCGGCGGTGGACCTGCGCGAGACGGCCCGCGCCCCGCGCACAAAGGCGCATGAGGACCGGTCACTGCGCGAGATCGCGGACGAGATCGCAGGCCGCGCCGGGCTGGAGCTGGTTCTGGGCGAAAGCCTGCAAGAGGCGCGCTTTGCCTATGTCGCGCAGACCTCCGAAAGCGATCTGCATTTCCTGACCCGGCTGGCCCGCGATCTGGACGCAACCGCCAAGGCGTCGGGCGGCAAGCTGGTAATTGTGCGCCGCTCGGACCCGCAGACAGCTGGGGGCGACGCCAAGGTGCCGGTGCGCTTGGACCGCGCCGACCTGATGTGGTGGGGATACGAGATCAGCGCCCGCGAAAAGGACCAGGCGGTCGAGGCAGAGGCGCAACTGACCGGCACGGCCGAGAAGAAGCTGGTCCGGGTGGGCGACGGCCAACCTGCGCGCCGATTGCGCCATGTCTACCCGTCCGAGGAGGTCGCGCGCGACGTGGCGACGGCCGCGCTGGCCCGTGCCCGCCGGGGCGAGGTCAAGATCAGCGCCGAGTGCGCACGCTTCATGCCCGCGCTGTTTGCCGGGGGCTTGGCGGAATTCACCGACATGCGGCCGGAATTCGCGGGGCGATGGCACCTGACCGAAGTGCGTCACGAGCTGGGCGCCGGGCTGACCACATCCATCCAAGCCGAAAAGGGAGACGCGGCATGATCACCATCACCCGCAAGCGCGGCGACACCCGCCGCCTGCGATTTCATACGGAGTTCGCGCTGGCGGACGTCGCAATCACCGCGTCGGCCCGCGACAGCGGCGGCACCGCCCGCGCGATCCCGGCAGGCGTGGTCGATCTGGACGCACGCCTGTTCGAGCTGTGGGGGATTGGCGACCTGCCTGTCGGCCTGCATGCCTGCGAGGTGGAATATGCCCGCCTCGGCCACACGATCCCAAGCCAGACCTTTTTTCTGCAAATCACGGAGGCGATGACGCCATGAGCACCACCATGACCGACCTTGCCACGGGCAAGACCTTTGTTCTCGATGGCGCGCTGCCGGGCCGCGATGCCTATGAAGAGGCGCTGGCCGAGGGCTTCATCGGCACCCGCGCCGAGTGGCTGGCCAGCCTGAAGGGTGACACCGGCGAGATCGGCCCAGAGGGGCCGGTGGGGCCAGTAGGCTCGCAAGGTCCAGTCGGACCCGCAGGCCCACAGGGCGAGATCGGCCCGCAAGGCGCGTCCGTGACCATCACGGTGCTGACCGACCCGGCGGCATTCGATGCGGCCAATCCCGGCGCGCTGGAACTGGTGGTGCTGGTCGATGCCTAAGCTCGATCTGACAACGGCACGGCGCGTCATGACCGGCGCTGGCGAGGCGCGCGCGATCAAGGCTGGCGCGGGTCTGTGGCGCGCCCGCAAGCCCCTTCTGGACGATCCGGGCGTGATCGAGCTTCACGGCTTTGACCCGCTCTGGACGCATCCCGATCTGGCAGGCGCGGGCATTGGGCAGGCCGACGCGCATGTGGCCCGGATCACCGACTTGGGCAGCGGCGGGTTTCACGCGACCCAAGCCGTGACCGCGCACCAGCCAGTGCTGCGCCGCGCGGGCAATCTGTGGTGGCAGGAGTTCGACGGGGTCAGCGACCGCGTGATCGTTCCGCCGGGCGGCTGGCAGGGGGCCGATATGTCGCTGGTCATGGTCGCACGGCTGCAGTCTGCGGCGACCGACGACGCGCGTGTGTTGGCCGGAGGCGTCGACGGTCTCTATATCGCGCTGTATCAAAGCGGCAGTTCGGAAACCACAATCGGCGCGGGCAACGCGCGCTATGTCAACGGCAGCCTGATCCCCGCGCCGACGCGCGGCGATCTCTACAATGCGTGGGTGACCGAAGACTGGGTCGTGTTGGAGGTGGCGGGGGTAGATTTCACCGACAGCAATTTCAACAACGGCCTGCAATATCCGGGCTGGCGGGGCGGTTTGAACCTGGTTGACGGGGAAATCGCCTTTGTCGCTGTCATGCCGACCGCGCTGGCCAACACCGTCCGGGCCTCCTTGACCACCACGCTCGCCAGCATATTCGGAATCTCGTTATGACACAGACAACCCTGACCGCCATCTGCCCCGAAGCGATGATTTCGGACGCCAATAACTGGGCCATGATCGCGCTGGATGGCCTTGTCCATTGCGCGACATTCGACCCGCCGACCTATCAGCGCGAGGGCAGCCGGTTCGCAGTCGCAAGTTTTCTGGTCGCGCCGGGTTGGCTGGACCGCGCCACCGGCACCTTGACCCGCCCCGCATGGGACGTGGGCCATAACCGCATAAATGAAACCGGGGCCAACCGCGCGTCGGACGCGCTGGTGACACATGAGGGCACGGCAGGCGCGCCGCTGGCCATGCCCGGCACGCTTTTGCTGATCCTTGGGGTGGATGCGCGCGCGGCACTCGCCGCCACGGGGCTGGTGCAGATCCCGTCCGAGATCTGATCGGGCGCGACCCTTCGGGAGGTCACGGGGCGCGGACAACGCCCCGCAACACGGGGCCAAATCGCGAAATACGCCCCGCCGACCATCGTTAACCTTCTGGCCGCTCCCACCCTGATCAGGGGCGGCAAAGGTGGGTTGATTCGCCATGCCGACACAAGAGCAAATTCGTTGCTGCGCCTGCGCGCGGCTGTTATTCTGTGCAGACCCCGACGCGCTATCCGGCGTCGTGACCATAAAGTGCCCGCGCTGCCGGGCCATGAACATCCTGAGGCCCAGAGCCCTTTCACCAGAGCGCGCGCCGCGCCAAACTGAGAAAGGCCCTGGACCATGGCCCAGACCCCCACGAATACCGTCCGCCCGATAGCCCCGTGGATCGGTGGCAAGCGAAATCTGGCCAAGCGCATCTGCGCGATCATCGACGCAGACACAGCCCACAAGACCTATGCAGAGCCATTTGTCGGCATGGGCGGGATCTTCCTGCGGCGGACATCACGTCCGCGCGCTGAATTCATCAACGACCGCGCGCGCGAGGTGCACAACCTGTTCCGTATCCTTCAGGAACACTATGTCGCCTTCCTCGACCTGCTGCGCTTCCAGATCACGACGCAGGCAAATTTCGAGCGCCTTGTCGCGGTCGACCCCGAGACGTTGACAGATCTGCAGCGCGCGGCGCGGTTTCTGTATCTGCAGAAGATCAGCTTCGGCGGCAAGATCACGGGCCGCACCTTCGGCCTGTCGCGCGAGCGCTCGGGCCGGTTCAACCTGGCCACGCTCGAGCCTGACCTGGAAGCGCTGCACAGCCGCCTGTCCGGGGTCTGTGTCACCTGTCTGGATTTCGGCGATTTCATCCGCCGCGTGGACCACCCCGACACGCTGTTCTATCTTGATCCGCC
>NZ_UIHC01000066.1 GCF_900499075.1 Roseinatronobacter ekhonensis | reverse complement strand
TCGGGCAGTTGGGTAATGGTATTTGTCGTCATGTGGCATATCCTTTTCTCGGATGAGAATTGCGGCGCGTGAACAACGCCATGATATGCCGCCCCTCAGGGCCATCACCAACTTTTAGCTATATCTCCCGCATGGGAAACTGTTATCAATCGAGAAGACTCCGGACCGTCGCAGATCACTGTTGTAAAAAAAGACGGGACGACACTGCAATGCGAGCGTCTTGACGACTTCAAGAAAGCGCCCTTCGGCCCAATGGTACTCGGGCAAGATGGCTCTATCGCACTCTATGTTACTGACTACCGAGACAAAGAATCCGGTGAGTGGGAAAAAGTTGATCCCGAGCATGGTGACTGGGGGCCGGAAATAACGATCATTCCTGCCGGAGAAATCTCAGAAGTGCGCATTAGGCACGCCCCCTCACTTCTTCGGCGGTGGCGACGAGGACGGGGCACTGGGAAGGGGTCTAGCGTTGTCGGGGATGAAGACCCGTCCGCTGACTGATACCGGCGTCTGATTATCGGATGATTGCACTTATTTACCTCTTCGGGGGTGGCGGCGCGACGGGTGCGCTCGGGCTAGGCCGCGTATTCGTTTCGGGGATCGAGCGCGGAATGCTTGACGGACGTGGTGAAGGCGGGGGCGCGGGCTCTCTAGCCATGTGTTTCACCTTTTTGGTTTGGGCGGTGGTGGTGTCCCAGGGGCAGCAGCAATGGGCTGCTGTGATCCTTGGACCTTAACCCCGACCGTTGTCTTTCGCGGGGGCAGTTTGACGGGGGGCTTTGGCGGAGGTTTAGGGGTCTTAGCCACTTCGCCTACCTCTTTGGCTTTGGCTTTGGCGGTGGCGGCGCGACTGGCGCACTTGCCATGGGCTGTTGCGAGTTTATCGAAACGTTCTCACTGCTGTGCGGCCTTGTTACCATGGTTGGCGCAGGCTTCGTTTCTCTGCTGCTGCTATCGTTTTCACCGCTCATACTTTGCCTCTCAATGTTGTTAATCTAAAGTAGAACATACTGGCAACGCTGTTGTAAATCCAGCTGAACGGTTGAGATGTGGCCGCGTGAATTCAACCGGTCAGATCAAACATCGCGAGCTGCTGAGGCTCCACCCAATAGCCCCGCTGACGCTTGGAGGCTTCCAGTGTGACCAGAGCCGCAACGGCCTGGTTCTCGTCCTCGAACCAATCCATCCGCACCTGACCGCCCTGCCCTATGCGGCCCCATTCGCGGTACAGCGTCCATTCGCCGAACAGGTTCGGCATCACTGCCATCCTGTAGAACCGAGCCATTTTCTGCGCAGGCTGGCGTTTCTCAAGATAAGTCTGCATGGCCGTCACAGGTGATACTTGCGCGCAATTTCCAGCGCTTCAGCCTGTTCGGTACCGATGTATTCCTTGGTGCTTTCAATGCTGGCATGGCCGAGCAGGAGCTGGGCGGCGCGCAGGTTGCCGGTCTGCTGGTAGATGTGGGTGGGGAAGGTCCGGCGCAGCGAATGCAAGCCGTAGAGGCTGGGATCGAGGTGGGCCTTTTCCAGCCAGGAGCGGAACAGCCGCCAAAGCTGGCTTTCGCTGAGGTGGGTGTCGGCCCACCGTGCCCCCTGCCCCGTGAACAGCCAGCCGTGCAGCGGCTTTTCAGAGTCGGCAAGATAAGCCCTCAGACTGTCGCGCGTCCCGGAGGACAGGCGCGCCTGGACCGGACGCGCATTGCGCGTCTCGGTTTTCTTTTGTCGGATTTCGACGATTTCGCGCACCCCTGCCGGGGTGGCCACATCCGAGACCCGCAGGCGTACCAGGTCAGACCCCCGGAAACTGGTATCGAGGGCGGTGTTGAACAGCGCCAGATCACGTAAGGCTTTTTCCTGGCGCAGGATCATCCGGATCAGGGATACCTGGTCGGGCATCAGCGGAGGTTTTTTACCGACCACACGGCCTTTATTCCAAGCGGTCTCGGTAGCAGCTTTCACGGGCAAATCCTTGCGAGGTTATAGCACTATAATACCTATAAACCTTGCATGATAGAAATAAGATGTTGCGCGATACTGCACTTTCCCCATGTTTTGTTGGGCTTTCAGCTTTGGCACTTATGCGAGCTTTTAACTAAAAGCCTGCATGAAGATGAAAGTCGACGTTCCCTGCGTGATGGAGCAAAGTCCGGTGTGTCGGACTTTGCTGCCATTTGCTGTGAAAGTGAGAACCTGGCTGGTACTGCCGCGACCGATATTATGTTGGGCAAAAAACCGAAATTCGGCTTGGCCAACTGCTGGATGATCGGCCCGACCTACAGACGGGTCGACTGGGACCGATATGGCGATACTATCCGCGTCGTCGCCGAGGAGTGCGATCTGCATGTCTACGAGGCCACAGTGCCGGTAGATCATTGTCAAGACGAGAGCCCAAGCTTCAGAGGACCGACGGTTGGTGGCCCGAGCAGGCGTCCTGCCCGGCTCGGGCCTTCTCAGGCCCGAGCTTCTGATACCATTCGCAAGGCGTGGGAGGTGTCGTTGAAGACGGCCTTTGCAGGGATCCTGAGCACCTTGTAGCCATCGCGCTTCATATCGGCATCCCTCTGCCTGTCACGGGCGACCGCATCCGGGGATGAGTGATAGGCCGCTCCGTCAATTTCGACGACCAGTCGGTCGTCGATCATGAAATCCGCCCTGTATTGGTAGGGAGAATGAGATATCTGGGGCCTGAACTTTCCGAGCCCGACCTGACTGCGAAGCCGCAATCCTTTCCCCTCGACCGCTCCGGGCCCAGTTTTGAGGGTGTAGGCAGATACCATCATCTCAAGGAACGCAACTTCCGCAGGGGACTCGCAGGCGTCCCGCAAATCTTCGACGCTCACGGGGTAGTTCTTGGCAGCCTCGACGATCAAAGGCGTGCTACGGTATTGTCGAACACTCTTGATATCGCCGTAGATCGTCCATCCGATAAACCCTGCGACGAATAAAAGTGGCAGAAACACAATCGACGCTATGGCCAAAACGACAACAGCAGAGATCCGGAATGGAAGATTAATGCCCTTCAGGCCCCCTTCCTTTATCCCATCAATGAACGATACCTCTTGCTGATCAGAAATCTGGATATCCTGACTGGAAACAACGCTGGCAAGGGCATCAATGCGCGTTCGGTGCCGTGAAACAAATTCTAAGGAACGTTGCTCTTTATCCTTATTCGCCTTTAAAAGTTCTCCCCAAGCGTGAACTATATCCTCACTTTCAAAAATATTATCTTGAGTGCGATCCGAGGAAATAGTTCTATCATAGAATCTGATGAAATTACGGTCCTCGACAGATAGTCCCTCCTTCCGAACAACATCCAGCAGAGCCTGAACTGAGCGTTTTAAGGCCATATCCTTCAAGCTTCCAAACCAAAGATCACACGACAATTCGATCATGATTGAAATTCCCTTAAAGACTTCAACGCGATCGCTACTTTCCAAGTTGCGCGTGGCCAAAATGTAGCGCGCTTCTGAACTTTTCAGACTGAGCGCTCTGGCAAGGAAATTATTGGCAAGGTCTTGATCCTGATCGACGATAACGCCGCGCTCATGTGCTTTCATCATTATTAGGTGTGCTGAGGGTAAATTTGCGCCGCGCTCATAGCTAAGCATTGCAATATTGACAGTCGCCTCGTCAACCTTGAGGTGCTCGCTCTGTCGATAGGCACTCACGGCCCCGTCCAGATACCTTCTGACTTTATCTAACTCGAACGTATCGTCGTCGCCAGAATTCTTCAAAATTTCAAGCGTTGCTTCTTCATCAAAGAGAAATTTAAAACCTTGTAATGATAGCACAAAAAAACTCCCAGTTTCCGCTTAGAGCTAAGAAACCCTATCTTAGGGCAAATATAAGGCGCCCCAATCAGCTGGGGCACCTTTTATCTTCGGTGCGACATTTTAGACGATCTCGGCCGCCCAAGCTCACACCCGAATCTTCTCAAAATCCTGCAGAACCAAGATTTCCCCGTTCTGGCATACTTCGATCACCGCATCAGCCTTGGCCAAGATGTCTTCGAGCCGCGCGGCGAAGATCAGTCCGTCTTTCCACATCACAGAGGGGCCATTAACCTTGGGTGTTGAGGTGCTCCCCATTTCTTGGACATGATCTGGCGCTTTTTAAGCTCTGATCTGTTCCTGTTGATCGGGTTGCGTGACTTCTATTTGCAGTGAGTAAACCACTGCCGGTGGCTGTCCGCCAAGGGCTTTGTGCGGGCGGCGGTGATTGTAGAACTCCATCCATTTCCGGACACCCGCGCGGGCCTGTGACCCGGTCTCCCAGGCATGCAGATAAACGCACTCGTATTTCAGCGTTCGCCACAGACGCTCGATGAAGATGTTGTCCAGATAGCGGCCCTTGCCATCCATTGAGATGCGGATGCCCGACCGCCGCAGGCGGTCTGTCCAGGCGAACGACGTGAACTGAGATCCTTGGTCGCTATTCATGATGTCCGGCGGTCCGAACCGATAGATGGCCTCGTTCAGCGCCTCGACGCAGAAGTCCGCGTCCAGCGTGTTCGAGATCCGCCACGACAGAACCATGCGGGTGTGCCAGTCCATGATCGCCACCAGATAGAGGAATCCGCGGCGCATCGGCAGGTAGGTGATGTCCACGCACCAAACCTGATTTGGCCTGTCCACCCGCAGTCCGCGCAAGAGGTAGGGATAGGTCTTGTGCCCCTTCGCTGGCTTGCTGGTGTTCGGCTTCTGATAGATCGGCATCAATCCCATCAGGCGCATGAGCCGACGGATGCGCTTCTCGTTCACCGCATGGCCCTCGTTGCGCAGGTGCCACGTCATCTGGCGAACGCCGAAGAACGGCGTGTCGAGGAACTGCACGTCGATCAGCCGCATCAGCGCGAGGTTCTGCTCGGTCTCACCCTGCGGCGTGTAATAGAACCACGATCGCGGGACCTGTAGCAGCGCGCACTGCTGGCCAATCGACAGGTCCGGATGGTCGCGCTCAACCATGCCCCGCCTCACTTCCCGCCCCAGGGCTTGAGCTTTCTTTCCAAAAAAGAGTTGGCCACCGCCAGCTCTCCGATCTTGGCATGCAGGTCCCTGACTTGGTCTTCATCAATGACCGGCGTCTTGCGGCCGCCGCGTTCAAAGACACCGGACGCGCCGTCCAGCAGCGCACGTTTCCATTGGTTGATCATCGTCGGATGCACGCCGAACCGGCTCGCCAGCTCCGACACGGTCGCCTCGCCCTTCAGCGCTTCCAGCGCCACCTTCGCCTTGAACTCAGGGGCATGCTGCTTTCGTTTCGACATCTTCGATCTCCTTCGTGGTGAAGATCAACAGACAGCAAATCAGAGCTTACGTCAGTGTCCAGTTTTCGGGGAGCACCTCATGTAGGTCGTGTCAGCAGAAACCAGATTTCCAGTCCTTCCTATCAAAGGCATCATCCACGGTATCGAGCGTTTCATGCAAGCTATTATCATAAAGCTTGCATGAAATCTTGAAGCAGACGCCAGCAACCGTCACAGGTGATAGGTCGATCCGATATTTACCTCGGGCTAAGTTATATGCTGACCGGTTGTTTTACTCTACCATCTGGCGGCCCCCCCCTTGTGTCAGAGAAGTTGTCCGCTGCTCTATTTTTCCTCTATTTCTCAGGTGGGCGGGATAGGACGATGACGTGGGATATTCACCGGAACGGAAAGCAGCTGTGCTGAAGCGGATGCTTCCGCCGAACAACATTGCCATTCGGGAGCTGTCGCAAGCAGAAGGCATCTCGGAGGCAACGCTGCACAAGTGGCGCACAGCTGCGCGCGGCAAGGGCCAGCTTCTTCCTGATGCAGACGCTGGCCCCGAGGGTTGGTCGTCGCGTGACAAGTTCGCGGCGGTGCTGGAAACAGCGGCGCTCAACGAGGCTGATCTGGCCGAATACTGCCGCAAGCGCGAGCTTTATCCTGCGCAGATCACAGCATGGCGTGCCGCCTGTGAACAGGCCAACGACTGGGACCGCGTCAGCACGGCGCGGCTGGGTCAAGCGACAAAGGAAGAGAAGAAACGGGTCAAGGATCTGGAGCGAGACTTGGCGCGCAAGGAGAAAGCCCTGGCCGAAGCGGCAGCGCTGCTCATTCTCAGAAAAAAGGCGTCGGCGACCTGGGGGGGCGACGAGGACGCATGATCAGCCATCCACATCGCCAAACCGCCATCGCTCTGATCGAAGAGGCTGTCTCTGCTGGCGCGCGCCGTGTGCCATAGCTTGCAGTGAAATGGAGATCAGCGACCGCACCCTGCGCCGCTGGAGGAAAGACGGTCAGGTTCAGCCGGACCAGCGGCCTCTCGTGCCGCGTCCGGAACCGGCCAACAAGCTGAGCGCGGATGAACGCGCCGCCGTGCTGGATGTCTGTAATTCAACGGAGTTCGCGAGCCTGCCGCCCAGCCAGATCGTACCGAAACTGGCGGATCAGGGGCGGTATCTGGCATCCGAGGCCAGCTTCTACCGCATCTTGCGCGCCGATGGACAACAGCATCACCGTGGTCGGGCAAAGCCTCCGGTCCGACACAAACCACCCACCAGTTACAAGGCCAGCGCACCCTGCGAAGTCTGGACCTGGGACATAACCTGGATGCCGGGGCCCGCTCTTGGCATTTTTTTCTACCTCTATCTGATAGTGGATATCTTCAGCCGCAAGATCGTCGGCTGGGAAGTTCATGAGCGAGAGAGTGCAGACCTGGCAGCCGTCCTCATCCGGCAAGCGGTCATGGCAGAGGGATGCATAGCGCGCCCACTGGTTCTGCACGCTGACAACGGTAGCCCCATGAAGGGCGCCACGATGAAGACCACTATGGAAAAACTCGGCATCATCGCGTCCTACAGCCGGCCGCGCGTCAGCAATGACAACCCGTTCTCGGAGGCGCTGTTTCGAACCTGCAAATATCGCCCGGACTGGCCAACCAAGGGTTTTGCCACCAAAGATGACGCTCAAGCTTGGGTGAAATCCTTCACCGGTCGGTATAACGAAGAGCACCTACACAGCGCCATCCGCTTCGTCACCCCGGCCGCGCGCCACGCTGGCCATGATCGTGCAACGCTCGCCAATCGTGCCAGTCTCTATGCAAATGCTCGGTCACAAAACCCAGAACGCTGGTCAGGCAAAACCCGCAACTGGCAACCTGCCGGAGCCGTCTGGCTCAACCCAGAAACCGAAATCAGCGCCCCTGAAATCAGAGACGCCGCATGAAATCGGCGGACAACTACTTTGACAAACACCGCCCCTCAGAGCATGCAAGCTTTGCGCACTTATACCAAATGTTGTATGAGATATCTTGATGGGCACAGATGGTTGTATCTATCAGCGGCGCATAGATAGGAGGCCTCATGGGAAAATGGAAAAAGAAGTTTCGGACACTACCGAAGCCAATCCGCGTGGAGCTTCAACGGATTGTGGTGGACGATATCAAGGTCCTAGCAGGCAAGAGGATCAGCACTGACGATGTAGTCGCAGGAACCTATGCCCACCTCGGCCTAAAGCATGAAAAGCTTCAGGTCGGGCAAAGCTGGGAAGTCGTGCCGCCTATGAATGTCGGCACCACGTCAAAGCGGAACAGCGAAGGCTGGACGGTTACTCGCAAGGACCTGCCTAAGCATCGGAAATACTTTTATCGGGACATTCCGATCTACGGCGATGCAGCCCGCAACGGCTGGACTACCGCTGCCATTCCGCGTGAGGTGTATGAGACTGACAGCTATCCACCTTACCTTTTCCAAATCGAGGTTTCCGTTCAAGAAGTTCTGAACGATGGCCGTTTCGGTATCGTCTTCTCGATTGATGAAGTGTTTTCCAAACATTCGGCCAGCTTCGAAGAGGACCTGCTTTTCGCAGTTAACCTGCTCCAGGAGAACACCGGCGTCAGTGCTGTAGCAGCATCAGAAAACCCCGACTTTGTTTTCACAAGTCAGCTTCGTTGGGACGTTTTCCCGCCTGGACAGATTGCCGACCTGGCGATGCGTATTCAACAAAATGGCGGTCGAAACCCGCCTGACTTGGCAACGATCACGGAACGGCTGGAGTTGTTCGAGCAATTCCAGCCAATCGAGTATTTGAAGGGCTTGGGCGGAAATGATCATTACATCGGTGCGAAGTATGCCGACGATCTTGTCGTCTTCGAGAACATGCGCCACGGAAACGCGCTGTACGTTCTGTATGACGATTGGGCCACACTATCGCAAAAACCCCGAAGCGAGATACTGAAGCTACCGACCAGCAAGTTTGACCGCCTCATTCACACAGAGGGGTGGGCAAACCGCTTCGCCCTGTTGATGCAACATGAGCTGCAAGATCGTGGAACACGTATTAGGATCGGCAGGCATCAAAGAAGGCGGCGGCGATAGGCTTATTATTCTGCCCCATCCGAAAACAGGCCCCTATAATGATGCGCTAGTTAACCCACAAAGCCACATTTGTGCTTTTGTGGATTCATGGATCGCGTCTCGTCTTTCCGGAGTCGAAGCCCGTGATTATACCGGTGGCTGGATCGACGATCTTATTGATGTCGTCTTGGAGGCCTTGAGTGCGTACCATTGCGAAGATGCGGATTTCTGCGTCGGGACAGACCTGGCGCAGCAGCTCAGCACAAGCGTATGTCGTGCGTCCCAAGGTGAGCACATCGTCGACGATAGTGATTTTGTCCGGCACAAAAAAGGGACGTTCCGCCTCGATGCTATCCAGGTGAATCGGTACAAGCGGCCTGTCATCCGCCCTTTGCGAGCTCGACGATTTTGGCACGGCCTTGATCCGCGTCAGGTAGGTTTGCACGTCCTGGCCAAACCCATGCTCGTGCAGAACATCACAGATGACCTTTGCGGGCCATAGAGCTCCGTCCGGCAGAGGCGCAGAACGCGGTGCAGGCACCAAAGTCACGTCCGGCCCTAGAAACGGCTTTAGATTATCGGCCTTGGCGTCACGCAAGTGAGGGACAGCGGAAGCGATGATATCCACCCTGCCCGCTTTGATAGCACCACAAGTTCCTCTCGATCGTTTCGAGAGGTCCGAGGTGCCGCGTGGCGAATAATTGGCGAACGTGCCGTACTCATAGCTCGAAGGCACGAACGCCCCCGGCTGTGTAGTTTGGGATGTCGAGCAGGATGTCCGGCAGGTTCTCGCGGCGCAAAACCTGCGCCCCATACTCGATGAGCTGCTTTGGCCAGGTCAAGTTCGGGTCGTTGGCGACGTTCTCAAGGAGGTAGAGGTCGCGTCCGAGCCGAATTGCTTCCCAGCCCTGATGACGTGTCCCGCTCTTCTCGCTTGCCTCGATAACGATGGTCGCATCGCAGATGAGCGCCATCGTCCGATTGCGCCGCGGGAAGTTTTGGCCCTTACCCGGATAGCCTTCGGGAAACTGTGAAATCGCAAGGTGGTTGCGCTTAATCTCTTCGAGCAGTCCCGCGTTCTTCGCTGGATAGGCTTTGGACAAGGGTGTGCCAAGCACGGCGATGGTGCGCCCGCCCTCTTCAATCGCCGTTCGGTGTGCCACCGTGTCGATGCCATCGGCAAGACCACTCACGACGATGATGCCTTGCTCTACAAGCGCCCGAGTCACCGCCTTTGCGCGTTTGATACCGTCCGGCGTGGCCTTGCGGGAGCCGACGATTGCCACGCGGGAGCCTTCGGTCAGCAGCGAGGTATCGCCCGCCGTGTATAACAAGTCCGGGGCGTTCTTCTCTTCAACTGGGCCAAGTGGCCCAAGGGCTTCTCTTGTTCTTAGCTCTGCGTGCATTTCCATCCTAGCGATGCCATTTGCGCCACCGCCCTCCCCTTTGGTTTTACTTCACAAATTCGTGTTTGTGTAATATTTCACACAAACCCACATTTGTGCTTTTGTTCATTTGCGGGTTATGCCCGCATCCTCTTCCAATTCTTGCGTGCGCTGTTCAATGAAGGCTTGGAGTTCACCTACCATTTTCCGATCCGTCGCACTGCACGCCGTTTTGAATCGCGTGTGCAGGCTCGCCGGAAGATCAAGGCTCAGGCGCTTGGTCGGCTCATCCGGCATGGTCTTCGCGACCGGCTTGTCTGCCCGTGTTGTGTCATGCCCTGCCCCGCCACGTTCAAACGCGAGGATTTGGTCATCCGTTGGCTGCTGCTTCGGCTTCGGAGCCGCCGAAAATGTCTTCTTCGACATACCGCTCAATCTCTTTCGTTAGTTGGTTGATCTCGCGGGCCGCATTGCTATCGCCAGCCCACTCGAAAATCGTTTGCCCCATGGTCATACCTTCAGCGAAGGCCACCCGTTGCTCGATCTCACTTGCTAGGATTGGCAAACCCGCCTCGGCAGCCATGTTGCGAATATCTCGCCCTATGACAGTTTTCCCTATTTTGCGGGAAACCACAAACCCACATTTGAGGGAAGGCTTGAATTCCTGCGCTTCTTTGACTTGACGCACTGTCAGGTCAGATGCCCACGTCGAGAGACCAGACGGTTCGATAGGCAACGCCACAAAGTCCGATGCAACGATACAAGATCGGGCAATCTCCTCCGCGTGCGGCGGGCCGTCGATGATGGTGTGAGTATAGTCTTGGGCAAGCTTTAGCGCATCCCGCGCCATGTTGGCCCGTGCCATGCTGACAACCTGGAAGGGCGCATCTTCGCGGAGGCTTGCCCATGTTGTGGCCGAGCCTTGCTTGTCAGCGTCGATTAGAAGCACCCGGTGGCCTTGGCGTGCCAGACAGCCCGCCACGTTCACGGATAGGGTGGTTTTGCCGACGCCGCCTTTTTGGTTCAGGAAAGATATGATCATGAGTCCACCTCACCACATTCGTGGGAAAGCGTAAAGCCACAAACCCACATTTGTGCATTTTAATTCTGGTATGCGCCTCGCTTATTGCAGAAGGCCAGAAAGTGCTTATCGGCATCCTTCACGTCGATAGCCTTGTCATGCACCCATGACCGCCACTCGTTTTCCAGCACGTAGACGTCCCACCCGGGCGCAAGACGCCGCGCCTCATCATGTGTGTCTGGTTTTCTGAACCGCAACGCCAGGAAGGAGGGGGCGATGTCAATCCCGGAGCAAAATTGGCCAAGTTCCCGGTGTAAAATTGATCAGCTTGGTCGCGGTTTAGCTGCGCCTTGGCGCGGGTGCTCTCCAGATAGCTGACGTGTGCCAAGGCGCGCAGGCCGCAG
>NZ_UIHC01000114.1 GCF_900499075.1 Roseinatronobacter ekhonensis | reverse complement strand
CGCAAGCCTCAAGCTCGAGGCGGGCTGGTGAGGAAAGAAAGTCAGGGCGGATCATAAGCAATAGCTGAATCGTTCCAAACCCAGCAGTCAAGTCAACAAATTCGGCTTCTGCAGGACTCGGAGTATAAGCTCGTGAATCGCAGCTTTTATCCCCAAGTGGCGCGAAAAAAGCCATATTGAGCAATTTGGGGCAACCACATGATTCCCGTGACACCAATTCTTACCAACCGACCCTCGGAACTGGCAACCGATATTTCAGAGCGCCTCACCACGGCGATCCGCGAACATTTGTTGTCAGCCTTCGCGCCCGACAACACGAAATCCCTACGCCTGTTCAGCGCGCCCGAGGCCGCCGAACTCTTGGGTGTATCGGGTCAATTCATGCGCAAAGTGCACGGTGAAGGGACCCTGCCCGAGCCTCAAGAGATCCGCGCTGGACGTCGCTACTATACCGCGCGCGACATCTGGAATGCCCGCCAGATCCTTGAGCAAACCTCCCGAAAAAAGGGTCGGTATCTTCCCGGCCGGAGGGATGGAGATAAGCTACAAGTCTGGCAGTTGATGAATTTCAAGGGCGGGTCCAGTAAAAGCACAACGACAATCCACTTGGCCCATTTCCTCGCCCTGCAAGGCTATAAGGTCTTGGCTGTAGATCTAGACCCTCAAGGCTCACTGACATCCATGTGCGGGATCAGCCCAGAGATCGAATTTGACGGACTGACTGTCTATGATGCCATTCGGTACGACGATCCCGTGCCCTTTGCTGACACAATCGTTGAAACCTATTTTCCAGGGCTATCTCTCGCCCCTTCCCGCCTGCTCTTGTCAGAGTTTGAAACGGAATCAGCCGTAAATTCGAGCCCTGATCAGCCGTTCTTCACACGGATAAGAAGTGCGCTCGCTCAAGTCGAAGACCAGTATGATATCGTCTTGATGGACAGCCCGCCTCAGCTTGGCTTCTTGACGATTTCCGGCATGGCGGCAGCGACCTCATTGATTGTACCTCTCACGCCCTCCATGCTCGACGTCTCCTCAACCGCACAGTTCTTGGAACTGGCTGGTGCTTATATGGGCGTCATCGAAGAAGCAGGCGCGGAATTGCAATACGATCACTTCAAGTTCCTGATCACACGCGATGAGCCGACAGACGTCCCATCACAACAGCTCACGTCCTTTATGCGCGCGCTCTTTCAAGACCGCGTCATGGGCGCGACCGCCCTCAAAAGCACTGCGATCAGCGACGCGACCATGCTCAAACAATCGATTTACGAGGTCGTGAAATCAGAAATGACCCGCGCAACCTATGAGCGCGCGAAAAACTCAATGGATGCGATCGGCAAAGAGGTTGAAGCAATGATCCACCGATCATGGGGGCGTAGCTGATGGCCCGTAAATCCCTTCAAGGCCTCTCCGGCATCGCCAAGACGATTGCAGATTCCGGTCCACGCACCTCTGAGCGCAAACCAAATACCAGCGCACCGGCACTTGGTGCTCTCCAAGGTTCTCTGTCTGCCATCCGCGAGATCGATCCAAAGCTGATTGATGAATGGGGTCCGAAAGACCGTCTTGACGGGTTTACAGCTGTAAACTCCGATGAAGAGGGCAACGGGTTTGAGGCCCTAAAGACGAGCATCGACGAAGGCGGCCAGCAGGTGCCTATCCTTGTGCGCCGCTCAAGCATCGACGGGCGATACGAGGTCATTTATGGCCGCCGCCGCCTCAAGGCCTGTCGTGAGTTGGGACTGAAGGTCCGGGCCAACGTTGAAGACCTTGATGACGCCTCAGCCTTACTTGCCAAAGGCCTCGAGAACGCTGCACGTCGCAATCTCTCGTTTTATGAGAAAGCGCGCTTCGCAGCCGTTATTCAGGTTGCAGGGCACAATACAAAGACAGTGCGCCAAGTCTTGAGCCTCTCAGCACCTGGACTATCCCATCTCACCAAGGTCACCGAGAATGTTCCAGACGATGTGGGCGACGCAATCGGCGCCGCCCAAAAGTCAGGCCGCCCGAAGTGGACAGCGCTTGCAGACGCCTTCATCGCAAAGAAGGTCACCGCAAGTACTGCGTTTTCAATCCTTTCAAAGCTTGATCCTGATCTCTCATCAGATGATCGCCTCGAGCGGCTCTTGGCAGAGATCGCCCGACGAGGTGCACGCCCAAAAGAGGGCAGGGCGGTTGCGCCCGCACCAGGCGTTACGATCAAATCCAGCAATTCTTCCATCACCCTCGCCGTCAAAAAGACCGGCAAGGATGCCGCCTTCGGGGCATGGCGGGACCGCCATCTCGAAGACATCATCACCAAATCCTACGAGCAGTTTACAGCTGTAAACTCACCGGATGAAACCCGAAGCAGAAAGGAGGACGGCGAATAGAAAACCCCCGAAGCCGGAGCTTCGAGGGCTGCAGCGCGTAAGCGCCGTTAGACTAGACACCTAGACGGTAGCAGTCCCCGAATCATCGAACAAGAAAAAACGCTTCCGAGCGCATGGGAATTTTTTGTCTGCCGACAAAATCATGAAAACAATAGCAGGACTAGCTCCAGGTGGAGCCCACTCGCCAAGGTATTCGGCGGGGCAGCGAGATATTGCCCCGTCCAAATGGTCACTCTTGCAGGTGATAGAAGACATCAGAGAGCCTTTGGGGCTAAAGGGCACCTCAATTTCGCTCTTGCGAGCCATGATCTCCTTCATCAAGGGCGATCATATTACAGCCGCACAAGATGACGGGCATATTTGCTTTGCGTCCAACGTTGCTTTGGCAAAGCGGACCCATGTAAGTGTTCAAACGGTCGAGCGCCACATCACCAAACTCGTCTCTCTCGGCCTCCTGACGCGCCGCTCCAGTGCTAACGGCAAACGATGGGCCAGACGGGACACGAGTGGACGTATTGTGCTTGCCACAGGTCTTTCGTTGATGCCGTTATCAGCGCGACATGCTGAATTTGTTCAAGTAAATCAAACGTATAAAGAGCGAATCACCAATCTATTAATCCTACGAGACAGATGTGCAATCGCGCTGGCAAGTCTCAAGAGGTATCTCCCAAACCGCCCAGATATTGAAGCCTTGTTCAATACCGCTCGCAATATCCTGCGTCGGCGTGCACCCGAAGACGCTCTCACAACCTTGTTGAAGAATATTACCTCAAAGATTCAAGAAGTTAATCCTGATCAAACGGACAAATTGAGGGACACAGCCCCAGAAAATGAGGGGCACAAAGAACCTCATATGAATCAGTCAGTTATACTCCGAGTCCTGCAGAAGCCGAATTTGTTGACTTGACTGCTGGGTTTGGAACGATTCAGCTATTGCTTATGATCCGCCCTGACTTTCTTTCCTCACCAGCCCGCCTCGAGCTTGAGGCTTGCG
>NZ_UIHC01000031.1 GCF_900499075.1 Roseinatronobacter ekhonensis | reverse complement strand
TACAGATTGCCTCGCAGCATCACATCACAGGGTGGCCGGATGCTCCGGAATCAGTGGCCGGATAAAATCGGAATGGGTGGCCGGATACTTTCGGAATCACTGGCCGGATGACCCCGGAATACGCAGGCAGGGGGCGTAGTTTCGGGAATGAAACGGGTAATGGCGTTCATGGCATCTCTTTCGGGTCAGATATGGCTTGGCTGACCTATCGGCTGGCTGTAGTTTAAACCTGACAAAAAGAATCGGATTTGTCAAACCGCTTTTGCCACCGGCACGACCCCACCAGTCGCGGCGGTAATCTGTGTCGCCGTCTGGACAACAAGCGCCCCGATCCGGTCAAGATTGCCGGTGTCCAGTCGAAAGGCAGGGCCGGAAACCGAGACGCCTGCAACCGGCTCGCCATGTGGATTGAAAATCGGAGCGGCGATGCAGCGCATGCCCGGTGCCCGTTCTTCGTCGTCGAACGCAAAGCCGCGCGCACGGGTCTGCGCGCAATCCGCGCGCAGCGCGTCCAGCGTGGTCAAAGACGCGGGCGTGAACGCATGCAAACCCCGTCTTGCCACCAATTGCGCGACGCGCGCCTCATCAAACCACGCTAGTAGGGCCTTGCCGATGCCGGACACATGCATTGGCCCGATTGTGCCCGGTGGAAAGAAAGCACGGATCGCTTCATGGGTTTCGACCTGCGTCAGAAACAGAACCTCGTCCTGTTGCTCTATGCCCAGATTCGCGGTTTCACCGCTGCCCCGCATCAGTGCTTGCATGGGCGCGCGCGCGCGTTCCACCAGCGAGGTGCGGCGCAAAAACGACGTGCCCGCCCGAAAGGTACCGACACCAACATGCCAAACCTGTCCGGCTGGGTCCAGATCGACCATCTCGCGCTGTTGCAGCGTGATCAGCACGCGGTAGACTGTCGCTGTAGACTGCCCGCAAGCGCTTGCCAGGTTCGACAGTGTCATCCCTTCCGATTGCGCCAGATGTTCCAGAATCGCCATCGCCCGGTCCAGCGATTGGATGGTATTCTGCGCCGTCTTGTCGTTGAATGCACGGGGCCGCCCGCGCCGCGAAACCTGTGTCATAGCCCACCTTTTTGCCATGCGCCGCAATGCAGAATGCAGAGTGAAAAACGCTTAGCGTTTGATTTTAATACCCTAATCCGTATTTTTCACAGATAGCAATTATTTTTCAAAAAAATTGAAAAATACTGGCGAAGCTGTAAAAACCATCTCAACACAATGGAGGGGGATCAGATGTCCTTGCAAAACCCGGTTTTCATTCCCGGCCCGACGAATATGCCCGAAAGCCTGCGCAAGGCTTGCGACATGCCGACCATCGATCATCGCTCGCCCGCTTTCGCGGCGGTGTTTCAGCCTGCTGTCGCGGGCGTGAAAGAGGTCTTGGGCATGACCGCGGGCGAAGTGCTGTTGCTGCCGTCCACCGGCACTGGCGGTTGGGAGGCCGCGATCAGCAACACCTTGTCGCCCGGTGACAAGATTCTGGCCGCGCGCCACGGCATGTTCAGCCATCGCTGGATCGACCTGTGCCAGCGTCATGGTCTGGATGTCCAGATCATCGAAGCTCCTTGGGGCGAAGGGTGCCCTGCTGACGCCATGGGCGCGGCGCTTGCCGCCGACACGGACCACAGCATCAAGGCGGTCCTCGCCACGCATAATGAAACTGCGACCGGCGTGCGATCTGATATTGCTGGCCTGCGCGCGGCGATGGACAAAGCGGGCCATCCCGCACTTCTGATGGTCGATGGCGTCAGCTCTATCGCGTCCATGCCGTTCGAGATGGATGCATGGGGCGTGGATATCGCCGTCGCTGGGTCGCAAAAGGGGTTCATGCTGCCCGCCGGTCTGGCGATCCTTGGTGTCTCGCCCAAGGCGCTGGCGGCGCGTGACAGCGCAACGCTGCCGCGCGCCTATTTCGATTTTGGCGATATGCTGAAGGGCTATGCGGCAGGCGGATATCCCTTCACTCCGCCCGTGGGTCTGATCAACGGTCTGGCCGCAAGCATCGCGATGCTGAAAGCCGAGGGTTTGGACAATGTCTATGCCCGTCACCACCGTCTGGCCGAAGCAACCCGGCGCGCGGTCGGCGGTTGGGGTTTGCAGGTCTGCGCCGCACGGCCCGATCTGTATTCCGACACCGTCACCGGCGTCATGGCGCCTGACGGCTTCAACGGCACCGATGTGGTGACACTGGCCGCCAGCAAGTATGGCGTCGCTTTCGGTGTGGGCTTGGGCGAGGTTGCAGGCAAGTTGTTCCGCATTGGCCATTTGGGCAGCCTGACCGATGTCATGCTGTTGTCGGGGCTCGCTACGGCAGAAATGTGTATGGCCGATCTGGGCTGGCCGGTAAAACTGGGCAGTGGTGTGGCAGCAGCGCAGGAATATCTGCGCGGCACCGCAGCCGAGCCGATCGCCAAAGCCGCTTAAGGTTCGATCGCCAAGGCGGGTGGGGCGTGGAACCCCACCTGCTGTGGCAAGATGACATCAGGGGGTGATATGAAAGACCAAGCAGACAGACCGCTTCCGACGTTCGAGGATGTGATTGCGGCGCATGAGCGGATCAAACCGTATATCCATCGCACGCCGATCCTGACCTCGGAATACATGAACAAGTTGACCGGTGCGGAACTGTTCTTCAAATGTGAGAACTTCCAGAAAGCGGGCGCTTTCAAGGTGCGCGGTGCGTGCAATGCCGTGTTCGGCCTGTCGGATGACGAAGCGGCCAAAGGGGTTGCCACCCATTCAAGCGGCAACCACGCGCTGTCGCTCAGCTATGCCGCAGGCCGCCGGGGCATTCCGTGCAATGTTGTCATGCCGCGCACCGCGCCGCAGGCCAAGAAGGACGCGGTACGCGGCTATGGCGGCATAATCACCGAGTGCGAGCCGTCGACGACCTCGCGCGAGGCGGTCTTTGCCGAAGTGCAGGAACGCACCGGTGCCGATTTCGTCCACCCCTATAATGACCCACGCGTGATTGCGGGGCAGGCGACCTGCTCGCGTGAGTTCATGGAGCAGGTCGAGGGGTTGGATGCCGTGATCGCGCCCATCGGTGGCGGTGGCATGATTTCGGGCTGTTGCTTGACACTCTCGAATATCGCACCGCATGTCGAGATTTACGCAGCCGAGCCGGAAATGGCCGATGACGCCTATCGCAGCTTCAAAGCGGGCCATATTATTGCCGATGATGCGCCCAACACCATTGCCGATGGCTTGAAAGTGCCGCTGAAAGAAAACACGTGGCACTTCGTGTCGCAGCATGTGACCGACATTCTGACCGCGTCTGAACAGGAAATCATTGACGCGATGCGCCTGACTTGGGCGCGCATGAAGATCGTGATGGAGCCAAGCTGCGCCGTGCCGCTGGCGACAATTCTGAAGAACCCCGAGGTGTTTCGTGGAAAGCGCGTTGGCGTGATCATCACCGGGGGGAATGTGGATCTGGACAAGCTGCCATGGATGGCAGGTTGATCGATATAACAGGGGGTTAATGTTATGAACGCACCAACCAAATTCGATGGGCTTGAAGTGGGCTATGACGTGCCGGCGCTGCCGGGTATGGACGAAGCCGATATCCAGACGCCCTGCCTTGTGCTGGATCTGGACGCGCTGGAGCGCAATATCAAGAAAATGGGCGACTATGCCCGCGAACACGGCATGCGCCACCGCGTGCATGGCAAGATGCACAAATCGGTCGATGTGGCGAAGCTGCAAGAGTCGTTGGGCGGGTCCTGCGGGGTCTGCTGCCAGAAGGTGTCCGAGGCAGAGGTCTTTGCCCGCGGCGGCATCAAGGATGTTCTGGTCAGCAACCAGGTGCGCGACCCGGCCAAGATTGACCGTCTGGCGCGTATCCCGAACTTCGGCGCGCGCGCGATCTGCTGTGTCGATGATGTGGCCAATGTGGCAGACCTGTCGGCGGCGGCGGTCAAGCACGGCACGCAGATCGAGTGCCTGGTCGAGATTGACTGCGGCGCGGGCCGTTGCGGCGTGACTACGACGCCCGACGTTGTGGAAATCGCCAAGGCCATCGACGCGGACGAAGGGCTGAAATTCGCTGGTATCCAAGCCTATCAGGGTGCGATGCAGCACATGGACAGCTACGAAGAGCGCAAGGCCAAAGTCGATATCTCTATCGCCATGGTGCGCGATGCGGTCGAAGGACTGAAGGCGGAAGGGCTGGAGTGTGACATCGTCGGCGGCGGCGGCACCGGGTCGTATTACTTCGAGTCGAACTCGGGCGTGTATAACGAGCTTCAGTGCGGCAGCTATGCCTTCATGGATGCCGATTACGGGCGCATTCTGGACAAGGACGGCAAGCGCATCGACCAAGGCGAATGGGACAACGCGCTGTTCCTGCTGACCAGCGTGATGAGCCATGCCAAGGCCGACAAGGCGATCGTCGATGCTGGCCTCAAAGCACAATCGGTCGATAGCGGTTTGCCGTTCATCTTCGGGCGTGACGATGTAAAATACGTCAAGTGCTCGGACGAACACGGCGTGGTCGCAGACCCTGATGCTGTGCTGAAAGTGGGCGACAAGCTGAAACTGGTCCCCGGCCATTGCGACCCGACCTGCAACGTGCATGATTGGTATGTCGTTGTCCGCGGCGGCAAGGTCGAAACGCTCTGGCCGGTCAGCGCGCGCGGCAAGGCCTACTGAGCCCCGCGTTTGACCAAGAGGCTCCGGATCATGTCCGGAGCCCGAGCATACATCCCGTGCGCCCCGGACTTGATCCGGGGCCTCTCCCTGAAATGACCTAAATACCAGGAGGCTGTCCCATGTGGATCGTGCCCGAATCCGCCATTGGCGGTCTTGTCGATGACCAAAGCGCGTTTGACGCCGTTGAAGCCACCTTTGCCGCCATGGCGCGCGAAGATGCCTATAACTTCCCCGTCGTGCGCGAGGCGCTGGGCGAAGGGCGGCAATACGGCTTCAAATCGGGGCTGGACCGCGCAGGCGCGCAACTGGGGGTGAAGGCGGGCGGTTATTTTCCCGGCAATTCCGCCAAGGGCATCATCAACCATCAGTCGACCGTGTTCCTGTTCGACCCCGACACGGGTATCTTGCAAGCGGCTGTCGGGGGCAACCTGCTGACCGCGCTGCGCACGGCAGCGGCGTCAAGCGTGTCCATCGCGCATCTGTCGCGGCCTGATTCGAAGGTGTTGGGCATGGTCGGAGCGGGTCATCAATCTGTGTTCCAGATGCGCGCGGCTTTGCGCCAGCGCAAGTTCGAGAAGGTCGTGGCGTGGAACTACCACCCCGACATGATGGATCGCCTGTCAGCCGCAGTCGCCGAAGCGGGGCTGCCATTTGAAGAGGTCAGTCTGGAGCATCTCGGCGCGCAAGCGGATGTGATCATCACGATCACCTCCAGCCCTGCCGCCAGTTTGATGGATGCGCATATCCGTCCCGGCACGCATATCGCCTGCATGGGCACCGACACCATCGGCAAACAAGAGGTTGAACCGGCGCTGCTGGCCCGCGCCACGGTTTTCACCGACGAGGTCGCGCAATCCATCAGCATTGGCGAAGCGCAGCATGCGGTGGCCGAAGGTCTGGTTACGGCAGATGCGATCACCCCCATCGGTGCGGTTATCAACGGCACCCACAAGGGCCGTTCCAGCGCCGAAGAAGTGACCTTGTTTGATGGCACCGGCGTCGGCTTGCAGGATATCGCGGTGGCGAGCAAGGCCGTCGATCTGGCCCGCGCCAATGGCAGCGCGATCGAGGTCGCTCTGTAAGCTTGCAATATCTGCGGCGCAGTGCCTATCAGCACGCAGGACACCGGGCAGAGGCAAACAGACATGAAAGTTGCAATCAACGGCTTCGGGCGCATTGGTCGCACGGTCTTGCGCGCTTGGCTGCAAGGCGGCTGGCCGGGGGTGGATATTGTTGCGATCAACGATATCGCCGACCCGGAAAGCTGCGCCTATCTGTTTGAATATGACAGCGTGTTCGGCCCGTGGCACGAACCCGTGCGCGTCGCGGATGGCGTGTTGCAAATTGGATCACGCCGTTTGCCGTTGACCCATGCGCGCGACTTGTCCGCGCTTGACCTGTCGGGTGTCGATCTGGTCATGGAATGTACAGGACGTGCCGATACCGTCGAGGTCGCTGCGCGCGGGCTGGACGCGGGCGCATCGCGGGTTCTGATCTCTGGCCCGTCCGACGCGGCAGAGATCACGGTCGTGTTGGGCGCAAACGACGGCGCGTTGCGGCCAGAGCATAAGCTCATATCAAACGCGTCCTGCACGACCAACGCGCTGGCGCCATTGGCACGGCTGCTGCATGACGCATGGGGTATCTCTACGGGGTTTATGACCACGGTGCATTGCTACACCGGCAGCCAACCTACGGTGGATGCCCCGCGGGGCGACCCCGCGCGCTCGCGCGCCGCAGCGTTATCGATGGTGCCCACGACGACCAGTGCGCAAAAGCTGGTAGAGCGCGTCTTGCCAGAGATGGAGGGGCGCTTGCTTGGCGCTGCGGTGCGCGTTCCGACCGCGTCTGTGTCTGCGGTGGACCTGTGCGTTATGCTGGAACGTCCCGCATCTGTGGCCCATGTCAACGAGCTGTTGCGCGATGCGGGTGGCGTGATCGGCTGGACAGACCGGCCATTGGTCTCGACCGACCTGCGCGCGCGCCCCGAAAGCATTGTCATGGCCTTGGCAGAGACGCAGCAGACCAGCGGCGGCATGCTGCGCGTGTTCGGCTGGTATGACAATGAATGGGGCTTTTCCTGCCGGATGCTGGATATGGCTATGCGCATCTCTGCATAGGGCAAAACGATTTTTCTTGCCGGACGGGCTGTCTATCTGTATGCAGGCGGCGCGACGTTACCTCTATCGACGACTGTTCTCCTTTACCGGCCACAGTGATTTCGATCTTGCACTGACTGAGCCGAGCTGCCGCATGTCGTGGGCAGTGACACAACTAGGAGACTTCACATGGCCACTGGCACAGTGAAATGGTTCAACGCAACCAAAGGTTTTGGCTTCATTCAACCCGATGGCGGTTCCAAGGATGTGTTCGTGCACATCTCTGCCGTTGAGCGCGCTGGTTTGCGCGGTCTGGACGATGGTCAGAAAGTGACCTTCGATCTGGAAAAAGGTCGTGATGGCCGCGAATCTGCGTCCAATCTGGCTCTGTCCTGATTTGACCGCCTGATTATCAGGCATGAATGCTGAAAGCCGCCCATTTTTTGGGCGGCTTTTGTTTTTGCTTGGGTTTCGGGCACTGGATTGCGCCCATAGGTTGGCCCCTACGCGTGAAACCCCCATCTTTGACCCATGGATATTTTATCAGATCGCCCGAAAATCGGGCAAAGCACCCGAATGGTGCTGGCGACCGATCTTGACGGCACGTTTCTGGGCGGTAGCAAAACAGACCGGACAGCGCTTTATGACTGGCTGCGCGCCCAGCCCGATGTGCAACTGATTTTCGTCACGGGTCGTGATCCGGAATTCATTGCCGCGCTGTGTGCCGCAGGCGACGTGCCAACGCCGGAATATGTGATCGGCGATGTCGGCACCACGATTGCGCGTTTCGACAAGGCGCGCGTCCAGCCGCTACCGGACCTAGAAGCACCGATTGCCGCGGCGTGGCGCGGGTTGTCGGATGAAGTGCAGGACAGGTTGGCGTCTGTCGATGGGCTCTGGCTGCAAAAGGCCGCGTTCCGGCACCGTCTGTCTTATGAATACGACGACCGTTTCGACCGTGCGGCACTATCGGTGCTGGACGGGCTTGCGGTTGATCTGATCGTCTCGCATGGCTGCTTTGTCGATGTGTTGCCAAAGGGCGTCAGCAAGGGCCCATCGCTTTTGCGCCTGATCGCCCATCTGGAACTGGATGCCGACAGGGTTCTGGTCGCGGGTGACACGCTCAACGACCTGTCAATGTTCCAGACCGGGCTGCATGGCGCGCTGGTCGGCGGCGCAGAGCCTGAATTGCTGGATGCCACAGACCATTTGCCGCGCGCCCATCGCTGCCGCCATATCGGCGCGGGCGGGATCACCGAGGCGATCCACGCCCACAACCTGCACCCAACCCCACCGGAGTTGCCAAAATGAAATCCGACCTTGTGATCGTCTACCACCGCCAGCCTTACGAGGAGGTGATCGAGAACGGGCAGGTGCAGTATCGCGAAAATTCCAGCCCGAACGGTATTGTGCCCACGATGAAAGGATTTCTGGGGCAGGCTGATCGCGGCGCCTGGGTCGCTTGGAAAGAGGCCGAGGATACCGCCAACCCCGGCTTTGAGCCGGTGATCGAGATTTCCGACAGCTTTGGCACCTACACAGTCAGCCGTCTGCCTTTGACCAAAGAGCAGGTCAGCAGTTTTTACCATGTGACCAGCAAGGAGGCCTTCTGGCCCATTCTGCATGGGTTCAAGGAACGCTATAATTACGACCCTGTCGACTGGCCGACCTTCCGCGCCGTGAACTGGGCCTTTGCAGAGGCTGCCGCCGAACAGGCCACAGATGACGCCGTGATCTGGGTGCATGACTACAACCTGTGGCTGGTGCCGGGGTATCTGCGGCAGCTTAAACCCAATGCGACGATCTGTTTTTTCCATCACACGCCCTTTCCGGGGCCGGACATGTTCAACGTGCTTCCGTGGCGCGAAGAGATCATCAACAGCCTGATGACCTCCGACAGCGTGGGGTTTCACATCCCGCGCTATGCGCAGAATTTCGCCGCCGTTGTGCGGTCAATCAAGGGCGCGCGTCTGGTGGCAGAGGCAGAGACGCCGACGACCCTGTCAGCCACCGGGGTAGCGCTGAACGACCGGCGTATGCCGCTTATGCTGGAGCATATGGGGGCAACGACCTGTGTGCATACCAACCCGGTTGGCGTGAATTTCGACTATATTGAGGAACTTGCCAAAAAGCCCGAAGTCGCCGAGCGGGTGCGCGAAATCCGCGAAGATCTGGGCGAAACGCAACTTGTTCTGTCGGTGTCGCGGACCGATTATACCAAGGGCAACATAGAGCAGTTGGAGGCATTCGAGCGGCTTTTGACCCGCCGCCCCGACCTGCGGGGCAAGGTTCGGCTTATGCTGGTTTCGGTGGGCGCGAACCGCAATATGACCGCTTATGCCGAAGTGCAGGATGCGATAGAGGGGTTGGTCGGGCGGATAAATGGCAGTTTCGGCAGCTTCGACTGGCAGCCTGTCACCCTTGTCAGCAAGGCGATCCCGCTGGCGCAACTTGTCGCTTATTACCGCGCCGCCGACGTGGCCTCTATCACGCCCCTTGCGGACGGGCTGAACCTTGTCGCGTCAGAGTTCTGCGCCGCGCGCGATCTGACCCATCCCGGCGCGCTGGTCCTGTCGGAATTTGCGGGCTGCTCTGTGCTGTTGGACGGCGCAATCCCGGTCAACCCGTTCTCGCATTCCTCGATGGACTCGGCGTTGGATCAGGCGTTGGCAATGGGAATAGAGGAAGCCAGCGCGCGTATGGCCGCGCTGCGCCGTTCTGCCCGTACATGGGATATCTCGGCATGGACACGGTCGGAAATGGCACATTTCCGCACTTTGCAGCGCGAACGCCATGGCGCGGGGCCAGAGGTGGTGCCCGCCGCTTGAAAGGCGTCCTAACGCCGGATTTATCGCGCCTTTGTCCGGTTTGGCTTGACACTACCTTGGCGCATATTCGACATATGGCGAACGCTTTCGCCCGGTCATTCCTCAGCGCCGCGCCCTGATCCGGGGGGCGTTGCTGTCAAAAACGGAAAAAATCGACGATGTCCCTTGCCTTGATCGCAGCGCTACCGTTTCTGGGCGCGCTTCTCCCTGGTCTTATGCTCCGCGCAGGGCGCAATGCCTGCGCGACCGCGACCGGCGCTGTTACCTTGCTGGCGCTTCTTGGCCTGTTGTCGCATCTGCCCGCCGTTCTGCGGGGCGAGATGGTGCAGGCGCGGTTCGAATGGCTTCCCGCACTGGGGCTGAATGCGAATTTCTTTCTGGATGGCTTGGGCTTCATGTTTGCCGGGCTGATCTTGGGTATCGGCCTGCTGATCATCATCTACGCGCGGTTCTACCTGTCAAAGAACGATCCGATGGATCAGTTCTATACCTACCTTCTGCTGTTCCAAGGGGCGATGGTGGGGATTGTTCTGTCCGATAACATCCTGCTTTTGCTTATCTTCTGGGAATTGACCTCGCTGTCGTCCTTCCTGTTGATCGGCTATTGGAAGCATCTGCCCGAAGGCCGCCAAGGCGCGCGCATGGCGCTGACGGTGACCGGCATGGGCGGGCTGGCGCTGATTGGGGGTATGCTGATTCTGGGCAATATCGCCGGCAGCTATGACCTGACCGTTATTCTGGAAAACCGCGAGGCGATTCAGGAAAGCGACCTCTATGTGCCCGCGTTGTTGCTGATCCTGCTGGGGGCTTTCACCAAATCGGCGCAGTTCCCGTTCCATTTCTGGCTACCGCATGCAATGGCGGCCCCCACACCCGTGTCGGCCTATCTGCACTCTGCCACCATGGTCAAAGCGGGCCTGTTCCTGATGGCGCGGCTGTGGCCGGTGCTGTCGGGCACGGACCTGTGGTTCTATCTGGTCGCGGGCGCGGGCCTGATCACCATGACGCTGGGTGCAGTCATCGCGCTGTTCAAAGACGATCTGAAAGGGCTGCTGGCGTTCTCGACCGTCAGCCATCTGGGCTTGATCACCATGCTATTGGGCATGGGCACCGAAGTGGCCGCCGTTGTGGCGGTGTTCCACATCATCAACCACGCGACGTTTAAGGCCGCGCTATTCATGACCGCCGGGATCATCGACCACGAGGCGCACACGCGGGATATAAAACGGTTGGGTGGCTTGCGATTACTGATGCCGGTGACCTTCATCATAGGCACGATTGCGGCTTTCTCCATGGCGGGCCTGCCGCCTTTCAACGGCTTCCTGTCCAAGGAAATGATGCTGCATGAGGCTGCGCATACCTCGACCCTGTTCATGGTCATGGCGACCGTGGCGGCGACCTTTTCGGTGGCTTACAGCCTGCGCTTCGTGTTCCATGTGTTCTTCGGCCCCAAGCGCGACGACTACCCGGCCAAGCCGCACGATCCCGGCTTTGGCATGTGGGCCGCGCCCGCGTTGCTGGTGGGTCTTGTGATCGCGATTGGCCTGTTTCCGAAAACCATTGTCGGTGCATTGGTGGCGACGGTATCAAAAGCGGTCACACAAGCGGATGAATTGCCCTATTACTCGCTGGCGCTGTGGCACGGGGTAAACGCGGCTTTGATCATGTCGATCATCGCGGTTGCCACGGGGGCCGTGCTGCTACTGTTGCACAAGGCGCTGGACCGCGCGTGGATCGCCGCACCCCGGCCAGAGGCGAAGGCGATTTTCGACGCGCTTTTGGCAGCCATCACCCGCACCGCCACCCGTGTGACAGATGCGCTGCACGATGGTGCCATGTCGCGCTATCTGGCTATCTTCACGGCCGCCTGCGTGGTGATCGTCGCGGGCGCGTTCTTTACCGCCGATTATGTGCAGGGCACGCGGCCCATGTTGCCGATGACCGTGCCGGCGCTTGTCGGGTTTGTGCTGATCATGGTGCCAACGCTGGCTTTGGCGCTCTTGCACCGCAACCGCTACTTGAGCCTTGTTCTGATGGGGGTCGTGGGGCTGCTGCTCTCGGTGGGCTTTGCCTATCTGTCTGCGCCCGACCTTGCCATGACCCAACTGTCGGTCGAGGTTGTCACCATCATCCTGCTGCTTTTGGCGCTGTACTTTCTGCCCAAAGAAACCCCTGTCGAGAGCAGCCCCGCACGGCGCTGGCGCGACGGGGTTATCGGGGCCGGAGCGGGGCTGGGTATCGGCGGCTTGATCTACGCCTTGCTGCGGCGAGAGCCCGACAATATCGGCTGGTATTTCCTGGAGAACTCCTACACCGGCGGTGGCGGCAACAATGTGGTCAACGTCATCCTGGTGGATTTCAGAGGGTTTGATACCTTCGGGGAGATCATTGTGCTGGGTGTTGCCGGTATCGCGATATTCGCGATGGTGGCGGCTGTTCTGCGCGGTGCCGGTGGCAAGCGCCTGCGCGCCATGGCCGCAGAGCATGTCAAAATCGGCGACCGGCATCCGCTGATGATGGTGGTTGCCACCCGCGCGGTGCTGCCCATCGCGCTGGTGGTGGGCGTCTACATCTTCTGGCGGGGGCATTCTTTCCCCGGCGGCGGTTTTATCGCCGGTCTGGTTGTCGCCGTGGCAGTGCTGATGCAATACATGGCCTCTGGGCTGGAATGGGCGCAAGCTCGACAGCGCGTTGCCTATCACGGCATGATCGCGGTCGGCATCCTGACCGCGGCGTTCACCGGGATCGCCAGCTGGTTCTTCGGCTACCCGTTCCTGAAAAGCACATTCGGCTATGTCACCATCCCGCCGCTTAGCAAGTTTGAAGTGGCCTCTGCCATGGCGTTCGACGTGGGTGTTTTCCTGACGGTGCTGGGCGCGGTCATGCTGGCCTTGGCCGAACTTTCGCGGATGGGCCGCGTCAGCGACCCCGATGTGCCGATCAACACCGACCCGATGGATATTGTCACGGATGGTGGCGCCATTCGCCCCGCTGCCACCAAGGATAGCTGAGAAGATGGAAATACTGGTTGCAATCATTATCGGGTCTTTGACCGCCGTCGGCACCTATCTGATGCTGCGGATGCGGACCTTTCCCGTCATCGTGGGCCTGTCGTTGCTGGCCTACGCGGTCAATTTCTTCCTGTTCGCCAGCGGACGCCTGATGCTGAACGCCCCGCCCTTGCTGTACACCGATGCGCCCCACACAGACGCGCTGCCGCAGGCGCTGACACTGACGGCAATCGTGATTGCCTTTGGCATGACGGCGGTGGCGGTCATCATGGCGTTGGCGGCCTATCTGAATGACGGTTCCGACAAGCTGGACATGGAAAATGCCGCCCCAGAGGTGACGCCAGAGGAGCGCGGCCAATGACGCATTTCATGGTTCTGCCGCTGATCACCACGGCGGTTATGGCGCCTGCGCTGCTGTTCTTCAGGGGCCATCTGACAGTGCAGCGAACCTTGTCGCTCGTGACAACGGTTGCGTTGGTTGTCATGACCGCTTTGTTGATGGTCGAGGCATCGTCCGGCGCGATCTCTGTCTACAAAATGGGCAACTGGGACGCACCGTTCGGGATTGTCATGGTGCTCGATCGCCTGTCGGCACTGATGATCACGCTGACAGCGTTGCTGGCGCTGGGGGTGCTGGTCTACGCCGTCGGAACCGGATGGGACACGCGCGGCGCGCATTTCCACCCGTTGTATCAATTCCAGCTATTCGGCCTGTTCGGCGCGATGATGACGGGCGACATCTTCAACCTGTTCGTGTTCTTCGAGGTGCTGCTGATCGCCAGCTACGGGTTGATGGTGCATGGCGGCGGCCGCTTGCGGATGCGCGCGGGCGTGCAATACGTCATTTACAACCTTGCCGGATCGACGCTGTTCGTCTTCTCTCTGGCCACGATTTACGGCGTCTTCGGCACGTTGAACATGGCCGACATGGCGGTGCAGGCGGCAAGCCTGCCGCCGGAAGATGCGGCATTGGTGCGCACGGCAGGCGCGATGGTTCTGCTGGTCTTCGCCGTGAAGGGCGCGCTGTTGCCGCTGCATTTCTGGCTGCCGAACACCTATACCCATGCCCCCGCGCCGGTTGCGGCCCTGTTCGCCATCATGACGAAGGTGGGGGCCTATGCGATCCTGCGTGTCTTCACACTTGTCTTCGGCCCGTCACTGGCGCTGACCGGCACATTGTTCTCGGACCTGCTGATGCCCGCGGCCTTGTTCACAACGGTGATCGGCATGGTCGGTGTGCTGGCTGGCGGGTCGCTGGCGCGGATCGCGTCTTTCGCGGCCATCGGGTCCATGGGCACATTGTTCATCGCCATCGCACCCTTTACCGAGGAAACGACAGTCGCGGCGCTCTATTACCTTGTGCATTCGACCTTCGCAGCGGGCGTGCTGTTTCTGGTCGTCGACATGGTGCAATCGCGGCGCGGCACCTGCGCGTTGGAGTTACGCGCGCCGATTGTCCAATCGGGGTTGGTGGCGTCGCTGTTCTTTGCCGCAGCGATTGCGACGACCGGCCTGCCGCCCTTGTCTGGCTTTGTCGGCAAGCTGTTCGTGCTGGATGCGCTGCGCGACCACCCGTGGGCCGTATGGGTCTGGGGTGTGGTGCTTGTGACCTCACTCGTCTCTGTGGTGGGGTTTGCGCAGGCAGGGTCTGTCGTGTTCTGGAAAGCGCATTCGCAACCGGCTGACGAAACGACACAGCCGCCCGCCACTGGCGTGGCATTGGCCGGGCTTGGCATGGTGCTTGGGTCGATCGTGATCATGACACTCGCGGCCGGTCCCTTGACCGCCTATCTGACCGACACCGCCGCGCAGCTATACGCCCCCGATGCGTATATCGGCGCGGTGCTGGGCGGCGAGGAGTAACCGATGCTGAGAAAACTCTTCCCCCACCCGCTGCTGACGCTGGTCTTGACCGCTGTCTGGGTCATGCTGGTCAATGTGCTGACGCTGAATGCGCTTGTTTTCGGGCTGATCCTTGGCACCATCGTGCCGCTGGTCACGGCGGCCTATTGGCCCGACCGCCCCAAGCTGCGTAACCCGCTGAAGATTATTGAATATATCCTTGTCGTGTTGTGGGATATCTGCGTGGCCAATGTGCAGGTTGCGGCAATCATCCTGTTCAAACGCAACGCGGATCTGTCGCCCGCATGGGTCAGTATCCCGCTGGAGTTGCGCACGCCGGAAGCCATCACCATTCTGGCGGGCACCATCACCATGACGCCGGGCACCGTCTCGTCTGACCTGTCCGAAGATGGTGCCAGCCTGCTGGTGCATTGCCTGCATGCGCCCGACCCAAAGGCCACGGCACGGGATATAAAATCGCGATACGAGCGCCGCCTGAAGGAGATTTTCGAATGATCCTGACTTATGCCCTGACCTTTGCGGCCGCCTGTTTTGGCCTCGGGTTGCTGATGAACCTGTGGTTTCTGGTGCGTGCGGGAAATCCCGGCGACAAGATCCTGGCGCTGGACACAATGGTCGTGAACGTGATTGCGCTGATTGTGCTTTACGGCATCGCGTTCGGGACAGGCGTGTTCTTCGAGGCGGCAATGCTGTTTGCCATGATGGGCTTTATCTCGACCGTGGCCTATTGCCGTTACATTCTGCGCGGCAACATCATCGAATAAGGAAGCGGAGTCATGATTCTGGAATACACAATTGCGGCGCTGCTGGTTATTGCAGGCTTTTTCGGGCTGGTCGGATCTGTCGGCTTGCTGAAACTGCCCGACCAGATGACCCGTCTGCATGCACCGACCAAGGCCACCACCTTGGGGGTGGGCGGTGTGCTGATCGCGTCCATGCTCTATTTCTACGGTATCGAGGGCACGATCAGTTTTCATGAACTGATGATTACGCTATTCCTGTTTCTTGCCGCACCAATCACCGCGTTTTTCATCGCAAGGGTGCAGTTGCGCAACCATGTGGCAGAGCGTGACCTGCCAAAGCCAGAGCGCAGCGGCACGCGTTGGGCGGGTCATATCGGCCAAGACAGCGCTGCGGATTGATCGATGCGTGATCCTGCGCCATAGTCACGACCGGTGGTCGTGGTCGGGTGGCACGGGGTGGTGCCGTATCCCGACCGGTTTGGTAAGGGTGTGCCGGTATAGTGCAAGTTCAGGACATGGCGGAGCGGGTGATTGAAACGCTCTGCGCTCAGGGTATTCCTGTGCGCAGTTTGCCCGCATCATTGGCGCGTGACTGGCCTGGTGTGCAGATCCTGGACCTTGTTTTGGCCATAGCGACCGGCTGTGATGCCGTCGAAGGCATGTTCGGTCCGGATGGACCCAGCGGCACGCGTGCTCGAGAAGGGTGGCAGGTCGCGACGCTGATCGCGACGGATCTGCGGGCCATGCAGGCGCTTGGTATGCCTGCCGATACCGCTCTTGACCTTCTGGCCTATTGGCAAATACACGATGCGTATTTTCTAGATCAGGAGCCTTCGAAATGAACTGCCCCGGCCCGCGCAACCTGATCAGCGATGTTGCTGGGCTGCGTGTCGGCCATGGGCAAGATGCGCGTCTTTTAAGCGGGGCGACGGTGCTGGTTGCCGATGCGCCGTTCGGGGCCGGTCTGCATATCATGGGCGGCGCGCCGGGCACCCGAGAAACGGAATTGCTGGCGCCCGACCGTCTGGTGCAAGAGGTGGATGCCATCGTCCTGTCAGGCGGGTCTGCCTTTGGGCTTGATGCAGCTTCCGGCGTTATGGATGGGTTGCGCGCCCAAGGGCGCGGCTTCGCCGTCGCGGGGCAGCGTGTGCCAATCGTACCTGCCGCGATCCTGTTCGATCTTGCAAATGGTGGCGCAAAGGACTGGGAGGCGAATCCCTATCCCGCGCTTGGCCGGGCAGCGCTCGACGCGGCATCGCCGGATTTTGCGCTGGGCAGTCACGGCGCCGGTTTGGGCGCAACGACGGCGACGGTGTCCGGGGGCATCGGCTCGGCCTCTTGGGTGCTCGACGGCGGTGCAACCGTGGGCGCATTGGTCGCCGCAAACCCGGTTGGCAGTGTCACCGTGGGGCAGGGGCCGCATTTCTGGGCCGCGCCCTTTGAGTGGAACGACGAATTCGGCGGGCTTGGCCCTGCACCGCGCGCGGATTATGCCACCCCGCCCGTCACGAAACTGGCACGCGAAGCTACGACCTTGGCCATTGTCGCCACCGACGCTGCGCTGACCCAGGCTCAACTGACCCGTCTGGCGATTGCCGCGCATGACGGCATGGCACGCGCGATTGTGCCATCGCATACGCAATTCGATGGTGACATCGTATTTGCCGTGTCGACCGGCGCAGGCGCGCGCGCCACAGCGTTGGATATGGTCGGTTTGGGCCATGCGGCGGCCACTTGTCTTGCACGGGCGATTGCGCGTGCGGTGTTCCATGCCGACCCGCCCGGTCACATGACGCAAAGGCCGTATTCCGCGGCGCATCTGCCGCTTGACTAGCGCGCGCCTGCATCCGACAAAGATGCAATGAGTGAACATGTTAAAGGTCTGGCCCTGACCACATTGGGCGTGCTGTTCATCGTGCCGGATTCGCTGTTCGTGCGGTTGATCGACGCGTCTGCCATCACCACCGCCTTTTGGCGCAACCTGATCGCAGGCGGGCTGATTCTGGCGTTCGTGCTGGCCACGCAGGGGCCGCGCGCAGTGACGTCGCTGGCCACGACGGGGCGGGCAGGGCTGGCCTATCTGGTCTTTTTCGGCATGGCCGCAAGCGGTTTCGTGCTGGCTGTGTCGCTGACCAGCGTGGCGAATGTGGTGTTCATCCTTGCTGCCACGCCAGTATTTGCGACCGTGTTCAGCCGCATCTTCCTTGGCGAGCCGATCTCGATTCGCATGGTGCTGACCATGGCGGGCGTGTTTGCCGGGCTTGGGCTGATCCTGCGCGGATCGCATGAAACCGCGGGCGCAAGCTGGCAAGGCGATCTTGTCGCGTTGGGTGTCGCCGCGTGTTTCGCGGCCGCCATGACCGCTTTGCGGCTGCTGCGTGGGCGCTCCATGCTGGCGGCCGTGCCGATATCGCTGATCGGGGCGGCGCTTGTGCTGTTGCCCTTTGCCGATGTTATGGGGCCGGTTGCGGTGCAATGGCCGCTTTTGCTGGCGCATGGGGCATTCATCTCTATGGCGTCGTCGCTCATGACGATGGGGCCGCGCTACATCACCTCTGCCGAAGTCTCCCTGCTCTTGCTGCTGGAATCGGTTCTGGCGCCGCTGCTGGTCTGGGCGCTTTTGGGTGAAGACCCGGGCATCTGGGCCATCTGGGGCGGTGCCGTCGTGATCGCTGTTCTGCTGGCGTCGAACCTGTGGCTACTGATGCGGCTTCAGTCGTCCAGAAGGTAGTCTTCCCAATCGTCCAGCGCGACCGTGGTTTCCGACACGGTCTGGTCATGCATCGAGACACCTGCCTGCCGCACCGTGTCCGGGTCGCCCGTGATCAACGGGTGCCAGAGCGGCAGTTTATGGCCTTCATGCAGCAAACGGTAAGCGCAGGTTTCCGGCATCCAATAGGCGATGTCCGGCAGGGTTGTGGGGGTCAGCACCACGCATTCGGGCACCAGCGATTTGCGGTTGTCATAGCTGGCGCAGCGGCAGGTGCTGTCATCGAACAGGCGGCAGGCGACGCGGGTGAAGATCAATTCATCCGTGTCAATATCTTCCAGCTTGTTCAGGCAGCACCGCCCGCAGCCATCGCAGAGCGCCTCCCATTCGGGGGCGGTCATCTCGGTCAGGGGAACAGTGTCCCAGAAATCGGCGCGCAGGGTCATGTGCGGCTAGATAATCCGCTTTGCGCCTAAGCGACACCCCCTTTTCGGAGTGCTACTGGCCAACGTCGTGACGTGAGTATTTCTGGCAAGATGAAGCGGCAAGGGGCGGCTTTTAGCCTGACAGCATCGCGCGATGAAATTGGGCGCCTGCGCTGGTGTCATTCAGATGGACATCGGCCATACGCAGCACCTCTCCCGCAGCCACGTCGCGGGTCAGCGTGACGCCATGCGCAAGGCCGATTGGCAAAAGTGCATCAGCCTTGCTTGCCTTTGCGCTGGTCGCGCGGGCGTAGACCGTCCAGCCGCCTTCGCCGTCCAGCGTTTCGCCTGACCGCAGGGGCCGTTTGGCTACGGCAACCGCATCGCCCCGCCAGTCGCGGGTTTGCCCTGTTGGTTCATGGCGCAGCGCGACCGACAGGACCGAGACCGACAGTTCCAGCCCGATCAGGTGGAAGGGTTTATATATGGCGGCATAGCGCCCGGTTGTGTCGGTCGGCAGCCCGTCTTGCTTGAAGCAGGCGGCGGCGTAGTCGTTGGGCGCTTTCAGAACCACATAGACACCCCAGCGCAAGTCGCGGAACACGGGCCGACCGTCGCGCTCCAGGGACGAGATGACCTCGACCATCCCGTCGCGATCAAGCTGCCGCCGATGTTTGCGGGGCGCAGAATATGGGCCAGATCGTCGACACCGCAGGGCGGGAAGGCAACCCCCGCTTCCGGCACGTCCAACCCGCAGGAATTGGCCATGGCCGCAGCCTCTATGGCGGATTTCGTGCCGTCGAGGAACGAGTTGAACATTTGTGGATTCATGCCCGCGCGTGCGGCTTCGGACGGGGTCAGGCCATAGTGCGACCAGACATCATTGTGTGTGACGTGATGATACGCGGGCAGATACTTGGTGCCCTTGCCCGCCGCGGCGACCTGAAACCCCGTAGCGCGCGCCCAGTCGACCATTTCCGACACAAGCGCGGGCTGATCGCCATAGGCCATGGAATACGCCACGCCCGCTTGTGAAGCGCTGCGGACGAGTTCGAGATCGACGAGGACACCGGCCTCGAGATTGACCATCACGAGGTCATTGCGAGGCCCGATCAGGGCAACGCGGATGGGGCGCCGCGTTCAGACGCTAGACGGGCAAGGTTCATGCCGCGCCCTTGCCGCGCAGCGCGGGCAGGCCGACGCCGGTGCTGTCAAAACCACCATCCGCCGCTAGAATCTGACCCGTGATATAGCTTGCCTTTTCCGAGGCGAGGAATGTGATCGCATTCGCGATCTCGGCTTCCGATCCGTAGCGGTTCAGCGGGACCGCGTCGTGATAGGCGTCGATAATGTCCTGGCTGTGAACTGCCATGGCCAGCTTGGTGCGCACCGGGCCGGGGCAGACGCAATTCGCGCGGACGCCGAATTCGCCGAGCTCCGCCGCCTGCTGTTTGGTCATCTGGATGACCGCAGCCTTGGAGGTGCCATAGGCCACACGCAAGGTCGACGCGCGCAAGCCAGATATAGAGGCGATGTTGACGATATTGCCACGGCTGGCCTTGAGCAGTGGCAAGGCCGCCTGAGAACACAGGAATGTGCCGTCCAGATTGGTGGCCATAACGCTGCGCCAAAGCGCGAAATCGCACTGCTCTATCGGTCCGAACTGCGCCACACCAGCATTGTTCACAAGGCAGTCCAGCCGGTCGATCCCATTGAAAACGGACGCCACGGCATCTGCGTCCGAGATATCGCAATCCAGCGCCACGGCACCCGGCACATCGCTCACCACGCGGCCCAATTCCTCTGCATCACGGTCCAGCATAAGCACCTGCCAGCCCTGCGCGGCGAAATCCTGTGCTGTCGCCAGCCCTATGCCGCGCGCGGCCCCCGTGACCAAGGCCACTTTTTGCTCTGACATGGTATCCTCCCTTTGCCTGCGCCCCGTAGTTTGGACAGTGAATTTGTGAAAGACAAGCGCTGCCAAGGCCGTTAGGCTTGTGACCTGCGAATTGATCCGGGAGAGTTTTACATGCGTCTTGTCAAAGCCTTGTTGGCTGTTGTTCTGGGGCTTGTCGTGCTGCTGGGTGCGGTGGTGTTTCTGGTGCCGACAGAGCGGCTGGCGGCAATCGCGGCAGACCAGTTCAGGGCTGCGACGGGGCGAAGCCTGACCATTGACGGCGAGATCGGGTTGAGTGTTTTTCCGGTGATCGGGGCGCGCGCCGAGGGGATCACGATCGGTAATCCCGACTGGGCAGGCGAGGGCGCATTGATGCGTGCCGATGAAATGGATATCGGCGTTGACCTGATAAGCTTGCTGTCGGGCAATGTGGCCATACAGAGGGTTGTCCTGCAATCGCCGGAGATAACGCTGCGGCGCGCAGCGGATGGACGCGCGACGTGGGAGTTCGGGACCGCCGGCGCTGATCCGGCCCCGGAGGCGCCCGCCGCCAACGCGACTGGCGCTGGAGCGGCGCGGGACGTGTCACTGGCAGAAGCGCGAATCGAGAATGGCCGTTTGCGGTATATTGACGAAACGACCGATATGGTCGTGGACCTGAGCGATGTTTCGGCGACGCTGCGAATGCCCGAGATGAGAGGCCCCTTATCGTTGGAGGCGGAGGGGCAGATGAACGGGCAGCCGCTATCTGTCGGGTTCCGTGCGGGGAATGCCGCATTGCTGTTTGAAGGCGGCTTGAGCGCGATCACGGTGGAGTTGGCGCTGGCAGGGGCCGAAGCCAGCTTCGAGGGGCGTGCGGCATTGTCCGATCTGGCGCTAGAGGGGCAGGCGCGCGGCGATCTGCCCGCACTTGGGCCGGTGCTCGCGGCTTTGGGCCAGTCGGGCGGCGAGATACCTGCCGGGTTCCGGCCGCTGTCTTTCTCTGGTCAGGTCACGCGGACGGCGGAAGGGCAGATTTATTTGCGCGACGGGGCGGTTAACGCAGGGCAAACCGCCATGACTGCCGCCGCCGACCTGTCGTTGGGCGGAACGCGCCCGCAGGTCAACGCGCAACTGTCCATCCCCGTGTTGGATGTGCGGGGCATGGGCGGCGATGCACCCGCTGAGTCACCGACGGACGGTTGGTCGCGCGACCAGATTGATGCGTCTGCGGTCGGTGCTGTGGATGGCGAAATCTCGCTTTCCATTGGCGAGTTGCGCAGCGATAGCGGCACCTTCGGCCCGATCCGGCTGCGCAGCACCCTCGACAATTCCCGCGCTGTGACGGAAATCCGCGAAGCACAGCTTTACGGTGGCGGCGTGACAGGACAATTCATCGTCAACAATCGTTCCGGACTGTCCACGCGCGCCGATGTGCAGGTCAGCGGTGTGAGCCTGTTGCAACTGCTGCGCGATACTGCCGGATTCGAACGTCTGGAAGGCACTGTAGAGGGCCGTCTGGACCTGCTCGGCTCTGGCGGCAGCCTGAACGCAATCATGAATAGCTTGCAGGGCGATGGGCAGCTTGCCTTTTCCGAAGGCCAGATACTTGGGCTGGATTTGGCGGGTATGCTGCGCAATCTGGACCTTGGATATGTGGGGGAAGGGTCAAGCACCATCTACAACAGCATCACCGGCAGTTTCAGCGTGACCGATGGTGTGTTGCGCAATGATGATCTGCTGTTCGACTCGCCGCGCGTGCAGGTTACGGGCGAAGGTCAGGTCGGCATTGGCGCGCAAACGCTGGACTACCGTGTTGTTCCG
This sequence comes from Roseinatronobacter ekhonensis, assembly GCF_900499075.1. Lineage (GTDB taxonomy): Bacteria > Pseudomonadota > Alphaproteobacteria > Rhodobacterales > Rhodobacteraceae > Roseinatronobacter > Roseinatronobacter ekhonensis. The sequence continues at coordinate 17,090 of NZ_UIHC01000031.1, read as the reverse complement.
TCGGCGCTGCGCGACGAAGAAGGCAACGCCCTGCGTGTGCCGCTAATGGTGACAGGCCCATGGAGTGCGCCGCGCTTCCGGTTGGACATGGAAGCCCTGGCGCGCGAACGCTTGGATGAGGAACGCGAACGGCTGGAAGCCTTGGCGCGCGAAGAGGCAGAGCGCCTTGAGGAGCGCGCGCGCGCTGAGGCCGAAGCGAAGATCGAAGACGAACTGGGCGTGCAGCGCGAAGAGGGCGAGGCATTGGAAGATACCTTGCGGCGCGGTGTGGAAGAGCGTCTGGGCGAAGGATTGCGTGGGTTGTTGGGCGGGAACTGACCCCGCCCTTACCCCAGCAGCAATGTCGCGGCCATCATGGCAGCAAATGCCAGCGTGACGATGACACCGATGGAAGAGCTTTCGGCCTCTTCCTGCGCTTCGGGAAGCAGCTCTGAAAAGATCATCCACAGCATCGCGCCCGCGGCCAGCCCAAGGCCAACCGGCAGCACCGGTTCGAAATACAAAACGAACAAAAAGGCGGGTACGGCAAGCAGTGGCTGCGGTAGCGACGAAACCACGGCCCACCAGCCGGCCTTCGCGACAGAGGCCCCGCGCGGCACCATGATCAGTGCTATCGCAAGCCCCTCGGGGACGTTGTGCAATGCAATCGCCAGTGTGATCAGGTCGCCCAAGGGGCGCCCCCCGCCAAAAGCAACACCTACGCCAATCCCTTCGGCGGCGGAATGGGCCGTCATGACGCCCATAATCATCAAGACTTTTGCCGCATCGGCACCTTGCAGGTCGCCCAGTGACACCTCGCCCCGGCGGTCCAGCAATTTCTTGACCAGCCAGATCGCGACAACCCCCAGAACAATGCCGCCAATGGTGCGCGGGCCCGACAATTCGAACCCTTCCATCACGAGTGTCACGCTGGCCGCCAGCATCAGACCCGCAGCAAGGGCATTGCCCCACGCCAAGGCGCGGCCTGACATAGAGCGAACGGCAAGCAATGGCAGCGCACCCAGCCCAGTTGCCAATGCTGTGACAAGGGCGGCGACGAATACGATCAGAAGGGTTGGCTCGGTCATCCTGGCTATCCCATTATTAGAATAATTCTAAGTTATGGTTGGCAATCTCCAAGTGCAAGCAGAAAAGTCGATCTGCCAATTGATACATTATTGATTTATAAATTTTCCCTTGTTAGGGTTCGGTAATGACGCCCGATCAACAGGGCGCGTGGGAGGAAAGACATGACCATCGTTCCGGTAACTTCGGGCGATCTGGACGCAGCCGAAGTGTCGTGGTTCTCGGCACTGTGCTCGGATGATTACCGTTTTCTGGGAACGCCAGAGGGCGATCTGCGCTCCAGTTGGGAGCATTGCAGCGCGATTTTACAATCCGCAGAGGCGCAGGGGTTTCGCAACATTCTGTGTCCGTCCAGCTATCAGGTGGGGCAGGACACGCTCAGCTTTGTCGCGGCAGGGTCGCAAGTTACCGAACGTATCAACATGCTGGCCGCGATTCGCTGTGGCGAAATGCAGCCGATCATGCTGGCGCGCACAGTCGCCACGCTGGACCATATGCTGAAAGGGCGGCTGACGTTGAATGTCATCTCGTCCGATTTCCCCGGTGAAGTGGCCGACAGTGCCTATCGCTACAAACGCAGCCATGAAGTCGTTCAAATCCTGCGTCAGGCGTGGGAACGCGACGAAATCAACCATGATGGCGAGATCTATCAGTTCAAAGGCGTGCCTACCGCACCGGCGAAGCCTTACCAGCAAAACGGCGGTCCATTGTTGTATTTCGGGGGATATTCGCCCCACGCGCTGGAACTGTGCGCGGCGCAATGCGATGTCTACCTGATGTGGCCCGAAACAGAGGACCAGTTGGCGGACCGAATGCGCGCCGTCCATGCCCGCGCACAAGCGCATGGCAGAACGCTGGATTACGGGCTGCGGGTGCATGTCATTGTCCGCGATACCGAAGCGGAAGCGCGCGAGTATGCCGACCATCTGGTCAGCAAGCTGGACGATGAATACGGCCAGCTTATCCGCGAGCGCGCGCATGACAGCGGCAGCCTTGGGGTGTCGCATCAATCGCGTGCGCGCGAATTGGCGGACCAGTTCGGATATACCGAACCTAACCTTTGGACAGGGGTGGGGCGGGCACGGTCCGGCTGTGGCGCGGCACTGGTGGGCAGTGCCGACCAAGTGTTGTCGAAGCTGGAACGCTACCGCAAGATGGGCATTCGTGCCTTCATCTTCTCTGGTTATCCGCATCTGGATGAATGCGCGCAATTCGGGCGGCTGGTTATGCCGCATCTGAACACCTGCTCGCTGCCGCAGGAATATGGCCGCGTGCCAAGCGAAACACCGGCAACGCCTTTGGGCGTGGGGGAGCGTGTGTGATGGAACGGATCAACCTGACCAAAGACCTGAGCCTGTCGCGCCTTGTCTACGGAATGTGGCGCTTGGGCGATGATGCCGACACTGGCCCCGCGCATGTGCAGGCCAAAATAGAGGCCTGTCTGGCCCAAGGTATCACCACCATGGACCAGGCGGATATCTATGGCGGCTACGAGGCCGAGGCGATCTTGGGGGCCGCATTCCGCGCCACCCCCAGCCTGCGCGACCGCGTGGAACTGGTCACGAAATGCGACATCGTGGCACCTGTCGGCAAATATGCCGCTGCCCGTGTGAAGCATTACGACACCAGCCCCGAACATATTCGCGCATCGGTCGAGGCGTCTTTGACCCATATGGCGACAGACCGGATTGACTTGCTACTAATCCACCGGCCCGACCCGTTCATGGATCATCACGCCACGGGAGCGGCGCTGGATGCACTGGTGGCAGAGGGTAAGGTCCGCGCCGTCGGCGTATCGAACTTCCGGCCTTGGGATTGGGATCTGTTGCAATCGGCGATGGCAACGCCGCTTTGCACCAACCAGATAGAGCTAAGCCTGCTAGCCCGCGACGCGTTCACAAATGGCGATCTGGCACATCTGCAACGCTTGGGCGTGGCCCCGATGGCGTGGTCGCCATTGGCGGGCGGGGCATTGTTTGGCGAGGATGCGGCAGCGCAGCGGCTTCGCCCCTTGATGAACGCCTATGCAAAGGCGCATGATGTCGGCACCGATGCCGTCGCAATCGCATGGCTTTTGGCGCACCCGGCGCGGATACTGCCGGTTTTGGGGACCAACTCGCTCAACCGCATCGGACGCATTTCCGATGCTCTGCGCGTGAACCTGTCGCGGGAGGACTGGTTCGAACTATGGACAGCAGCATCCGGGCAGGAGGTCGCCTGACGCTGCGTTCGGATAAATTCATCAACGGGAGGAAAAGATGAAAACAACACTGACAACAACGGCCCTTGGCCTGATCCTTGCGGCAGGTGCCGCGGGCGCGCAGGACTTGCGCTTTATGTGCTATCAGGACGGCAGCGAATGCGCCGTCTGGGAAGAGCAACTTGCCGCGTTCGAGGCGGATAACCCCGGCATTACCGTGACGGTGGACGAGGTGCCCTATGCCTCTATCCTCGAATCGCTTCCGGTGCAGTTGGAAGTGGGCGAAGGCCCCGATCTGGCCCGTGTGACCGATTATGGTGGTCTGGCGCGCTACATGCTGGACGTGCGCCCCTATGTGTCCGATGCCGCCGCGATAGAGGCGCGCTACGGCCAAAGCCTTGCATGGGCGCGCGTTGGCGACAACAACGCCGATGGTATCTACAACATCGTGGACCAGCTGACCGCGACGGGCGGTTTTGCCAACAAAACCCTGTTTGATCAGGCCGGCGTAGAGATGCCCGCGCCCGGTTCGACCTTTGCGGAATGGGCCGAAGCCAGCCGCGCGGTGCGCGATGCAGTGGGTGTCGATTTCGCCATGGCGCTGGATCGCACAGGACACCGTTTTGCAGGTCCTGCCATGTCTTATGGCGCGGCCTATTTCGACGAGAATGGCGACCCCATTCTGGTGGATGACGGCTTCCGCAACTTTGCCGAGCAGTTCGTTGCATGGCACGAAGACGGCACTATGGCGCGCGATGTCTGGGCCGGGGCTGGTGGCGGCACCTATCAAGACGCCGCTGCCGAATTCATCAACGCCAACCTTGTGATGTATTATTCGGGTAGCTGGCAGATCGGCCGCTTCGGGCGAGACATCGGCGATGCGTTTGACTGGGTTGCAACCGGCGGCATCTGCGGGCCCGAAGCCTGCACCGGTATGCCGGGCGGCGCCGGGATTGTCGGTTTCAATCATACCGAGCATCCCGAAGCTGTCGGCAAGGTGATCGAGTTCATGGCGCGCGACGATGTGCAGGCCGCCGTTCTGGCGCAGACCCGCAACATCCCTGCCAATTCTGAATTGCAGGCGCAGGGCATCGACTATCAGGGTGTCAGCGACGATGTAAAAGCGGCGCTGACCGTATTCGCGGCCTCTATTCCGACCTTCTCGGATACGGCCTACCAGCTTCAGGGCTACGCGAATAACCGCGCCATCTTCACCGCGACACCGGCGCGTCTGACCCAGGCGATTGTTGGCGAACTGAGCCTGGACGATGCTTTGACGCGCCTTGACGCCGATATCGCAGAGGCTGTGGCACAGTAATCCGTCAGGGTGTCCTCCCGACGTGACCGGCCCGCTTGCTCGCGCGGGCGGGCCGGTTCCTTGCAAGCAGCGAAAGGGGCGCAAGATGCTGAAAGCGACCGCGACTCAGCTTTATGACGGTGCGTTCAACCTGTTCGAGCGCCCGATGCTGGCCCTGCAACGGCTTTTCGGGCAAAGCCGGATCGCATGGGTATTCCTGCTTCCCAACCTGCTGATTTTCGGCCTGTTCACTTTCCTGCCGATTATCCTGAACTTCGTTTTTGCCACGACAGGCGGCGACCGTATTCTGCTGGACGACCGTCCCTTTGTCGGCGCTGAGCATTTTGCCAGCCTGCTGGATTGCGAAAGCTACTTTGACCCAAATTCCTGCCACCGCGACCTGTTCTGGCGCGCGGTCGGCAATACCGGCTGGTTCGTACTGATGCAGGTCGGGTTCATGATCCTGTTCTCGCTCATCACCGCGCTGATCCTGAACCGCGACATTGTGCTGCGTGGCTTCTTCCGGGCGGTATTCTTCTACCCGGTGCTGTTGTCGCCCGTTGTGGTGGCGCTGATCTGGAAATGGATATTGCAGCGTAACGGCGTATTGAACGCGGGGCTGGAAGGCGCAGGGTTTGGCACGATCAACTGGCTGCTGGAAGCTGACTGGGCCTTTTTCTGGGTCGTGTTCGTCTCGATCTGGTGCAACATGGGGTTCTATGTGCTGATCCTGCTGGCCGGTCTGCAATCCATCCCGACTGATGTCTATGAGGCCGCCGAGATGGACGGCACGCCGCGCTGGCGGTCACTACTGCGCATTACCCTGCCGCTGTTGATGCCGACGATGCTTGTGGTCATGGTGCTGTCGGTTATTCGCGCGGTGCAGGCGTTTGACGAAATCTATGTCCTGACTGGCGGCGGGCCGGGATCGGCCACGACGCTGCTGATCCAGTATATCTACGATGTCGGCTTTGCGACGCGCCCGCGCCTGTACGGGCTGGCGGCCGCGGCGTCGCTTCTGATGGCGGGCGTGTTGTTCGTGCTGACCATGATGCAGCTTGCCGCCACGCGCAAACAATCGGGGGATAACTGATGTTTGGCTGGATATTGGGGCGGCGCGGCCGCCACGGGTTTGACCTGACCGATTGGTTGGCCTTCGGGTTTCTGGGGCTTGGCGTGGTCCTGATGCTGGGGCCGGTGCTGTGGCTGGTGCTGTCAAGCTTCAAGACCGAAGCCGCGCTTCAGGAATATCCGCCCAAGTTCCTGCCGCTTGCCCCGATTGAACGCGTCGTTCCGGGCTATGAGCAGCCGTTGCAGATGTTCACCGTTACAGCCGGCGAACATGCAGGGCGCGAGCTGGCGCAGGTGCGCCGTATCGGGCTGAACGCGCAGATGGTGGACCCGGCCAATCCCGAAGAGCGGCTGAACGTGAATATCGGCGACCGCGAACCCTTGCGCGAATTCGGAGTTGCGACAGAGAATTACACAGGAGTCTTCTCGCGCTTCAACTTCATGCTGTATTTCTGGAATTCGACCTTCATCACGATTGTTGCCACGGTTCTGACGGTTCTGTTCAATTCCATGGCGGCGTTCGCATTGGCGAAATACAAGTTCACCGGGCGCAACGCGGTCTTCGTTCTGATCATCGCGACACTGATGATCCCGCCCACGATCACGCTGGTTCCGCTGTTTCTGGTCATCAGCCAGATGGGTATGGTCAACAGCCATTGGGGCGTGATCTGGCCTGCGATCGCGACACCGACAGGTGTGTTCCTGCTGCGACAATACATGCTGACCATCCCCGATGACCTGTTGGACGCCGCACGCATGGACCATGCCAGCGAATGGCGGGTCTATTGGAAGATCGTGCTGCCGCTATCGGCGCCCGCGCTGGCGGTTCTGGTGATCTTCTCGGTCATGTGGCGCTGGAACGAATTCCTGTGGCCGTTGATCGTGCTGAACCGTTCTGAAGTGTTCACGCTGCAACTGGCGCTGAATTCGTTTCAGGGCGAATTGCAGACAAGTTGGTCGAACCTTTTGGCGATGACCGTGCTGACGCTGCTGCCGATTACCATCGTGTTCGCGTTTTTGCAGAAATACATCACGCAGGGCATTGCCCAATCTGGCGTTAAATGAGCGCCTGCGGCGCAAGGCTATGGTTTGGGGGGCTTTGCCCCCGTCGCGCTGCCGCGCGACTCCCCCAGGATATTTGGGGCAAGAATGAAGGGGAGGAGGGGTTATGGCCGGAGTGACGTTAAACGGCATCGTCAAGGAATACGGCGCGGTGCGGGTGATCCACGGGGTTGATCTGGAAATAGCGGATGGCGAGTTTTGCGTATTCGTCGGCCCGTCGGGGTGCGGAAAATCCACGTTGCTGCGGATGATTGCGGGGCTCGAAGAGATTACCGATGGCGACCTGATGATTGGCGGCGACCGCGTCAATGACCAGCGCGCGAGCGAGCGGGGGCTGGCGATGGTGTTCCAGACTTACGCGCTCTATCCGCATATGAGCGTGCGGGCCAATCTGGCCTTCGGTTTGGAAAACATCCGCATGGCGCGGGCCGAGATCGACAGCCGCGTGGCCGAAGCCGCGCGGATGTTGCAGCTGGAGCCTTATCTGGATCGCAAGCCCAAGGCGCTGTCGGGCGGGCAGAGGCAGCGCGTGGCGATTGGGCGTGCGGTGGTGCGCGAGCCGAAGGTGTTCTTGTTTGACGAACCCTTGTCGAACCTTGACGCTGAATTGCGCGTGACCATGCGCGGCGAAATCGCGGCACTGCACCGGCGCATTGGCAACACGATGATCTATGTGACGCATGACCAGGTCGAGGCGATGACGATGGCCGACCGGATCGTGGTGCTGCGCGACGGGCGGATAGAGCAGCAAGGCGCACCGATCGACTTGTACAACCGCCCCGTCAACAAGTTCGTGGCGGGGTTTATCGGGTCGCCCCGGATGAATTTCATCGCCTGCGAAGTGGTTGAGGCGGATGGGTCGGGTGTGCAGTTGCGCGATCCGTCCGGACGCGCCCTGCTGGCCCATGTGGACGGGCGGGGACTGAACCCCGGCAACAAGGTGGAGCTGGGCGTCCGGCCCGAACACCTGCACCCGGTGGGCGCCGACGAGAACGGGATTACGGCCACCGTCGAGAATATCGAGCAGTTGGGTGGCGAGAGCTACCTATACTGCCATGGCCCTGATGGCGTGGATGTTACGGTGCATATGACGGGCCAGACCGCGCTGGGGCGTGGTGCTCAAGTGGTTCTGGGTGTGACCCCGGACCTGTGCCATATTTTTCGGCCCGATGGCATCGCGCAGCCGCGCCTGCGACTGGGCGAGGCAGTGGGCTGAGCGCCATGGAAGACACGCCCAGCGGGGCTTTGCCGCGCTACCAGCAGATCAGCGAGCTGCTGATCCGCGATATCGCTGCGGGACGGTTGATGGATGGCGCACGGCTTGCGCCGGAGCGTGAGATGGCTGCCGATCTCGGTGTGGCAGTGGGCACGTTGCGCAAGGCATTGCAGGATCTGGCAGAAAAGGGCTTGCTGGAGCGGGTACAGGGCTCGGGCAACTACATTCGGGCGCTGAACGATGTTGAAAGCATTTATGCACTGTTCCGGCTGGAACTGGTTTCGGGTGGGGGGTTGCCCTCGGCGCAGGTTCTGGACGTGGCGCGTCGGCCCAAGCCCGCGCATCTGCCCGATTTCGGCGCCGCGCCCGATGCCCACCGAATTCGCCGCTTGCGGCTTTTGTCGGGCCAGCCCGCCGCAGTCGAGGAGATCTGGCTCGACGCTTCATACGCGCAGGATTTGCGTGCAGAGGATTTGTCGCAATCGCTTTATCTGCATTACCGCACGCGGCTTGGACTGTGGATAGCGCGGGCCGAAGACCGGATCGGCACAGGGTGTGTGCCCGATTTCGCGCCCACGCGTTTCAGGCTGCGCCCCGGTGCTGTAGCAGGCCATATTCTGCGTCTGAGTTGGAGTCAGGACAACCGGCGCGCAGAAGTGTCAGAGACGTGGTTTGACCCGAATGTGGCGCGCTATGTTTCGCGCTTGAAATAAGGAAACGGAAATGAGCAAGGCAATTTGTTACGGCATGATCGGCTGTGGCATGATGGGGCAGGAACATCTGCGCAACGTCGCATTGATCGAAGGGGCGCATGTGGGCGCAATTTTCGAGCCCGATGCGGAAATGCGGGCACAGGCCGCGCAGATTGCGCCCGATGCGCGCTTTGTCGCGAGCGTGGACGATGTTTTGACGTCCGAAGATGTGGATGCGCTTGTCATCACAAGCCCCAATCATCTGCACCTGCCGCAGCTTGAGCAGATTGCCCAAAGCCGCCCGCGCCCGGTGCTGGTCGAAAAGCCGCTATTCACCGACGTGGCAGATCTGGACCGGGTGCGCGCTTTGAATTTGAATGCGCCGGTCTGGGTCGCGATGGAATACCGTTACATGCCCCCCGTCGCTGCGCTGATTGCTGCTGCGGCGGATGCAACGGGCGGTATCAGGATGCTGACTATCCGCGAACATCGGTTCCCGTTTTTGCCAAAGGTCGGTGACTGGAACCGTTTCAACGCGCAAACCGGCGGCACGCTCGTTGAAAAATGCTGCCATTTCTTTGACCTGATGCGCCATGTGCTGCGAGACGATCCGGTGCGGATCATGGCGTCGGGCGGGCAGGACGTGAACCATCTGGACGAGCGCTACGACGGTCAGACCCCCGACATTTGGGACAATGCCTATGTGATCGTGGATTTCAAAGGCGGTGCGCGGGCCATGTTGGAATTGTGCATGTTTGCCGAGGGCGCGCGCTACCAAGAGGAGATTGCGGCGGTCGGTCCCAAGGGCAAGATCGAATGTCTTGTGCCTGGACCGGGCCGGTTCTGGCCCGCGCATCTGGGCGCGCCGCCGGTGCCACAGCTGGTCGAAAGCCCGCGTGCGCCCAAAGGTCCGCGCGCCATAGATATCCCTGTCGATCCCGCGCTTCTCGCTGCGGGCGATCACAACGGGTCAACCTACTACCAGCATGCGCGCTTTTCGGATGTGGTGCGCGGACAGGGCGCTGTCGAGGTGACGTTGCAAGATGGGATTTGGGCAGTTCTGATGGGCATGGCGGCGCAAGAATCAGCCCGCACGGGGCGGGCAATGGCGGTCGATGAAAGCGGCTTTGTGCCAGTCTGATGTCTTTGGGCTGGATTGGCCTTGGGTTTCGCGGTAGTGTAACAACCAGACCCGGATAAACGGGCATCGCAGGCAACCCGAGCAGGACAGCCTAATGACAGAAATGGTCTACGGTGCCACGCCTTTGCGCGTGGAAGATCCGATTCTGCCGCGCTGGTGGCGCACGATCGACAAGATGACACTGACATCGGTGCTTTTGCTGATGGCCGTGGGAATTTTGCTGGGCCTTGCGGCCTCTCCGCCGTTGGCGCAGCGCAACGGGCTGGAGCCGTTTTACTATGTTGAACGGCAGGTCATGTTCGGGGGCCTTGGTGTTGTCGCCATGCTGCTGATTTCCATGGCATCACCTGAAAGGGTGCGCCGGTTCGCGACGCTTGGCTTTTTGCTGACCTTGGTGGGGCTGATCCTGTTGCCTTTTCTTGGCACCGATTTCGGCAAAGGAGCCGTGCGCTGGTATAGCTTTGGAATAGGCTCCATCCAGCCATCGGAATTTCTGAAACCCATGTTGGCGGTTTTCGCCGCTTGGCTGATGGCAGCAAGTTCCGATGTCGGCGGGCCGCCGGGGCGGGCGCTGTCTTTCGGTGTCACGCTTCTGGTGGTGGGGCTACTGGTCATTCAACCCGATTTCGGGCAAGCCGCGCTGGTTGGCGCAGGTTGGATGGTGGTATATTTCATCGCCGGAGCGCCTATTGTCCTGCTCACGGGCCTTGCCGCGCTGGCGGTTGCCGGCGGCTATGTCGCCTATCAGAATTCCGAGCATTTCGCGCGCCGCATCGACGGTTTCCTGAGTGCAGAGGTCGATCCGCGCACCCAGATGGGTTATGCACAAAATGCCATCTCGGAAGGCGGGTTTTTCGGCACGGGTCTGGGCGAGGGGCGGGTCAAGTGGTCCCTGCCTGACGCTCATACCGATTTCATCATCGCGGTTGCCGCCGAAGAATACGGGTTGATCCTAGTGGTATTCATTATCGGGTTGTACGCCACGATCTTTCTGCGCTCTGTCTTTCGATTGATGCGCGAGCGTGACACGTTTATCCGTCTGGCGGGTATTGGCATTGTCGTCGTGTTCAGCTTGCAGGCCATGATCAACATGGGGGTCGCGGTCCGGCTGTTGCCTGCCAAAGGCATGACTTTGCCACTGGTCAGCTATGGCGGATCGTCGTTGCTTGCGACAGGGATTGCAATCGGTATGCTTCTGGCACTCACGCGTCATCGCCCGCAGGGCGAGATGGGCGACATCCTCGCGCGGCGCGGATAGGGCAGGGAGCATTTATGGCCAAGTCACCGCTCATACTGATCGCCGCAGGCGGAACCGGCGGGCACATGTTTCCCGCGCAGGCGCTTGCGGAATCGCTGCTGGCGCGCGGCTGGCGGGTCAAACTGTCGACCGATGCACGCGGGGCACGCTACGCAGGCGGCTTTCCCGAGGCCGTGCGTGTGGACACCGTCAGCGCGGCGACCTTTGCGCGCGGTGGCATGGCGGAAAAACTGAAAGTGCCTTTCAAGCTGGCCTTGGGCGTCCTGGGCGCGGCGTTCGGCATGGTTCTGGACCGCCCGAAAGCCGTGGTCGGCTTCGGCGGCTACCCGTCCATCCCGGCGCTGGGTGCGGCGTGGCTGTTGCGCGTGCCACGCATCATCCACGAACAGAATGGCGTGCTGGGCCGCGTGAACCAGATTTTTGCACGCCGTGTGAACAAGCTGGCTTGCGGCACTTGGCCAACGCAAGGGGCGGATGGCCTGAATGCGGAATTTACCGGCAACCCGGTGCGCGCATCGGTGCTGGAACGCGCGGGCGCCGGTTACATTGCGCCGGGCGATTACCCGATGGACCTTCTGGTCATCGGCGGTAGCCAAGGCGCGCGCATTCTGTCCGACGTTGTGCCAGAGGCGATCAGCGCTTTGCCTGACGCGCTCAAGCGCAATCTGACCGTGGCCCATCAGGCGCGCGAAGAAGACATGGAGCGCGTGGTCGGCGCTTATGAAGCAGGCGGCGTGAAGGCCGAGATTGCCCCGTTTTTCGCTGACATCCCGCGCCGGTTGTCGGAATGCCAATTGGTCATCAGCCGTGCGGGCGCGTCCTCTGTGGCCGATATTTCGGTCATTGGCCGCCCGTCGGTGCTGGTGCCCTATGCTGCGGCTGCGGCGAACCACCAGGCCGCCAATGCGCGGATGCTGGGCGGTGTGGATGCGGCTGTGGTCTTTCCCGAAAGCCAGTTTACCGCGCCAGCACTGGCAGACAGCCTTCATTCCATTCTCAGCAACCCCAATGCCGCCGCGCAGATGGCCCAAAGCGCGCTGGGCGCAGGCCGCGCGGATGCCACCGAACGTCTGACCGAGCTGGTCGAGGCGCTGGCCCGAAAGGACGCCCCATGAGCCCTGCAACCAAATTGCCCACAGATATTGGCCCGATCCATTTCATTGGTATTGGCGGCATTGGCATGTCGGGGATCGCCGAAGTTCTGATGACCCATGGCTACCGCGTTCAGGGGTCTGACCTGAAAGAATCGCCCATCATCGCAAGACTGGAAAGCCTTGGGGCAGAGGTGTTCATCGGGCAACGCGCGGAAAATATCGGTGCGGCGGCGGTGATCGTGGTGTCGACCGCGATCAAACCCGACAACCCCGAATTGCAAGAGGCGCGCCGCGCCGGTCTTCCGGTCGTGCGGCGGGCAGAGATGCTGGCAGAGTTGATGCGCCTGCGCTCGAATATTGCCGTTGCGGGGACACATGGCAAGACCACGACCACCACCATGGTCGCGGCCCTTCTGGACGAGGGCGGGCTGGACCCCACTGTCATCAATGGCGGCGTTATTCACGCCTACGGGTCCAACGCGCGCGCGGGTGAAGGCGAATGGATGGTGGTCGAAGCGGACGAATCCGATGGCAGCTTCAACCGGTTGCCTGCGACCATTGCCATTGTGACCAACATAGACCCCGAACATATGGAACATTGGGGCAGTTTCGATGCGCTGCGTCAGGGCTTTTATGATTTTGTCAGCGGGATTCCGTTTTACGGGCTGGCCATTTGCTGCACCGACCATGCCGAAGTGCAATCGCTGGTCGCGAAACTGACCGACCGCCGCGTCGTGACCTTCGGGTTCAACGCGCAAGCCGATATTCGCGCGATCAATCTGCGCTATGATGCAGGCGTGGCGCAGTTCGATATTGCGTTGCAAGACGAGGATCGCGTGATCGACGGGTGCAGCCTGCCGATGCCGGGCGATCACAACGTGTCGAACGCGCTCTCCGCCGTGGCTGCCGCACGCCATCTGGGTATGAACGCGGCAGAGATCCGCTCGGCCCTTGCCAAGTTTGGTGGCGTCAACCGCCGCTTTACCCGTGTCGGTGTGGTCGATGGTGTCACAATAATCGACGATTACGGTCACCATCCGGTGGAAATTGCCGCCGTGCTGCGCGCCGCGCGTCAGGCTTTGGGCGGCACAGGGCGGGTAATCGCCGTGCATCAACCGCACCGCTACACGCGCCTGTCGAACCTGTTCGAGGATTTCTGCACCTGTTTCAACGAGGCCGATGTCGTGGGCATTGCCCCGGTCTATGCGGCGGGTGAAGACCCGATTCCGGGTGCGAGCCGCGATAACCTGTTGACGGGCCTTGCCGCGCATGGCCACCGCAACGCGCAAGCAGTGGATACCGAGGAAGCCTTGGAAGCGCTGGTGCGCGCCCATGCCAAACCGGGCGACATGGTCGTCTGCCTTGGCGCAGGCACGATTTCCGGCTGGGCGCATGGTCTGGTGCCGCGGCTGAAAGCTGCGGCCTGACGCCGTCGGTTTCGGAATCGCGCCAAAGCGGGTGATCAGAGCAGTGCGGCTCGTGAGCAAAACGCCGCTTCCGTCACATCCAGTCGAAGAACCCGGCAGGCGCACGTCCGCGCAGCTCTGCCGCCAGTTCGCGGCCCAAGGCGGCCCCGTCAGCCAGCAGAGCGCGCCCTTCGGTTGACAGCTTTTGCGAGCCATCGGGCCGCAGGATTTCGCCGCGCAGCCAGATGTCATCACCCTCGATCAATGCCAGCCCTGCAATGGGTGTCTCGCACGACCCATCCAGTCCCGCCAGAAACGCGCGTTCGGCATCCAGCCGTTGCCCTGTCGGCGTGTCATGCAAGGGCACAAGCAACTCCGCGGTGGCGGTATCGGTCAAGCGCCATTCTATCCCGATCGCGCCTTGGGCAATCGCAGGCAGCATGTCCTCGGGTTCGATCCCGCCATTGGCCAGATCGCTCATCCCCAGCCGCCGCAGCCCCGCCATGGCTAGAAATGTGCAATCGGCCACGCCGTCATGCAGCTTTTTCAGCCGAGTCTGCACATTGCCGCGAAATTCCACGACCTTCAGGTCGGGCCGCTTGTTCAGAAGTTGCGCGCGGCGCCGCAGGGATGACGAGCCGACGACTGCTCCGGCAGGAAGATCGGCAATGCCGGCTGCATTTGGCGAAATGAAGGCGTCGCGCGTATCCTCGCGCGGCAGGGAGCATCCCAGTGTCAGCCCGTCGGGCTGTTCTGTCGGCATATCCTTCATCGAATGCACGGCAATGTCGATGCGCCCTGCGACCATCGCCTCTTCGATTTCCTTGGTGAACAGACCCTTGTTCCCGATTTCCTTGAGCGGGCGGTCCGCGTCGATCAGCGTGCGATCATCGCCCGTGGTCTTGATGACCATGATCTCGAACGCCGCCTCGGGCAGATCATGCGCCGCCATCAGGCGCTGCCGCGTTTCATGCGCCTGCGCGAGCGCCAGCGGAGAGCCGCGCGTGCCAATTTTCAGGGGTCGGTCGGGGGTCGGGTATGTCTGTGTCATGCCGTTTGAATAGCGCCGCATATGCGCTCTGACAAGCGCAGACTGTCCAGCAGACTTGACAACTCGAGCGTGACTTGTGACGAGGATACCGACCAAGGAGAAAAACCATATGACCAAGACCATCCTGCGCGCCCTTGCCGGTGAAACCCTGCCCACACCGCCCATCTGGATGATGCGCCAGGCCGGTCGCTACCTGCCCGAATACCGCGCCACCCGCGCGAAAGCGGGCGATTTCCTGTCGCTATGCTACAATCCCGAACTGGCGGCAGAGGTCACATTGCAACCGATCCGCCGCTACGGGTTCGATGGCGCGATCCTGTTCGCCGACATTCTGCTGGTGCCGCAGGCGCTTGGGGCCGATCTGTGGTTTGTCACCGGCGAGGGGCCACGCCTGTCCACAATCACCGATCAGGCCGGGGTCGATGCGCTGAAACCGACCGATGCAATCCATGACACGCTGAACCCGATCTATGAAACCGTGCGCATCCTGTCACGCGAACTGCCAGCAGAGACAACGCTCATCGGTTTTGCCGGTGCGCCGTGGACGGTGGCCACCTATATGATTGCCGGGCGCGGCACCAAGGACCAAGGCCCGGCCCATGCTCTGCGCGAGGGCGCGCCAGAGGTGTTTGATGCGCTGATCGACCGGATCACCGAAGCCACCATCGAATACCTGTCCATGCAGATCGACGCGGGCGCGGAAGTGGTCAAGATTTTCGACAGTTGGGCAGGCTCGCTCAAGGGCGATGCGTTCCTGAAATACGCGCTCACGCCCACCAAGCGGATCATCGACGCTTTGAAAGCGCGCCACCCCGGCATCCCCGTTATTGCCTTCCCGCGCGAGGGCGGCGAAAATTATATCGGCTTTCACAAGGCGAGCGGTGCCGATTGCGTCGCGCTCGACGATTCCGTTACGCCCGAATGGGCCGCCGCGAATGTGCAATGCGACGGCTGCGTGCAGGGCAACCTCGCATCGCGCCATATGGTGACCGGCGGACAGGACCTGATCGACGAGACGCGGAAAGTTGTCGCGGGTTTGCGCAACGGGCCCCATATTTTCAACCTTGGCCACGGGATCACCCCCGATGCCGACCCTGAAAATGTCGCGCTGATGATTGAAACGGTCCGCAGCTTTAAGTCCTGAGATGCAAACGGGCGGCCACAAAGGCCGCCCGCTGCATTTCTAGTCCAGATGCGATCACTCGGGCAGAATGACCGAGTCGATCACGTGGATCACACCGTTTGATGCTTCAATATCCGCGATGATGACATTGGCACCGTCGACAGTAACGCCTTCGCCCACGCCAATGCTGACAGTCTGTCCATTGACGGTTGCGGGCATCATGCCATCGCTCAGGTCACCGGACATGACGGCGCCTGGCACGACGTGATAGGTCAGAATGCCGGTCAGCGTCGGGATGTCGTTGAGCAGCGCTTCCACAGTACCTTCGGGCAGGGCCGCGAAGGCATCATCAGTGGGCGCGAATACGGTAAACGGTCCTTCGCCCGATAGTGTCTCGACCAGACCGGCTGCGGTGACGGCAGCGACCAGTGTTTCAAAGCGGTCGTCGCCTGCTGCGATGTCGACAATGGTGCCGGTATCCCCATTCGCGAAAGACGGGGTGGCCAGTGCGAGTGCGACGGCAGCGCCGCCAAGAGTGCTCTTGAACATAATGTAACCTCCGTTGGTCATTTCCGTAATGACGTTGAGACTACGCAGCATGCACCAAGCCGGATGTTCAAAAAACTCGACTGGAGTGGCTTGACGAAAATCGCCGCGCAACTAAGCCTGCGCGGCGATCTGTTTCAAATCAAGTGAACGTGTCTCTGTGTGATTGATCTGCGATCAATTCGCAGCATCCGCAACTATTTGCTGCAACAGGTAGTTCACCGGTTGCATGCTGCGGTCGCTGTATTCACGATACCCGATTGTCACGGAAGCACCCTCTTCGGCAGGCTCAAAGACATAAATCCCATATGGACAATACTGGATGTTCATCAAATCGGCTTCCATCACCTGCCGTGACACATCGGCCGAACAGAACGACATTACCTGCGCACCGGCGAACAAATCCTTCGTGCCGCCGACATCTTCCTTGGTGCGGGCGAGCATTGCGCCGATATGATTCACCGAATCGATCACCAAACCCTGGCCCGTGATTGCCAGTTCCACGGCAAAGACGACATCGTCAAACGATCCTTCGGCCTCTACCGTGAAAAACCCGTCCGCATGGGCCGGACTTGCAAGGACCAGCGCCGCTGTCAGTGTCATGGCTTTGTAGAACATGGAATTCCCTTTCGATTATGCGTGGCTGTGAATGAGCTTACTCGACAGATCCTTTGGTGCCGTGATCTGGATCAAGCCCGATGCCTCGATAGGCATTTACAACTTTTTCCGCCCTACATGTCATTTTCCTGTTGCGTGTATTGTTTGGATTGCCTAGATAGCGCTTCACCGGCGGCGGGGACGTTGCTGGTTGGCTGGGACGGTTCGAGATTGGGCTGTTTTGGTTATCATGGTGGGAGATGAGGTTGCA
>NZ_UIHC01000081.1 GCF_900499075.1 Roseinatronobacter ekhonensis | reverse complement strand
CGCTGCACGGACATATGACGAATTATGGAAGGCGGTCGGTCATGTTTGTAACCTGTTCACCCCTGACGAATGCTACAACTTCTTCAAGGCCGCTGGATATGAAACTGATTGAACCAGACGCGCTCTAGCTACGGCCTCACAGCGGTATGCGGCTTCGGAAATTCTACTGCTCAATTTCGGGGTTCCAAGGGCTCTCCCTTGGCAAGGTGTATGTCGCATCAAATCAGCCTCGTGTCGCTCTGCGACTGGGCTGTTTGTGCAGACATGCAAACTTGCGCGGTGCCAAAGCACCGCCGCTTTGGCTCTGCCAAATAAACATCGCGCTCCGCTGTGAGGAGAGAATAGGCTCTGCCGATACGCCGCGAATTTCGGGCTGTGCCCGGTCGACCAAACACCACCAAACCATCGCAAATCCAGCTTGCACAAAGCAGCAATAGAGTTGGCAGGCTATGCCGCCCATGTACGCTTGAGGATGACTTTGGCGGAAACCCGTCCCTGACCGCAAGTCATGATTACATGCAATGCCTTCCCCATGAACAAGCGCACATCTGACACCGTACGACTAAACGCCGAGAACCTAGATGAAATCCGGGCTTCGATCGATTGGCAAGCTTTGTTTGCAGGTCTGGGGCTCCGAAAAGCCGAACAAAAGAGCAAGCCGAACGACTGGTGGGCGTTTTCGCCGTTCCATGACGAGAAGACCCCCAGCTTTCACATGGCGGCGGGCGGGGTCTGGTACGACTTTTCCATCGGGGAAGGTGGCGGGCCGATCGAACTGGTGCAGCGGCTAGACGGCGGCAACTGCTACGAAGCCGGGCGACTGATCCTCGAACGGGGTTGGGCGCATGCTTCGGTCGACCTGTCAGAGCCTGTCACCGCGCACCGTGACACGGTCAGACAGGGTGTCACCAAGTCAATTTCGGCTGCAACCGAAAGTGAAAGGCCTGCGAATGAGGTGATCCGTCAGGATCTCCTGAAAATGTGTGAATACCATCCGTGGTTAGCGGAACGCGGCATCTCGGAAGAAACCTGCGAACTGCTCGGGATCGGCTATCTGCCGCAAGGACGCTCCCCTCTTAAAGGGCGGGTGGTGTTCCAGGTGGCGGACGCGCGTTCGACCAGCAAAAACCCCAATACACCAAACCGCGTGATCCTCAGCCATCTAGGGCGAGCACCGACCGACGATATCGACCCCAAGTATCTGTTTTACCCAGGCTTCCGCAAAACCGATGAGCTGTACGCTCAAGAGATTATTTCACTGCACGAAGACGCTGCGAAACAGGTCAAAGAGACCGGGGCGATCGTCGTCACCGAAGGGCCTTTCGATGTCGCCAAAGCGGTCGAGGCAGGCCTGCGCAATGTTGTCGCCAGCTTTGGGGCGTCGCTATCGAAGCAGCAGGCGAAGAAGCTCAAACTGATGGCAGACACTTTCGGGGCCAAACAAATCCGAGTAGTTTTTGACCGGGATGATGCAGGCCGCCAAGGCGCAGTCAAGGCAGCTGACGCTCTGCGTCAAGTCGGGTTGGAGCCGGTGATTTTTGATTGGGACTCACCGATCGCCAGGTCCTCGCGCGGTGCCGTACATATCCCGGCTGGAACCGACGATCTGGCTGATTTTTCCACCGAACAACTGATCTGGCTGCGCGCCAAAAACCTGATTTAGGGAGGAGAATTCTTATGTCTGCCAGCAAGATGGCTCAAATCAAGGGCATCACGTTATCGGAAACGATGATGATCCAAGCGTTGGAAAACGTACCAGCAACCAGCTTCACCAAGACCGATTTCGCTGACGCGCTGGTCGATCAAGGGGTGGTCGCTGGCCAGGACGGTGACTTTGTGCGCCGGGTGATGCAGCATCTCAAGCAAGCGGGCTGGATCGATTTTGACGGCACCGCGCAAAGCTGGCATCTGACCTCGTTTGGTCAGCTGCGCTTGCCCCAGAAGACCATTCCGCTCATTCCAGCACCGCCAAGCACATTCGCAACCATTCAGCCTGCGAACCGATTGGATCGGTGGGCCGAGCATGGCCGTCTGTCCCTGAGCGCGGTGGCGTGTTTGACGTTGTTGATCGCACTGGTCGGGTTGAACGCCAGCTTCGCGTGGGAACTCGGGCGCGAAGCCGCACAGTTTCAGATCTTGTTTACTATGGGCGTCATGGCACTCGACATGATGCGGCCTGGATTTGTGATGATTGGGTTTTATTTGAACGGGCGTGGCCGGTTCGCATTGGGCAGCATTGCGTTGAGCATGGCACTTTTCTTGTCTCCGGTTTCCGTGCTGTCGACCACCTCGATCCTGTCGGCCTCCTTTCTGCTGGGGGCCGAAATCAACACCGACGCGGATACGAGAACGCAGACACTCGAAGCGTTACGCGTCCAACATCAAAACTTGCTTCAACGCGCTGCTCAAGACGAGGCGGCGTGGCGGCAAGAATGTACGCGCGGGGGTTGCGGTCGGATTGCAGAGGAACTGGAAACGGCTTTCCAGAACACCGTCGCTGAAGCCCAAGGGGTGCTTGATCGGATCGTATCCCTGACCGAGGCCGCGCAGGGCAATTCGGAACTTCTCGCCCGGATGATAACCACCTTCGAAAGCCTTGGGTTATTCGGGGCGGAGCGGCAGATTTTGCTGCCACTATTTCTGGCGATTAGCCTCGAACTAGGCGCGTTGTTCGGTCCGGCGCTGCTATTGCGACGCCGGACGCAAGAGATGAGACAGCCTTAGGCCGTGTCATCGATCCGCAGTCGGCGCAGGATGTCGTGCGCTGCTGTGGCTAGCTTGGGCGTCAACGCGTTGGCGGCTGAACTGTCGGCGAAGGCGCGCAGCGTGGCCATCGGATCTTCGGTGGTCCAGCTGGTATGAGCGACAAAGCGTTCAGCGTCGGTCTTCGCCGTTAGCGCGATTTGTTCTAGCAGATCAATGCGTAGATCAGCCGTCACGCGGCTTTCGGTGACCGAAGGCTCAGGCATGGTGTGCTGTCCCTTTTCATAACCGCGTTCATAGCTCTCAGTGAGGGCGGCTTTGATCGACCAGACGGATACATCATGGAAGTCGAGCCGGTCACTATTCTGGGTTTCCAGCGTCTCTATGTCGAGATGCTGCATGGCAATGTCTTCCAAGGTTGCATCCGGTGACGGGGCTTGATCACAGGCGAACCACCGTTGACAGGTTTCGAGTAGATGAGCGTAATCCCCGGATCGGGCTTCGGCCAAGAATTGGTCTACGACGATTTTGTCCAGACCGTGGTCGCGCAGCAGCTTGCTGGCTCGGCCCAGAATGGCGAATGCATTGCCGTCCTCGCCTACCAGCGGCAAATGAAGCATGGGGTAACGTGGTGTAGAGCTTGATGGTTGTGATGGTTGGAATTGGTTCATGATATGAAGTGATTAGAGATTAAGTGACGAATGAGCTGGAATTATTTGAAGTCCCGCGTGGAGAGCCACCAGCAGGTTGGGGCTCCGGTGTGGCCCGGTTTCCAAACGGCCCAGTAGTATTGCTGACGGGCGATGCGGGCGGTTTTTGAGGTCGGTTTACCTTCGGGCCAGCAGGTAAGATCATCGAGAAAATAAAGCGCTGCAGGCGGTGTTTTGACGAACTTTCGGTGACGGTCAGGGTTGGCCAAACTACGTAGGTTCAACAGCATGGCCACGGTCCCACCAGTCCTGCGGGCGTGGATTAAAGCGCGCCGCACGAACGCGTCACCCAGGCCGTGCGTCCCGTAGGGTGGATTGGTGACGATGTGTTTCGCCAGCGGCTGAGTGGATTTCAGAAAGTCACGCCCACCTTGGCCGAACCCGCGATCTATCAGGTCGGTCGAGGTGACTTCGTAGCCCGCATTGGTCAATTCGCGGGCGATGGCTCCGTCGCCGCAGGCAGGCTCCCAGATTGGTCCGTCGAAGCTTTCGACCGAAAGCAGGGCGCGGGTGGCTTCTGGCGGGGTTGGGTAGAACTCGAACGGCGCGCGCCCAGGTCTTGTCTGTGTCTGACGGGCGGGGTTTGCACTGCGAACACGGGGCCGAGAAACGGGGTTTGTCATGTCTGTTTGGGTTAAGAGATAAGACACCGACCACGAGCTACGCCCCCAAAGGACACTGTCAAAACGGGCAAACGCGCAGCGGCAAACCGTTGACAGGGGCCAGGGCGTGGCAATCTTGGGCGGTTCTAATCGAGCCCAATCAGCGCGGGCCAAACCGGCTCGGGTCGCTCGGGTTGTGCAAATCTGGACGAGATCGACGACCTTGGGTAATATGCCGGTGTTCCTAACCCATATTCTGATGTCAGATACACCAGACCAATTCCCGGCAGAACGGGAAGATGTGGACGCCCAGACAGTGGCGATCCGCACGCTGAATGATCAACTGCGCACCACTTTAACCGGCGGACGCGTGGTGATGACCCAAGGCGTCAATGCGCTCGCGGACGACACCCTCGCCAAAGTGCTCCGGACGGTGAACACGTTCGACGACTTTACGCCTAACAACGATCCCTACGGGACGCACGAATTCGGCATGTTTGAGGTCGACGATGCACGGGTGATGTTCAAAATCGACGCCTATGACGCAAATCTAGAATACGGCTCACCGAATCCCGGCGATCCAGAAGTGACCCGCCGTGTCATGACCATTTTGCTGGCTTCAGAATACTGAACCGATTTTCTAACCCGCGCTATCCATGGGCCTCGACCAATACGCCTTCACGGCTGATCGCACTCAAAACCCAGAATTCAATTGGCGCAAACACGCCAAGCTGCAGGAGTTCATGGAACAGCTTTGGGTCAATCGAACAGGCCAAGCAGCCGACGCGCTAAATTGCAATCAGCTGGAGCTGCAGGCAGAAGACATCGCGACTTTGCAGGCGATGATTGAACGCAACGAACTGCCGGACAGTCCAGGAGGATTCTTCTACGGCCATCAATTCCAAGACGAATCCGCGTCGGAATACCGCCACCGGGATCTCGAGTTCTGCCAATGGGCACGGGCCATCCTACGCACCCGCCAAAAGGTCTTCTATTCCTGCTGGTGGTAGCGCGTTCTTCTCTTTTCACCGCTTAAAAATGTCTACACGCGCCACGATCACAGTTGCTGACGATCGCGAAAGCTTCGATCTGTATCAACACCATGACGGCTACCCGGAAGGGCCACATGGTCTGGTTCGGCACATTGCCATGGCGCGTCGCCTCGCTTGGGATTTACCTCGCTTTGAAGCGGCGGATTTTTCGGCTGCCGTAATCGCAGTTCTCAAAGACCGTGGCGGCTCCACCTACCTGACGCAAGACGCGGAAGCCCACACCGATCGGTCGTACCACTACCGGATCCAGTCCATCCGCGAAAACTGTGTCACCCGCGTGATGTTGACCATTTGCCGTCCGGCTTGTGATCGCACCCAAGGCGACATTGAGATGTTCCACGGCGAGATCCCAGAAGCGGTCGCCAAGTTTCAGGCCATTGGTGAAACGGCCAATCAGCCGCGTGAATACCAGATCCTCATGACGGCAGAAGGCTCCCTGTGGCGCGCGCATGAAGAAATCAGCGCGCTTTGCGGCGAACGACCGGACCCAGACACTCAGCAAGTGTACGGCGATATTGAGGACGCCAGCCGCGATTTGGCCGCGTTGCGTTATCATTTGGAGCATAACGATCCATGGCGCACGCTCGCCCACTCAGAAAAAGCCTTGACCCGTGTTCGTGAAGCCAATGAAACCCCGATTGTCGGATTGCCAACCGTTGAGGTCAAATTGGCCATGGATGCGCACCGGCGGTTCCAGCGTGACCTCTCAACAGATATGGAGATTTCAGAAAAGTGACCCTTGCCGATCATCCTCTGCCTTGCGTTTCCACAAAGGGTCTTTGGCGGCTTCATCCAACCACCACAGCACGAATGCTACCGGATCGTTGTCGAACTCAGCCAACGCCTCATCCCCGTTCATGAAATGGGACCGGTAGCCCGTTTCAGTGATTGGTAACAGGCGCTTGTCCTGACTGCGGATTTCAATGTGCTGGGTGACGAAGTCATCGTCGGGCATCGAAAACCAACAGGGGCAATGGCGTATTTCCAGCAGAATACCTTCCCAGGTTGCCGCATAGACTAAATATTCAGCGCGCTCCAGGGTCTCGTTTTCTTGAGGTTTTTCCATCAGCTCAAGATTACCAGGCATGGTCTGCTGGGCGAGGTCTGCACAAAACGGGATCCCGTCTCTCAGATGCATGCCGGATTTGGCAAATTATCTGGCAATGGACCTCATGACGCCCGAAGAATTCGCCCGAATGGAACGGCTGCTAGCCGAGCTGCTGCCAGGCTCGACTTCCAAGGAAGAGTCCTCTCTCTTGCAGATGCATGCCCGACTGCAAGCTATCTATGCGGCACAATTCGAACTGCAGACATCTCGCGACCGGCTCATGGCGCTGCGATCGAAAACGGGGCAATGATGTCACGTAATTCGGCCAGATCCTTGCCATAGCCGTACTTGGGCCGTTGAAACTTATGCCCCATCAGCTGCGCCTGCGCTCGATCGACCACGTCACGCTTGGTCAACTGATCCTGAAACCAGTGCCGCAGACTATACAGACTCTGACGTTTGTCAGTGACGATGCCGCTATCGCGCAGGTTACGATTGATGATGCTGGTGGCGTACATGTTTTTGCCAAGCCGTTTCCCCCAGCCTCCGGCTACCACCAGTTCTTCAGCCGCCTGCAACGACACCCCAAGCAAAGGCAACAGGCGCTCGGAGTGATCGGTCTTTAGTCCGCGCACGGCGTTCTTTCGAACATGCACATGTGGCACCTCATGTTCTAGGATGACGTCATCCAGTTCCAACCCAATCGCCTCCACCGGGCGCATGCCCGTATTGACGAGCAATCGCAATAAACGCTGGAATTCTGGGGCCAATTTTTTCATCGCATTCGGCTTTATAAACATCGTGATTTGCTCTGCCGAGAACGGAGTCCTCGGAACTTGAGCTTCGTCTTTCAGCTTGATACGGGCAAACGGGTTTGGCGTTTCAACCCCGTCAATATCGAAATTCGTGGAGATCAATCTGCGTAAAGCGTTGATGTCCTTGTTGCCGGTATGGGGCTTGAGGTTCTTTTCTTTTAATCGGGTGAGCCACCATGTGCGGAAAGCCATCGCGTGCTGTCTTTCCACAGCATACATGGGCACGTCTCCAACGGCCGCATTAAAGTTGGAGAGGGCCTTCAAGTAACCGTTCCGCTTTACGCGGGCTTGGTCGTGGCTCAATCCGTTTCGCTCGTCTTCGATGTGCGTCCAGAAGCGTTCAAACGCGTCCGTCATCGACAACTTCGGTTGTTCAACCAGGCCCAGAATGGCCTTTTTCTCAGAAGTTGAGGTTTGCTCGTTTAACAGCAGTCGCAGACGGTCTATCAAATCTGTATCGGTCAAATCCCCTGCCGTTTTAGGCTTGAGCGTTCGCTCCATCTGAACCGCTACCGCTGCACCATAGCGATCAGCAAGATCTGAGCTGGCAAGCGACACACCGGCATCCAATGACCGCTGCCAATCGCCTTCCAGATCACAAGAAACTTGTGCCGCCAGCAGTTTAGCTTGCGTGAAGTCGCATGTGCGCAGCGAGAAAGATATCAGGCGTCGATTGTCGACATCACAGAAGCGTTCCGGGACCGCGCGATAGTAGTGCCACCAGCGTCCACGCTTCTTTAGGTGAAGTCCCCACATGACCTGGATCCCTGTACCAAGATTTGTACCAAGATCGGAAATCGACCGACCTGCAGGGATCATCATACAATCAATAAAAACAACGCCTTAGGGGCGGTGTTCCGTCTTGCCAGAAGTGAGGTGGCGGAGCGGACGCGACCTCCGTCGAACCTTATCCGGCCCGTAAGATATTGATGTTATTTTATTATCTATTTCGGCGCCGAATATTGCCGTCTCTTCCTCATCAAGCTCGGCAATGATGCAGTTTG
>NZ_UIHC01000045.1 GCF_900499075.1 Roseinatronobacter ekhonensis | reverse complement strand
CGCTGCACGGACATATGACGAATTATGGAAGGCGGTCGGTCATGTTTGTAACCTGTTCACCCCTGACGAATGCTACAACTTCTTCAAGGCCGCTGGATATGAAACTGATTGAACCAGACGCGCTCTAGTCGGTCAATTCGGCATGCGCCGCCGACAGCGCGGGCATCGCTCGCCGCACGAAAGCGTCCACTGCCGGGCGCGTGCGCACGAGACTCATGACGCTCCTCGCAAGGCCAGCATTCACCGCCTCGAGTTGAGCGATTACGGATCGCGACATCTCAGCCTGGCGCGCGGCGTCGAGCACAAGCCCTGCCGTGAACAGGATCGTCGCGAGCGCGTCGATGCACTCCTCTTCGAGCGCGTTGTCCTCCATCGCGGCCACTTGGCGTTCCAACGGTGCCTCGAGCTCCTGGAGCAATCGACCGAGAAGCCGGATCCAGCTGCGTGCCGGTTCCGTGGCAGAGATCGGATGAGTCTCGTTGTGCCTTGCGCCCACGGATGCACTCGACTTGAGCACCACGTTAATCAGGATGTGCAGCCGGACGGCATTCAGAAAGCTTAGAGGTTCGACGTCGGGACGCGCCAAGGCGTCGCAGGTCTCGCGAACGCGGAGGGCGAGACGGTCTGCGCGCTCATTGGCCTGGGTCCACGAGGCTTTCTTCCTGGGCGCCCTGGGCATTTTTCGCGAAGCCTGACCGCCATTGCGGCCACCTCCGGCCCCATTGCCGGAGAGGGCTTTCGTCAGCGCATCGTCATCATCCTCATCGACCTCCTCGGCGCTCAGTCCAAGGCAGCTGTTAACGAAGCGGCGCATCTCGGCAACCGGACCGGACCTCATCGCTTGCTCTTCTTCCCGAGTCGGGGCCAGCTCACGATACTCGTCGTCAGTCAGGCGCTCGCCCTGACCTTCGCCATCATCATCATCATGATCATCGTCGCCGCTCGTGCGATCACGTTTCACGTCCCGCTTGACGGTGATCTCCTGCCGGCTCGCCATGATGATCTTCAGCGCGCGCTCATAATCCTCCTCGTCGAGGTCACTGCGCCCTTCGAGATCGGCGAGCAGGCGCGCGGCACGTCCAGAGTTCGGGGGCTCCGAGCTCCGCCCCAGCCGGCCAAGCGACGCGATCGGGATCGGCGCGCTTGCGGTCTCATTGCCGAATATCACGCGCCCGACGCGAGGAGCCGGCCCGTCCGTGTCGAACTCGCAAGACCACTGGCCATGCGCCAGGGACGGCGCGAATACCCCGATGACGCTGTTCGCGCTGTCGGTGAGCTCAAGGCGGCATCTGTCGGGTTTGTCGACCCCGGAAGGCGGTTGCCAGAAAAGCATTCCGTGATCGATCCAGAGTGCGCCGCCATCCGGCACCGCGTCTGGCTCGTTCTCGGTCATGACCGCACCCGATTTGCGCGGTCGCAGATGTGAAAGAGGCATCTCTTCAGAAAGAGAGACAGAAAGTCCGAGCCGGTCAATCACCGCACCAGCGGGCTCCGTGCGCATGATGCAGGCCTCTGCATTTCCGGCGCCATCGAAGCGACCAAAGAGACCCGCTTCAGAAATATTGGCTGATCCGGAAAGGATGTAATCGGCCTCCTGCCCACAGGCGATGAGCAGCTTCGCATGGAGACGCCTCGTTCCGCCTGCGGCATGCGTGCCAGTCGAATGCAGCGTCAGCCCCGTCTTCGACTGGAAGGTGGTTACGCTGAAGTCATGCTCCCCGGTTTCGACCACCAGGGCGCTTGCCGGAGACCCGAGGCTTTTTCGCATCTGTTCAAGTCCGCGTAGGTCGTCGTCCCAATACGGAGAGACAGCAACCAGTCGATCGATCACATCATCCCCGATGAAGGCGACGAATGCCTCCCCTACCCCTACCTCTTCCGTCTCCGTGATGAAGGATACCCGCCGGCCGTCGATCCCTACCTCTACGGCCGCGGTGACTGCCGAGAGCCACGGTGTCTTTGCCCGAGCTCTGCCAACAACGTCCTTCATCGCCCGGTCCCGGGGGTCTGCGTGACGCTCGAAGTATTCCAGCGCGGCGGCCAGCAGCGGTGCCGCACGCATATCTTCCGACGTGACGAGGATCTCGCTCACCGCTTCCATGTTCCCCATCAGGCCGGCCCCAGTGAGGTTGGCGGAGCCGATTATCAGCGAGCCGCCTTCGCGTCCCAGTCTCAGGGCAATTTTAGGGTGGAAGGCGCCTGACACTTTTCTTTTTGCCAGGTGATAGGCGGTGCCGGCACGGGGTGCCGGGGCAGCCTCGGATAGCGTCCTGTTGAGCATGTTCTGATCAACGATGATGCCGATATTCCGGCACCCGCGACTACGCATCCCGATCAGGATCACGTTCTCGAAGACAGTTGGGTCGAAGCTGAACGTCGTCAGCAGAGCCGAGTGATATCCCTCGGCGCGGAATACCTGATCATACCTCATACGGCCTCAAGGTAATCACGGCCGCGGTCAGTCAATCGCCCCTTGTACAGCAGGCCAACGTCGTCGAGGAATTTGATGGCTGTGGCGAGCCTCGGTCCGCTGGGGTTAGCGTCTATAAGGGAGCGCGCCCTGAGACGCGCATGCTCGAGCTCCACGAGGTAGGTATAGCTCCCCTGGAGGCGAAACTTGCGGGCAGCGACCTCGAGGTGCCGGCGCAGGATCCGCTCGTATATGAGCTGACCCATGGCTTTCGAGGCAGGCTCGTGGCGCCTGTGCTCGATCCAGGTCAGTTCCGTGACACAGGTCTGATGGCCTGGCCTCGTGGGCAGGCTGCCCTCAAGTTCATCAATACGCCCTCGCCACTCCGCCCATAGGCGGGCGATCGGCGCCATGATCGCCCCCAGAGATGCGCCATCGGCGCGGCCTGCGTCCTGTAGGTCATGCAGGCTATGGTTCGAAGCAGAGAGCTTATCGAGCCATTCTCCGAGAGGCATATCCGGAACATCGCCGATGATGTCCCCTATGAGTTCTGGCACGAGAAGGCCTTCGGACGCATCCTCGAGGCCAAGAATGGCATGGTTCATCAGGTTCTCATAGGAGACACGCAGCATGTCGCCGACCTGGTAGTGCTGCCAGGCTGCATGGGCTTCTGCGTGGTCCCCGTCCGGAGGGTGATCCATCCACCACCACCGCAACATGTTTTCACTGACGGGCTGACTGTCTGTCTTTCTGGCGATTTCCAGGATGGCCAGGAGAGAAGCTCTCCGGGCAAGGCCGGTCTCCGATCCGTCTTCGCCCATAAGAATTTCCCTGAGCAAGCGCGCTTCTTCCCCGTCTTGATCAATCGCGCTGGGCGCCATCGGGAGCATCTTGGCAAGTTCATCGCGACTTACTTGCCCAGCCTTGGCGATCTCGAAGAACCGTTCCGGAGCGATAGGTAGTGCAGCCTCGTATGCCTCGGCGAGACGCTCTCCGTCCTTGGTTGGGACCGGCATATCGTGCCGGGCAGCTCGGGCCAGGAGTCCTATCTCGCGCATCTGGCCGAAGTAGGTGCCCTGGAAATCCCCGGACGGCGGGCCGAGGTAGCGTAGATCGGCCGGCGTCTCGAGGCTCGTCTCAAAGCGGAAGTCGAAGATGTCATCCTCCTCGGCCAACTTGTTCAGGGCAAAGCGCGCGCCGGCGATGCCGGTTTCCCTGTCCCACTGTGCTGACGCCAGGGCGTAAAGCGCTTCCACTCGCCGAGTGTGCTCATGGAAGGCCTTCCTCGAGGTGATCTTCGTCGTTCGCGCGTTCCGCGTGATCCACCAGGCATGGAAAGCATAGTTCCGCATCCTGGTGGTGATTGAACTGAAGCCCGGAAGCAGCGACTGGTAGAAGGCCTCGACCGGAGCAAGCATAGCCAAATGATCCAGTCCCGACGAGGCGCCAATCTCGGTCCACTCTGCCTGCCCGTCCATTGTCTCTCCTCGCCCCATTTCTTGTTGTCAGCCTATTGGCAGCAAAGCCCTCTTGGAATAGCTGATTGAACAATCTGGGCTTTGTTGCGCAAAGACCGTAAATCCCGGAATTCCCCTTTACCCGGACGCACTTATCCCACAGGCTCTGTGATGGGTATGCCGAGCGCGGTGTAGCCGTTCAGCACGGCGGCGCGGATCTGAAGTTCGGCGACCTGGCGATCGAAGTCGCGCGCCATGAGGCTCTGCCCCACAGTAGCTTCACGCAATGCATCTTCATCTCGGCGCGGCTTCGGCGGTGGTATCCGCTCCATTTTCGCCAGATGGCGCGGCCGAGGTATCTCGATGCGCGCAGGGCCTCGTTCCGGGCAATGGCGCCTGCGGTTGATGGCTTCCACGGCTTGGCATTCTTGCGCGGCGGTATGACGGCATGGGCGCCGCGGTCGGCGACGGCGTCATGGCACTTGCGCGTATCGTAGGCTTCGTCAGCGGTGATCGATCCGATCTCCACGCCGGCGGGGATCTGGTTGAGCAACTCGGGCAGCATGGGCGCGTCCCCGACGTTGCTTCCGGTGATCTTGATGGCTCGGATCTCCAGCGTCTGTTCGTCGACGCCGATGTGGATCTTGCGCCAAAGACGGCGTTTCGCGCCGCCATGCTTGCGGGCGTTCCACTCGCCTTCACCTTCTGCCTTGATGCCGGTGCTGTCGATCAACAGGTTCAGCGGCCCATCTGAGCCGCGGTAGGGAATGGTCACGGACAAGGTCTTCTGGCGCCGGCTCAGTGTGCTGAAGTCGGGCGCCGCCCAGTCGAGGCCGACCAGGCGCAGGAGGCTTTCAATGAACCCGGTCGTCTGTCGGAGCGCCATGCCAAAAAGGACTTTCATCGTCAGGCATGTCTGGATCGCGGCGTCGCTATATAACCGCTGCCGGCCTCGCTTGCCGGTCGGCGGCGGCACTCAGACCATGTCCGGATCGAACCAGATCGTCAGGGAACCACGCTGCTTCAGCGCTTCGTTGCAGGCCGGCCAGTTCTTTGTCTTGTAGCTCGGCGGGATCGGTCTGCTCATGCAGGACAGCTACCACGCTGGATTCACGAGATGAATCCCTCACCCAGCCTTTGCGCATGTATGGATGCCCCCGTTGGTGCAAGACATTTTTGAACGGTTCGAGCGTGTGATCGGGTGCGGTCATGTATCAGGCCTTTCTCTGCGGCACTGACATGGCCGCTGGCCGGTATGGCGATGCGCGGACCAGAGGCATATCAACAAACCGAGCTCGTTGGCTCCTGCACAAAGACTGCTTTCTCTGACCCGGATCTGGTCGATCCTTTGCCCTTACTGTTCAATGACCTCCTCACACCCCCGACGTGCCCCGACGGATTGGCAAACGCGATGCGCTCAGACCAACTCCGCCACCGGGTTCCGATAATCCTCTTGTTTCGTCAGCATCGCCCAGAGGGCACGCGCCATCTTGTTCGCAAACGCGATGGCGGCGACCATGCGTGGCTTGCGGGTCAGCAGGCGTTTCAGCCAGCCGTTCTTCGGCGTATCGAACCGCTCGACCGCCTGAAGGACGGCCATGGCGCCGGACACCAGAAGCGTGCGGATATCGCGCTGGCCCATCTTCGATGTCTTCCCGAGCCGTGCTTTCCCGCCCGTCGAGTGCTGTTTCGGCACGAGCCCGAGCCAGGCAGCAAAATCGCGCCCACGCTTGAAGGTGGCCAAGTCAGGTGCAAATGTTTCGATCGCCAAAGCCGTGACAGGACCGACCCCAGGCATGGTTTGCGCCCGACGCGCCAGATTGGCTTCCGTGGCAGCACGCTTCATCTTTCCGTCAAGCTCCGCGACCCGGGCGGTCAGGCCATCAATCTGTTCAAGATAAAGTCGGCCAAGCTCCAGAACGTCGTCGGGCAGAGCCATGTCTTCGTCTGCGATGGCGTCCGCAAGCCGCTTGAGATGGGCGGGCCCTCGAGCCGCGACCAGGCCATGCTCGGCCAAATGACCACGCAAGGCGTTGATCATCTGGGTGCGCTGGCCAACAAACATCTGCCGAGTGCGAAACAGCATCGCACGGGCCTGCTGAACTTCCGTCTTCACGGCAACAAAGCGCATGGTCGGACGCAACGCCGCCTCAACGATCGCCTCGGCATCGGCGGCGTCGTTTTTCTGACGCTTGACGAAGGGCTTCACATAGACTGGCGGGATCAAGCGGACCTCGTGTCCCAGCTTCCCGAATTCGCGACCCCAGCCATGTGCCGTCGCGCAGGCTTCCATGGCGATAACGCACTTGGGATGCTGAGCGATGAACGCCAATAGCTGAACCCGGGACAGCTTCTTCCGAAAAGCGACCGATCCGTTGTGGCGCGCGCCATGAAGCTGGAAGACGCGCTTTGCCAGATCGATTCCGATGATGGTAACCTCAGACATGGATGCTCTCTCCCTTTGTGATGGCTTCAGCACTCATCACATTGGCACATTGCGATGCCGTCGGGAGAGGGCATCCACGCCATCAACAAAGCCCCGCCTGATCATTGACGCGGGCTCTGTCACTGCCCATTCATTCCCTTCCGACTACTGAAACACGCTGCACGTCCAAAGCGCCACCCGTCGGCCAAATCTCGGAATGGCTGCCTTGAAACCAGCTCCTTGATGACGAATGACCTTCGCTCGGTGGCAGACATTCTTCGGTTCCTTTACTTTGCACCGGACCGGCGGCGCATTTTACGCTACATCCTCCATCCTGATGTTGGGTCGGTCCCCGCCGAGGCCGGCAAAGGCCAGCTGTCGGCACGAGAAGACGATGATCTGCTGGTCGAGCGCCACGCGGTTCAGAGCGGTGAACATCTTCACGATCCGGTCGTCATCCGAGTAGACCAGCGCGTCGTCCAGGATGATGGGCAGATGTTGGCCACGCCGCGCGAACAGGCGGGCGAAGGCGAGGCGCGTGAGGATGGCGATCTGCTCTTGCGTGCCGCCGGAGAGGGTCTCGAAGGCTTCGGTCTCACCTCCACGGCGGAGGGCGCCGGGGGTGATGCTGTCGGTTTCCCAGTCGATTCCGGCGTCGTCGTGCAGGATGCGCAGCAAGGGGCGCAGCTCCTCCTGGACCGGCTCGAAATAGGCTTCGCGGGCGCCGTCCCGGGCCATCTCGAGCGCGTCGCGCAGGCGGACCAGGGCCGCGACCTCGGCGGCGTAGCGCTCTGCACGGGCGGCAAGGCTGCGCATCCGCTCGGCCACCTCGTCGCGGCGCTCCTCCACCCCTTCCTGGGCGCGAGTGTCGATGCGGGCAGACAGGTCGGCGCGGCGTTCCGCCAGGTGCTCGCGCCGCTTGCGGGCATTCTCGAAAGCGGCCTCGGCCCGCTTCAGGTTCGCGGCCGCGGTCGCCGCGTCCGGCGCGTCTGCCTTCAGCAAGGCCAGGGCCCGTGCCTTGCCTTCCGCTTCCGCGGCGGCGACTTGCGCGGCATCGGAAAGCGCGCTGCGCCGCGCCTCGCGGGCATCGGCCGCGCCCGCATGTGCCTCGGCCCGCTTGCGCCGGTCGCGCGCCGCGGCGAGGGCGGCGTCGGACGTCGCCGCCTTTTCCCGCGCATCGGCCACCGCTTCGGCCGCGGCGCGCAGGCGACCGCGCAGCTCTGCGTCCCGGGTCTCGGCCGCTTCGAGATCCGACGCCACCTGTTCGGCAGGGCGCACCGGGGTATCCGACACATCCTTGATCGTCTCGCGGGCATCCGCGAGCGCCTGGTCCAATGCCTCGACGCCGGAGGGCGCCAGCGAGCGGAGCATCTGTTCTGCCAGCTTCGCGGCGTTCTCGTCGGCCTGCCGCTGCCGCGCCCTTTCGCGTACTTCGGCCAGGGTCCCGACCTCGCAGCGCGCCAGGAGCTCGGCTTGCGCCGCCAGCGCCTCGGCCAAGAGGGTTTCGATGTCGTGGTCCTCGGTCGCGTCCGGAAGCTCGAAGCGCAGGGTGGCGATACCCGGCACCTCGACCTCCGCGCCGTCCTTCAGCGCAATGGCATCGCCGCCCGCGATCTGCGCGCCGGCAAGGCAAAGCCGCGTGTCCCCGACATAGTCCACGTGCATGCGCACGGAACTGGCCGCGACCCGGCTTCGCAGCCGCGCCGTCTCCTTCTCCGCATCCTCGAGGTCGGCCAGTGCCTGCTCCGTGACCGGGTTCGCCGCCATCCGCGCCCGGCATTCCGAGGCTGTCGCGGCATGCTCCCGTGCCTGGCGGAGCAGGTCGCCGATGCGGTTGACCTCTTCCCGCGCGCGCCGAATGCGCTCTGCCCGTTCGGCCCGCCTCTGCTCCTCGCGCAGGGCCCGCGTGGCCTTCTCGGCCTCTTCGAGCGCGCACTTCAACGCGCTCTCGGCGTCACGCGCCTGCTTCAGGGAACGGAGCCGCTCGGAGTTCAGCCGGTCCGCGTCCTCAAGGGCGCTGGAGGCGGTTTGGGCCTCCGATACCGCCTCGATGAAGGCATCCCGTGCACGCTCGGCCTCGGAGTGCTGCATCAGCGCGAGGTCCAATTCTCCCTGTGCCGAGGCGATCTTCTGCGCGTGGCTTTCGGCGGCGCGGGCGACCTCCCGTGCCTCCGCCAGGTCCGTCTCGCGCAGCGCTTTCGCTTCCGGCTCGTCGAGCCGCCGCAGTTCGGCCTCGGTCGCGCGGCGCTCGTTCAGCGCGTCCGAAAGTTCCGCGCATTGACGCTCCAGCACCTCGAGTTCGGCTTCAAGAGCCTTGGCCGCATCCACCGCGTCCTTCCACGCGCCCCGGGGCGACAGCCGGCTGCCGGTGGCCAGCGCGTCCAGATCCTCCTGGCAGCGCTTCAGGATGCGGTCCATGGTCCGCCCGCCGGTGACCTGCTCGATCTCGCCCGCCACCGAGCTCAACAGGTCCCGACGCGCCTCTGCGAGCCGGTCCTTCTCGGCCGGTTTGGCATTCGCAGGCTCCAGCCCGAGAACCCCCTGCCGGACCCAGAGCAGACCGGTGGGGCCCCCATCGGAGGCCCCGATATGCCGGGCGATCCAGTCCTCGGCCTCGCCATCGCGGGCAATGACGGTGCCGCGGGAGGTGTCGGTGACGCTCGCCCCCTTCTGCGCCAGAAACCGCTTCTCGATCGCGTAGCGCGCGCCGTCGATCTCCACCTCCAGGCCGATGCGCACGCCCCCGCCGGCACGGGGCCGCAACGACTGGATGCTCTTTCCGGTGGCCGTGTGTTTTTCGAAGACGACGGCGTAGATCGCGTCGAAGAACGTCGACTTGCCGAACTCGTTCGCCTCGCAGATCATCGTGATGCCGTCGCCGATGGAGTCGATCGCGACAAGTTTTCCGCCGAATTTCCGGACGTTCTCGAGGGTCAGGGCACGCAGTTTCATTTCACCTCCAGGGCGTAGGAAAAGAGCCGGGTGAGCGCCGCGGCCGCAGCGGTGTCGCCCGCGTCGGCAGCAGCGGCAAGCGCCTCGGCGGCGTCGCGCACGGCGCCACGGTCATCGATCAGCGACAGGTCGTCCGCCTCGTGCGTGACGGCAAGCGCCGAGAGATCGCCGTTCGCCCAGAGGAAGTCGGGAGCAAATTCCTCGATCGCCCGCGCGAGCGCCGCATGACCGGCGAGCCCGGTGCGGCCGGTGGCGCGAATGTCGATCAGGGTGCGTTCGCGCCGTGCAAGTTCGGGGAGAGCTTCCGTTAGACGCTCGGTTGGGTCTTCGGTATCGAGAAGATCGAGGGTCACCCGGGTCCAGCCGATCTGCCCCGTCATGACTTCCGTCACCTCGGGAGCCGCCCCGCGAGAAGCGAGACCGACCAGCAAGGCCCCGGCGGGACGATGCGGTTTGAAGCTGTCCGGCTCGGGCGTTCCGGAATACCAGGTATTCGGCGTCACTTCGATCCGGCCGTGCCAATCCCCGAAACCGAGGTAGTCGAGCCCCGCCCGCCTGGCCCGGTCCGGCGCGATGACGGCGCCGCCCTCGCCGCCCATCTCGTCCACCGACCGGAAATCGCGGATCGAACCGTGCCCGAGCCCGATCCGGATCGCCTCGCCGGTGTCGGCGCCGTCCATCCATTCCGTGAGGTCACGGCCCGGATTGCGCGTGGTGCAGGGCGCGGGAAGAAGCACAGCGCCCCCGGCCAGAGCCAGCGGCTCGGAGGCGAGTGCGAGTGTCACGTTGTCGGGCCGCTCCCGCTCCAGAGTGCCCCAGATCTCCGACGCGCCGAGGTGATCGTGGTTGCCCGGCATCAGCACCCAGGTCAGGTCGTCATGTCCGGCCATCGTGTTCATCGCCTGCCGCAGGGTCGCGCGGGCGGGGGTCTCGGCGTCGAAGGTATCGCCGGCCAGCAGGACATGGCTCGCGCCCCCGTCACGCGCGGCCTTGGCAAGCGCCCCGATGGACTCCTGGCGAGCCTGGCGCAGGCGCTGGCGCACCTCCTCGGCGAATCCGCCGAAGGGCTTGCCGAGATGAAGGTCCGAGGCGTGTAGAAAACGGATCATTCGCACGTGGTCCTTTCGCGGTAGAGTTCATCGGCGCATGCGCGCGCCTCATCGACATGATGGAACATGTCGGCGTGCCTCCGACCGAGAACGGTCAGACGGAAGACCTTCTTGCGGCTCGCGGTATGGGTGGCTGTGTATTCGATTCCAGCGACCTCCTTGTCTCCGTCGAAACCGCGCATCAGCCATTGTCCCTCGTGCGGCTCCCAATCCAACGCCCCGATGGGAATGCGTTTCCCGACAAAGCGCGCGCGTTCATACGCTGCGATGTCTTCCAGAGCCTCGGCCCCTCGTTCGGCATTGGGTCCGCCATCCTCGACCCATTGCGTTGCCCGTCGCGCGATGTCCCATCGCGTGTTGGCCGGCATGGTGGCAAGCCGTTCGGGCAGCGATTTCACCTGTGTCATGAACAGTCCTCCATCTCTAACGGAATTTGAGTTGCCTGTGGCTCGGCAAGAGCGCAGAGGACGTTCACCAGCGCCATCTGCTCGACGCTCGTGCACGTCGTGTCCAGCAGGCGCGGCGATGCGAAGACCAGCGCCAGGCCTTTCGCACGCGACACCGCGACATTGATCCTCTCCCGCGACAGCAGAAATTCCATGCCGCGCGGCATCTCCTCGCCGGAGGAGGCGGTCATCGAGACGAGGCAGACGGGCGCCTCCTGTCCCTGGAACTTGTCGACCGTTCCGACGCGGATCCCCGGCGGCAGGGCGCGGCGCAGGGCGTTGACCTGGAGATTGTAGGGCGCAACCACGATGATGTCGGCCTCGGTCATCGGACGGGTGTGCCCCTCCCGGTCGGTCCAGGTGCCGGTCAGCAGATCCGCCGCGGCGGCTCGGATCGCCGCCACCTCCTCCGGCGCGGATTGCGAGTTGCCCTCGTGCTCGACAGGGACCAGACGGGCGCCGGTGACGGGCCATTGCGGCAACCCGTCGACGCGTTGCCGCGCGGTATCCGCGTGGCTCTCGAGCCGCCCTTCGTAGACCTGGTCCGAGATGAACCGGCAGACGTCTGGGTGCATCCGCCGCGTGATGGGCAGAAAGATCCCGCGGTCGGACCGGATCGCGGCATCGCCGCCCTGCATCCAGTCGAGGCAGGACAGGTCGGCCGGAGACGGATGCGCGCCCTGCTGGACCTGAGGCAGCTGGCACGGGTCTCCGACCAGCACGACATTCTCGGCGCAGGTCGACATGGCCAGCATGTTGGCCAGCCCGACCTGCCCCGCCTCGTCCACGAAGATGTGGTCGAAATGCCCCCGGAGCCCTTCACGCGAGAACAGCCAGGCGGTGCCGCCGACCACGTCCGCCTCGCGGAAGAGGTCATCATCGTTCTTGTCCGTCCGCCGGATGGGACACTCCACCGGATAGCTGTCGTCGCCCAGCTTGTGGACGAGGGTGAAGTCGGGATCGTCCCACTCGTGCGCGGCGAGGACGCCCATCAGGACGTTCTTCACCGCCTCGTGGCTCGTGGAGGCGGCCGCAACCTTCTTGCCGGCCCGGACAAGTGCGAGGATCGCACGGGCGGTGACGTAAGTCTTGCCGGTGCCGGGCGGTCCCTGGATGGGCAGGACCGTTCCGACCATCTCCATCACCGCGTCGATCGTGCCCTCCACTGGGTCGCGCCCGTTCAGGACGTCCGCGCGCGGCCCGCTGCGAAAACGGGGGGCGGCGCGTGTCAGAAGGGCGTCGGCGGCGCGCAGCACCTTGGGCCCGCATTGATCGTCGATCACCGCTCCGATTGCGTCCTGAATCGGCTTCGTGTTCAGCGGCGTTTCCGGATGCAACGCCGTCACGCTTTCCAAAACGGCGGCCTTCGCCTTTCCAATCTTCAGCATCAGGTTTCCCTCGGCGACGTCGAAGTCATGCAGGGTCGCCGTCGCGATGAAGCCGTCTTCGTCGTAGCCGATCGCCGGTCGGGCACCCTCCTTCAGCCGCGTCTCCTGCTGCGGGAACGTGAAGCGCTGACCGACAGACTGCTTGATCGTCACGGGCTCGCCCGCCCGGATCAGCCCGCCCACGGCATCGACGCTCTCGACAAGCTCGTCCTCCTCCTTCGCAATGCTGTCATGGATCGACCAGTAGACGGGCTTGTCCTCGCGCCAATGATATTGCGCCAGGTCGAAAAGCAGTCGCTGGCGGTCCAGCGGCAGGTCCGACGCCGCCAGCCGAGCGCGAAGGGCCTCCGTCCGCTCGTCGGCCTCCGTCTCCTTCTCGTCGGCGCTCTCGTCAGGCAGCGATGCCCAGGCCCTCTCGGGCCGGATGGAGACCAGCCAGTCGCGCAGTTCCTCGGTCGAGACACAATCGACCTCGTTATAGGCGCGGATTTCTTCGAGGATCGCGTCGTCGCCAGTCCGGCGCCACTCCTCGTAGGCCACCACCGAGCCGCCGGACGTTGTGACGTCGCCCGCCCGCTTGCCCCGGTAGAAGGCCTCCATGGACTTGATCGAATAGTTCCTCTCCGACGCCAGCAGCCCGCCTCGCACCACGGCGTAGAGGTCCACGAACCGATGCTCCCGAAGCAGCCGGTCGAGAAAGGCCTCGCCGATCCCGTATTTCGCCGTCAGCCGCTTGAGCGCCGTCACCTCGTAAGCTGCGTAGTGATAGATGCGCGCCTTCGGAAAAGCCGCCAGGCGGTCGCGGAACCAGGTGAAGAGATCCGAGAGCGCCTGCGCCTCCCTGGCGTGATCGTGGGCCCAGAAACCGGTGAAGGCACCATCGGCCCAGACCCCGTGGAGGTATTCCAGCCCGCCCTCGTAGTAGGGGTCGCCTTCGATGTCGTAGAACACGTCGCCGGCCTGCGGTTCCGGCAGCACGCCGAACCCCTTTCCGGGGGACGGCGCCCTGAGTTCGAAGGACGGTGCGCCATTCTTCCGGGCGTGCTGAAGCCGCGCCTGCGCGACGAGCTTGTCCAGCGTCGCCGCCGCCATGCGCCGCACCGGCGCGTTGCGCGAGGCCAGCGCCTCCATGGTGTTGACGCCTTCGGCTTCCAGCTTTGCGATCTGGCCCGTGCTGATGCCCGCGACGTTGTAGAGGCTGTCGGTATGGTCCCACACGGACTGGCAGTGATCCTGCCACCGACAGAGGGTGCAGGCGGCGCATCGCCGAGGCTGCGTTTCCGGCCGGGTCTGCGCGAACTCCTCCAGCCGCAGGCGCGCGCGCCGGGCGTATGCGGCATAACCGGCCAACCTGAAACTTGCCCGTTCGCCGTTGCCGAGTTCGACATGCGCGAACTCCGGGGTGACGCCTTGCAGGTCGGCCAGCAGGTCCGAGTAAAGCACCAGCTGGAGAAGATGCTTGGCATCGGGTTTCCGCTTGAGCTTGGTGTCGGTGACCTCGTAGCGCCAGCCGCCGAGGTCCGAGCGCCGCTCTACCCGTTCAAGGAAGTCGGACCACCCGCCCCATGACCCGCCGTGGAGGGCAGCCTGGAAAATGACATCGGCCCCGGTGGCCAGCGCCTTCCTGGTTTCGACCACCCCGCTCTCCAGCGACAACCCCTCGCGCGGCACTTCCACAACGTGCCGTCCCGATGCCCTGAGGGCGTCAAGATGCGCTGCCTCGTGCGCGTCTCCCATCTCCTGCAGAAGCTTTGCCTCATCGTCATCCGCCCGGGGCTTGGGGCCATACCCCTCAAGCCGCGCGAGATCGAGATGCGTCGCATGCGTGCAGCCGGCGAACCGCATTAGATCTGATGCAGAGAACAGGATTTTTTCATCGATCAATTGCACGGAATTCGGGCCTCCATTTCACACACGATTCGCTCGACTTTCGGCCCCATATTCATCATAACTCAGGTGCACGTCAAAAACTGTCATGGTCAAAGATGTCATTCACAAAAGCCCAAGATCTGATTGAGCTCGCCAAGATGGCGAATGCACGACATGGAGGTGTCACGCTCGAGGAAATTCGCGATCGATTCCAAGTGACGCACCGCACGGCGCAGAGAATGACCGTGGCTCTCGAGGAGACATTTTCCGGCATCGAGAACCCGACCAGGCCCGATCGCCGCAAGGCCTGGAAATTGCCGGAACCGGTCCCGGCGGCCCTGTCGCCGCCCATGGATGAAAGCATAGAAGCGCTCGACTTCGCCATACGCGAGGCCCGGGACGCCGATCGTCACCGCCATGCCCGGACACTCATGCGGTTGCGCGACGATCTCCTGCAGCGGGTCTCTGGTGTCAGAGCTCGCGCGGCGGAAACCGATGCAGAAGCGATCCTGCAATCGGTCGGCCGCGTCGCGCGCCCGGGTCCGCGAGGCCGAATTGATCCGGCGGTGGCCGACGCCGTCTACGACGCGCTGCGAGGCCCCTACCGCCTTCGTGTACGTTACCGTTCGCAAGGCGGCGACGTCCGCGAGCGCGATATCGAGCCCTTGGGGGTTCTGCTCGGCCCCCGAAGCTACCTTGTTGCCCGCGTGCCCGAGGACACAGCCTTCCGCCATTTTCGCATGGACCGCATCCTCGCGGCGGAAAGCACCGACGAGTGGATCGCGCTCGATCCCTCTTTCGACATCAATGCCCATGCCGGTGAAGCCTTCGGCTCCTACCACGATCCCGCTCAGATCGGCTCCGTCGCCTGGAAATTCTCGCCGCACGCGGCGCAGGCCGCGTCCGAATTCCTCTTTCACCCCGATCAAGAGCAGGAAACGCTCCCCGACGGCAGCCTGCTCGTGCGTTTCACGGCATGCGGATGGCTCGAGATGGCCTGGTTTCTCTACCAATGGGGGGAAGAGGTCGAAGTGCTCGAACCCGCCGGGTTGCGTGACCTCGTTCACCCGGGCCGGCGCGACTTCGGAATACTGCCGTGAGAAAACCGGGATTATCCGCAAATTTGCCCCATTGACGTGGCTCTGTTGCACAAATCCCGTCAGGGATTCATCTCGTGAATCCAGCGTGGTAGCTTTGATGTATGAGCAGACCATCCTCCCCGACCTACAGGACGAGGAACTGGCCGGCCTACAATGAAGCGCTCAAGCGCCGGGGCTCGCTGACGATCTGGTTTGATCCCGAGATGACCTGGGAAGTCTGGCAAACGTGGCCGTCGGCAGACCTACAGCGATGCCGCCATCCAGACCTGCCTATCAATGAAAGTCCTGTTTGGCATGGCACTCAGGCAGACGACGGGCTTCGTCGAAAGCCTGTTGCGGCTGGCCGGGCTCGACTGAACTGTACCCGACTTCAGCGCGCTGTCGCGCCGTCAGAAGACATTGGCCGTGAACATCCCATATCGAGGTTCGAAGGAGCCGTTGCATCTGCTGATCGATAGCACCGGGATCAAGGTTGAGGGCGAAGGCGAGTGGAACGCACGCAAGCATGGAGGTCCCAAGCGGCGCGTTTGGCGCAAGATCCACCTCGGGATCGATGAACAGACGCTGGAGGTTCGGGCCGTCGAGATCACCGGTAGCCACATCGGCGACGCACCTATTCTGCCGGACCTGCTCAGCCAGATCCCAGCCGAGGTAGAGATCGCCAGCGTCACTGCAGACGGCGCCTACGATACTCGCAAATGCCACGACGCTATCGCCGACCGCGGTGCGCATGCCGTCATCCCACCCCGCAAAAACACCAAGCCGTGGAAAACTATCACCGCGGGTGCAGTGGCCAGAAACGAGGCCCTGCGAGCTTCGAAATATCTCGGCCGCGCGATCTGGCGGAACTGGAGCGGTTACCATCGCCGAAGCCGCGTCGAGACGAAGATGCACTGTATGAAACTGCTGGGGCAGCGCCTCATGGCGCGGAACTTTGACTGTCAGGTCGCCGAAGTCCAAGTCCGCATCGCCGTCATGAACGGCTACACCTCCCTTGGCATCCATATCACAGAAGCGGTGGGATGAATCCGTCCGGGGAAAGGGGAGCCTTGGGCATCAGGCGTTTTGTGCAACAGAGCCCTATGCAAGCGAGCTTTGCCAGATCGGATATCAACGAAACCGAGAACCCTGTCCGCGGTTAGGTCCCGCGCCTGAATTGATGTGTCTGTCCCTATCGATCAACGACAATCGCCGACGACGGACGCAAGTTGTTGCTATTTTCTTGCTACTTGACTCTGCGAAGCGGATTATTCAATTAAGATCAATGACCTACGAAGCGTTGCTCCGATCCATCATGGGTGCGACGGACAATCTAGCGTTCTGATCTAATGTCATTTTCGAGCTTTGAACAGTATTACCCCGGCCTTACCAGACACAGACACGGGCCGGTGGAACTCCGCGCGAGTTGTTGACCAATTGCAGCGCATCGCAACGTCGCCGTCCGGTCTATAGCCGATATGGCCAAGGTAGGGAAACCGTCCTGTCAACCACGAGGGGCATAAACATGGCCCAAGGGTGCCGCGTGTCCTTCGCCCGTGCAGAGAAATGCGGCGCAAGGGATCACCTGCAACGATGCCACTTCAGATTGCAGGCCCGGTCTGGCTGTCGCCTTGGCCTGTCCGCGCAGCCTTCAGGTAATCAAGAAACGCCTTTACCTTGGCCGTGCGGTGCAGGTCTACATGCGTAACGGTCCAGAGCGGGGTAGACCAAGCCTCTCCCGGTGGAATGACCTCTACCAGATCGGGCCGGATACAGGCGTCGTGCTCGGCAAGAAACCCAAGGCCCAAGCCCGCGCAAACCGCGCTGTGCAGGACCTGCTGGTCGGTCGTGTGTAGCGCCAAGGCCTCTGGCGGGACATTGGCGTTCATCCAGTCGGCATAGGGCACTGGGCGCGGCACCTCAACAGACCCAACAAAGCGGTGCGCTTCAAGCCGGTCGGGGTATCCGGCGCGGTCGACATAGCTGCGGCTGGCATAAAGCCCGAAGCGCAGGCGGCGGAACAACGTCACGACATAGTCAGGCACGTCCGGTTTTGCCCCGGCGCGGATCGCGACATGAGCCTCGCCATGTTCCAGCCGTGCAAGCTGCGCGCCAGCGACAAAGTCGAGCGCGATCTGCGGGTGTGAAAGATGGAAATCGCGGATCGCTTGCATCACCAGCGGCGCCACCCCAGACAGTGCCGTTACGATCAGCGCACCCGAAAGCTGCCCCGCCTTACCGCGCGCGCGTCCGGCCAGATCGGTGAACATCTCGTCGGCGCGGCCCGCAATCTCTAGCATATCGCGGCCCGCATCTGTCAGCGCGTAGCCCCGCGCATGGCGCTGGAACAGGGGCGCGCGGAAGGCGGCTTCCAGTGTCTCGACATGACGGTTGACCGTTGCGCGGTGCACGCCAAGGGCATCGGCAGCGGCGCTGACCGTGCCCAAACGCGCGACCATCAGTGCTGTGCGGAGTTCTGTCCAGTAGTCCATATCCCATTATAGCACCATCCAGATGGCGCACCAACGCGCATATACTGCGCATTTCGATATCTGGTGCGCAATTGGGTCATAGTGCAGGTTGCCGCAAGACCCAACACCCAAACAGGCACTGATCGAGCTGCTTGTCGCAGTGGATGCGGCCTAACCCCATTTTGCGCCCCGGCACAAACCGGCTGAAACAAAGGTTTTCCAAATGACCAAGACCCATACAACCGCCCTGAAGATTGCCGCCGCGCTGTGGGTGATCTGGGGCCTTGTTCACATGATAGCCGGTGGCATCATCATGACCCAGCCGACATCCTTGGGCTTTGCCGCGGTCGCCGATGCTGTCGATCCGACGCTTCTGGCGGCGGAGTATCATCCGGCGGTGGGCGGCGTGCTGAACCAGCACGGGTTCAACCTGCTGTGGATCGGGCTCGCCACCCTTATCGGCGCCGCCTACATCTGGCGTACGAACATGACCGCGATCTGGGTCACGGCCATGGTCGGAGGATTGGCGGATGTCGGCTACCTTCTTTTCGTCGACCTGCCGGGCTATGTGAATTTCGTTCCGGGAACGGTCATGACGCTTGTGTCGGCCTCTGCCATCATCCTGAGCTTCTGGGTGTGGCTGCCGAACCGGAAAACCGCTGTCGCCACAACCTGACCCACCCAACGCCAGCCTGAAAGGCCAGACCATGCCCGACCTGCCAAAGATCACCCCCGCGCCCAACGGCCCGCTCATTGTCGCAACGCCGCCCGACCTGACCGGAGCGTTTGACGCGGACTTGTCCGACAAGCCTAAAGTCGCACTCTGCCGGTGCGGTGCGTCTGCCAACAAACCCTATTGCGACGGGGCACACGCCAAGATCGGTTTTGACAGCACGCCCGATCACACCCGGTTGCGCAACACGCCTGTCGATTATTCCGGCGAGGTGGCAGGCGTGGCCGTCACGATCAGCTACACGCCTGCCCTGTGCACCCATGCCGCCCAATGCCAAGCGCGCGCGGCACAGGTCTTTGACCCGAAAAAGAAACCGTGGATACAGCCAGAGAATGGCACGCTCAATGCGATCCTAGACGTGATTGCCGCCTGCCCCTCTGGAGCGCTTCGCGTTGCGGTCGGCGACCAACCGGCGCAGCATATGACCACCGGCGCGGTCGCAATC
Organism: Roseinatronobacter ekhonensis; assembly: GCF_900499075.1. Taxonomy (GTDB): domain Bacteria; phylum Pseudomonadota; class Alphaproteobacteria; order Rhodobacterales; family Rhodobacteraceae; genus Roseinatronobacter; species Roseinatronobacter ekhonensis. The sequence goes on along the minus strand of NZ_UIHC01000045.1, from coordinate 4,762 downwards.
GGGGTTGAGAAGGACGGCCCGTATCACGTCACCAACATGGCGCTCGCGGCGGATTTCAACGGCGCGGGCGCGTCACGGGCGAAATACTCGCTTTGTCGCTGCGGGTTGTCGAAAAACAAGCCATTCTGCGATGGCACACATCATGACGCAGCATGGTCTGATGGCAATAGCGCCGCGCAGTAGCGCATCGGCGCGCCCCGCAGATCCCGACCCTCAGGGCCGGAAGAACACCGAAAAGGCCAGTCCCAGCATCTCGCGGATGCGTGCCCGGTCCTCGCCTGCCGCGCGCTGGGTTATGGCAAGCGCGATCTGCTCGCCAAGGTAGGTCGCACCGGCCTCGACCGGGATCGCGCCGGGCCAGTCGCCGCTATCCCTACGGGATTGAAGGAATGCCGCGTAAGCCGTTTTGGCCGCGGAATCGATCTCTTCCACCCGCGCGCGGGTTTGCGGCTGTGCGTTGACAGAGATATCTGCACAAACCGGAAGAGGGCGGCCAATCTTGGAAGAACACGGATAGGGGCGCTTTTTCAGGGGGTTGTGGGGCGTCGGGCGTTTGGTGTGGTGCGGGCCCGTTGTTTGCACGAAATGCGGAAAACGGCTTAGTGACGGCCTATCGGGCGGTGGTGGCGCGCTCTTGAACGCAGCGTTGAAGCCTTGTTTCAAAGGGGTTTTCAATAGATAGGTGACAATGCGGACCTATTGGAACATGGAACCGGAGTTCCATGTTTGGTGCGCCAGTTCCATGTTCGGGCAAGACCTTGAAATTATAGTCTAAAAGTAAAGCGCACCCGCAAATGGGCGCGCTTTCAACATGGAACTGTTTTTGAGGGATCAGGAGGTCTCAACGATGATCTTCTTGCCGCGTGTAAGGAGCACAAACGCCCCGAAAATGATGGTCCCAAATGCCCAAAGCGCAATGATCATACCAGCGCCGATTGCCGTCCCCACAGCAGCACCTGCGCGCTCCATTTCATTCGTCAGTCCGGCTGCGGTGTCGCCCGCCGCAGAAAGGCCACCAACAAACCACAAGACCATAAACAACTGAAATGCCCAGAACAGGATAAGGAATATCCAACCGAAGACGCCGCGTTGACGCTTCTCAGTTCGTGTAATCGTGCCCATTCAATCCCTCATTCAATAAAGCCAAAGTGGCGTGCCGTGCGCTCGACCGACCGACAATGTGCCGTGAGCGCACTACCCGACATGCCCGAATTCTGGAAGGTAGATCCGTCCACCATCATCTGCAACGTGCCCGGAAAGCTCATGTCCGAGGGGTCCGTATTCTCGTCGATCCAGTCCGACACTGCGCTTTGATCAAAGGTCAAGCCGCACAGATCCTCTGCGGCAATGACTGTTCCAAGTTCGGTCGCCCGTTGCATAGATTCGAAATTCTGTGCGTTTGCCATCGAACATACAAACAACATCGGCAGGCTTAAAATCAGGTTTCGCATAATAGTCCTTTCAGTTTCCTAACCCCAATTATGCCCTGACCAGACGATCTGGCCAAGGATGTTCTGGCTGACGTGGTTCATCGCGTCACCGACGCGGTGGTCAGGGGCGTGCTTTGGGTTGTCGGAGCGCAGGATCAGGGCGGTGTCGGGGATCACCTCGATCCGCTTGATGCGCAGCGCGTCGCCATCGTTAAAGGCGTATATCTTGCCGGATCGTATATGGGTCTTGCGCCGGTCGATCATCACGAGGTCGCCGTGGTAGATGGATGGTTCCATGCTGTCGCCGCGCACGGTGATCAGCATACTGTCGCCAGGGCTGATGCCTTGGCTGGCCAGCCACGTTTTGGAAAAGGCCAGATGATCAATCGGTTCCCCTTCGGGGTTGATCATTCCGTCCCCCGCCGCCGCAGACACATCAAAGCGACGGATCGTATCGAATTCCGTACCGTCGATCAGGGCGGTTGGTGCTTGGGTCGCGCCGCGCGGCGGTCCGAAATAGAATTCTAACCCAAGAACTTCTCCGAGCTTCTCCAGTGTTTCAACACTGTAACGTTTCCCGCCAGCCTTCGAAGCCTTCATATTCTTGATCAAAGAGTAGTGCCCAGCGGCCATTTTTGACGCCGCCGCCGCACTTAACCCCTTATTTTCAAGGGCTTTTTCTATCTCTGAGAGAATCGGGTCCATATGTCTCTTTAGCCTAGTTTAGCTAATCTCGCAAGAATGGCTTAGTTTAGCCTTGTCAAGCTGGCTAAACTTAGCCATTATACCAGCATGACACCGAGCAGCCTGATCACACTCGCAGAGACTCTTGCCGCCCATCAGGGCGTCACGCATTTCGCGATATCCTATCGCGCCCTGAAAAAGGGTGACTTTTTCAAAAAGCTGATGGCGGGCGGGGATTGCCGCACCGCCACGGCGCTTCGGGTTGCCACTTGGTTCACCGAGAATTGGCCAGACGATCTTGACTGGCCCAGCGATGTCCCGCGCCCGAAAGCAGCGCCCGAGAAGCGCAAGAGCCGGAGGGTCGCCTGATGGCCCGCGCGCGTCCTGTCCTTGGCTATCCGAGCCGGTCTGCGGCCTGCCGGGCCTTGCATGATCTGGGCCTGTCGCACGCGGCAATCGTGCTGCGCTTCGCAGACGCGGGCGAGCCGATCACCAAGGCGCAGGTGTCGGGGCTGCTGAACTACACGCAGGTCAGCGCCAGTGCTCAGTTGAAGGTGGGCCGCGCTGTGGTGGAACGGCTTGGCCCCGCTGCGCGAGCGCGCGGCATCACGCCCGCGCAGCTGGCCGAGAGGCTGCTGGCCACCGTCACGCAGGCTGACCTGATCGACGCCGTTATGGATGACCAGGACGAGATTTCCAATCACAAGGAGGTTTGACAATGGTGCAGTATTCGCGCCCGCCGCGTGCGCGTGGCCGCTTGATCCGGGCCATGCGTGGCCTGAACGACCATTGGGTCGGTGACTTTATCGGCGGGGCTTGCCTTGTCGGCACCATCGTTATTGGCGTGATCGCCGCCGGGGTGCTGTCATGAATAGTGCCGTCAATCCAAGTGTCGAGGAACGGTTCGCGCGGGTGCGCGAAACCATCGCCAAGCTGCGCCGCCCCGGTGTGTCTGGAATGGGCCTGCCTGTGCTGCGCATGCGGCTTGTCGATGACCTGATCCAGCTAGAAGAGTTGGGCGCGCTGGAGCATTGCGCCGAGATGCTGGCTGTCACCTATGGGGGGCGGGCATGACGCGGGGATACAGGGTTCAGAAAACACGCGCCGCCTTTGTTGTGATCAATGCCGAAGGCGACCGGGTCAGCCCGTTCTTGGCGAATGAGCTGGCGGCGGAGCGCGAGCGCAAGCGGTTGCAGGATGCACTAGATGCGCGCAAGCGCGCAGGGTTCCGCGCCTGCCTGTGTTGTGAAGCATCCTTTTGGAGCCACGGCATTCATAACCGGCTGTGCGACGGGTGTCGCGATCATGCGACCCGTCTGGGCCGCGAGATGGCGGGGTAACGGGCATGGCAGACAAGAAACCCCCCAGATTGATGCAGGTCGACCGTGTCGCGGTCGCCGAGATCGACGTGTCCGACCGATTGCGCCCGGTGTCGGAAGCGGGTGTCGATAGCATTATGGCGTCGATCCAAGAGACCGGCGTGATGAAAGACGCGGTGCACCTGCGCCAGAAGAAGGGCGGCAAGCTCGTGTTGATCGCGGGCGGACACCGTCTGGAAGCCGCCAAGCGCCTTGGCTGGTCCGAGATCGAGGCCAAGGTCTGGGCCGATGTGACCGACGATTGGGCGCGGTTGATGGAGATCGACGACAATATCGCGGGAGCGGAATTGTCGCCATTGGACACGGCGGTGTTTCTCGCGGCGCGTAAGCGGATTTACGCGAAACTGCACCCCGAAGCTGTCGGGGGCGTTGCCGGTGGCCTTGCGCGGCAAGGTTCAGCAATGGACATCGTGTCCTTTGCTGAAGCAACTGCGGAAAAGTTCGGAATTACGGTTCGTCACATAAACCGCATAGTCGCCGCCGGTGGCTGCCTTGACCCGCGCGATATCATGCTGCTGCGTCAAGCGCCCAAGGCCGTCACGCTGAAAGACCTGACCGAGATCGCCAAGATCAGCGAAACGGTCGAACGCTATGATGTGGTCGCGGCGCTGTCAGAAGGCCGCGCCAAGTCGGCGGCGGATGCGCGCCGCCAGCGCACGGCAGCCGCCAGCGACACCCCCGTTGAAGACCCGGTTGAAGCGGCCTTCAAGGCACTCGACAAAGCATGGGCGCGTGCGCCGATGGCCGCGAAAAAGCGGTTCCTGTTCGAGCGTGCCAGCGAGGTCTGGGAAGCGCAGAACAAGGGTGCTGCGCTCCACAAGCACGCCGAGGCTGACCACACCGTGCCAGCCCCTGACAGCGACGCCCCCGCCTTCACGTCACGCCGGGGGGCCGCATGACTGACCTTACCCCCGATCAGATCTGGTGGACCGCGCAGGAATTGGCAGATGCAGGCCTTCCCGACATTCCGGCGACCCGTAAGGGCGTTGAGAAATGGGTGGTTCGCATCAGCCTGCGCGCCCATCCTGATTATGCGCGCAAGCGCGCCGGTCGCGGGGGCGGTTGGGAATACCATTGGAAGGCATTGCCGGTTCGGGCGCAGCGCGCGCTGCTGGCCAAGGCCAGCGCGCCCGCGCCTGCCGCGCCCGCTGTGGACCGCGACACGGCATGGGCGTGGTTCGAGGGGTTGCCAGAGGCCGCGCAGGACAAGGCTCGCGTCCGGTTGCGGATCATCCAGTCAGTAGACGCGCTGGAGGATCAGTTGGGGCG
>NZ_UIHC01000005.1 GCF_900499075.1 Roseinatronobacter ekhonensis | reverse complement strand
CTCAATCCAATTGAACGTCTTTGGGCGGTCTTGCACCATTATGTCACCCACAATCGCTACTACCGAAGTCAGAAGCAATTCGCCGACGCCATCCTTGCATTCATGCGTGAGACCATCCCGCAGGAATGGAAGAAATTCCGCGACAAGGTGTCAGATAACTTCCGCGTCATAACACACGAGAACTTTCGGGTTTTGGAGTAGAAGAAGTATAAAAAGCTTCGTCGCGGCGAAAAAATTACATCTGGCGAGCGCGAATTTATAGCAGATTGGCTGGAGAAGAAAATCAAGCTGAAAACAGGGCCGCCACCGCGTCTGCAATATCTAGATCAACTAGTTTTAGATGCTTACCTTATTATGACCGAGGTGCAGGGCATAAAGCGACTTTCGGTCATGGAAGAAATTGCGTCTAAAATAGGTGAAAGCCGCGCTAATGTGAAAAAGCGCATTGATCGTGCCGAAAGTTTGGATCACGGCACTAGGCGCGCAGCCTTTATGATGACCTTGCATATGGAGAAGGTTGCGGATGTAGTTCAACCGCATGAACCGCTGCTGTTCAGCCTGACCCGAGACAAGATAGAGGCAATGAGAAACGTGTTTATTGAATAACTCGTTTCGCAGGACCTTTTGCAAATGAACGAACATTGCTGAATTTAAGAGGTCGAAACCATAGCAAAGGAGTTTCGACCGATGACCAAAGCAGACCCGAAATCCGAATTCCTGACCGGGCCGCAGGTGCAGGCCCGCTACCAGAAATCAGCCGTGACGATCTGGCGCTGGGTGCGCGATGACGCGCTGGGCTTTCCTGCGCCTATCCAAATCAATCGCCTGAATTACTGGCGCTTGTCCGACCTTGAAGCATGGGAAGCCGCACAGGCCACCCAAGGGGAGGCCGCGTAATGGATTGGGAAAAGCAAGTGGTGCGCCGCACAATGCAGGGCGCAGGCGAGTTTCCCGGCGTCCAGCTTCAAATCCTGCTGCGCCGCCTTTAATCCTATCCCGAAGCCCTGCCAGCGATTGCCGATGCAGTAAACGACATGGGCGAATGGCACCGCAAACAGGCCGAAGAATTGCAAGCCGAGTTTCGCCGCCGCAATGGCAAGGGGGATTCGCTATGAGCAACCTACTCGAAACCCTTTCACCCGACGCCCGTGCCGAACTGGTCGCGATGACGCCTGACCAAGTGCATAATCTTGCCTTCGACGTGCATGTGCAGCGTATGCGCGACCGTCAGTCGGAATACCCGACCGACCCGGCGCAAGCGATTGCGGGCGCGTCCGGGCTACTGCGCAGCGCGATACAGATCGAAGTCGATGACCCGGTGCACCATGTGCTTTCAACGCTGGTGACGCTGCGCCTTGCCCTTATCGGGGGCGAAGGGGGCGACGACAATCTGGACCAGATCGACTTTCGCGCGCTGGTGTATTTTTTCGATGATGCGATCCGCATTTTGCACGACCATGACCGCCGCATAGCGGAAATGGCCGACCGGATGCGCCAAGTTTCTCACCCCATAAAAGAGTGAAACCCCGAACCGGCGGCAACGGTGCGAGGCTTCACAAATTTCAGGCATTGGACGGCTTGAATAGATAGAATAGCACGCGCCTTGCCGCTGGTCAAAACCAGAGGTTAGAGCAATGGAACAATATGTGCGCGGTATATACCGCGAAGAAACCTATCCCCTACCGCGCGGGCGTATCACCGCAATAGTGACACCTGATGGCGCTGCGACGCGGCTGGAACTGTTTTCTAACGGTCTGGTCGCAACCCGTCCGATGCGTGACTTCGCGCAAGCAGCACGCTGCGCCAAGGACATTGCCCAAGTCGCATGGGGGCGCGCTGATGATGTATGACTACCCTTGCCCCGAAACCCGGCAACGGGTGCGCCTTGGTTGGGCGCGGGGTCTGGCCTTCGCCCTGGGCGAATGTCACCCCGATGACGCAAGCGCGCTCTGCGCGGCCTATCTTGACGAGCGCGCGGCCGGGATGCCCGGCTTCGATCCTTGGCGCGATATCCGAGAAGATGCCCGGTTCTGGGCAGATTGTGCGCGCCCGGCAGAATTGCAGCACTATGCCTGCGCGGCGCTTCACAGGTTGCAGGGCGTGCCGATGGGGCTGGGCATGCGCAAGCGGCTTTTTGTGTCGATCTGGCGCAGCTTCACCGATGCCGACCGCCGCGCATTCCTTGCCAGACTCGGGACCGATGGACAGTTTCAGGGGGGCAGCGCATGAATTCGGATGATGCTTTTGCGAACGTGGCACCGCTACCGCCTATCAGCGCCTATGAAGAAGAACCCGGCCCGGCGGTTGAATTCACCCCAAGCCCTTTTGTCTGGTGTGACCCTGAAGAAATCCCGCCGCGCGAATGGCTTTTTGCAAAGCACCTGATCCGGGGTTTTGTGAGTGCCACAGTCGCGCCCGGCGGGTTGGGCAAGTCATCGCTTTTGCAAGTCGAAGCCTTGGCGATGGTTACAGGCCGCGACCTTATGGGGGATGCACCGCCAGAGCCGTTGCGGGTGTGGTGCTGGAATGGTGAAGATCCAGAGCACGAGCTGAAACGCCGCGTTGCCGCCGCCTGTCTGCACTATCAGATCACGTCAGACCAGATCGACAATCGCTTTATGCAGGATAGCGGGCGAGATGTGCCGATCACCATTGCCGCCCATGGCCCGAGCGGCGCGCAGGTCGCAATCCCGACGCGCGATGCGCTGGTGAAGGCGATAAAAGCGAGTCGCGTTGATGTGCTGGTGGTCGATCCGTTCGCCACTTCGCACGCGGTGCCAGAAAACGACAACGCCGCCATGAATGCGGTAATCGGTGCTTGGCGCGATATCGCCGCGATGACCAACTGCGCGATTGAACTGGTGCACCATGTGTCGAAAGCGGGCGCGCTCAATGGCGACGATCTGGGCATTTATGCCAGTCGGGGCGCGGGTGCGCTGATCGATGGCGTTCGGTCTGCCCGGTTCCTGACCCGAATGCGCATGGATGAGGCCGAACGGTTCGGCATAGAAGAACAAGACGCCGCGCGGCATTTCCGCGTCAACATGGGCAAGGCCAATCTTGCACCGCCTGACAAGGCCACATGGCGCAAGATGGTGCCGGTTCATCTGGGCAACGGTTCCGGCCTATGGCCCGAGGGCGATCATGTCGGCGTCGCAACTGTCTGGACGCCGCCTGATGCCTTCGAGGGCATGACCGCCCGCGACCTGATGCGTGTGCAACAAGCTATACAGGCCAACGACAACCCGCCAAAGCACAACGAACGCGCAACGGACTGGATAGGCTTCACCATTGGTGACAGCTTAGGGCTGGACCTTGGCCGCGACCTGAAAAAGCAAGAACGCACGACCGCGCAGAACATCGCACGCGCCAAGGTGCGACAGATTCTAAGCGGATGGTTGAAAAGTGGCGCGCTTGTTATCGAGACGAGCAAAGACGCAAGGACCGGGCGCGATATCAAGCTGGTGCATGTGGGTGAATGTGTTTCATCTGGCGACCTTTCCACAGTCAATTCGAGTGTGGTGAATGAGTGTGGTTGAGTGTGGAAATCTGGCGCTGGTGGGGGGCGCGTCTGACGCCACCACCACAGTCATTTCCTATTAGGGGCCTTGACCGTGGTGGGTGCATATCTGCAACAGTCTTGGGCGATGACTTGGCCATGACCTCGCGGCTTGCCATTGCGCCAATGGACCTTGACGACGCGGCTTGAGGCGGGCAGCTTCGCAGAATGGCTAAAGTTGGACGCGGTTTTTTAATGGCGCTGGGTGCGCTGGTTTGGGTTTGGGTGGCTTGGTATGTGTTCCTTGCGCCTGATGCTACGCCAGAACAAATTGCGGCCCGCGCCGAGCGTGACGCGGCGCGTGAATTTGGACGGTTCAAAAGTGAAGCGCAGGTCAAATGCAGCCTTGAAATTCAAAAAGGCTTAAATGACCCCGCCAGCGCCGAATGGGTGTCTAGGGTTGATTGGCCGGTTATAGACAGTGGCAGCTTTTACACCATCCGAGCGACTTATCGCGGGGCCAACTTGTTCGGCGCAACCGTGACCGAAACGCGCAATTGCCTTGCGACCCGGCGCGGCGATACTGCAACCATTATAGGGTTGGAATAACCCAAACCTGACAATTTGAAATGACGCCCCGCCAATGTGCGGGGCTTTTAAGTGAGAATCATGGGGGCAAATTTTGACCTTCGCGAGCCTGTTTTTCTGCACCAAGGCCGGTTTGGTTCCTGATATTGCCGCCAATGAACGGCAATGAAATAATGATTACAATGCTTTAAGCTGATAGTGTTTTATGACCTGCCCATATATCTGCCCTTAAATGGCTTATTATGACCAGAACAAGAAAGCGCATAGACCCGCCCTTGCCCCAAGCTGGCACGCGACGCGGCAACGGTGCGATTGCGCTGCAAGGTGTAGATGGTCGCAGCACAATGGCACGCCGCTTTCGAGAGATCACCGCCGGGATCGAAAGCGACCTCGGGGGCGATCTGACGGAAGCCCAAAAGCATATCACAGCGCGGGCCGCGACGCTGGCCTGCTGGTGCGAAGAACGCGAAACCGAACTGGCGCAGGGGCAGGACTTTGATGCGCTGCAATACTCGACAGTTTCCAATGCGCTGCGCCGCTTGCTTTCCGATCTTGGGCTGGAACGCAAGGCAAAGGATATCACGCCCGATCTGCACAGTTACATCGCAGCGAAAGGGCAGGCCAATGGGTGAGGGCCGCTATCTGGTGACTATCCGGCCCGGTCCGGTCTTGCATATCTGGCAGGACGGGCAAGAGGTTGCGCGCGTGCCCTTGTCCATACCAGCGGCAATAGGTTTGGCGCAGTCGATCCTTGCAGAAGTGAGGTTTTATTGATGGCCGTGACGATACTGGACGCGATGACCGATCCGGCCCTATTCGCTGACACGTTCGGTGGCGACAGTTTCAGCGCATGGCGCGCGCTTTTGGCGGGCTATTATGGCCTGCCCTTGGATGATGACGCCTTGCCGATCTGGCAAGAGGTCACAGGGCGCGCAGAGGCTTCGCAGGAAGCCCATGACGAACTTTGGCTCGTGGTTGGCAGGCGCGGGGGCAAGAGCCATGCAGCGGGCCTTGTGGCGACGTTTGAAGCGGCCTTCAAAGATCATCGCGACAAGCTGGCACCGGGCGAATGGGCGACGGTGCTGCTACTGGCGGCAGATCGACCGCAAGCGCGCACGCTCTTGCGCTATGTGCGCGGCATGTTCGAACACCCTTTGCTTGCCCCTCTTGTGCAGCGCCAGACCAGTGACGGGTTGGAACTGGTGAACCGGTGCGCAATCGAGATAGGCACCGCGTCACACAGATCGACGCGGGGCTACACTTTGGCGGCAGTCATCGCGGATGAAATCGCCTTTTGGCATTCCGATGGCGCGCGACCAGATGCAGAGATCATCGCGGCCTTGCGCCCGGCCTTGGCGACACTGGGCGGCAAGCTGGTGGCGTTGTCATCGCCCTATGCGCGGCGCGGTATGCTTTGGCAGACTTATCAGGGCCATTTCGGGCGTGACAGCCGGGTGCTGGTCGCGCAGGCACCGTCGCGCAGGATGAACCCGACCTTGCCGCAACGGATTATTGACGATGCGATGCGCGATGACAGTGCGCGGGCATGTGCTGAATATCTGGCGCAGTTTCGCAGCGATATTTCCAGCCTGATCGACCCTGCGCTGATCGAGCAAGCCACGCGACCCAAGCCCAAGGAACTGCCAGCCGCGCGGGGGCTGCACTATGTGGCGTTTACTGACCCGGCGGGCGGTGGGCAGGATGAATTCACTTTGGCAATCGGGCACCGCGAAGGCGACGCCGTGGTGCTGGATGCGGTGCGAGGTATGCGGGGAAGCCCTGCGCTAATCGCCAAGGAATTTGCCGACTTCATGGGCACCTATGGAATTCGCCGGGTGACTGGCGATCGATACGCGGGGCGGTGGCCGCGCGATGAATTCCAGAAATATGGGATAGCCTATGAGGTTTCGGAACTGGACCGCAACGGGCTTTATATCGAGCTTCTGGCTGCGATGAATTCGGGCAGTGTCGAGTTGCCGCCCGACCAGAAACTTGCGCGCCAAATGGCGGCGCTTGAGCGTCGCACCGGGCGCAGCGGGCGGGATCTGATCGACCACCCGCCCGGCGGGCATGATGACCTTGCCAACGCAGTGGCTGGGTTGGTGGCGTCGATCAAAAAACCCAAGCACACCACCAAGCAAATGGAACTTAGGCTTTAGGCAATCGAGAAAGGAAAGAGCATGAAATATTCGGGACCGATCAAAGCTATTCTGGAACGCGAATTGAAGCGGCTGGAAGGTAGGAACATGGACGCACCAACGCGCGTTGTCGGGGAAATCGGGCGATTGCACAGTGCAGTGCAATCGCTGGAAGCAATCGCATTGAACCGCAACCCGGCAGACAATGACGCCTTGCACATGAAAAAGACCCATGAGGCCGGGCAAAGGCTTGCCAAGTCGGCAAAAGCGATCCGTTCACAGGCAAATGAAATACTGAGCATACAAGGTGCGCGCCTTGGCGAAAAACTGCTACAGCGCACCGGGTTGCGACCGCCCGAGAATTTGGAGGCGATCATGCGACAATCTGAATTGCGCGCCGTTGTCCGGTCGATGGATAGCAAATCCCGGCATGAAATCTTGCAAGAGGCCGTGAAGGCTCAAGATGCTGACACCTTGAGTGCATTGTTCAACGCACCGGCGATTGTCACCGGGTTCGACCGGAAACTGCTTGGCGAAATGCGCCGCGCCTATGAATCCCAAGTGGCACCGGAGATCGTGCAAGAACTTGATGCCATGATCGAAGCCGATCACGCGTTGCAGGTTGTCGTGCGCAATGCTGAAACCGCAGCGACCCAATCGCAAGATGCACAGGCCATGGTCGCATTCGTCAAAGCAGAGGAAGCGGCCAAGGCGGCGCAAGAGAATTTCAGCGAATCCATGCAGTGACGTTTCCCACCGTATTGCAGCATTCTGACCGGGCCCTTGCGCCCGGTATTTTTTTCCGAAATTGCAGGATTTTTTAAGGGCAGATATAAGGGTGGAGCAGTAAACGCCCCCACCATTTTATCCAGTAAAATCATAGATTTATTGGGTAAAATGGTGGGCGACCCTGGAATCGAACCAGGCGTGGGTCTCCCCGGCGGAGTTACAGTCCGCTGCCGCACCTTGCAGCCCGTCGCCCTCTGCGCGGTGAATTACGCGAGGCGCTCAAAAGCGTCAAGGGCGGAAATGGGCCGGAATTTGAAAACACCGGTTTGCAGCCATTGCCCCTTGCGCAGAGCAAGCACCATGCGCAAAGCTTGCGCCCGAACAGCCAAATGGAGCGCGCGTGAAAAAACCAGTCTGGGTCATCGAAAAAGAAAAAGCCCGCCGCGAAGGGCGGCAGGACAGCGTTTGGCTGTTCGGGCTGCATGCGGTCCGCGATGCGCTTTTGAACCCGCACCGCACCAAGCTGACCCTGTTTCTGACCCGCAATGCCGAAAGCAAGCTGGCCGATGCGGTTGCGCAATCGGGTATAGACGCCGAGATCGTCGACCCGCGGAAATTTCCGGCGCCGCTGGATGCCGGCGCGGTGCATCAGGGCGCCGCCTTGGAAGTGCGCCCTCTGGATTGGGGGCGCGTACCAGAGATGTGCCGCCCGCAGGGACAGGACCTTGTCGTGCTGCTGGATCATGTTAGCGACCCGCACAATGTCGGCGCGATTCTGCGGTCCGCCGAGGTGTTCGGAGCCCGCGCGGTGATCGCCACGCAGCGCCATGCGGCCCCGGAAACCGGCGCGCTGGCAAAAACCGCCAGCGGTGCGCTGGAACGCCAGCCCTATCTGCGCGTGCGCAACCTGTCCGAAGACATGGTCGCGCTGCAACAGATGGGATACATCCTGATCGGGCTGGATGGTGAAGGCGATGTCGAGCTTGGCGCTGCCTTGGCCAGCCTGCCACCGGGCCCGGTCGGTCTTGTGCTGGGCGCAGAAGGACCGGGCCTGCGCGAAAAAACCCGCGCAACCTGTGATATCATGGCGCGTATTCCCGCCGCAGCCGCGTTCGGATCTCTGAATGTGTCGAATGCTGCGGCGGTTGCATTATACGCGGCGCGCGCGCAGCTAGGAGCAGCGGGATGAAACGGTTTGTCGCGATGGCCGGTTTGGCGCTGCTGGCGGGTTGCGCGTCGCTGAGCGAGGAAGAATGCCTGTCGGGCGATTGGGCTGGGATTGGCCAGCGTGACGGCGCAGCGGGGAAGGTGGCCGAGACGCAATTCGCCCGCCATGTCAAAGCCTGCGAGGCGACCGGCGTCACCCCGCAGCGTGCTGCATGGCAGGCAGGCTACGCGCAGGGTTTGCAAAGCTATTGCACCCCGTCATCAGGGTTGGATGCCGGTCTGGCAGGTCGCAACTACCGCAATGTATGCCCGGCCACGTCGGAGCCGGGCTTTCTACGCGGTTTCGAGATTGGCACAGCAGACCATAAGGCGCGCGCCGAGGTCAGCCGCATACAGCGCGAGATCGCGCGCTTGCAAGCGCGAAACCGTGAAATCATCGGCGTGATCGGAGACGATGGTGAAACCGACTTGAGATCGGAATTGTCCAACAACCAGTCAGAGATTTTGCGCCTACAGCTTGAACTTGGTTTCGCGCGTGCTGAAGCGGCACGCACGCGGCGCGCGGTTGTCGCGTTCAGGGCAAGGTGATCGGGGTATGATCTGCCATGGCCAACCGGCGCAACGCCAGCGGGTAAAGCTTATGCTCCATCGGTAGCACGCGCGCCGCCAAGGTTTCGGCCGTGTCGCCGGGCAGGATCGGCACGCGAGCCTGCCCAAGGATCGGACCGTCATCCAGCGCGGCAGTCACTTTGTGCACGGTGCAACCGGCCTCTGTGTCGCCTGCCTCTATCGCGCGGGCATGCGTGTTCAAACCCTTGTATTTTGGCAAAAGCGAGGGGTGGATATTCAGTATTTGCCCTTCGAACCGGCCAACGAAATCGGGGGTGAGCACCCGCATGAATCCCGCGAGCGCGATGATGTCGGGCTGTGCCGTCAAAAGCGGTTCCAGAAGTGCAGCTTCGAACGCCGTGCGGTCCCCTTTGTAGGGCCGGTGGTCAATTGCCGCAGTCGGGATGCCCATAGCCCGTGCGCGCGCCAACCCGCCCGCATTCGGGTCATTTGCCAGCACCATGCAGGGTCGCGCAGGGTGGTCGCCTGTCATCGACTCCGCAAGGGCCACCATGTTGGACCCCGATCCAGAGATCAGGATGGCAACCTTCATGCCAGCGCGCCGGTATAGCGGATGTCCGCACCCTCGGTCACATGGCCCAAGGTGCAGACGCGTTCGCCTGCGTCGGTGAGCAGTCCGGTCAGGTCGGCTGCTCTTTCAGGCGCGACCACCAGAACCATGCCGATGCCTGCATTGAAGGTTTTCAGCATCTCGGCCTGCGCGATGCCCCCTTCGCGCGCCAGCCACGCGAAAACCGGGGGCAGGGACCATGCGCCAAGATCAATCTCTGCGCCCAAGCCGTCGGGCAAAATGCGCGGCAGGTTTTCGGTCAGGCCGCCACCGGTGATATGGGCCAGCCCGTGCACGCCGCCTGCGCGGATCGCGGCCAGTGCGGGTTTGACATACAGCCGCGTTGGCGCCAGCAGTGCCGCGCCCAAGCTGCCCTCTGCAAAGGGCGCGGGCGCATCCCATGCCAGACCGGCCTGCTCGACCACCTTGCGCACGAGGCTGTAGCCATTCGAGTGCACCCCGTCCGAGGCCAGCCCCAGCAGCACATCGCCCGCCGCGACATCGGCAGGGAGTGCTGTACCACGTTCCATCGCGCCGACGGCGAAGCCTGCCAAGTCGAAATCCTCTGCCGCATACATGCCCGGCATTTCTGCCGTTTCGCCGCCAATCAGCGCGCAGCCTGACTGTGTGCAGCCCTCTGCGATGCCATTTATGATCCGCGTGGCAGCGGGCACGTCCAGCTTGCCGGTGGCGAAATAGTCCAGAAAAAACAACGGCTCTGCACCTTGGCAAACAAGATCGTTCACACACATCGCCACAAGGTCGATGCCTATTGTGTCCAGATGCCCCGTGTCGATGGCGATGCGCAGTTTGGTGCCCACCCCGTCGGTCGCGGCAACGAGAATCGGATCGCTATAGCCCGCGCCTTTCAGGTCGAACAAAGCGCCAAAGCCGCCCAGACCTGCCATCACACCGGGGCGTGTGGTGGCTTTTGCCGCGGGTTTGATCGCTTCGACCAAGGCATTGCCCGCGTCAATGTCCACGCCCGCTGCCGCGTAGCTTAGCCCGTTCTTGCCATCCGACATCTGCGCGCACTCCTGAATTGCAGAATTGAGGGGGCGATAGCGCGTTTCCCGGCGCAGGGCAACAGA
The DNA here is from genome assembly GCF_900499075.1 of Roseinatronobacter ekhonensis. GTDB lineage: Bacteria > Pseudomonadota > Alphaproteobacteria > Rhodobacterales > Rhodobacteraceae > Roseinatronobacter > Roseinatronobacter ekhonensis. The sequence continues at coordinate 128,382 of NZ_UIHC01000005.1, read as the reverse complement.
GCAGGTCTTGACGGCGCGACACCAAGGCCCATATCACATATAAATAAGTGAATACGAAGGATGCGATCATGCCAGATACAACACCAAGCCCCGTTGTTCGGGCCTTTTTCGACCGCCCGACGGGCAGTCTGCAATATGTTTTCCATGACCCTGCCACCATGCGCGCCGCGATTGTGGACCCGGTCTGGAACTACTACCCCGAAGCAGGGGCGGTCAGCACGCATAGCGCCGATGAGATTCTGGCCTATATCGCCGCAGAGGGCCTGACGGTGGACTGGATTCTGGATACCCATCCCCATGCCGACCATTTCAGCGCCGGGCCGTATCTGAAGGAAAAGCTGGGCGCACCGCATGGCATTGGCGACAAGGTCACGGGTGTCCAGACGCTATGGCAAGAGATGTATCACTTGCCTGACCTGCCCACCGATGGCCGCCAATGGGACCGGCTGTTCGCCGCGGGCGATACCTTTATGGTCGGCAATATTCCGGTGTCGGTCATGTTCTCGCCCGGTCACACGCTGGCGTCGATCACCTATGTCGCGGGCGATGCAGCCTTTGTGCATGACACGCTGATGATGCCTGCGTCCGGCACCAGCCGCGCTGATTTTCCGGGCGGTAGCGCAGAGGATCTGTGGAATTCCATCCGCGCGATTCTGGCGCTGCCACGCGACACGCGCCTGTATATCGGCCATGATTACCCGGCAACAGGCGCTGCGCCGCAATACATGGCCACGGTGGCCGAGCATCGCTTAACCAATAAGCACGTCAAGGATGGGATCGCCAAGGCGGAGTTCATCGCGACCCGTGCCGCGCGGGATGAAACCCTGAAATTGCCCGCGCGGATGCTGGAAGCGCTTCAGGTCAATATCCGCGGGGGGCGCTTGCCCGAGCCAGAGGCGGACGGCCAGAGCTATCTGAAAAAGCCAATCGGCCGGTTCGATCCGCGCTGATCAACCGTTCTTGACGCGCGCGTGCAATCTGCGTAGCAGGTGCATCGGCGGGCCTGTAGCTCAATTGGTTAGAGCAGAGCGCTCATAACGCTTTGGTTGGGGGTTCGAGTCCCTCCGGGCCTACCATCCCGCCCAGTATCCAACCCGCAGCATTTGCCCCGAGTTTGGGTGAGTTTGACATGAATTCCCAAAGCCACAGCTTTGAGCTGTCGCATAATTTGGGGGCAAGTGGTGCGGGCGGCGGGACTTGAACCCGCACGAGCCAGGCTCGAGCGATTTTAAGTCGCTTGTGTCTACCATTCCACCACGCCCGCACGCGCCCTTTCCTAGGCGATGGCCGCGCGAACGCAAGCCGTTTTTGTCCGGCGACCGGCGTTGGTGCTTGCGTCGGCCCGATGCACTTAATGGCTGGCCTTCGCACGCGCCTCCCGACGGCGAGTTGCGCGCAGTTTTGCCACGCTCTGCAAATCGGCGGCTTGGTCGCTTTCGTCGACAATCTCTGCACCGAGTAGTGTTTCGATGACATCTTCCATCGTCACCAGGCCAGCGGTCCCGCCATATTCGTCCTCAACCAGTGCGATATGTGCTTCTGTCTCCATGAGCAGATCGAAAAGCGTATCAAGATCGGTTTCCGCCGGAATACGCTGAATGTCGCGGGTGAAGTCCGCCACGGTCTGGTCTGTGCTTTCACGCAGACCGGCCAGAAACAGATCACGGGTCAGCACGAAGCCCCGGACATCATCAATATTCTCGCCGGTGACGATGAAGCGAGAGACAGGGAACGACTCTCGTTCGTGGACGACAGCACCGACGGTTGCATCGGCTGCCAGATGCTCGATCACGGTGCGCGGCGTCATGATCTCGTTGGCCGCGATTTCGGGCAGGCGGAACAGGTTGGTCACGACGCGCGTTTCGTCCTCTTCGACCACGCCCATTCGCTGGCCTGCGGTTGTCATAGCCGTAATCTCGTGGCGCGAGACTTCGGCATGGCGTGCGCCGCCCGTCAGCAGCCGTGTGATCGCCTGACTCATCCAGACCAGCGGCAACTGGATCAGGATCAGCCACGGCAGCACCCGCACCGCGAATGGCGCCAGACCGCGCCAGTAGGTTGCGCCAAGTGTTTTCGGGATAATCTCTGACAGAATGAGAATACCGAACGTCAGCACCGCAGAGAATATGCCCACGCCGGTATCATCGAACACCACAGCCGCTTGCGCGCCCGCGCCCGTGGCCCCGACCGTATGAGCAATGGTGTTGAGCGACAGGATCGCGGCAAGCGGTCGTTCGACATCGGCGCGCAATGCCCTCAGCTTCTGGGCAAAGCGGGGTTTCTCTGTCTCCGCAGCCTCTACGAAAGAGGGCGTGATGGACAATAGAACCGCCTCGAGGATAGAACACAGGAACGACACGCCGATGGCAAGCACCACGAACAAGATCAACAAGGTCATCGGGGCGTCCTTTGGTTGCGCAACTCAATGGTCCAGTATCGTATCTTGGGCGCCGTTCCAAGGACCGCAACGGGGGGAAATATGCCGCAGGACTGAAACCGTCGGCATGCAGAATAGCGCGCGGCAAGTCACAGACACAAACAGGGCATTTGTCGATTTCGTATCGCGGAAATTGCAGCGCCTGTCAGCGTGTCAGCAAAATAGCAGACACGGGCACCACGGCGACCTGATCAATGCGCCCGTCGCTGCGCCACATTTCCAGCGCTTCCAATGTCGCATCGTTGGTGGCATCGCCGAAGACGATCACCTCGCCGATCTGGCTGGCCTGAAAGACGGCGCGGTCCAGATAGCGGCGGATGGTGAAGGGGCTTTGGTCTTCGTCATCCAAGACGCGGAACACCTCTGCATGGGGCACGCCCGCATTCTGCGCCGAGCTGGCCACACGCGACAAGCCCCCCGCGAAACTGACCAACCCGTGCCCGTCGCGTGCGAGTAGCGGCAGCACGTCGTTGGTCAGGTTGGCGTTGCGCGCAAAGCCGCCGCGCGGCAGGTCCAGCACGCCAACGGCTTGGGGCAAGGCGTCGAACCACGCGCCAAAGGTCACATCGAGATCCGTTGCGCGCGCGCCATTGGGCAGACCATTGGCCAGGATCAGCACATCTTTCCCGGCCTCGCGGTATATGTCGGCGGCTTGTGGCGCGCTTGGGTCCATCGGGTTCAGGGCGATTGTCACGGGCAGTTCCAGCGCCGCAAGCGACCGGCGCAAGGGCGTGGGCAAACCGGGGTCATTCAGAACCACGGCCATCAGCGGCGCGCCGGTGAGCGTGCCGTCAAAGCTGCTATTGCGCTCCAATGCGGTCTGGGGGGCGTCCTCTGTTGTGTCATCGGGCGAAACTGGTTCGACTTGGGTCGCGGACTGGCCGGGCAGGCCGGTCACGCGCCTGCCGGGCAAGCGCGGCTCGTCTGACGGTGTGTCGTCGGCGGCTGAAGCGACTTCGTTTTCGGCGTTCGGTTCCGGCGCGCGCGGCGTCTCTGGCAATGCGCTGTTGCGCGGTGGAACCGGCTGACCCGGCAACCCGCCCGGCGCGGGCCGAAGCACGGGGTCGGGCAGGCGGGGCGTGTCTTCACCCGTCAAAGCCTCCAGCGTTTCGGGCTGCGCGCTGTCCTCTGGCGGCAATTCGGGCGGCGCCGCAGAGCTTTCGGGCGCATCATTTTCTGGCGCAGGCTCTGGTGCGTCGGCCGGCATGGCGTCTTCGGGCGGCGCGGCCATGTCCAAAGGCTCTGCCTGGTTTTGCGGCATTGGTGCTGGAGCGTCGGGTTCCCCCGTCACCGGCGTCTGAGGGTCCGACGCGGGCGGCTGTGGCGTCGCCTCTGGCAAGGCGGCTTCTTCGACCATAGGCTGTTGAGCCGTATCCGGCGGGGCGATGACCACGCTCGCGCCAAAGCCGAACACCGCCAGCGCACTGCCTGCAAGAACGCCTGTCAGACCGCTCAGCCGTATCATGCCACCTCTGCCATTTCCTTCCATTTCACAAATGTTTCCCATAATCGCCCCGCCCATGCAAATGGATTGGCGCGCACCGGCTTGACCTTGCCGGTGCAGGATGGGCATGTAAGGCCAGAATTCGCCCATGCGATCGGGAAAGGTGCTGCCATGCTGCTGCTGATAGATAACTACGACAGCTTCACCTACAATCTGGTGCATTATTTCGGGGAACTGGGCGCTGATGTCGCCGTGCACCGCAATGATGCGCTGGATGTGCAGGCGGCGATGGCATTGAACCCGTCCGCGATTGTTCTGTCGCCGGGACCGTGTGATCCCGATCAGGCGGGGATTTGCCTGCCGCTGACATTGGCCGCCGCCGAAGCTGGTATTCCGCTTCTTGGCGTCTGCCTTGGCCATCAGACCATCGGGCAGGCCTTTGGCGGCCGCGTGGTGCGCGCGCCGTCGATCGTGCATGGCAAGCTGGGCGCGATGCATCATGCGGGCCAAGGCGTGTTCGCCGGTCTGCCCTCGCCGCTCATGGCCACGCGGTATCATTCGCTGGTGGTGGACCGCGACAGCCTGCCCGACTGTCTGGAGGTCACAAGCTGGCTGGAAGACGGGCTGATCATGGGGCTGCGCCACCGCGAATTGCCGGTCGAGGGCGTGCAGTTCCACCCAGAGAGCATCCGCTCTCAGCACGGTCACGCCATGTTGCGCAACTTTCTGGACCGTACACAGGTGGCGGCATGATGAATGATCTCAAACCGCTGATCGCCTTGGCCGCAGAGGGGCCATTGACCCGCGCGCAGGCTGAATCTGCGTTCAATCTGCTGTTCGAGGGGCAGGCGACGCCTGCGCAGATGGGCGGCTTTCTGATGGCGCTGCGCACGCGCGGCGAGGTGGTTGATGAATACGCCGCCGCCGCCAGCGTGATGCGCGCCAAATGCCTGCCGGTGCGCGCGCCATCGGGCGCGATGGACATCGTCGGCACCGGCGGCGACGGCAAGGGCACGCTGAACATCTCGACCGCGACGGCCTTCGTGGTCGCGGGCGCGGGCGTGGCGGTGGCCAAGCACGGCAACCGCAACCTGTCGTCCAAATCGGGCGCGGCGGATGCGCTGGGCGCTTTGGGCATTGATGTGATGGTCGGCCCCGATGTGGTCGAGCGCGGGCTGGCAGAGGCGGGCATCGGCTTCATGATGGCGCCCATGCACCACCCTGCCATGCGCCATGTCGGGCCGATCCGCATGGAATTGGGCACCCGCACCATTTTCAATATTCTTGGTCCGCTGACCAACCCTGCGGGGGTCAAGCGGCAGTTGACGGGCGCGTTCTCGCCTGCATTGTTGCGCCCGATGGCCGAAACCCTGCGCGCGCTTGGGTCCGACCGCGCTTGGCTTGTGCATGGCGGCGATGGCACCGATGAGCTGTCGATTGCCGCACCCTCTGAAGTGGTCGCTTTGGAAAATGGCGAATTGCGCGCCTTCACCCTGCGCCCGGATGAAGCTGGACTGCCCGTGCATCCGTTCGAGGATCTGATCGGCGGCAGCCCCGAGCAGAACGCGCAGGAACTGTCGGCGCTGCTGGAGGGCGAAGGGCGCCCGGCTTACCGTGATGCGGTGTTGCTGAACGCCGCCGCGGCCTTGGTGGTTGCGGACAAAGCGACAACCTTGCCGGAAGGGGTGGAAATGGCGCGCATGAGCATCGAAAGCGGCGCGGCGATGGGCGCGGTGCAGGCCTTGGCCCGCATCAGCCCCGCCAAAACCTGAACGAAGGAGCGGACATGTCCGATATTCTGGACAAGATCAAAGCGTACAAGCTGGAAGAGATCGCCCATCGCAAGGCCGTGCGCCCCACCTCGCAGGTCGAAGCGGCGGCGAAAGCGGCCAGCGCCCCGCGTGGCTTTGCAGCGGCCCTGCGCGCGGCAGAGGCCACCGGCTACGGGCTGATTGCCGAGATCAAGAAAGCCAGCCCGTCCAAGGGTTTGATCCGCCCTGATTTCGACCCGCCTGCACTGGCCCGAGCCTATGCAAAAGGCGGCGCAACCTGCTTGAGCGTGCTGACGGATACGCCCAGCTTTCAGGGTGCAGACGATTTTCTTGTGCAAGCGCGTGCAGCCTGCGATCTGCCCGCGCTGCGCAAGGATTTCATCTATGACACCTACCAAGTGGCCGAAGCCCGCGCGCTGAATGCCGACTGTATCCTGATCATCATGGCCTCGGTCAGCGATGCGCAGGCGGCAGAGCTGGAGGACGCGGCCATTGACTGGGGCATGGACGTTCTGATCGAAGTGCATGATGCCGCCGAATTGGAGCGCGCTTTGCGTCTGAAATCCCCGCTTCTGGGCATAAACAACCGCAATCTCAAAACCTTCGAGGTCACGCTGGAGACCACGCGCGCACTGGCCCCGATGGTGCCGGATGACCGCCTGCTGGTCTGTGAAAGCGGGCTCTTTACCCCGGCCGACCTTGCCGAGATGGCCCGCATCGGCGCGCGCAGCTTCCTGATTGGCGAAAGCCTGATGCGGCAGGATGACGTGGCGGGCGCGACCGCCACGCTATTGGCCAATCCTGTCATGGCAGAGGTCTGACATGGCCAAGCTGACCCATTTCGATGATCAAGGCCATGCGCATATGGTCGATGTGTCCGACAAGGACGTGACCGCGCGGATGGCTGTGGCCACCAGCGCCGTGCAGATGCAGCCCGAAACCTTGGCGCTTGTCACAGAGAAACGCGCCAAGAAGGGCGATGTTCTTGGCGTGGCGCGGCTTGCGGGTATCATGGGTGCGAAGCGCTGCGCCGAGCTGATCCCGCTGTGCCATCCGTTGCCCATCAGCAAGGTCGCGGTCGATCTGATGGTGGATGAAACCCTACCCGGCATTCGTATCCGCGCCGAGGTGCGCACCACCGGCCAGACCGGGGTCGAGATGGAAGCACTGACAGCGGCTTCGGTTGCCGCGCTGACGGTATACGATATGCTCAAGGCCGCCGAGAAATCCATGCGCATAATCGACACTCAAGTGGTGCTGAAAGACGGCGGCAAATCGGGCCGCTATGAGGCTGGCGCATGATCACTGTCGAAGAGGCTCTGGCACAGGTTTTTGCCCTGACCGACCCGATGCCGACCGAGGATGTGGCGCTGGCCCATGCGGCGGGTCGGGTGTTGCGTGCGCCAGTGCGCGCCAAGCGCGACCAGCCGCCCTTCGCTGCATCCGCCATGGATGGCTACGCGGTCGCGGGGCCGGTTGCCGGGGGCCAGAGCTTTGCCGTGATCGGCGAAGCGGCGGCAGGGCATGCCTTCGACGGGCGTGTCAGCACGGGTCAGGCCGTGCGCATTTTCACCGGCGCGCCTGTGCCCGAGGGCGCGACCCATGTTGTCATTCAGGAAGATGTGGCGCGCGATGGCGACACGATCATACTGCTGGACAGTCTGGGCGACGGGCCGAACATCCGCCCGCAAGGACAGGACTTTCGTGCGGGCGACCAGCTCAGTGCACCGCGCCGCTTGCGCGGGGTCGATCTGGGGCTGATCGCGTCGATGAACTGTGCGGACGTGACCGTATCGCGCCGCCCCGATGTGGCGATCATTGCCACCGGCGATGAGTTGGTGATGCCCGGTGAAAACCCCCGCGCCGACCAGATCATCGCATCGAATGCTTTTGCGCTCAAAGCCATGGCAGAGGCAGAGGGCGCGACCGCCCGCATTCTGCCCATCGCCCGCGACACAGAAGCCAGCTTGCGCACCGTGTTCGATCTGGCCCAAGGCGCGGATATGATCGTGACCATAGGTGGTGCATCGGTCGGGGATCACGACCTTGTCGGGCCGGTGGCCGATGCGCTGGGGGCCGAGCGCGCCTTCTACAAGGTTGCGCTGCGCCCCGGCAAACCGCTAATGGCGGGGCGGCTGGGGCGGGCCATGCTGCTGGGGCTACCAGGCAACCCCGTCTCCTCCATAGTGTGCGCGCATCTGTTCATGCGTCCCGCCTTGCGGGCCTTGCAAGGGCTTGGCCAATACCCGCTGCCCACCGCAAGCGCCGCGCTGGCGTGCGATCTGCCCCAAAATGGCCCGCGCGCGCATTACATGCGGGCGACGCTTGGCCCCGGGCGCAGCATAGAGCCGGTTCCCAGTCAGGATAGCGCGCTACTATCGCTTCTTGCGCAAGCCAACGCGCTGCTGGTGCGCCCGGCCCATGACGGGCCGCGCCGAGAGGGTGAACAAATGCGGTATATCGCGCTTGACCTGTGACGTGAACAGAGTTAGAACATAGATTGGATGGGTCACGTCGAAAGGCAGCTAAATGCTGACACGCAAGCAGATCGAATTGCTAAAACTTATCCATACGCGGATGGAAAAAGACGGTGTTGCGCCGTCATTTGACGAGATGAAAGACGCGCTCGACCTGCGCTCGAAATCCGGCATCCACCGGCTGATAACGGCACTGGAAGAGCGCGGCTTTATCCGGCGCCTGCCGCACCGGGCCCGCGCCATCGAAGTGCTGAAATTGCCCGATGCGCTGGGCAAAACAGGGTTCGAAGCACAGGTCATTGATGGCGGTGGTTCGTCCAAGCCGGCACAGCCGGTGCAGGCCATGCCGGTCGAAGCGGCGTCTTTGACCCTGCCGGTCATGGGCCGCATTGCCGCAGGCACCCCGATCGAAGCAATCAGCGAACCCATGCGCGATATTGCCGTTCCAGGTGCAATGCTCTCGGGGCGCGGTGAGCATTACGCGCTGGAAGTGCAGGGCGACTCGATGATTGACCTTGGCATCAACGATGGCGACATCGTTGTGATCCGTGAGCAGACGACAGCCGATAATGGCGATATCGTCGTCGCCTTGGTTGATGATCTGGAAGCGACGCTGAAACGGTTCCGCAAGCAGGAAGGCATGATCGCGCTGGAAGCGGCGAACCCTGCCTATGAAACCCGCTTGCTGCCAGCATCGCGGGTGAAGGTGCAGGGGCGTCTTGTCGGCTTGATCCGGTCATACTAGCAAGCGTGGCACGAGCCGATGTTTATTGCACTGGCTGCGGGAATGCTGGCATTGCAATGACTTGGCGTCTTTGCTGGACGCGCGGTCAGGCGTTGGCTGCGGCGCGGCCAGCATATCCGATCAGACCAGCATCTCTTTTGTCGCCGTCAGTTTCACATCGGGATAGTCGCGCGCCACGCGGTCGATATCCCATTGTAAACGCGTCATAAAGACAGGGTCACCGTCACTGTCGGTTGCCATATGTTGCTTATTGGCCGCAGCGAAGGCATCGACAGCGGCCTGACTGCCCTGAACCCAACGGGCTGACGTGAATTGAGACGGCTCGAACCGCACGGGCAATCCGTATTCCATCTCGATGCGGCTTGCCAAAACCTCGAATTGCAACTGGCCGACCACGCCTACGACAAACCCTGACCCGAAGGCGGGTTTGAACACCTTGGCCGCCCCTTCCTCGGCGAATTGCAACAGTGCCTTGTCCAGATGCTTTGCCTTTAGCGGGTCACCCGCGCGGCAGGCTTGCAGCAATTCAGGCGCGAAAGACGGGATGCCGGTAAAACGGAGCGCCTCGCCTTCGGTTAGCGCGTCGCCAATGCGCAACTGGCCGTGGTTCGGGATGCCGATAATGTCGCCAGCCCACGCCTCTTCTGTCACTTCTCGGTCGGCGGCCAGAAACAGCACCGGGTTCGCCACTGCCATCTGTTTCTTCGAGCGGACATGCAGCAACTTCATGCCACGCTCGAAATGTCCCGAGGCCAGCCGTACGAACGCCACCCGGTCGCGGTGCTTCGGGTCCATATTCGCCTGGACCTTGAACACAAAGCCCGTGACTTTGCTTTCCTCTGGTGCAACCTGACGGCTTTCAGCCCGCAAAATTTGTGGCTGCGGAGCATAAGCGGCGATCCCCTCCATCAACTCTTTCACCCCGAAGGAATTGATCGCAGAGCCAAACCAAATTGGCGAAAGGTGCCCTTCCAGAACCGATTGCGGGTCCAACGCAGGCAGCAATTCGCGCGCCATCGCGACCTCTTCGCGCAACTGTTCCAGTTGCGCAGCGGGGATGTGTTTTTCCATCAGCGGGTCGTCCAGCCCGTTCAGAACCACGCTTTCACCGCGTTTGTTGCGGTCTGCGCGGTCCATCAATTCCAGCCGGTCGTTGATTAGGTCGTAGCAGCCTAGGAAATCCGACCCGACGCCGATGGGCCAGCTTGCAGGCGTGACATCAATCGCAAGGTTTTGTTGGATTTCGTCAATAATATCGAACGTGTCGCGGCTTTCCCGGTCCATTTTGTTGCAAAAGGTCAGGATGGGCAGGTCGCGCAGGCGGCAAACCTCGAACAGTTTGCGGGTCTGGCTTTCGACGCCTTTCGCCCCGTCAATCACCATGATCGCGGCATCCACGGCGGTCAGGGTGCGGTAGGTATCCTCGGAGAAATCCGAGTGGCCGGGCGTATCGACCAGATTGTAGCGATACTTGGCGAAATCGAAGGACATCGCAGAGGCCGAAACCGAAATACCACGATCCTTTTCCATCTGCATGAAATCGGATCGCGTGCGCCGCGCTTCGCCCTTGGCGCGCACCTGGCCCGCCATCTGGATCGCGCCGCCGAACAGAAGGAATTTCTCGGTCAGCGTGGTTTTGCCCGCATCAGGGTGCGAGATGATTGCAAAGGTGCGGCGCCGCGCAATCTCGGACGGCAATTCGGGGCGATTTGTGTTTTGGTCCAGCATGCCCCGCGCATAGCGTGGCCCGCGTGCCAAGACAAGCACCCGCGCGAAAGGCCCTTTCGCACGCGCCGGGGTCGGTCTATGACGGAGCCATGTTGAAAACCCGTGTCATACCCTGTCTGGACGTGGCCGATGGCCGTGTTGTCAAAGGCGTCAATTTCGTGGACCTGCGCGATGCGGGCGACCCGGTGGAAGCCGCGCGCGCCTATGATGTGGCGGGTGCGGATGAGCTGTGCTTTCTGGATATTCACGCCACGCATGAAAACCGGGGCACGATGTTCGATCTGGTCACGCGCACGGCAGAGCAATGCTTCATGCCGCTGACCGTGGGCGGGGGCGTGCGCACGTCTGAGGATGTGCGCGCTTTGCTGTTGGCGGGGGCGGATAAGGTCAGTTTCAATTCCGCGGCCGTGGCCGACCCCGATGTGGTGGCCCGTGCGGCGGACCGGTTCGGCAGCCAGTGCATTGTTGTGGCGATTGATGCCAAGACCGTCAGCCCCGGTAAGTGGGAGATTTTCACCCATGGAGGGCGCAAGCCGACAGGGATTGATGCGGTGGAGTTTGCCCGCACTGTTGCGGCGAAGGGGGCAGGGGAAATCCTGCTGACCAGCATGGACCGCGATGGAACGCGCGCAGGTTTCAACCTGCCGCTGACCCGCGCAATTGTCGACGCGGTGGCCGTGCCGGTCATAGCCTCTGGCGGGGTGGGGAACTTGGACCATCTGGTCGAGGGTGTGACGGTTGGCGGCGCAAGCGCAGTTCTGGCCGCGAGCATATTCCATTTCGGCGAATTCACCATCGGGCAGGCCAAGGACCACATGGCCGCTGCCGGTATCCCGATGAGGTTGTCATGAGCGCGTTGGACCGGTTGGCCGCGACCATCGCGGCGCGCAAGGGCGCTGACCCCGACGGGTCATGGACGGCAAAGCTGCTGGCGAAGGGGCCGGAAAAATGCGCCGAGAAATTCGGCGAAGAGGCGGTTGAAGCCGTAATCGAAGCCGTGAAGGGCGACCGCACGCGCCTGACCGCTGAAGCGGCGGATGTGCTGTATCATCTGCTGGTGATGTGCGCCGCGCGGGACGTGAGCTTGGCAGAGATCGAGGCCGAATTGTCCCGCCGCGAGGGCCAGTCCGGGCTGGACGAAAAGGCTGCGCGCAAGAGCTGACTTGCCATCGCCCCGGCGCGCGCGTAAACCGCTCACATGTTAACTAAATGGGGCGGGCCGGCGCATGACCGACTGGCTGTTATCGCTGGTGGGCACGCCAGAGGGCGCGCGGCTGGCCACGGTGCTTGCGCTGGTCTCTGCGGTGTCGCACGCCGCATTCGGCGCGTTGCAAAAGGGTGCGCATGACCCTTGGTTGACGCGGGGCGCGATAGATGGGGCGACGGTGGCTTTGTCGCTGCCGCTTGTCGCGTTCTGGGCCGGACTGCCCTCGCCCGAGATGTGGCCTGTCCTGCTCAGCGTGGTCGCAGTTCATTTCTTTTACAAGCTGACCATGGCGCTGGCCTACGAGCGCGCTGCCTATACGGTGGTTTACCCCGTGGTGCGCGGCACTGGGCCGATTGTGACGGTGCTGGCCGCGATGGCCGTCTTTGGCGAAAGCTATGGTCCAGTGCAATGGCTGGGCGTCGGGCTGCTGTCCGGTGGTATCTTGCTGCTGGCGCTGCGCAATCTTTCGGAAGAGACGCTGGACCTGCGGGCGCTGAAACTGGGCTTGCTCTGGGCCATGGCGGGCGGCGCGCTGGTCGCGGCCTACACCACCTATGACGCTTGGGCGATCCGGCTGTCGGGCGATCCGTTGCGGTTTCTGGTGTGGTTCTTCCTGTTCAGCTCTATTGATTTCGCTTTGATCGGCCTGTGGCGTTACCGTCATATGCCCAACGCGCCTGCCCCATGGCCGCTGGCCTTGCGCGGGCTGGCGGGCGGCATGATCGCCTATGTCAGCTTCGGCGGTGTAATGCTCGCCACGTTGGTTGGCCGCGTAGGCGAATCTGCGGTGCTGCGCGAAACCTCGACCGTGTTTGCGGCGCTGATCGGCTGGTTCATCCTGAAGGAACGCGTCGGCCCGCGCAAACTGGCGCTGATGGTGATGATCGCGATGGGCGCGGTGCTGGTGCAACTGGGCGGGCGTTAAGGGTCAGAACCGCTCGGCGCGCAGAACTTGCGCATCGGTCACACAGACCACGCCGATATGCCGTTTCACGACGCTGAAGGCTGCATCCAGCAATTGGTCCAGCTTTTCGGGCCGGACAAGGCAGACCACTTGCACCATGCCGGTGCCACGGCTGACTTGGCCCTCACGGCTCCATGTGCCGGACCGGCCAGAGCCGCCCTGCACTGGCAGCACCGACCACCCTGTGACATCGGCTTTTTCCAAGGCATCGGTCAGGCGGTTGAGCATGACCTGTTCAATGGTGATTTCGACCCGTTTGGCGAGATGTGTCTGCATGTCAGGATCCTACAAGGGTTTGGGCGATCGTCAGGTAGAGCGGAATTCCCAGCACAAGGTTGAACGGGAATGTCACGGCAAGCGAGAGGGTCAGGTAAATTGACGGGTTGGCCTGCGGCACCGCGACCCGCATTGCAGCTGGAACGGCGATATAGGACGCAGATGCCGAGAGTGTCATCAACAGCATCGTGCCCCCTGTCGAAAGCCCTATCACAAGGGCTGCGATTAGTCCCGCCGCCGCCCCGATCAGCGGCATAAGCAGGCCGAATGCGATTGCGCCGCGATCCAGCACGCCGGCCTGTCGCAAGCCACGGCCCGCGATCAGACCCATGTCCAGCAGGAAGATGCACAACACCCCCTGAAACGGCGAGACGATGAAAGATTCGATCCGCGCCAGCCCGTCGGAGCCCGTTGCAATGCCGATGGCGAAGGCGCCAAGCAGCAGCACAATGGAGCCGTTCAGCAAGATTTCGCGCCACAGGTCTGCGCTCATATCCGTTTCGTCCGAGCCTTTCGAGATCAGCCACAGCGCGGCAAGGATCGCCGGTGCCTCCATTGCGGCAGCGACGGCGACCATGTAGCCTTCGGATGATATGCCCGCGTCCACCAAAACCGTGGTCGCAGCCACAAATGTCACGATAGAAATAGAGCCATAATGCCCCGCGACAGCCGCCGCATCTGTCCGCGACATGCCCGACAGAACGCGCAGAACAACGAACCCGATCAGCGGCAAGATGAAAGACAGAACCACGCCCGCGAGCAGACTTAACCCAAGTGTCAGGTCAATCCCGTGTTCGGCAAGGCTTACGCCGCCCTTGAAGCCGATGGCGAACAGAAGATAGATTGAAATGCCCTTTGCCACGGCTTCGGGCACGGACAGGTCCGAGCGTGCCAAAGCCGCGCCGACGCCCAATACGAATGACAAAACGATGGGCGACAAAAGATTGGCGAGCGCCAAGTCGAGCATCTGGCAGGCCCTTTCACAACACGATGGTGTGAAGGGGTACGACATTCACCGTTCGGTCACAATGTCTCTGGTTGCCCTGCCTGCCATTCGGGTCATGACGCTGCGCTGCCGCCCACGGTCAGCCCGCCGATCATCAGCGTCGGCTGACCCACGCCCACAGGCACCCATTGCCCGGCTTTGCCACAAGTGCCGATACCGGGGTCAAGTTGCAGGTCGTTGCCCACCCCGCGGATTTTCGTCAACGCGGTCGCGCCATCGCCGATCAGCGTGGCGCCCTTGATGGGTGCGCCGACTTGGCCATCCTGCACGCGGTAGGCTTCGGTGCAGGAAAACACGAACTTGCCGTTGGTGATGTCTACCTGACCGCCGCCGAAACCCACGGCATAGATGCCGTCTTTCAGCCCCGCCAGAATATCCGCCGGGTCGTTGTCACCCGCCTGCATATAGGTGTTGGTCATGCGCGGCATGGGCGCGTGTTCATAGCTTTCGCGCCGCCCGTTTCCGGTGGGGGCCACGCCCATCAGGCGGGCGTTCTGGCGGTCCTGCATGTAGCCGACCAGCTTGCCATCCTCTATCAGCACATTGCGGGCCGATGGCGTGCCTTCGTCGTCAATGGTCAGCGACCCACGCCGGTCGGGCAGGGTGCCGTCATCCAGCACGGTCACGCCCTTTGCCGCAATCTGCTGGCCCATAAGCCCGGCAAAGGCGGAACTGCCCTTGCGGTTGAAATCACCTTCCAGCCCGTGGCCAATAGCTTCGTGCAGCAGGATGCCGGGCCAGCCGGGGCCCAGCACCACATCCATCACGCCCGCAGGCGCGGGGTCGGCCCGCAGGTTCACAAGCGCGATGCGCAGGGCTTCACGCGCGACGGGTTGCCAATGGCCGCGTGCGATCAGGGCCGACAGTTCCGACCGGCCACCGCCGCCCATACCGCCCGATTCGCGCCGCCCGTCCTGTTCCACTATGACCGATATACTCAGCCGCGCCATGGGCCGCGCATCGCGAAGGCGGGTGCCCTCGGGGCGCATGATCTCAATTTCCTGACGTGTCGCCGCCAGCGCGACAGAAACCTGCACCACACGCGGGTCAGCCGCGCGCAGGAAATCGTCGATCTCGCGCAGCAGGTCGATCTTGGCGGCAAACGCCACTTCTGACACGGGGTCAATGTCGCGATACAGCCGTTGGTTGGTGGCTTGCGGTGCATCCGCCAGCGTGCCGCCGCCCGCACCCACGGCAAGACGCGCGGTCTGTGCAGCGCGACGCAAGGATTCGATCGTCATGTGGGTGGAATGGGCATAGCCAGCTACCTCGCCGCGCACGGCGCGCAGGCCAAAGCCTTCGGCAGCGTTGTAGCTGGCCGATTTTACCCGCCCGTCATCGAAGCTGACCGATTCGGATACGCGCCGTTCCAGAAACAGCTCGCCATCATCAGCCCCGGCTGTCGCGGCGCGCAATTCGGCAAGCGCCTGCCCTTCGTCCATGAAACTGTCGAAGGGGCGAAAATCTGTTTGGGTCATCGGGGCCTCTGGCTTGGGGTATTTGATTTGCTGCGATGCGGCGCAGCCGGTCTGTGCTGTCTTTGATATAGATCAACAAATGGCAATGTGTCGCATCGGTTTTGCTTGTTCTAAGACATGTAATATGGTTTTAGAGTTCAAAAGCTCAACGGAATTCCATGGCATACATCGAATTGTGTGACCATGCCGGACAGAACGCGGCTCAAGGCCGCATAAAAACGGGAACCGACCATGCGCCTTCTTTCCGCCATGACCACTGCGGCCGTCTCTGCCGCTTGCGCCCTGTCTGCCACAATGGCGTTCGCCGACGACCAGCTTCCGGAATTGCCGGTGCGCGGTGCGCCGGTTCCGGGCGGTATTGCGCTGCAAACGCCAGCATCTTCGGTTGCGTCCGGAGTGGTGTTTCTGGACAACCTGCTTCTCTGGATCATCGTGCCGATCACGATTTTCGTGACTGCGCTGCTGATCTGGGTGATCGTGTTCCACAATCGGCGTGCCAACCCTACACCGTCGAAGTTCACCCACAACTCCCCGCTGGAAGTGGCATGGACGGCCATCCCCGCGCTGATCCTGCTGGTGATTGCATTCTTCAGCTTCCCGGCGCTCCGCTACGAGCAGACCATGCCAGAGGCGGACGTCACCCTGAAAACCACAGGCTACCAGTGGTATTGGGGTTATGAGTATGTCGATCATGGTGTCGAATTCTCCAGCTTCATGCTGAACCGCGAAGAACTGGAAGAATACGGTTATACTCAAGACGAATACCTGCTGGCAACCGACACCGCCGTGGTGCTGCCTGTCGGCAAGGACATTGTTGTTCAGGTGACTGCCGCCGACGTGATCCATTCTTGGGCCATGCCTGCCTTCGGTGTGAAGCAGGATGGTGTGCCGGGCCGTCTGGCAGAGCTATGGTTCAATATTGATCAAGAGGGCATATATTTCGGTCAGTGCTCTGAATTGTGCGGAATCAATCACGCCTACATGCCGATCACTGTGAAAGCGGTGAGCGAGGAAGAATATGTCGCATGGCTGGAACGCCAGGGCGCGCAGTTCGCCGAAGGGTCGTGGGAGGCAGACGTGCAGGCGCGCGTCCAGCTTGCCGCTGCCGAATAAAGACCGCCCACCGAACCGGATAGCCGCATGACCGATATTCGCGCAGATTTCACGCAGGCCGGCCCCGCAGATGCGGAGTTCGGTGACTATGTCGCGCTGCTGAAGCCGCGTGTCATGACGTTGGTGGTCTTCACCGCCCTCAGCGGTCTGCTTGTCGCGCCCGGCGGGCTTCACCCGGTCGAGGGGTTGGCGGCGATCATCTTCATTGCGCTCGGCGGCGGGGCGTCCGGCGCGCTGAACATGTGGTGGGATGCCGATATCGACGCGGTGATGAAGCGCACGGCCAAACGCCCTATTCCGGCAGGCAAGGTCACACAGGGAGAGGCGTTGGCGATTGGCGTAACGCTCTCGGCGATCTCGGTCATCATGCTGTGGCTGGCGACGAATGCACTGGCGGGCGCTTTGCTGGCCTTTACGATATTTTTCTACGTCGTGATCTATTCGATGTGGTTAAAACGCGCGACGCCGCAGAACATTGTCATCGGGGGCGCCGCAGGGGCATTCCCGCCGATGATCGGTTGGGCCGCCGTGACCGGCAGTATCAGCATCGAGGCTTGCCTGATGTTCCTGCTGGTCTTCATGTGGACGCCACCGCATTTCTGGGCGCTGGCGCTGTTCATGAAGTCGGATTACCACGAGGCCAAGGTGCCGATGCTGACAGTGACCCATGGTCGCCGCGCAACCCGCACACATATTCTGCTGTATACTATCGCCCTGCTGCCGGTCGCACTCGCGACGGGGCTGACCAGCATTGGCGGGCCGGTCTACATGGCTGCAGCGTTGTGGTTCAGCCTTGGGTTTCTGCATGGTGCATGGGCTATCTGGCGCCGCGACGAGGTGCAGGCCGAAGCCGATAGCTACGCAACCGAAAAGCGCGTTTTCCGGTTCTCGCTGTCCTACCTGTTCGTATTGTTCGGCGCGCTGATTGCAGAAGCCGCGTTGCGCAACCTGCCAGCCTACGCCGATTTTGCCGCTCGCTTTAACCTGATGGAGATGTTCTAATGGCAATCGCCCGCGAACACCCGCTGCACAAGCGCCGCTCCGGCCGCAATATCGGGCTGGCGCTGGTGTTGCTGGCCTTTATCGCATTGGTCTTTGGTCTGACGATCGCCAAAGTGTCGGGCGGCGGCTCTATCGAGGCGTTCGACCACACATACCGGCCAATGCTTGATCCCGACACTCTGATCCCGGCGGAGGAGTGATGGCGCTGTTGGCAAACATGACCGGAAAGCAAAAGACGCTGGTGCAAACGCTGGGCGTTGTGGTTTTCATGGCGGGCTTGGGTTGGGCCTCTGTCCCGCTATACGACCTGTTTTGCCGTGTGACAGGCTATGGCGGCACGACCAACACGGCCAGTGCCGCGGGCGATGTCATTCTGGATCAAACCATGCGCGTGCGGTTCGATGCGTCTGTCGAGCGCGATTTTCCGTGGTCCTTCGAGCCGGTGGAACGCACAATGGACGTTCGGATCGGTGAAACCGGTCTGGCGTTCTACGAGGTGCATAACCCGACTGACCGGCCCATCGCGGGCACCGCGAGCTATAATGTGACACCCTATGATGCAGGCAGCTTTTTCACAAAGATCGACTGTTTCTGTTTCGAATTGCAGGTGCTGCAACCCGGCGAAACCGTCCTGATGCCCGTCACCTATTTCGTCGATCCAGAGATTGTCGATGACCGCGATGCCAAGGTTGTCCATACGATCACCCTGTCCTACACATTTCACGCAACCGACATCCCAGAGGATTACACCCCTCCGGCAGAGGTCGTGACCAACTAAGCCAAGCTGACACAAGATCAGACCAACCCGAGGGAACTGCTGACAATGGCCCACGCGAAAAACCACGATTACCACGTTCTGCCCCCGTCCATCTGGCCCTTTGTGGGTGCGCTGTCCGGGTTTATCATGCTGTTTGGCGCAGTTATGTGGATGCATGACAACGGCCCGTGGCTGTTCTTGATGGGGCTGGCCGGTGTTCTGTATGTGATGTTCGAATGGTGGAAAGACGTGATCGTCGAAAGCCATGCGGGAGATCACACCCCGGTCGTGACAATCGGGCTGCGCTACGGGTTCATCCTGTTCATCATGTCAGAGATCATGTTCTTTGCCGCGTGGTTCTGGAGCTTCTTCAAGCACGCCATGTATCCGATGTATGAGTATGTCGGCACTGAATACGTGCAGCCCTATATCTACGCGGTCAACGCATTCGAACTGCCGCTGATCAACACGCTGGTGCTGCTGTTGTCGGGCTGCGCAGTAACTTGGGCACACCATGAACTTGTGCATGGCGGCACCCGCAAGAATGTCGAACTGGGCCTGCTTCTGGGTGTTGTGCTGGGCATCGCCTTTACCGGGCTTCAGGCGTATGAGTATGCCTATCTGGTAAACCACCGCGACTACACGTTCGCGGGCGATGTCTTCTTTGCCAATTTCTTCATGGCAACCGGATTTCACGGCTTTCACGTCATAATCGGCACGATCTTTTTGGCGATCTGCTGGTTCAGGGTGCGCGCGGGCCACTTTACCGCCGAACGCCATGTCGGGTTCGAGGCCGCGGCGTGGTATTGGCACTTCGTCGACGTGGTCTGGCTGTTCCTGTTCTTCGCGGTATATATCTGGGGCATGTAACACCTTATAACCTGACCTGTCGGAAAGCGCGGGCCTGCGGGCGCGCGCTTTTCCATTGCATGATACTGGAGCACCCGTGACCCGCCGCATGATCCTGCCCGCCCTGTTCGGTCTGATCGGGACCGCAATCCTGATCGCTTTGGGTGTCTGGCAACTGGATCGCGCCGGTCAAAAAGCCGCTCTCGTGGCCGATATGGAGGCGCGCCTTGTTGGCGCGCCGACAGCCCTGCCTGAAAGCCCGACGCCTTTGGCCGATAATTACCGCCCCGTTCGGGCCGAAGGGGCGTTCCTGCCCGCGCAAACCTTTGTGTTGTCGGCGGTGAAAGGGCAGGGGCCGGGCTTTCGCGTGATCGGCGCGTTCCAGACAGACAGCGGGCGCCGCATCCTTGTGGATCGCGGGTTTCTGCCGCAGGCACAGCGCCCCGACCTGCCCGCGCCGACAACCGCGCCGCAAGTCCTGATCGGTAACCTGCAGTGGCCCGAGGATTCCGACAGCTTCACCCCCGAATATGACGCCGCGCGCGATCTGTTCTTTGCGCGTGATGTCGGCCCGCTGGCGACGCATCTTGGAACCGACGCTGTCATGCTGGTTTTGCGCGCCAGCAATCCGCCCCACCCGCAGATACAGCCCATGCCGGTCGATGGCGTCTCCATTCCCGACAACCACATGGGCTATGCCGTGCAATGGTTTCTGATGGCAGTTGTTTGGGCGGGGATGACACTCTTCTTTCTGTGGCGTATCAGGACCAAACGCGACTGAGGATCGGGGCTGACATGCAGTATATTTCCACCCGTGGCACCGCACCGGTGCTTGACTTTGAGGCGACCATGCTGACCGGGCTGGCCCGCGATGGCGGGCTATACCTGCCCGATCATGTGCCGCCGATGAAAATGTCGGAAATCGCCAGCCTTGCGGGCCTCAGCTACGAGGAACAGGCGTATCTTGTCATGCGTCCCTTTATCGGCAGCGCCTTTACGGATGAAGAATTCCGCGAGATCATTGCGCGTGCTTATGCGGGTTTCGGCCATCCGGCGCGCGCGCCGATGAAGCAACTTGCGCCCAATCATTTCCTGCTGGAACTGTTCCACGGCCCGACCTTGGCGTTCAAGGATTTCGCGATGCAACTGATCGGGCAGTTGTTTCAGGCCGCCCTTAAACGGTCGGGCGACCGCGTGACCATCGTAGGCGCCACATCGGGCGACACGGGGTCGGCAGCCATCGAGGCGTTTCGCGGGCTGGAGAATGTCGATGTGTTCATCCTCTATCCGCATGGGCGCGTGTCCGAAGTGCAGCGCCGCCAGATGACCACCCCGACCGAAAGCAATGTCCATGCGATTGCGGTCGACGGCGATTTCGACACCTGTCAGGCGCTGGTCAAGGACATGTTCAACGATTTCGAATTCCGCGACGAAGTTGGGCTTGCAGGCGTCAACAGCATCAACTGGGCGCGGGTGCTGGCGCAAGTGGTCTATTACTTCTCTGCCGCCGTCACGCTTGGCGCGCCGCACCGCCCTGTCAGCTTTACGGTGCCGACCGGCAATTTTGGCGACATTTTCGCAGGCTATATCGCCCGCTCCATGGGGCTGCCCATTGAAAAGCTGGTAGTTGCCACGAACCAGAACGACATCCTGCACCGCGCGCTCGCAACGGGCGGCTACGTCACCGATGGGGTCAAGCCGTCCATCAGCCCGTCGATGGATATTCAGGTCAGTTCCAATTTCGAGCGCGCGCTGTTCGACGCCTACGGGCGCGACGGTGCCGCCGTGGCGCAGCTGATGGATGAATTGAAATCGGGCGGTGGCTTCCAGATCAGCCAAGGCGCGCTGCAGTACCTGCGCGAAACTTTCGCATCGGGCCGCGCGTCCGAGGAAGAAACGGCGGCCACCATCACCCGTACCGTGGGCGCGACGGCCGAAGTTCTCTGCCCGCATTCCGCCGTGGGCGTGCATGTAGCCGAAGCGAATCTGTCGGCCACGCCCATGGTCACGCTGGCAACTGCTCATCCCGCCAAGTTCCCCGACGCGGTCGAGGCGGCCACCGGCACCCGCCCGGCGCTGCCAGAGCGTATGGCCGACCTGTTCGAGCGACCCGAACGCGTCACCCGCCTGCCCAATGATCTATCCGCCATCGAATCCCACATCCGCGAGAACCGCACCGTATGACCATTCAGACCACGACCCTGCCCAACGGCTTCCGTATTGTCACCGAATATATGCCGACGCTGGAATCCGCCGCTGTCGGGCTATGGGTTGAAGCGGGTGCGCGCCATGAACGTGCAGAGCAGAACGGCATCGCCCATTTCCTGGAACATATGGCCTTCAAGGGCACCGCGCGCCGCAATGCGCTGCAAATTGCCGAGGAAATCGAGGATGTGGGCGGCTACATCAACGCCTATACGTCGCGAGAGATGACGGCGTTCTATGCCCGCGTGCTGCGCGCCGATGTCGCGCTGGCGCTGGATGTGCTGGCCGATATCGTGCTGAACCCTGCCTTTGACGCGCGCGAGATCGAGGTGGAACGCGGCGTCATCCTGCAAGAGATCGGGCAGGCGCTGGACACGCCGGACGACATTATTTTCGACTGGCTGCAAGAGGTCGCCTTTCCCGGCCAGCCAATCGGGCGGCCTATTCTGGGGCCAAGCGCGACGGTTCAGGGTTTTGGCGCGGAGGACTTGCGCGGCTTTGTCGCCAGCCATTACGGGCCGGGGCAGATGATTCTGTCTGCGGCTGGCGCGGTCGATCATGACGTGCTGGTGCGTTTGGCCGAACCATTGTTCGGCCATCTGCCCGCCAAACCCGCACAGGTCGCGGCACCCGCGCGCTTTCAGCAGGGCGAACGGCGCGAGCTTCGCACGCTGGAGCAGGCGCATTTCACATTCGCACTGGAAGCGCCCGCCTACCGACATGCCGATTTCTACACCTCGCAGGTGTTTTCAGGCGCGCTTGGCGGGTCGATGTCCTCTCGCCTGTTCCAGCGGCTGCGCGAGGAGCGTGGTCTGTGTTACACGGTATTCGCACAATCGGGGGCTTATGCCGACACAGGCATGATCACGATCTACGCAGGCACCGGCGGCGAACAGGTCGCTGATCTGGCGCTTTTGACGATGGACGAGATCAAGCGCGCCGCCGACGACATGACCGATGCAGAAGTGGCCCGCGCGCGTGCCCAGATGAAAGCGGGGTTGCTGATGGGGCTGGAAAGCCCGTCAGCGCGCGCTGAACGGCTTGCCAAATTGCTGTCGATCTGGGGGCGTGTGCCGGACCTGTCGGAAACCATTGCCAAGATAGACGCGGTCGATGTGGCGGCAGTGCGCGACCACGCGGCGGAACTTGTCGTGGGTAGCAAAGGGGCGATGGCGCTTTACGGCCCTGTCTCTGACGCGCCGAGCCTTGCTGACCTGCAAGCGCGGCTGGCGGCGTGATGCTGGGGCGGCGCGCGAAGCTGCAACTGGAGAGTGCGCGCCTTGTCCTGCGTTTGCCGCAACACACTGACTTCCGCCCATGGTCGGATTTGCGCCGCGCGTCCGCCGGGTTCCTGACGCCGTGGGAGCCGACATGGTCCGACGACCACTTGTCGCGCCGCGCGTTTTTGAACCGGGTGAACTGGGCGGCGCGCTGTCACCGGCTGGACACGGCTTTGCCGTTGTTCATTTTCCGGCGCGAGGATGCCCAGCTTGTAGGCGCGATAACGCTGGACAATATCCGGCGTGGCCCGGCGCAGGCCGGCACTTTGGGCTATTGGGTCGGCGCGCCCTATGCGCGGCAAGGTTACATGCGAGAGGCGATAGAGGCTGTTGTGCATCATGCCTTTACCGCCATGGGACTGTCGCGGGTAGAGGCTGCGTGCTTGCCCGAGAATGTCGCGTCGCGCGGGGTGTTGGAGCGTGCGGGGTTCAAATACGAGGGCGTGGCGCAAAGCTATTTGCAGATAAACGGGCGCTGGCGGACCCATGTGCTATACGCCAATCTGCGCAATGACCGGCGCGGACGCACCGATGCTGGGATGTAGTTCTCCCGCGCGCGGGCCGCGCCCACCCACCCACGGGGCCGCGCGCCATGCGCGGCCCCTTGCGCGCCCCGCGCGCGGGACTAGCTTGAACCACATGACATGTTCCCAACTGAACGCATGTGACGCGGGTTTTGTCGCCCGGCTGGATGCCGAGTTGCCGAGAGGCACTCTGCGTCCCGTCGCTGCGGGCTATCTGTCAGAGCCGCGGGGACGCTGGCAGGGTGTGGCGGGCGGGGTCGCCCTGCCGCGCAACGTCGATGAGGTGGCGAAGATTGTTCGCGCCTGCCATGCTGCCTGCGTGGGCATTGTGCCCTATGGCGGCGGCACCGGCCTTGTTGGCGGGCAGATTGCCCCGGACGGGCCCGCGCCGCTGTTGTTGTCGCTGGAGCGGATGCAGTCGATCCGCGCCAGCTACCCGTCAGAGAACGTGCTGATCGCCGAGGCGGGCGCTATCCTGGCCGACGTGCAGGCTGCCGCTGAAAACGAAGACCGGTTGTTTCCCCTGTCGCTGGCATCCGAAGGATCGGCCCGGATCGGGGGGCTTCTTGCAACAAATGCCGGCGGCGTCAATGTGCTGCGCTACGGCAATGCGCGCGACCTTGTGCTGGGCCTGGAGGCCGTGCTGCCCGATGGCCAGATCTGGCACGGGCTGAAGCGGTTGCGCAAGGACAACACGGGCTATGACTTGCGTCATTTGCTGCTCGGGTCCGAAGGCACTTTGGGCGTGATTACAGCGGCCAGTTTGAGGCTGTTCCCGCGAAACCACGCCGAAGGGGCCGCTTTGCTGGTCGTGGACAGCCCAAGCGCTGCACTGGAGCTGTTGGCTTTGGCGCAGGCGAAGCTGTCGGGAATGATTTCGGCGTTCGAGTTGATCGGTGGGATGGGACTGGCGTTTCTGGCAGAGACAATGCCGCAGGTCCGCCAGCCTTTCCCCCAGCCACCCGCATGGATGGTGCTTCTGGATTTGGGCGTGCCCGACGGGATTGATCTGCCGCCGCTGCTGGAGAGTGTTTTGACCGACGCGATGACGCGCGGGTTGATCACGGACGGTCTGATCGCGCAGAACGCCGCGCAGCGTGCCGAGTTCTGGGAGATCCGCGAATCCATTCCGGAGGCCAATCGCCATATCGGGTCGGTGTCGAGCCATGACATTTCGCTGCCCTTGTCGGACGTGCCTGCCTTTATTGAGCGCGCAGGGCCAGAGCTGGCGCGGATCGGTGCGTTCCGCATCAATTGCTTCGGGCATCTGGGTGACGGAAACCTGCACTACAACGTGTTTCCCATGCCCGGACGGTCGCGCGCTGACCATGAGCACCAGCGCGATGCGATCAAGACCTGCGTGCATGATCTGGTCGATGCCATGGGCGGGTCTGTCAGTGCAGAACACGGGATCGGCCGCCTGAAAACTGGAGATCTGGAGCGCTACGGCGACCCGACAAAGCTGGCCGCGATGCGCGCGATCAAGGCAGCTCTTGACCCGGTGGGCATTATGAACCCCGGCGCTATCCTACGCCGTGTTTAACCCTAGGGGGTACTAGGCGGGCAGTAGAAAATGCAACGCGAACAAAACGCCTGCACCGCCGAAGATGGTCAATGTGGCGTTGCGTGTCCACAGGCTGATGGCAATGGTCGCGACCGCCGCGCCGATACGCACCATGTCGAATTGACCGCCGGTCGCGGTGGGAAACAGGATCATCGGGGTAATCATTCCAGGCATGACCGCCACAGCGGTATAGCGCAGGTGGCGCAGCAGCCATTCAGGCAAATCACGGCTGCCGATAATGCCCAGAAACGACAGACGCAACAAGAAAGACCCTGCGCCCAAACAGATGATCACAAGCCAGATCTGCGCGTCTGACAGTGTCATTGCTTGACCCTCCGCTTGCTTATCTGGCGCTCAACCTCGGCGCCCGTAACCATCGCCAGAAGGGCGGCCAATAGCAGGCCAAGATTGAAGGGCACAAAGGAGAAGGCCAAAACGCCGATGATCGACACAAGCGCAGCTGCCACATGCGCGGCGGACCGCAGCATGGGCACGATCAGCGCCAGAAAGGTGATTGGCACGGCAAAGTCTATCGGCAGGGTTGGTGGGATCACATCGCCCAGCACCGCGCCGCCATAGGTGGCGATATACCATGTCGGACAAACCGGGGTGATGACGCCCATGTAATAAGCAAGCTTCTGGCGCGGTGTCATCTCGGGGCTGTCATCGTATTTCAGGATAGATGCGGCATAGGCCTGATCCACCATGAAATAGGACACGACCGCGCGCTCCCACCACGAAATCTGCCCCAGATGGGGCGCAAGGCTGGCCGAATACATCGCCATGCGCAGGTTGACCGCCAGCGAGGTCGCGAGCACGATCAGAACCGGCGCGTTCTCGACCATAAGCTGGACGGCCACGAATTGCGCCGCGCCTGCGATCACTAGGATAGAAAATCCCATGGTCTGGCTGACATTCAGCCCCGCCTCTGTTGCGACCACGCCGAACACCACGCCAAAAGGTATGATAACCAGCAAAAACGGAAAGCCGGCCCAAAAGCCAAGCCAGAAATCACGCGGGAATGTCATGGGGCCGCCTTTGCGCCGCAGCGCGGTCGTGAACATATGTAAGGTGTTTAGCCCGCGGCAAAGACGAATTCAAGTCAGCGTGAAAACACACCGTTGACCCGCCCTAAAAGCATGAAGGCCCGTGCCGAGCGCGTGTCCGACAATGCCGCGATCTGGGCGTCATCCGCTGTGGGTTCGAACGCGGATAAGACCTTGTCGAATTCGCGCAGGAACAAATGTGCAGCGGCGCGGAATTCGGGGTCTGACCGCATTCGGCCCGAACTGAGCGCAAGGCAGGATCGGTCGCGGATGCCCCCCAAGGGTGCCACCAGCGCGCCGCGCGTGCCTTGGGCAAAGGCGCGCCAGAAATCGGGACGCGCGCGGTCGGGGCGCAGATCATCCATATAGATGCCTTCCTGTGCAAGCCGGGTCAGCACATCTTGCGCAGCCTTGATCAGCGGCGCCACGCGCGCATCCGCCAACGCGCGCCGCAGCGCGGTAAAGCCGTCGGTGTCGTTTTCATCCTCGGGGAAGTGCAGCGCGCGGATCAGCGTGGCAGGGTCCAGCGCATCGCTTGGCGCGGTCTCGAACCCTGCAAGGGCCAACAATGCCTGAGGGTCTTGTTGGCCCGGTTGCAGGCTGCGCCCTTCGCGCGCCCGCTGCGAGAAGAACATGGTCAGGCGGGTTTCTGTTTGTTCGGCCTGCGCGCTGAGTTGCTCGATCTTCTGCGCGGCAATCGGCGGCAGATCGCTCTCTGGCTGGTTGCGTTGCAACATGCTCCGGCGCAATTCGTCAATGCTGCCCTGTAGCTGTCCGGCTTCCGAGCGGATCTCTGACATGGCATTGGCCAAGAGCAACACCATGGAAATCAGTACCGCTGGCAGGAACAAGCCCACCGCAAGCATGGCCAGCGTCACCTTGTCCATTGCCGCGAAATCGGCCAGCAGAAAGAACACGGCCCCTGCCAAAAGCCAAACCGCCAGCGCAAGGGCGCGCACCACGCCGCGATCCATCAACCGCGACGGCGCGCGGGCGGGACGGTTCACGACAGGGGGCGGTGTCTGGGCCATGGGTCAGATATACTGGATTTCGAGTATCTCGTAACTGCGGTTCCCACCCGGCGTGCGAACCTGAACGCTATCGCCCTCGTCCTTGCCGATCAACGCGCGCGCGAGCGGCGATTTCAGGTTCAGCAACCCTTTTTCAAGATCGGCCTCTGCCTCGCCGACAAGCTGGTAGGTGCGTTCCTCGTCGGTCTCTTCATCCACCAGTTTTACGGTCGCGCCGAACTTCACGCTGCCCGACAGCTTGGCCGGGTCGATGACATCGGCCCGCGACAGAATGGATTCCAGCTCCTTGATGCGGCCTTCGATGAAGCTCTGTTTTTCACGCGCTGCATGATACTCGGCATTTTCCGACAGGTCGCCATGCTCGCGCGCTTCCGAAATGGACCGGATCACGGCGGGGCGCTCGACAGATTTCAGGCGTTTCAATTCTGCGTCCAGCATCTGCTGACCGGTGCGGGTCAGGGGCAGTTTTTCCATTTGTCGTCCCCACTCTATATATAAAGACAGCCCGCGGCTGGGGCCGGGGCTATCTGGTTACTCCACCTGTATCTGAGCGCAGCGGCGACACAAATGCAAGCGCAATGCGAATATCGCGTTTCAGATACATATTGTCGCGATCAGGCGGTTGTTCGTGCTGCAACGCCGCGTAAGCATTGACCATGCCGCCGGACCTGCGCTAGGGCTGTGCGACAGAATATGTCGCGCAGGCATCAATGCGCGCAATTATCAGGAGCAAACATGTCCGCCACTGACCGCGAAGCCATGGAATATGATGTCGTCATCGTTGGCGCTGGCCCGGCTGGGCTGTCTGCCGCGATCCGGTTGAAGCAGCTTGACCCCGATATGGGCGTTGTCGTGCTGGAAAAGGGCTCTGAGGTCGGTGCGCATATCCTGTCGGGCGCCGTTCTGGACCCGTCGGGCTTGGATGCCTTGATCCCCGATTGGAAAGACCGCGGCGCGCCGATCACCGTACCGGTCCGTAAGGACAATTTCTATATGCTGGGCGAAGGTGGACAAATCCGCGTGCCGAACTGGCCGATGCCGCCTTTGATGAACAACCATGGCAACTACATCGTGTCGATGGCCAATGTCTGCCGCTGGATGGCCGAACAGGCCGAAGAACTGGGGGTAGAGATTTTCCCCGGCATGTCGTGCTCTGAAGTGGTCTATGGCGAGGACGGGCAGGTCAAAGGCGTGGTCGCGGGCGAGTTCGGCAAGAACCCCGATGGCACCCCGGGCGACGGGTATGAACCGGGAATGGAGCTGCATGGCAAATATGTCTTCCTATCGGAAGGGGTGCGCGGATCGCTCTCGAAAGAGGTGATCGCGCGCTACAGCCTGTCCGACGACAAAGAGCCGCAGAAATACGGCCTTGGCATGAAAGAAATCTGGGAGGTTGACCCGGAAAAGCACTGTGAAGGCACCGTCACCCACACAATGGGTTGGCCTTTGGGCAGCAACGCTGGCGGCGGCAGCTTCATCTACCACATTGACAACAATCAGGTTTATGTCGGATTTGTGGTCCACCTGAACTACGAAAACCCCTATCTGTCGCCCTATCAGGAATTCCAGCGCTTCAAGCACCACCCGATGGTGGCCGAGTTGCTGAAAGGCGGCAAACGCGTGTCTTATGGCGCGCGTGCGATTTCCGAAGGGGGCTATCAGTCCATTCCGAAAGTGGTGTTTCCGGGCGGGGCGCTTTTGGGGTGCTCGGCGGGGTTGGTGAACGTGCCGCGCATCAAGGGCAACCATAACGCAATGCTCTCGGGCAAGGCCGCCGCAGAGGCCGCGTATCAGGCCATCAGCGCTGACCGCGCAGGCGACGAGCTGACCGACTATGAACACGAACTGCGCAACGGTCCAGTAGGGCAGGACCTGAAAAAAGTGCGCAATGTCAAACCGATGTGGTCGAAATGGGGGCTTTTGCCCTCGCTCACTTTCGGGGGGCTGGACATGTGGACCAATACGCTCGGATTCTCGTTTTTCGGCACGATCGGGCATGGCAAATCCGATGCCGACGCGACCGGCGAGGCCGCCAAGCACAAGCCGATCGACTACCCAAAACCCGATGGCAAACTGTCCTTCGACCGGCTGACCAATGTGGCGTATTCCTTTACCAACCACGAAGAAAGCCAGCCTGCTCACCTGACGCTGGTGGACCCTACCGTGCCGATCAAGGTGAACCTGCCGAAATACGCCGAGCCCGCGCAACGCTACTGCCCGGCAGGCGTCTACGAGGTTGTCGAGGAAGAGGGCAGCGATCCGCGCTTTGTCATCAACTTCCAGAACTGCGTGCATTGCAAGACATGTGACATCAAGGATCCCAGCCAGAACATCAACTGGGTCACGCCGCAGGGCGGGGACGGGCCCAACTACCCGAATATGTAAATCGCCGGTGTAAACCGATTTTTGATCGGCTTTTGGCCGGCGGGCGATTGCCTGTCAGGGGTCATGGCACTAGGGTCACGGCACCTAACCGGAGTATTCAGAGCGTGCAACCCCCCATGATGTTCCTCGCCCGTCTTGCCTTGGTTGGCGTGCTGGTTGGTGCTGCCGCGCTGTCCGGCCCTGCCGTCGCGCAGGATCTGTCTTTGCGCGGGACGGCGGGCGCATTCCTGTCGTCGCGGGTTGCGGTCTCCAATGGTGATTTCGCGCAGATGGCCGCCAACCATGACCGGCTGTTGCAGGCCGATCCCGAGAACCCGGGTTTTCTGGAATTGTCCATGCAGGGGCATCTGCTGGCGGGCAATTTCGACCGTGCCGTTGATCGCGCGGCACAGATCATGGCGCGCGGTGACGGAAGCAATGTCGCTGCCCTTGTCATGCAGGCGGACGCGTTCAACCGTGGGGAATATGACGTGGCGCTGGCAGCCTTGGATGACGGCGCGCGCACGGGGCCCCTAACCGACCCAATGGCCCGTGCCTGGGCCGAATTGGGCAAGGGCAGTATGTCGGACGCGCTGGGTGCCTTTGACACTGTCATCGCCCAACGCGAAGAGCTTGCGCCTTTCGCGCTTTACTTCAAGGCACTTGCGCTGGCCTTTGTCGGGGATCTGGAACGCGCCGAAGCGCTCTTGACCGGCGAGGCCGAAGGCCCGATCGGGCTAAGCCGCCGGGGCGTTATCGCGCATATCTCTATCTTGTCGCAACTTGGCCGGATGCAGGACGCGCTTGAGTTGACCGACGCGATGTTCGGCGTAAACCCCGATGAGGATGTCGCCTATCTGCGCGCCGCATTACAAGAGGGGCGCGCGATCCCGTTTGAGACCATCACCTCTGCCCGTGACGGGATGGCCGAAACCTATTTCACCCTCGCCTCGGCACTGCCATCCGAGCGTGGGGATTGGTTACCGCTGATCTATGCGCGGCTTACTCTGGCGCTTCGCCCCGAGCATGGCGATGCCATCCTGCTGGCCGGTCAGTTGTTGGAGCGTGCCGAGCAATACGCGTTGGCAGACGCGGTCTATGAGTCTATGGCAGAGGATCATCCACAATATCTGGGCGCGCAACTTGGCAAAGCCAACGCGCTTTCCCGCAGCGGTGATACGGCACAGGCAATCGAAAGCCTACGCGCGTTGACCCGTGCCAAGCCGGACTCGGTTCTGGTCTTCAGCGCGCTTGGCGACATGCTGCGCCGCGAAGAAGACTTCGCAGAGGCAGAAGCGGCCTATGCCACCGCGCTCGACCTGCTCGACACGGTTGAAGAGCGCCATTGGGTGCTGATCTACACCCGCGCGATCACGCTGGAGCGGCTGGACGACTGGGAGCGCGCGGAACCTGAATTCCGCCGAGCACTGGAATTCGTGCCGGAAGAGCCGCAGGTTCTGAACTATCTTGGCTATTCGCTAATCGACAAGGGCCTAAAGCTGGACGAAGCACTCGACATGATCGAACGCGCGGTCGAGGCAGAGCCTGATAGCGGCTATATTGTCGACAGTCTGGGCTGGGCCTTTTACCGCCTTGGCCGCTATGAAGAGGCCGTCCCGGTCATGGAGCGTGCGGTCGAGCTGATGCCGACGGATCCTATTTTGAACGACCATTTGGGCGATGTTTACTGGGCCGTGGGCCGCGAACGCGAAGCCCGGTTTCAGTGGCGCCGCGCGCTGTCTTTTGCCCCGCATCCCGATCTTGATACGGACCTTGTCCGCCGCAAGATCGAGGACGGCAAGAACCCGCCCGACGCGGTGACAAGCACGCAATGACCGATGCAGAGCTGGCACCTGCCAAGGTGAACCTTGCGCTGCATGTGACAGGGCAGCGCAGCGATGGCTATCACCTGCTGGATTCGTTGGTGGTGTTCACGCAAGCGGGCGATATTTTGCGCGGGCAGGAGGTCCAATCGGGCCTGACGCTGCGCGTTGCCGGTCCCGAAGCCGCCGGGCTAGCGGGCGATAATGACAATCTGGTGCTGCGCGCTGCGCATGTCATGCAGGCCGAAGGGCTGGCGCTGGAGTTGGAAAAACACTTGCCGGTTGCCTCTGGCCTTGGCGGCGGATCTTCGGACGCGGCCGCTGCGCTCAGGCTGGTTGCCCGCCTGACGGGTCGGGCGCTGCCCGAAGATGTCTTGTCCCTTGGTGCCGATGTGCCGGTCTGCATGGCGGCTACACCGTGCCGGATGCGCGGGATCGGCGAACGGGTGACGCCCATGCCCGCCTTGCCACACATGGCGATGGTGTTGGTCAACCCGCGTGTCGGGGTGTCCACGCCAACGGTTTTTGCGGCGCTCGCGCGCAAGGATAACCCGCCCCTGCCGGACCCGCTACCCGATTGGGCCGATTTTGCGCAGTTCATCCTTTGGCTGGGCAAGCATCGCAACGATTTGCAAGCGCCCGCTTGCGCGGCAGTTCCGGATATTGCGCAGGTCTTGAGCGCGCTTGACAATGCGGGCGCGGCGCTTGCGCGTATGTCGGGTTCTGGCGCGACCTGTTTCGGGTTATTCCCGGACATGGAGCGTGCCGAACGGGCCGCGCAAACCCTCCGGCGGGTCGAGCCGCAGTGGTGGGTGCAAGCGACCGGCCTTTTGCAAGGCGGTCCCGATGGCACAGCCTGACATGCTGGAGATCGCGTCTGCCGATGCGCTCTGGACGTGGCTGGCCGCGCATCACGCAAGCAGCAAAGGCATCCGGCTGATCACGTGGAAAGCGGCCCATCGCGACAAATATGTGTCGCGCGACGAGGTTCTGGATGCACTTTTGGCGCATGGCTGGATTGATGGTCGTCGATTTGTGGTCGATGATGACCGCACGGCGCAGCTTGTCACCCCACGCAAGCAACAGGCCTGGTCGGAAAGCTACAAGGCGCGCGTTGAACGGCTGCGCGCAGAGGGGCGCATGCACCCGGCAGGGGAAGCGGCGGTTCAGCAAGGCATCGACTCTGGCCTGTGGGATTTCTTTGCAGATGTGGACCGTCTTGTCGTGCCTGAAGATATGGCGTCGGCGCTTGATATGGGCGCTTGGGATGCCTTGCCGAAATCCTACCGGCGCAATGTGCTGCGCTGGATCAAGCTGGCCAAGACGGTTCCGACACGCGAAAAGCGCGTTGCCGCCGCGCTTGATGCGACGGCCAAAGGACGGCGATTGCCGCAGATGTAAGTTCTACCCCTCGAACAGGCGGCCTTGCTGTTCCGGCGTGGGGGCGGGCAGGCCAAGATGCGCCCAGGCCTTGGCCGCCAGCATCCGTCCGCGCGGGGTGCGCGCCAGAAGGCCCTGTTGCAACAGGTAGGGCTCGATCACTTCCTCGATCGCGTCGCGGCTTTCCGACAGTGCGGCGGCGATGGTTTCCACCCCCACCGGCCCGCCGCCGTAATTGTCGGCCAGAAGCGACAGGTAGCGCCGGTCTGCTCCGTCCAGCCCCAATTTGTCCACGCCCAGCCGGGTCAGGGCGTTGTCAGCCAAAGCGCGGGTCAACCGCCCGTCGCCTTCGACCAATGCGAAATCGACCACGCGGCGCAGCAGGCGGCCAGCGATGCGCGGGGTGCCGCGCGCCCGTTTGGCGATTTCGCGCACCCCTTCCTCTTCGGTGGTCACACCCAACAGCCGCGCCCCGCGTTGCACGATCTGGCACAGCTCATCTTCGGTGTAGAATTGCAGGCGTGTCGGAATTCCGAACCGGTCGCGCAGCGGCGTGGTCAGCAGGCCCATCCGCGTCGTGGCCCCGACCAGCGTGAACGGTTGCAATTCAATACGCACGGTGCGCGCGGCAGGCCCTTCGCCGATAACCAGATCCAGCTGGAAATCTTCCAATGCAGGGTAAAGCACCTCTTCCACGACCGGGTTCAGGCGGTGGATTTCGTCGATGAACAGAACATCACGCGCTTCGAGATTGGTCAGGATCGCGGCCAGATCGCCCGCCTTGGCCAGCACCGGGCCGCTGGTCATGCGAAAGCCCACGCCAAGTTCCCGCGCCATGATCTGCGCCAGCGTGGTTTTGCCCAGTCCCGGCGGGCCGTAGAATAACGTGTGGTCCATCGCTTCGCCCCGCATCTTGGCGGACTGGATGAATACACGCAGGTTGGCGCGTGCCTCTTGCTGGCCGACGAATTCGTCCAGGCCTTGGGGCCGCAAGGCGCGGTCCAGGTCGGGGCTGTCGGTTGGCATGTCCTGCCCGCGCAAGGTGGGGTCGGGTGTTGTCATGGCACTACCCTTTCGGGGCCAGCAGGCGCAGCGCGGCACGGATCAGCGCGGGCGTGTCTGCGTCGGGCTGGTCGGTTTGCGCTTCAGCCACCGCGCGGGCGGCATCTGACGGGCCATAGCCCAGATTGCCAAGCGCCGACATCGCTTCGGCCACGGCATTCGTGGGGGTGGCTACAGGGGCCGCCGGGGCCGTGCCGTGGGGCGTCGGCTCAATCACGTCGGCGGCAGAGAGGTTGGCGGCGGGCATGGCGGGGCTGTCCACTGTCATCAGGGCGGGGGCCTTGTCCTTCAGCTCATTGGCGATACGCAGGGCCAGCTTCGGGCCGACACCCGGTGCCTTGCGCAACGCCGCACTATCGCCAAGCGCAATCGCGCGCGACACGCCGTCTGGGCCAAGCGCGCCAAGGATCGCCAAAGACGCTTTCGCCCCAACCCCCTGAACAGAGGTCAGTACGCGGTGCCATTCCTTTTCCAGAAGTGTGGGGAAGCCGAAAAGCTGCATCAGGTCTTCGCGCACGACCATATCTGTGTAAAGCGCGACCGCTTCGCCCCGGCCCGGCAATGCCATCAGGGTCCGGTCAGAGACATAGACGATATAGCCGACCCCGCGCACGTCGATCAGAACGTGATCCCCGCCGCGCATATCGACCACGCCGGACAGCTTGCCAATCATCCCACCACCTTTGCCGCACGTTGCGCGGTCTGGCTGTGGAACGCGTGGCAAATGGCAATGGCCAAAGCATCGGCGGCATCCGGCCCCGCGATCTGCACGCCGGGCAGTTGCATGCGCACCATGTGGTCCACCTGTTCCTTGGCGGCCTTGCCCACGCCGACGACGGCCTTTTTGACCGCGTTGGGCGCGTATTCACCGACCACCAGCCCGGCTTGGGCGGGCACCAGAAGCGCAATGCCCCGTGCGCTGCCCAACTTTAGCGTGGCGACCGCATCCTTGTTCACAAAGGTCTGTTCCACCGCCGCGGTATGCGGCGCAAAACGCGCCAGTACATCGGTCAGTTGCCGGTGCAATTCCAGCAGGCGCGTGGCCAGATCGGCGGTCGCGGTGGAATGGCATATGCCGTTGCCAATATGGCGCATGCGCACCCCGTCCACGTCGATCACGCCCCAGCCAAGGTTGCGCAAGCCTGGGTCTATGCCGATCACGCGCATCATGTTTGGGGCCTGCCTGTTTGCTGTTTTGGCATGGTTAGCACGAAAAGCGAACATCTGCCAAGTGGCTAGCCGCGCACCGCCCCGTCAAGTCATGCAAAAAGGGCATAGGGGGCATGCAATAACTGTGAGTTGTGAAGGGGCATCGCAAGGGCTATTTGCCGATCATGCACAAAGATGCAGCAGTTTGAAAACTTTTCTATCGGAGACCAGACATGACCTTCTACGCAGAAAGCCGCAACACCGCGGCAGAGGTCCTTGCCGGTTTCCATGGCCTCTCGCTTGGCGCGCTTGTCGCCACCTTGATGACTTGGAACGAGCAACGGATCACCCGCAACCGTCTGAGCCTGCTCAGCGACCGTGAACTGGCTGATATCGGGCTGAACCGCGCCGATATAGAGGCCGTCGCACAAGGCCGTCATCGCCGCTAAGCGTTGACAGGATGACAGCCTGCGCCCGTGGCCTGCCAGCTGCGGGCGTTTTTATTAGTTCGTCTTGGTTTTTGGGATGAATGGCAACGGCATTACCGGCACGCCTTCGTCCAGCAGGGCCTTGGCCTCTGCCGGTTTCGCTTCGCCATAGATCGCGCGTTCGGGGGCCTCTCCCAGATGTATGGCGCGGGCCTGTTTCACGAAATCCGGCCCGACATAATCCGAATTCGCTTCGACCTCTGCGCGAAGCGCTTGAAGCTTTTCCATGACATCAGCGCGTCTGGCGGTTTTGACGGACGGGGCCATGATCGCCTTGATCACGTCGGCCGCGCCGCAGTCGGGGCAGGTCACAAGCCCACGGTCGTGCAGCGCGTCATACGCCGCGCCGGACTGGAACCAGCTTTCGAACCTGTGGCCGTGAGGGCAGTCGAGAGTATATTTGATCATCGCTGTGCCTGTGACAGTTCCGCAGGACTTAACGATCTGGCAGAGTATTTCAAGATGAAAGCGGTTGTCGCGCTCTTGCGTGTTCGCGTGCCCGATCTAGTTTGACCGTCATGAAACACGTCATCATTGCGCTTTTCCTCACCTTCTGTGCCGTGCCTATGGCGCAGTCATTCAGCTTTACCGCCCTGAACGGCGACAAGCTTGACCTGACGCAATGGCGCGGTCAGCCGGTGCTTGTGGTCAACACAGCCTCTTTTTGCGGATTCACCCGTCAATACCGCGATATGCAGACGCTGTATGATGAATATGGCGACGATGGTCTGGTGGTGCTCGCTGTCCCCTCAGAGGATTTCAACCAAGAATACAGCAGCAATGAGGACGTGGCGCAGTTCTGTCGGGTTGAAACTGGACTGACCTTTCCGATTGCAGAGATCACGCAGGTGCGTGGCGGCGCGGCGCACCCGTTCTACCGCTGGCTGTCACAAGAATATAACCGCGCGCCGACATGGAATTTTAACAAGGCGCTGATCGGTCCGCAGGGCGACCTTCTTGGATTTTGGGGCTCGTCGATGCGCCCGACTGCGCGCGCCATTACAGACGAAATTCGCCGCGCGCTGCCGTGAGACCGGTTTTCATCGGCTCAGAGATTTATCGCGGGTCCAGCTACGGCGGGGCGCATCCGCTGCATATACCGCGCGTTTCGACCGTTATGGACCTTGTGCGCGCTCTGGGCTGGTTGGCTCCGGGACAATACCGCAACAGCCCGCGCGCGAAACCCGCCGCTTTGACGGGGTTCCATACCTCTGACTATATCGCGGCGTTGCAACGGGCCGAAGCGGCGCAGGCCGTGGATGCTGTGGCGTTTGACCGCCACGCGCTGGGCACGACCGCGAACCCTGTGTTCCCTGAAATGTTCCGCCGCCCGGCCACCGGCGCAGGCGGCGTTATGCTGGCGGCCGAACTGGTGGCAGAGGGCGGAGTCGTTCATGTGCCCGGCGGCGGCACGCATCACGCCATGGCCGACCGCGCGAACGGGTTCTGCTACCTGAATGACCCGGTCCTGTGCCTGCTGGCGCTGCGGCGGCTGGGCCTGTCGCGCATCGCCTATGTTGACATAGACGCGCATCATGCCGACGGGGTGCAAGCCGCCCTGGGTGCGGATGACGACATGCTGCTGATTTCTGTTCACGAGCAAAACCGCTGGCCCTATACCGGCGCGCTGGACGACACGGGCGGCGGGCGCGCGGTGAACCTGCCGGTGCCGCGCGGGTTCAACGATACCGAGATGACATATGTCCTGCACCGTCTGATCCAGCCGCTGCTGGAACAGTTCGACCCGCAAGCGGTGGTGCTGCAATCCGGGTCTGACGCGATACTGGAAGATCCACTTTCGCGGCTGGCGCTGTCAAACAACGCGCATGCGCAGGTCGCTTTGGCGCTGCGCGACATGTCCCCGCGACTGATTGTGTTGGGGGGCGGGGGCTATAATCCGTGGTCGGTGGCTCGCTGCTGGACGCGTGTCTGGGGGGCGTTGAACGGGCACGACCTGACAGGATCGCTACCCGAACAGGCGCAAGCCCTGCTGCGCCCGCTGACATGGAACCGGCGCGGGCCTGCATGGCAGGTGCAGCCGCATTGGACGACCACGCTCAATGACCCCGCCCGCGACGGGCCGGTCGGTGCGGACCTGAAGCACAGGGTCGACGTTTTGCGCAATCGTGCGCGTCTGGCCCGCGCGGCGCATCTTGCACCGGACCCCGCCCGCGCGTAGAAGGGCTGCGCAATTCTGGGGCGAAGAGGTCTGCGCATGCCGCTTCTGGTGATGAAATTCGGGGGTACCTCTGTCGCCGATCTGGACCGCATTCGCAACGCGGCCCGCAAGGTGCGTGCAGAAGTCGCGCGCGGCTATGACGTGATCGTCATCGTCTCTGCCATGTCGGGCAAGACCAATGAGCTGGTCGGCTGGGTGAATGAAACCTCGCCGCTCTATGACGCGCGCGAATATGATGCCGTGGTCAGTTCGGGCGAGAATGTCACCGCCGGATTGATGGCCCTGACATTGCAGGAAATGGAAGTGCCTGCGCGTTCTTGGCAGGGCTGGCAAGTGCCGATCCAGACCACCAGCGCGCATAGCGCGGCCCGCTTCGTGGACATTCCGCGCACCAATCTGGATGCGAAATTCGCCGAAGGCTTCAAGGTCGCCGTGATCGCGGGGTTTCAGGGCGTCAGCCCCGAAGCACGGATTACAACGCTGGGGCGCGGCGGGTCTGACACGACTGCCGTGGCCTTTGCTGCTGCGTTCGGCGCGGAACGTTGCGATATCTATACCGATGTGGACGGGATCTACACGACCGACCCGCGCATCACCAGCAAAGCGCGCAAGCTGGAAAAGATCAGCTTTGAAGAAATGCTGGAACTGGCCAGCCTTGGCGCAAAAGTGCTGCAAACCCGGTCGGTGGAACTGGCCATGCGCTACAAGGTGCGCCTGCGCGTGCTGTCGTCGTTTGATGAAACCGACGAAACATCAGGAACTCTGGTCTGTGATGAGGATGAGATCATGGAATCGAAAGTCGTCTCTGGCGTGGCCTATAGCCGCGAAGAAGCCAAGCTGACCCTTGTCACCGTAGAGGACAAGCCCGGCATTGCCGCCGCCATTTTCGGCCCGCTGGCCGATGCCGGTGTGAATGTGGACATGATCGTTCAGAATATCTCGGAAAAAGCCGCGGGCACCGACAAGCCTGTGACCGATATGACCTTTTCATGCCCTGTGGATCAGGTCGCCCGCGCCCGCAAGGCGCTGGAGGCCGCGCGCGACGCGGGCAATATCAACTATGATATGCTGGAAGTGGACGAAGATGCCGCCAAAGTGTCGGTGGTCGGAATCGGGATGCGCAGCCATGCCGGCGTTGCCGCGCGCATGTTCAAGGCGCTGGCGGCGGACGGCGTGAACATCAAGGTTATCGCGACATCAGAGATCAAGATTTCCGTTCTTATCGACAGGAAATATATGGAATTGGCGGTTCAGGCGCTTCATGATGCGTTTGAACTGGACAATGCGGGATAGCGCATCGCGCCTGTAAGATGATCGGAGGGGCCATGCCCCACAGAACGGAAACCGACAGCCGCCGGATGTTGCGAGAGCTGCGCGACGAAATGGCCAGCGCCCAGCCGGGGCAGGAACGGCTGGATCGGATAACCACGATCATAGCCAAATCCATGGGCACCGATGTGTGCTCTATCTACCTGCTGCGCGATCCCGACACGCTGGAGCTGTGCGCCACCGAAGGGTTGCGCGCGAGTGCGGTGCACGAAACCCGGCTGCGTCTGGGCGAGGGGTTGGTCGGCAAGGTGGCCCGCCTGGCCCGCCCTTTGAAAAGCGCCGACGCGCCGTCAGAGCCCGGCTTTCGCTATATGCCTGAAACTGGCGAAGAGGTGTTCACCTCTTTCCTGGGTGTCCCGGTGCAGCGGTTGGGTGAGCGGCTGGGCGTGCTGGTCGTGCAATCGAAAGAAACGCGCGACTATTCCGAGGACGAGATCTACGGGCTGGAAGTGGTAGCCATGGTCATCGCAGAGATGACCGAACTGGGCGCGTTCGTGGGCGAAGGGACGAGCTTTGCCTCGCCCCACAAACACGCCACCACCCTGCGCGGTGTGACGGCGCAAGAGGGTGAGGCCGAGGGCCATGTCTGGCTGCACCAACCGCGCGTGGTTGTCACGAACCTTGTCAACGACGATTCCAAGGCCGAAATCGCGCGCCTGCACGACGCGGTCGAGAAGCTGCGCGGCTCTGTCGATGACATGCTGAACGCGGCGCGGTCGCGCGACAAGGAACATCAGGAAGTTTTGCAAACCTACCGCATGTTCGCCAATTCGCGCGGCTGGATGAAGCGGATGGAAGAGGACATCCGCCTTGGTCTGTCTGCCGAAGCCGCCGTGGAAAAGGAACAATCCATTGCGCGTGCCCGGCTGGAAACGGTGCCCGACCAGTATCTGCGCGACCGGCTGCATGATCTGGACGACCTGTCGAACCGCTTGCTGCGTATTCTGACGGGTCAGGGCGTTGAAACGGGCGCGGAAATGCCCGACCGGGCCATTCTGGTTGCGCGCAATATCGGGCCCGGCGACCTGTTGGAATATGGCCGCAAGCTGCGCGGTGTGGTGCTGGAAGAAGGCGCTGTGGGCAGCCACGCCACGATTGTCGCGCGGGCCTTGGCCATTCCGCTGGTCATCAGCGTTCCGCGTATTACCACCGATGCGCTAAGCGGGGATCATATTCTGGTGGATGGCACCGAAGGCGTGATCCATCTTCGCCCCGATGACACGGTCACGGGCGCGTTCCGCGACAAGATGGCGATGCAGGCCAAGGCGCAAGAACGCTATGCCAGCTTGCGGGACAAACCCGCAATGGGGCGATGCGGCACACAGATCACGCTGAAGATGAATGCGGGTCTGATGGCCGATTTGCCGTCCTTGCCCACATCCGGGGCCGAAGCCGTTGGCCTGTTCCGCACCGAATTGCAATTCCTGACGCGCGAACGCATGCCGCGCCGGTCGGAACTGGTGGCCACCTATGCGCGGGTACTGGATGCCGCGGCGGGCAAAAGCGTGCATTTCCGCACGCTTGACATCGGCTCTGACAAGGTCGCGCCATATATGAAGCGCCCCGACGAGCCGAACCCCGCAATGGGGTGGCGCGCGCTGCGCGTTGGCCTCGACAAACCCGGCGTATTGCGGATGCAGTTGCAGGCGTTGATCCGCGCGGCGGCGGGCCGCCCACTCAGCGTGATGTTCCCGCTTGTCGCGACGGGCGAGGAATTTGCCCGCGCCCGTGATACGCTGATGCGGGAAATCGAACGCGAACGCCGCCTGGGCCACGAATTGCCAGAGCAGTTGAAGGTCGGCGCGATGATGGAAACCCCGTCGCTCGCCTATGCGCCCGACAGTTTTTACCGCGAGGTCGATTTCATCTCGATCGGCGGCAACGACCTGAAACAGTTCTTCTTCGCCGCCGACCGCGAGAACGAACTGGTGCGCCGCCGCTATGATACGCTGAATGTCAGCTTCCTGACCTTCTTGCAGGTGATCGTGGATCGTTGCCACGAGACAGAAACCGCGCTGTCCTTTTGTGGCGAAGACGCGGGCCGTCCGGTCGATGCGTTGGCGATGGCCGGGATCGGCATTCCGGCGCTGTCGATGCGGCCTGCGTCCATCGGACCAGTGAAATCCCTGATCCGGCGGTCGAACCTGAACGAAGTGTCCGAACTGATCGCCCGCGTTCAAGTGCGCGGGCTGGAAAGCGCGCGCCCCGCCTTGCTGGATTATGTCGCGTCACTTGTTGACTGACCTGCAATGACCTCTGCCTTTTGCACGCGGCCCGCTACCCCGTCCCATGCGCCGGGCAGCAGCGCCAGCCCAAGCACCCGCTCGGGGTTGGTCGGCGGCGGCATTGACACATCCGCCAACGGTTTGAACCCGAAACGTCCGTAATAGGGCGCGTCGCCCACCAGCAACACCCGCGCCCAGCCAAGCGCGCGCGCGCGCTCTACGGCTTCGCGGATCAGCCACCCGCCCAGACCTTCGCTCTGATGGGTTGGGTGCACGGCAATCGGCCCCAGCAGCAGCACCCGCGCGCGGCCGACGCGCACCGGCCAAAAGCGGATCGCGGCGGCAACACCGCTGTCGTCGCGCAGCAGCAGGCACAGCTCTGCCACGGGGCTGACCCCGTCGCGCAGCCGGTAAGACGACAGCGCTTCGCGGCCGGGCGCGAAACACAGGTCATATAGCGCCTCTACCTCCCACCAGTCGGCCGGGGTTTCGGTGGATAACTGCATGGGTCTTTTCCGCTTGGTCTGGCCGCGCGGGTAGCATGGCGCTAGGGTCTGCGCAAACCAAAGGAAGTCTGCACATGTTCTACGAACCGAAAGATGGCCATGGCCTGCCGCACAACCCGTTCAATGCCGTGGTCACGCCGCGCCCGATTGGCTGGATCTCGACCCGCGGCTTGGACGGGCGCGACAACCTTGCACCCTATTCATTTTTTAACGCGGTCGCCTATGAGCCACCGCAGGTCATGTTCGCCTCGACCAGCGCCAAGCCGGACCGCGATGACACAAAGGATTCGGTCGCCAATATCCGCGAAACAGGCGTGTTTTGCGTGAATGTGGTGGAATACGCCGCGCGCGACGTGATGAACCAAAGCTCTGGCCCGTGGCCGCGCGAGGTGGATGAATTCGACCACGCGGGCATTGCGCGGGCCGCGTGCAGCATGATCGACGCATCACGCGTGGAAAATGCGCCTGCCGCGCTGGAATGCAAGATGCGCCAGATCATCAAGCTGGATGGCGCCGCCAATTTCATCGTGGTGGGCGAGGTTGTGGGCGTGCACTTGCGGGATGATTGCATGGTGGACGGGCAGTTTGACATCACTCGCTTTCAGCCCTTGGCGCGCTGTGGCTACCGCGACTATGCCGTGGTCCGCGATGTGTTCAGCTTGTCACGGCCCGGTGACTGACCCCTTGTTTGCGAAGGTTCGCGCGATATCTATTGCTCAGGTAACAGGAGCATATGATGTTCGGCTTTAGCCCCAGAAAGATCCAGATGATTGACCCTGCGCAGGCCCGTCCGGGCCGCGCGACCCCGATCGCCACGGCAGAGCGCCATGCGATATGGGACCGGCCCCTTAAGGCAGCCCCGCCGGACGGGATGGAACACGCCATGTTCGGCATGGGGTGTTTCTGGGGGGTGGAGCGTATCTTCTGGCAAACCCCTGGAGTGTGGTTGAGCATGGTGGGTTATGCAGGCGGCTTTACGCCAAACCCGACCTATGAGGAGGTCTGCAGCGGCGAAACCGGCCACAACGAAGTGGTGCGCGTGATCCTCGATCCGGCCACCATCAGCTATGAGGGGCTGCTTGCAAAATTCTGGGAAGGGCATGACCCGACCCAAGGCATGCGGCAGGGCAATGATCGCGGCACGCAATACCGTTCGGGGATTTATGCGTACGGCGACGCGCAGCTTGCGGCGGCGCAGGCCAGCCGCGACGCTTTTGCGCCGCGTCTTGTGCAGGCGGGATATGGCGCGATCACGACCGAAATCACGCCCGCGCCGGAATTTTATTACGCCGAGGATTACCACCAGCAATACCTGCACAAGAACCCGAACGGGTATTGCGGGTTGGGCGGTACGGGGGTGACCTGCCCGGTCGGCTTGTCGGCCTAAGGCGCGCCCGCGCGCAGCTCGACCGGCGCGCCCACCCGCCCACCCATGCGCGCCGCCCGACCCGCGCGCGGGCGCGCCGGGACGCTTGGATTGCCAATGCTTGACCCGCCCTTGGCGCGGCTGTATCGCGACGACAGTTTCCTGTCCCTGAAAGTGCATCCGATGCCGACCTTCACCGCCATTACGACCTTGAACGCCGAAGCTCCTGCCTATGCGCTGTCCGAGGCGATGGAAAACATGACACCGGAACCCACCGGTGTCGGCGTGTTCGAGATGGAAGACGGGTCGGGGCTTTGGGAAGTTGGCGGCTATTTCGTAGAAGCCCCGGACGATGTAGAACTGACGCTTCTGGCGCAGGCCTTTGGTGCAAAAACCTTCATCGTGTCGGAATTGCCGGAAATCGACTGGGTGGCCAAGGTCAAGCGCGACCTGTCGCCGGTCGAGGCCGGACGCTTTTTTGTATATGGCAGCCATGACGCCGAGAAGCTGCCACAGGGCCGCGTGGGTCTGTTGATCGAGGCGGCGATGGCCTTTGGCACCGGGCACCACGGCACGACATTGGGCTGTTTGCGCGCGCTTGACCGATTGGACACCGCAGGTTTCAAAGGCCAGCGCGTGGCCGATATTGGCTGCGGCACCGCCGTTCTGGCGATGGGTGCGGCCAAAATCTGGCCCGAACCGGTTCTGGCCAGCGATATTGATGCGATTGCGGTCGAGGTCGCGCAGGCTAATGTCACTGCCAATGCGCTGGATGGGCGTGTGACATGTCTGGAAGCCACCGGTTTCGACCACCCCGACCTGACCGCCGCAGCCCCGTTCGATTTGGTGTTTGCCAATATCCTGATGGGCCCGTTGATCGCGCTGGCGCCGGATATGGGGCGCATGGTGGGGCAGGGGGGATATGCAATCCTGTCGGGTTTGTTGGTGGAGCAGGCTGACACGGTTTTGGCTGCGTATACCGAGAACGGCTTCAGTTTGCACCACCGTGAGGATATCGGCGACTGGGCCACATTAACCTTGTCGCGGAACTAACGCGGTATTGCCTGTCTCACGCCAAAGTTGTGACAGATTTCCGGGGCTATCTTGGCTTTGACAGGATCAGAGCAAGGCCAGCGGGTATGACACCTCAACAGTTGATAGATTTTGACGCGCGACGCGAGGCGGTGCTGCGCGAGCATATGAAAACCAGCCCCAAGTTCCGCGCCCTTCGGCGTGACCGGCGC
Organism: Roseinatronobacter ekhonensis; assembly: GCF_900499075.1. GTDB lineage: Bacteria > Pseudomonadota > Alphaproteobacteria > Rhodobacterales > Rhodobacteraceae > Roseinatronobacter > Roseinatronobacter ekhonensis. The sequence goes on along the minus strand of NZ_UIHC01000005.1, from coordinate 84,362 downwards.
GTCGCGTTTGCCGCGTCGGTTGTGCGCTACGGGGTGGCAGTGGGAATCATGTTGTTTCTGCTCAAGGCTTTCGTGATCTCGCAATCCGGACCCGATGGGTATTTGGCGACCGTGCAGCCGCTTTTGTCGCAACTGCCCGCAGGCAGCTTGCTAGCGCAATCGGTCGCAATCGACCCCTATAGCGCCATGCTGGCAGATGCCTTCACAGAGCTGACCGCACCAGACACGCAGTCCGCCCAAAACGCGCTTGACGGGTTTTCGCGGGTTGGCCCGGCGACATCAGAATTCTGACCCACGCATCGGACACACCAGCTTTGTCACCTTGGTTCGCCAAGCTTGTGCTTGTGTCTGCCCGTCATCGGGCGGGCTTGACAATCTTGACTTAAATTGTCAGATTATCCCATAGCCTAGCCATCGAATGACAGCCCGGCCCTACAATCCTATCAGCCAATCGGGCCGCTATGTCAGAACTGTGCTTGCGCCAGCCCACCCCATTGGGTGCGGTATGGTGAAAGATGAAACGCCAACGTCGGGTGAAATGCAGCCGGTGCCCTTGCACCATGCCGAAGCGCTGACATTGCAAGGCAACACCGCTCAAATCTTGTTGGACGGGCAGGTGTATACCCTGCGCATTACCCGTGCGCGCAAGCTCATCCTGACCAAGTAGCCCCACCCGCGCCGTCTTTTGGCAAATCCGGACCCGATATGAGCAAGATACCCTCTCCCTGCATTGGTGTATGCAAATTCAAGCGCGACGGCCATTGCATCGGTTGTTCGATGACCAAGGATCAGAAATCCTTGTTCAAGAAACTGAAAAAGGAAAAACACCAGCATGCCTTTCTGGACATGCTGGTGCATCAGCAGAGTGATATGGGCAAATATTCACATTGGCCTTCGGCCTACCGCAAACGCTGCGACAAGAAAAACGTGAAAGCGCCTGTCTAGCCTATCCCAGATGGGCGCGTAGCAACCAAGCGAATTTTTCATGCGTCTGCCCGCGTGCGATCGCCATATCTTGCGTCAGCAAATCGCCGTGTTCTTCTGCCACTGCGGCAGTGCCCGCCAGCGTTGCGGCCAGCGTGTCTTGGGCTTTGGCCATAGCCGCGACCATGTCCTCGGCAGAAGCATGGCCATCGTGCTCCGCAACTTTCGAGCGCTTGAGCATCTCTGACAATCGCCCTTCGGCATGACCGCCAAGCGCTTTCACCCGCTCTGCCAATGCGTCCTGCGCGGTGAAATGATCCTCGTAAATCGTTTGAAACATGTCATGCAGCGCGCCAAAGGCCATGCCGGTCACGTTCCAATGAAAATTCTGCGCCAACATGGTTGTAACGGCGGTTTCCGCCACGCTTTGTGTCAGTGCTTCGCAAATTGCGTCTTGCGCGGATGGGGTTAATTGAGCGGCGGTCTGGGTCATGCGCAACCCTCCTGTCATGAATGTCTGGGATGAGTGCGGGACTGGCTGGCGCATAGCTGGCGGCCCGCTACCCCAATCCTAGACCGGCGGGCGGGATTGTTCAACCAAAATTTAGAAATATTCTAAGTCTTGGGCGATGCGTCAGCACCCAGTCGCGCGACAAGCTGTGCCGCAAGCCAGCCAACCGACCGCCGGTAATGCAACGGCAGGCGGGCGCGCAGCAGGAAAGTTGCGCTTGCCTGATCATCGCGCGCGATAGCATCCAGTAATGCCAGCAACCAGTTTTCATCAAACGACCGCTCGCGCGCAGCCACGGTATGCACCACCGGGGCCTTTGGCAAAGCCTGTGCAAGCGCCCGCAACAGCGCATCGGCATAGACCTGCGGGGACTGGCCGTCACGATTATACAAGAGCGCGCAAGCTTCAAACACAGGCATATGCGCTTTGGCCCTGCATGTCCGCATCAGCACGCGCAACATTGTCAGCGTGGCGTCTGTTTGCGGGCTGCGGCTATGTTCGGAGGGGCAGGGAAGAGTTTGCATGGATCACCTATTCCTGAGTAATATACTCTGAAACTCGGTGTCTGGCCAGCGAAACCGCGCCTCTAAAGCGCGGCGGATTGAAATAGCCGCACTTTCAGCCCGCCATGCGGGATCGGCGCGCCTGCGTCCAGCTTCAGGCCCGTTGCATGGGCCAGCTTGGCATCTGTTGTCACCAGCCCCACGCGCCAGCCTGCGAACTGCTCTGCCAGAGCTTTGCCCAGACTGGCATATAAGCCGTATAGCTGGCCAATATTCCCGATACGGCCCCCATAGGGCGGGTTAACCATAACCAAGCCCGGTGCGCAGTCTGGGCGGGTCAGCGCGCTGATGGGCTGGCAGGTGAACTGCGTCCAGTCAGACAGGCCGGCACGTTCGGCATTCGCGGTCGCACCCTGCACCGCGCCCTGATCGCGGTCATAGCCAAAGAAGCGCAGATCTGGTGATCTGGGCGGCATTGGGATCGCAGGCTGCTCGGGTGCGCCGGAAAACTGCTCGAACGCGAAGCTGCGTGCGCGGCCGGGTGCCAGGCCCGCGGCGATATCGGCGGCTTCCAGAACGAAGGTGCCCGACCCGCACATCGGGTCAATCACCGGCTGTGTGCCGTCATACCCCATCTGCCGCAGGAACGCGGCGGCCATGGTTTCGCGCAATGGGGCTTTGCCGATGAACTGCTTGTAGCCGCGCTTATGAAGGCTCTCGCCCGACGTATCGAGCGAGATCGTCGCCAGATCGTCGTCGATCCGCAGCATAACGCGCAGCCCCTCGGCGGCGGATAGCGGCGCGCCAACTGCATCTGTAATCGCGCGTTCTATGCGCTGGGCGGCGGCCTTTTGGTGGTAGATGCGCGAACGTGTGCAACTGGCTTCTATGCGCACAGGCACATCGCCGCGCAGCCAGTCGGCCCAAGGCAGCTTGCGCGCGCGTTTGTCCAACTGCGCCAGATGCATGGCCCGAAACGCGCCAATCCGAACGAGCACACGGCTGGCCAGACGGCTTTCACGGTTGGCGCGCGCAATGTCGGACATACCGCCGTTAAATTCCACGCCGCCGGGCAGGGCGCTGGGGTCAGAAAACCCAAGCGCTTGGGCTTCATTCAGCAATAGCGGCTCCAGCCCCGGCAGGCAGGCCATGAAAATGGTATACTCGGTCATGCCCCCTGCGATACGGGGAAACGCGCGGCTTGGCGAGGGGGTATGTTACCCTGCCAGCCTGTCCATGGCTTGGGCGAGTTTCACGTCCAACTCGGTAATCCCGTCGGCATCATGGGTCGTCAGTGTGACGTTCACGGTCTTGTAGACGTTGGACCATTCGGGGTGGTGGTTCATCTTTTCGGCCACGATAGCCGCACTGGTCATCCAGCCGAACGCATTGATGAAATTGGCGAATGTATAGGTTTTTTGCAACGCGTCGCGCCCGTCTGCCAGCGCCCAACCATTGGCCAGAAGCGGGTCCAGTGCGGTGCGGTCGGTCAGTTTTTCGGTCATGTATCCTCCTGTCTGGGTTTGCGGAACGGCGCGAAACCGGCCAGCGCCGACATTTCATAGTCGATGGCCGCGCGCTCTTCGCGCAGGTAGCGCGCAACCGCCTGATGAAAACCGGGTTCGGGGAAATGATGCAGCGAGTGGATCTCGCTCGGCATATAGCCGCGAGCCAGTTTATGCGTGCCCTGCGCGCCAGCCTCGACGCGGCCCAAACCCTGCTGGATGGCGAAGTCCATCGCCTGATAATAGCACAGCTCAAAATGCAGGCAGGAGTGATCCTCGACACAGCCCCAGTAGCGACCATACAGACAATCACGCCCGATGAAATTCAGCGCGCCGGCAATCGGGATGCCGTCGCGTTCGGCCAGCACCAGCAGAACATCGTCGCGCATGGTCTGTTGCACGATGTCGAAGAACTGGCGCGTCAGGTAGGGGGTGCCCCATTTGCGCGCGCCGGTGTCTTGGTAGAATTGCCAGAAGGCATCCCAATGTTCGGGCCGCAGATCATCGCCGGTATAGGCGTGGATTTCGCCGCCAAAGGCTTGGGCGGTCTTACGTTCCTTGCGGATGGTTTTGCGCTTGCGCGACGATAGTGCGCCAAGGAACGCCTCAAAATCCGTATAGCGCGCGTTTTCCCAGTGAAACTGCTCTGTCACACGGTGCAGGAAGCCATATTCCGTGCCGCGCGCGGCCTCTTGGGCTGTGCAAAAGGTCACATGTGCCGATGACAGGTTATTGTCGCGCGCGACCTGCGCCATCGCTTGCAGTATCGCGGCGGTCCCCGCATTCTCAAATCCCGCTTTGCACAAGAAACGCCGGCCCGTGGCGGGCGTGAACGGCGCAGCCACTTGCAGTTTCGGATAGTACTGCCCGCCTGACCGTGTGTAGGCCTGTGCGAAAGCGTGGTCGAAGATGTATTCGCCCTGGGAATGCGATTTCACATAATGCGGAGCAACGGCGATCAACGCGCCGTCCTGTTCAACCGTTATATAGCGTGGCTCCCATCCCGTGCCGGGACCGACGGAGCCTGACGCCTCCAATGCGTGCAAAAAGCGGTAGGTGGTGAATGGATCGGTGGGGCGCCCGGTCGCATCTTCCGGGCAAGCGCAGGCATCCCAATCCTGCGCCGCGATCTCGTCCAAGGACGAGACCAGCGTGACCGAAAGCGCCCCGCCATCCGCCATCACATGGCCGCCAGCAGCGCCTCGCCACCCGAGATGTCGCAGGTGCCGGGGCTTTCCTCTGGGTGGAACAGTGTGACCACACCATCCTCGACCAGCATCGCATAGCGCTTCGAGCGGCCCATCATGCCGACGGGTGGCGCGTCGAACATCATGCCGATTTCTTTGGTAAACGCGCTCGTTCCATCCGAGAGCAGGGTCAGCCCCGCATCGCTTGCACCGGTGCTGTCGCCCCAATGCTTCATCACGAACACGTCGTTGACTGACAGGCAAATGATCTCATCCACGCCCTTGGCGGCCAAGTCATCCTTCACGCGGATAAAGCTGGGCACATGCGCCGAATGGCAGGTGGGCGTATAGGCACCGGGCACTGCGAAAATCACGACCTTGCGGCCTTTGGTCAGGCTGGACAGGCTGACCTGCTCCGGCCCTTCTGCCCCCAGACGCGACAGGCTTGCCTCTGGCAGCGTATCGCCCACTTGAACTGTCATGTTCCATCCCTCTCTTGGTTGTCTTTTGCTATGCCCTGAATATAGGATGCAGCACGGTGCGGGCCAGTGGCAAGAGGGCAGGATGAAGCGAATTGTTGTCGTGGGTGCGGGCCAGGCCGGCGCCTCGCTGGTGGCGCGGCTGCGGGCCAAAGGTTTTGATGGCGGGATCACCCTTCTGGGCGCAGAACCTGTGCCGCCCTATCAGCGCCCGCCTTTGTCCAAAGGGTATCTGCTGGGGGATATGGCGCTGGAACGCCTGTTCCTGCGGCCAGAAATTTTTTATGCTGATCAAGCGGTTGACCTGCGGATGGGTGCAAGCGTGACCGGTCTGGACCGTGCCGCGCAGACCGTGGCGCTGGGTGACGAGCATCTGCCCTATGACGCGCTGGCGCTGACCACGGGGTCGGTGCCGCGCCACCTGCCTGCCAGCATTGGTGGCAATTTGGCGGGTGTCTACACAGTGCGCGGGCTGGCGGATGTCAATGCCATGGCGGCGGAGTTCCGGGCTAGCGCGCGCGTTGTCATCGTGGGTGGTGGCTATATCGGGCTGGAAGCGGCTGCGGTAGCCGCAAAGCGCGGGCTGGATGTAACCGTTCTGGAAATGGCCCCGCGCATTCTGGCGCGTGTGGCCGCACCGGAAACCGCTGCCGCCGTTAATGCCCTGCACGCGGGGCATGGCGTGCGTATCCTGACCGACACTGCCTTGGCGCGCATCGACGGCACCGACCGCGTCAGCGGGGTTACGCTAGCGGATGGCACGCATCTGCCAGCAGATTTCGTGATCGTCGGCATCGGCATTGCCCCTGCAACCGATCTGGCCGAAGCGGCGGGCCTGACGCTGGATAACGGCATCGCCACCGACGCGCAGGGCCGCACCAGCGACCCATCGATCTGGGCGGCGGGCGATTGCGCGTCCTTCCCGTGGCAAGGCGGGCGGCTGCGGCTGGAAAGCGTTCAGAACGCCATCGACCAGGCCGAATGCGTGGCCGACAACATGCTAGGTGCGGGCCGCGACTATGTGCCAATGCCGTGGTTCTGGTCGGACCAATACGACATGAAGCTGCAAATCGCCGGGCTGAATGCAGGCTATGATCGTGTGATTGTACGTGCCGCGCCCGCCCGCAGCCATTGGTATTTCAAGGGGGATACGCTGCTCTCGGTCGATGCGCTGGGCGATCCACGCGCATATATGGTTGGCAAGCGGATGATAGAGCAGGGGATCTCCCCCGATCCCGCGGCACTGTCCGACCCTGCGACTGACCTTAAAGCTCTGTTGAGCGCATGAGGATCGTCGGCGGCACCCATCGCGGGCTGAAGCTGGCCGAGATCGGCGCGGGTGATGCGGCAGCACATCTGCGTCCGACATCGGACCGTGTGCGGGAATCGATGTTCAATCTGCTGATAAACGGCGCAGATGCGATCCCGTTCGACGGTATTCGGGTGCTGGACCTGTTTGCAGGCACCGGCGCCTTGGGGCTAGAGGCACTGTCGCGCGGCGCAAGTTTTGCCTGTTTCATAGATGACGGCGCCACAGCCCGCGCGCTTCTGCGCGAGAATATCGAGAAGATGCGCGCCATGGGCCGCACCAAGGTATTTCGGCGCGACGCGACCACCTTGGGGGCAAACCATGGTGCAGTGTTTGATCTGGTGTTCTTGGACCCGCCCTATGCCAAGGGCTTGGGCACGCAAGCGCTGGCATCCGCCGTCGCGGGCGGCTGGCTGAAGCCCGGTGCACGCGTGGTCTGGGAAGAAAGCCTGCCCCAACCTGCGCCCGAGGGGTTCACACTTGTCGATCAACGCCGCTACGGCGACACCCATGTCACCATGCTGGAGCATAGCGCGTGACCCCGAAGCTTGTGATTTTCGATTGCGACGGTGTGGTCGTCGATAGTGAAATATTGACGAACTCCTTTCTGCGTGACGAAATGGCCGCGCATGGGCTGGACCTACCCCTAGAGCAGATCATGGGTCTGTTCGTTGGCGGTACGATTTCGGGCGTTGCCGTGCAGGCGCGCGATATGGGGGCGACCCTGCCGGCGGATTGGGTGGAAACCTTCTATCCGCGCATCTGCGAGGTGCTGGCACGGGGCACCCCGATGATCGCGGGCATTGTCGGCGTGCTGGAACGGCTGGAGCAGGCGGGCATTCCTTATAGCATCGGGTCGAACGGACGGCACATGAAAATGCGGACCACCTTGGGCCAGCACCCGGAATTGGCGTCACGGTTCACGACCAACGTGTTTGCCGCCACCGATGTCGCCCGCCCCAAACCCGCGCCCGACCTGTTTTTGCACGCGGCACAGGCGATGGGCCATGCGCCCGCGCATTGCGTGGTGATCGAAGACAGCCCCACCGGCGCGCGCGCGGCACAGGCGGCAGGGATGCGCTGTTTCGGCTACGCACCCGAGGGCGATGGCGCGAAGCTGGTGGCTGAGGGCGCGCATGTGTTTCGTAGTATGGACGACTTGCCAGCCCTGTTGGCCCTGTAATCCGCCCATGAAAAAGGGGCGCTTTCGCGCCCCTTATCCGGTGCTATATGACCGGCGATCACGCCAGATCGAAGCGATCCGCGTTCATCACCTTGACCCATGCAGCGACGAAATCCTGCACGAATTTCTCGGCATTGTCGTCTTGGGCATAAACCTCTGCATAGGCGCGCAGAACCGAATTGGACCCAAAGACCAGATCGGCGCGGGTGGCGGTGAACCTTGCGGCCCCCGTTGCGCGGTCCTGCAACTCATAGGAATTGCGACCTTTGGGTTCCCATTTCCAATCCATGTCGGTCAGGTTGACGAAGAAATCATTCGTCAGCGCGCCGACACGGTCGGTAAAGACGCCATGCGCCGTGCCGCCGTGGTTGGTGCCCATCACGCGCAGACCACCGACAAGGCAGATCATTTCATGCGCCGTCAGGCCCATGAGCTGCGCCCGGTCGAGCATCATCTCTTCGGGCTGGACGGAATAGTCCTTCTTCATCCAGTTGCGGAACCCGTCGGCGACAGGTTCCAGCCACTTGAAGCTGTCGGCATCGGTCATCTCGTCCGTGGCATCGCCCCGGCCCGGTGCAAACGGCACTTCAATGTCGAACCCGGCGGCTTTCGCGGCCTGTTCCACACCGACATTGCCCGCCAGCACGATCACATCGGCAATCGAAGCACCGGTTTCGGCGGCAATCGGTTCCAGCACGGCCAGCACGCGGCCCAGACGGTCAGGCTCATTGCCTTCCCAATCCTTCTGCGGGGCCAGACGGATGCGCGCGCCATTGGCACCGCCGCGATAGTCGGACTGGCGGAAGGTGCGAGCGCTGTCCCATGCGGTGGCGACCATGTCACCGACCGACAGTCCGCTTGCGGCGATCTTGGCTTTCACAGCGGCCACATCGTAGCTTGTGGAGCCAGCGGGCACCGGGTCTTGCCAGATCAGCACTTCGGTCGGGGCTTCCTTGCCGATATAGCGCTCTTGCGGGCCCATGTCGCGGTGGGTCAGCTTGAACCACGCGCGGGCGAAGGCATCGTCAAAAGATGCGGGGTCGGCCATGAACTTCTCACAGATGGCGCGGTAGGCCGGGTCCATCTTCATGCCCATATCGGCATCGGTCATGATCGGGTTGTAGCGGATGGACGGGTCTTCGACATCGACCGGCTTGTCTTCCTCGGCAATGTCGATGGGTTCCCACTGCCATGCACCGGCGGGAGATTTCTTCAATTCCCACTCATAGCCGAAGAGCAGCTTGAAATAACCCATGTCCCACTTGGTCGGGTGCGTGGTCCATGCGCCCTCAATCCCGGACGTGACCGCATCGCGGCCCACAGCGCGGGTCTTGTGGTTGATCCAGCCAAGCCCGCCTTCTTCCAGCGCGGCACCTTCGGGGGCCGGGCCAAGGTTTTCGGCGCGGCCATTGCCGTGGCATTTGCCGACGGTGTGGCCACCGGCGGTCAGCGCGACGGTTTCTTCGTCATTCATGGCCATGCGGGCGAAGGTTTCACGCACATGCTGCGCAGTCAGCTCCGGGTCCGGCTGGCCGTTCACGCCTTCGGGGTTCACGTAGATCAGCCCCATGTGCACGGCTGCCAGTGGGTTTTCCAGCGTCGCGGCGTCGTTGGTATCCGTATAGCGGTTTTCGGCGGGGGCCAGCCATTCGCTTTCGGCGCCCCAGTAGATGTCCTTTTCTGGGCCCCAGATATCCGCACGACCCAAGGAAAAACCAAAGGTTTGCAGACCCATATCCTCATAGGCAACGGTGCCCGCCAGGATGATCAGGTCGGCCCAGCTGATCTTGTTGCCGTATTTCTTCTTCAGCGGCCAGAGCAGGCGGCGCGCTTTGTCCAGGTTGGTGTTGTCGGGCCAGCTATTGAGCGGCGCGAACCGGATATTGCCGGTGCCAGCGCCGCCACGGCCATCCTGCACGCGGTAGCTGCCTGCGGCATGCCATGCGAGGCGAATCATCAAGCCGCCATAATGGCCCCAATCGGCGGGCCACCAATCCTGGCTGTCTTTCAGCAGCGCCTTCATATCGGTTTTCAGCGCGTCGTAATCCAGATCCTTGACCGCTTCACGATAGCTGAATTCGCCCAAGGGGTTCGTCTTGGTGTCGTGCTGGTGCAGAATGTCCAAGTTCAGCGCCTTGGGCCACCAATCCATCACTTGCGTGCCGGTCGTGGTCACCGCGCCGTGCATGACAGGGCATTTGCCTGCATTGTCTGATCCGTCCATTGATCCCTCCAGAGATTAAATCTGGAATGAGTCTAACATGCCAAAAGGATCAGGAATAGTTTTTTGTTCTGATGGATTTTATAAGGTAAAGTTATGAAATTCTACATTTCGACATGACGCAACTGGTTCATGACGCGGACCAACTCGCGGGCAATCGCGGGTTCAGACAGCGCGTGGCCCGATAGCCCGACCATTTCCAAACGCGAGCGGCCCCAGTGGCGGTGTAATTCCCATGCGGTCGCGGGCGGACAGATCATGTCATAGCGGCCCTGCACGATAGTCCCGGGCACATTGGACATCTTCCAAAGCCCGTTCAACAGCGCGCCATCCTCGCCCAGAAAGCACCCGTTGGAGAAGTAGTGATTCTCTAGCCGGGCAAAGGCGCGGGCGTAGTCACTGGGCGCATCGCCCCCCAGCAGCCCGCGAGTTTCAATTGAGGCCAGAGCGTTTTCCCAGCGCGTCCAGGCGCGGGCGAAGCGGTTTTCCTCATGAATGTCACCGCTGAACAGTCGCTTGGAATAGGCTGCGATCAGGTCACCTTGTTCCTCATCAGGGATCAGCCGCGTGAATTGAGCCCAGAGTTCGGGAAAGAACCGGGCTGCACCCCCGCCATAGAACCAGTCCAGTTCCGCGCGCGTGCCAGTGAAGACACCGCGCAAAACCACATGGGTGACGGCATCGGGGTGCGCCTGCGTATAGGCCAGAGCGAGCGTCGCGCCCCACGACCCGCCGAACACCGCCCAGCGCGAAATCTCCAACGTGTCGCGGATCAGCTCTATATCGGCCAGCAGATGCGCGGTTGTGTTGGCATGAGTGGACGCCGAAGGCTTGGACCGCCCGCATCCGCGCTGGTCGAACAGGACAACGCGGTAATGTTCGGGGTCGAAAAACCGCCGCATGGTCGGGCTGCATCCGCCGCCGGGCCCGCCATGCAGGACCACTACCGGCGTGCCGTTGGGGTTGCCGCATTGCTCGATATAGACACGATGCCCTTCGCCTACGTCCAGCAAGCGCTGGTCATAGGGTTCGATATATGGGTAAAGACCCTTGTGTGCGTTATCATGTCCGGCTGACTTGTCCATATGCTGGACTATATAGTTTGTCAGACCCGCCCGCCATGGGGCACAACGCAAAAAACCGAGGGGACCATGACGACAAGCACGATCGACCCGTCCGAAGTGGCGAAATTCGAGGCGATGGCCGCTGAATGGTGGGATCCGAATGGCAAGTTCAAGCCATTGCACATGCTTAATCCCTGCCGGTTGGACTATATTACGCGCCAAATTGCCGCTGAATTCGACCGTGATCTGACCGCGTCCCAGCCGTTCAAGGGGCTGCGGCTGCTGGATATTGGCTGCGGCGGCGGGTTGCTGTCGGAACCGATGGCGCGTCTGGGGGCTGATGTGGTCGGCGCAGATGCCGCCCCGCGCAACATTCCGGTCGCGCAAATCCATGCCGATCAGGAAGGCTTGCAGATCGACTACCGCCACACCACCGCAGAGGATATGGCGGCGGCGGGCGAGCAATTCGACGTGGTGCTGAACATGGAAGTGGTCGAGCATGTCGCCGACCCGCTGGCCTATCTGACCGCCTGCCAGCAGTTGTTGAAACCGGGTGGGCTGATGATCTGCTCGACCCTGAACCGCAACCCGAAAAGCTACGTCATGGCGATCATCGGGGCGGAATATGTCATGCGGTGGCTGCCCAAGGGCACCCATGAATGGTCGAAATTCATCACCCCGGATGAGCTATATGACCTACTGCGCCGCGCCGACATGGACCCTGTCGACCGCACGGGGTTTGTCTTTGACAAGTTGCGGTGGAGCTGGTCGCTGTCCGAGCGCGATCTGTCGGTGAATTATGTCACGGCTTCGGTGAAGCAGGGGGCACGGGCGTAGACCCAGTCGGCCGCAAGGCCCCGGGTCAAGCCCGGGGCGCGCGTGTTGTCTTACCCGCGCATCACCTCGGCCACTGCCCGCGCCACGTCACCTGCGCGCGAGGGGTCCATGCCTGCCATGTTCACCCGCCCGTCCCACAGCATGTAGATGCCATCATCCTCGCGCAGCTTGGTCACTTGCGCTTCGCTCAGTGGCAGGATCGAAAACATGCCCTGTTGCGCGGCCACGGCCCCCATGCGGTCCGACCCGCTGGCGTCGCGCAACGCCTCCGCCAAGGCGCGACGATTGGTCTGCACGCGGGCGCGCATCTCGTCCAATTCTTCCAGCCAGACCGCGCGCAGCATCGGGTCGCCCAAGATGGTGCTGACAACGCGGCCGCCGTGATCGGGCGGAAACGCAAAGCTCTGGCGGTTCAGACCGGCCAGAGTTGCTGCCATCGCATCGCGCTGACCCTCTGGGACCACCACCATGGCAATGCCGACGCGGTCGCGATAGAGGCCGAAATTCTTGGAACAACTCGCAGCAATCAATACTTCGGGCAAGCGTGCGGCCAAATGGCGCAAGCCGCCCGCATCGGCATCCAGACCGTCGCCAAACCCCTGGTAGGCCATGTCGACGAAGGGCACGGCCCCTGTGCGTTCCAAAAGCGCGCCCATCTCGGCCCAATCCTGCGGCGACAGGTCCACCCCGGTCGGATTGTGACAGCAGCCATGCAGCAGCACCACTTCTCCGGCCTGCGCAGCGCCCAGATCGGCGAACATGCCAGCGCGGTCCAGCGCACCGGCTTCTGCATCCAGATACCTGTAGGGGCGCGCTTTCAGCCCTGCGGCTGCAATCAGCGGCCCATGGTTCGGCCATGTCTGCGCGCTGACCCAGACGGTCGCGCCGGGGCGCACCTTCGCGATCAACTCGCAAATCTGGCGCACCGCCGCTGTGCCGCCGGGTGTGCCCACAGCGGCCACCCGCGCGCTTGGCACGGCGCCGCCCAACAACAAGGCTTCCATCGTGGTTAGAAATGCCGCGTCGCCCGCCAGTGACAGGTAGCTCTTGCTGTCTTGCTGCTCCAATATGCGCGCCTCGGCCTGTTTGACCGCGCGCATGATCGGGGTGCGCCCCTGTGCGTCGCGATAGACGCCCACGCCAAGGTCGATCTTGTCCGCACGCGTATCGGCGGCAAAAGCCTGCATCAGGCCGATAATGCCGTCCAGCTTCGGGGCGGGCAGGGTTTCGAACATGCGCTTATTCCTGTGCAGGGGTCCAGTCGCGCGTCAGGGTGCGCGTGCGCTCTTCCTGTCGGACGACATTGAAGCCGTGGCGTTGATACTGGATCAGCGCGCGTGGATGGTCGAGTGTGCAGGTGTTGACGGTCATTCTTTGCACGCCGTCTTGCGCCCAACCCGTCAGGATCGCGGTGCGCAGCATCCAAGAGCCGAAACCGCGCCCGACCACACCGGGTACCAGTCCGAAATAGCAAAGCTCGCATGTGTCGTCCGCGCGCCAGTCCAACAGGAAAAACCCATGCGGCCAGCCCTTGTCGATCAGCGAATACAAAGCGACCTTGGGGTCGGCCAGCCAGTAGCCGATCTCTGCATCTTCTGACGCGTGCAGATCGGTCCAAGCATAGTCGCGCCCCACCGCATCATAAAGCGCGCGGAAATACCACACAGGCGACGAATCTGCCTTGAGCAATGCTCCGGTCATGGCGGCGGGTGTGTGCGGCCAGTCATAGGAAGGTCGCGCTGTCATCTCCAGAAACGTAACAGTATAGGGAACGGTATCCCCGGTGCGGCGCGTGGTCATCCCTGTTCCACCTTCAGATCCGGGAACAGCCCCCATTCCGACCATGACCCGTCATAGAGCGCGTGGTCGCGGTGGCCTAGCACTTCCAGCCCCAGGGAGAGCACCGCCGCTGTCACGCCCGAGCCGCATGTGGTGATGATCCGGCGGTCCAGATCGACGCCCGCGTCTTCGAATGCCGCGCGCAAGTCCTTGTCGCGCTTCAATGTTCCGTCCGCCTGAAGCAATGTGCCAAACGGCAAGTTCAGCGCGCCGGGCATATGGCCCGCGCGCAACCCCTCGCGGGGTTCCGGTTCGTCGCCGCGAAAGCGCGACGCGCTGCGGGCATCCACGATCTGCCAGTCGCGCAATTTGATGGCGGCGGCAACCTGGCTCACGTCTTTCACAAGATGCGGCTGGCGCTGCACCGTCATGTGCCGCTCACGCAGCACAGGCGGCATATCTTCCACAGCGCGCCCTTCGGCTTGCCACTTGGGCAAGCCGCCATCCAGTACGGCGACATCGGTCTTGCCCATCAGCTTGAACAACCACCAGACGCGCGCTGCGGAAAACAGCCCCATTCCGTCATAGACGACCACTTGGTGCCCGTCTCCCACGCCCATGCTGCGCATCCGCGACATGAATTTTTCGACCGGCGGTGCCATATGCGGCAGTTCGGACCGGTGGTCGCTGATGTCGTCAATATCGAAAAACCGCGCGCCGGGGATGTGCGCTTCATCATATTCGGCCCGCGCATTTCGCCCCGACGCAGGCATATACCAGCTTGCATCCAGCACGCGCAGATCGGGGTCAGACAAATGCGCGGCCAGCCATTCGGTGGAAACCAGCGTTTTCGGATCGTCCATATCAGCCCCCGTAGCAATTTGTCCTCCAACACCTACCGAGGCCCGCGCAGACTGGCAAGCAGGGCTTTTCGCGGATGCGCGCATGGCGTATTCAGGCAGGTATGAGCAATGCCCTGACCGCGCTTTACGACCGCAAGGTCGAGACTGGAACGCTGCGCCCGGACCCGGCCCAACGCGCGGCAATGCCGTTGTTCCAGCCCTTACTGGAGTATTTGGCCCAATCTGCCCCGAAATCCGGGGGGCTGCGTGGGTTGTTCGGGCGTGCCAAGCCCGCGTTTGCGCCGGGGCTCTATCTGTGGGGCGGCGTGGGGAGTGGCAAATCCATGCTTATGGACCTGTTCGTGGACCATGCGGGCGATGTGCCCAAACGCCGTGTGCATTTTCACGCCTTCATGCAGGAGATACATGCCGGCATGCACAAGGCCCGCCAGTCCAACACCGAAGACGCGCTTGCGCCCGTGGCCGATGCCGTGGCCGCGCAGGTCCGCCTGCTGGCGTTTGACGAGATGCAGATCACTGACATCACCGATGCCATGGTCGTTGGCCGCCTGTTCGAGCGGTTGATGGCGGCGGGAGTGGCGATCGTCACCACCTCGAACCGCCCGCCCGACGATCTGTACAAGGATGGGCTGAACCGCGCGCTGTTCCGGCCGTTCATTGATATGCTCAACGCGCAAATGACAGTGCACCACCTAGAGGCGGAAACCGACTACCGCCAACACCGTCTTGCGGGCGCGCAAGTGTATTTCACCCCGTCCGGCGCGCAGGCGCGCGAAAGCCTTGGGCAGCTTTGGGATGATCTGACCGGCCATGATCCGGGACAGGAATTGCGCCTGCGCGTCAAAGGCCGCGATGTCGTGGTCGCCAAGGCGCATAACGGTGTGGGCCGCGCGTCTTTTTGGGAGCTGTGCGGCCAGCCCTTGGGCGCCGCTGATTACCTTGCCATCGCAGAGGCGTTGCGTGTTCTGATCCTCGACGACATTCCGCAACTGTCTTCGGGGAACTACAATCAGGCCAAGCGTTTCGTGACACTGATCGACGCGCTTTACGAGGGCCGCGTGCGCTTCATCGCCTCTGCCGCGGCAGAGCCTGAAAAGCTATATACCGAGGGGGCCGGTTCGTTCGAGTTCGAGCGCACCGCGAGCCGTTTGCGCGAAATGCAAAGCGCCGACTGGCAAACCTGACTTCTTTCATCTTGCCGCAAATACTCGCGGGGGTCGGGGGGCGGCAGCCCCCTTTGGTTCCTATCCAAGCTGTGCGACGGCCCATTTTGCGGCATCGGCGACCACCGGATCGGCATCCTCGCACAAGCCTTGCGCCACGGGCTGTAGACGGGGGGTGCCGGAATTGCCGATGGCATAGAGCACGTTGCGCACGAAGCGCCCCCGCCCGATCCGCTTGATGGGCGAGCCGGAAAAGCGCGCCCGAAACGCCGCGTCATCCAGCCCGGCCAGTTCTGCCAGATCGGGCGCGATCATGCCGTCGCGGGCGGCATATTTCACCTCGCGGGCCTCGGCGGCGAATTTGTTCCACGGGCAGACCGCAAGGCAGTCGTCGCAGCCATAGATCCGGTTGCCCATCTTTGACCGCAGCTCTTCCGGAACCGGGCCGTGATGCTCGATCGTCAGGTAGGAAATGCAGCGCCGCGCGTCCAGTTGGTAGGGCGCGGGAAAGGCATTGGTCGGACAGACATCCAGACAGGCCCGACAGCTTCCACAACGCTCCTCGGCTGGCGCGTCAGGGGGCAGCGCATGGGTGGTGAAGATTGCGCCCAGAAAGAACCAGTTGCCCAGCTCGCGTGATAAAAGGTTGGTGTGTTTTCCCTGCCAGCCCAGTCCCGCCGCCTCGGCCAGCGGCTTTTCCATGACCGGGGCGGTGTCGACAAAGACCTTGATCTCGCCGCCCGCTGTCTCGATCAGCCAGCGCCCCAGCCGTTTCAGGCGTTTCTTGACCACGTCATGATAATCGCGCCCTTGTGCATAGGCGGAAACCACGCCCCGGTCCCGCAGCGCCAGCAGGTCCAGCGGGTTGTGATCCGGCGTGTAGGCTTCGGCCAGCATGATCACGCTACGCGCCTCTGGCCACAGCGCTGTCGGATCGCCGCGCCAGTGCATCCGCTCTGCCATCCAGCCCATCTGGCCATGATGACCGGCCTCGACAAAAGCGCGCAGTCGCTCGGGTGCGTGCGGTATGGCGTCGGGGCGCGTGACAGCGCAGGCGGTGAAGCCGAATTCCCGCGCGCGGTTGAGCAACTCTGATTTCAGGTCTTCGGGCATGTGTCCGGCATGGCGCAAAACGCCTCAGAAATCCAGATCGGCATAATGCGCGGGCGGCGGAAAGCCGGGAATCTGGTCAGCCAGAAGCGTGCGGAATGCAGGCCGCGATTTGATCTTGGCATACCACTCATGCACCGTGCTCGACCGTTTCCAGTCCACATCGTTTATGTAGTCCAGACAGGAAAGATGCGCGGCAGCCGTAAAATCCGCGAGCGTCATTTCATTGCCCGCAAGCCAGCGGCGTTTGCCCAGCAGCCAGTCCATATAGTCCAGATGAAACTTGATACGGGTAGACCCGGTCTTGATGCGTGTCGAATCAGGATAGCCTTGCCCGCTGATCTTCTTGTTCACCCGCTCATAAACAAGGTTTGCGGTCACTTCGGTGTGGAACTTGTCATCGAACCATGTGCACAGGCGGCGCATCTCATAGCGGTCCTCGGGCGATTTGGGCACCAGCGGCGGCGTGGGGATCGATTCGTCCAGATACTCGCAAATGGCTTGGCTCTCGGACATATGCGTGCCGTTGTAGCGCAAGATCGGCACCTTGCCCGCCGGGTTGCGGCGCATGAAATCCTGGCTGGGATCCCAGTAGCGTTCCTCTATCAACTCGACCTCGACGCGCTTTTCCCCAAGGGTCAGCCGCACCTTGCGGCAAAAGGGCGACAGGGGGACGTGATACAAACGGGCCATGGGCTGCGCGATGCCTTTGTGAAACGGGGCGGTTTCCCTCTCTTGCCTTGCGCTGGTCCCAAGTTCAACCACCCAGACAGTCGGCGCGCCCGTCACGTTCGATTGTGGCCGCCCCGTCCATAATCTGCGCGGCACGCCGTTGCACGAAAGCGGACGGGTCGGCAGCATCGCGTGTCTTGGGCGATGGCAGCAGCGCGGCAAGGCGCGCCGCCTGCACTGCGTTCAGTTCAGCTGCCGACACGTTGAAATAGTGCTGCGCGGCGGCGTCCACGCCGAACACACCTTCGTCGAATTCGGCCATGTTCAGATAGACCTCGACAATGCGGGTCTTGGGCCATGCGGTTTCCACGATCAGGGTTATGCCCGATTCGAGCGCTTTACGTGTCCAGTCCCGACCGTGCCACAAAAACACGTTTTTCACCGTCTGCTGGCTGATGGTAGAGGCCCCGCGCATCGCGCCCGCTTCGATCACCTGGCGGATGGCCGACATGTCGAACCCCCAGTGTCGGCAAAAGTTCGCGTCCTCGGCCGCCACCACAGAGCGTGCCATCACGGGTGCGATCTGGTCCAGCGGCACCCAGTTGCGGCTGATCTCTCCCAAACGGCGGTATTCCTGCCACATGAACAGACCGCCGGGCGGCGCAACAAAGCGGTACAGCAGCACCCAGGCGACCAGCAGCACCAAGACCAGTGCAGCCAGCCGCAGCACCCAGCGCCGCAGCCAGCGCAGAGCGTTCGCTACGCCCATAAAGGCACGGTGCGGCGCGCCGGTGCGGTAGGGAGGTTTCTTTTGTGTCTGTTTGGCGCGGGGCATGGGGGTTTAACACATGGCCGCGCCTGCCCGGTCAAGAGGGTATCACCCGTAGGCAATGCCCAAAAGCACCACGCCAAGCACCATGCGGTAGATCACATAGGGCGTGAAGCTGACGGATCGCAGCAGCCGCATCATCAGCGCTAGCGCGGCAAGGGCTGCGACAAAGGCGATCGCGGCGGCGATTGCGGCATCGCGTGCCAAAGCCCAATCCGCCTGACCGATCACATCTAGCGACAGCAGCGCGCCAGAGGCCAAAATTGTGGGGATCGACATCAGCATAGACAGTTTCGCAGCATCATGGCGCGCATAGCCCAAAGCCCGAGCGCCGCTGATGACTATACCCGACCGCGATGTGCCGGGAATAAGTGCCACCACTTGCCACAAGCCAAGAATGACCGCATGGCGCAGTGTCCAGCCGGGCGCGGCGCGGGTCTGTGCGCCGCGTTTGTCGGTGACATAGAGTACAATGCCAAAGATGATCATGGCCCAACCGATGACAGCGATACTGCGCATCAGATCTATCCAGCCGGTCAGCTTCAGCACAAGGCCGGCGGCCATGACCGGGATGGTTGCGACAATCAAGCAGAGCGCCAGAAACGATTCCGGGCTGGCAAGCTGACCGCGCGCAAGTTGTCCGGCACCGCGCACCGCGCGCGCCACGTCCGTCCGAAAATACAGGCAGACCGCGACAAGCGTGCCCACATGCACCGCGACATCCAGCGCCAATCCTTGATCCTGCGCGCCCATCAGCTTGGGCAACAGGATAAGATGGCCAGAGGACGAGACCGGCAAAAACTCTGTCACGCCCTGCACAAGCGCCAGAATGGCAAGGTATAGCAATGTCATAGCGCCGCTATACTCTGCGGGGATTAGTGTGCCAAGATTTAATAAGCAGACATTAAAGGCAGCTTTGCTGACCTAAAATCGTAGAAATTTCCTAATCTTTCTGCGCAAGCGAAGAAATTTTCTTCAGAAATGGCAGCTTTGCTGACTTTTCATTTGCGTCGCGCCTTTGTAAAAGGCCGTTCCGAACCTTGGAGGACAGAAAATGGCCAAGCAACCGATGCTGCGTTTCGTATCCGTTGGCAAAGAAATGCCAGAAAAGCGGCCGCCAGACCTGCGGACCGAGGATTTCGGCGAGATTTATGGCGAATACGCAAGCGAAAAAGCTGCGGAGCAAGCGGGCCGGTGCAGCCAATGCGGTGTGCCCTATTGCCAGTCGCATTGTCCATTGCACAACAATATTCCCGATTGGCTGCGCCTGACCGCCGAAGGGCGTTTGCAAGAGGCCTATGAGCTCAGCCAAGCTACCAACACCTTTCCCGAAATCTGTGGCCGTATCTGCCCGCAAGATCGCCTGTGCGAAGGTAATTGCGTGATCGAGGAAGCGGGGCATGGCACCGTGACCATCGGATCGGTCGAGAAATACATCACCGACAAAGCTTGGGACGAAGGCTGGGTCCAGCCGATTGCGCCCACGGCAGAGCGCACCGAATCGGTCGCCATTCTGGGTGCCGGCCCCGGCGGGCTGGCCGCGGCCGATGTGCTGCGCCGCGCCGGTGTGCAGGTGACTGTCTATGACCGCTATGACCGCGCGGGCGGGTTGATGACCTATGGTATCCCCGGCTTCAAACTGGAAAAACCCGTCGTCATGCGCCGGATCGAACAGCTTGAAAAAGGCGGTGTCGAATTCGTTCTGAACTGCAATGTTGGCGAGGATATCAGCTTTGATGCCATTCGCGGTAAACATGACGCGGTGCTGATCGCAACGGGCGTCTACAAGGCGCGGGATCTGAGCATACCGAATGCCAACGCGCCCGGCGTGTTGCCCGCGCTGCAATTTCTGACTGCCAGCAACCGCAAGAGCTTTGGTGACGAGGTTCCGGATTTCGACGACGGCACGCTGGATGCCAAGGGCAAGCGCGTGGTGGTCGTGGGCGGCGGCGACACAGCCATGGATTGCGTGCGCACGGCAGTGCGGCAGGGCGCGACCTCGGTCAAATGCCTGTATCGGCGCGACCGCGAGAATATGCCCGGCTCTCGACGCGAAACACAGAACGCAGAGGAAGAGGGTGTCGAATTCGTCTGGCTGACCGCTCCCTTGGGCTTTATCACCGATGACGCGGGCGACCTGTCGGGCGTGCGTGTGCAGCAAATGCGCTTGGGCAAGCCCGATGCCAGCGGTCGCCGCGCCCCCGAAGTGATTGACGGGGCCGACTATACCGAGGACGCCGACATGGCGATCATGGCGCTTGGGTTCGAGCCGGAAGACATGCCATCGCTGTTCGACCAGCCCGAACTGGCCGTCACCCGCTGGGGCACGATCAAGGCGCGCTTCAACACGCATGAAACGGAAATGCCGGGCGTCTGGGCCGTGGGCGACATCGTGCGCGGCGCTAGCTTGGTAGTCTGGGCTATCCGCGACGGGCGCGAAGCTGCCGACTCCATCCTGACTTATCTTTCGGCACCCGCACAGGTTGCTGCCGAATAACCGAATTTCCTGCCTGAAAGGGAAACGACATGACCAAGTATGATGACGCATGGGCCGCCCGCGAAGAAGCCAACCGTGCCTACATGTCCGAACACAGCCTGTATCGCGACGAGGACGAGCATTCGTCCTGCGGCGTGGGGCTTGTGGTATCGCTGGACGGCAAGCCGTCGCGCAAGGTGGTGGAAAACGGGATCGAGGCGCTGAAAGCCATCTGGCACCGCGGTGCGGTCGATGCCGACGGTAAAACCGGCGACGGCGCGGGCATCCATGTGCAAATCCCCGTGTCGTTTTTCTACGACGCGATCCGCCGCACGGGCCATGAGCCCGCGCATGACCAGCTTATGGCCGTGGGGCAGGTGTTTTTGCCGCGCACGGATTTTAACGCGCAGGAACGTTCGCGGACCATCGTGGAAACCGAAGTGCTGCGGATGGGCTACGCGATCTATGGTTGGCGCCATGTGCCCGTCAGCGTGTCCTGTCTGGGCGAGAAGGCGAATGCGACGCGGCCAGAGATTGAACAAATCCTGATCCGTAACACCAAGGGCACCGATGAAGAGACGTTCGAGCGCGAACTGTATGTCATCCGCCGCCGGATTGAAAAAGCGATCAGCGCCGCCGGGATCACCGGTTTTTACATGTGTTCGCTGTCCTGCCGGTCGATCATCTACAAGGGGATGATGCTGGCCGAGCAGGTCGCCGAATTCTACCCCGATCTGGCAGACGAGCGGTTCGAAAGCGCCTTTGCGATTTATCATCAGCGCTATTCGACCAATACGTTCCCGCAATGGTGGCTGGCGCAGCCTTTCCGCATGCTGGCCCATAACGGCGAGATCAATACGCTGAAAGGCAACCTGAACTGGTTGAAAAGCCATGAGATCCGCATGGCATCGGGTGCCTTTGGCGAGATGGCCGAAGATATCAAGCCCATCGTCGCGTCCGGCGCATCGGATTCGGCGGCGCTGGATTCGGTGTTCGAGGTTCTGGTCCGCGCGGGCCGCAACGCGCCCATGGCGAAAACCATGCTGGTGCCCGAAGCGTGGTCCAAAACCGCCGTCGAGATGCCCGAAGCGTGGCGCGACATGTATTCCTACTGCAATTCGGTGATGGAACCGTGGGACGGCCCCGCCGCCTTGGCCATGACCGATGGTCGCTGGGTCTGCGCGGGTCTGGACCGCAACGGCCTGCGCCCGATGCGCTATGTCGTGACCGGCGACAACATGCTGATTGCAGGGTCGGAAATTGGCATGGTCGTGGTCGATGAACTGTCCGTGCGCGAAAAGGGCGCACTTGGGCCGGGCCAGATGATCGCGGTCGATATGACCGACGGCAAACTGTATCACGATGTCGAGTTGAAGGATAAACTGGCAGCGCATCAGCCATTCGGCGACTGGAACGAAAAGATCGTCGAGCTGAATGAAAAGCTGCACGATGTACCCGAATCCCGCCAGATGGAGAAGGCGGACCTGCGCCGCCGTCAGGTGGCCGCTGGTTATTCTATTGAAGAAATAGAGCAGGTTCTGGCCCCGATGGCCGAGGACGGCAAGGAAATGATTGCGTCGATGGGCGACGATACACCCTCTGCGGTGCTGTCCAAGGTCTATCGCCCGCTGTCGCATTTCTTCCGCCAGAACTTTAGCCAGGTGACGAACCCCGCAATCGACAGCTTGCGCGAATACCGCGTCATGAGCCTGAAGACCCGCTTCGGCAACCTGAAAAACGTGCTGGACGAGGAAAGCAGCCAGACCGAAATTCTGGTGCTGGAAAGCCCCTTTGTGGCCAATGGCGAATTTGCCGAGATGGTCCGTGAATTTGGCGACCAGGTCTCGTTCATCGACTGCACCTTCCCTGCAGGCGCGGGCGAAGATGCGCTGCGCGACGGTCTGGAACGCATTCGGGCCGAGGCGGAGGATGCCGTGCGCTCTGGCGCAGGCCATCTGGTGCTGACGGATGAACACCAATCCGCCGACAAGGTCGCGATGCCGATGATCCTTGCGACCAGCGCCGTGCATAGCTGGCTGACACGCAAGGGGCTGCGGACCTTCTGCTCCATCAATGTGCGCTCTGCCGAATGTATCGACCCGCATTATTTCGCGGTGCTGATCGGGTCCGGTGCGACCACGGTCAACGCCTATCTGGCGCAGGAAACCATTGCCGACCGGATCGACAGAAACCTGATCGACGGCCCGCTGATAGAGGCGATGCGCCGCTACCGCGCGGCTATCGACCTTGGTCTGTTGAAAATCATGTCCAAGATGGGGATTTCGGTCATCTCGTCCTATCGTGGCGGGCTGAATTTCGAGGCCGTGGGCCTGAGCCGCGCCATGGTTGCCGAATACTTCCCCGGAATGCCGAGCCGGATTTCCGGCATCGGTCTGCACGGTATCCAGATGAAACTGGAAGAGGTGCACGCCAAAGGCTGGCGCGGCGGGCAGGATGTGCTGCCCATCGGCGGGTTCTACAAGATGCGCCGCTCTGGCGAAAAGCACGCTTGGGAAGCCACCAACATGCACCTGCTGCAACAGGCCTGCAACAATTCCAGCTACGCGTTGTGGAAGCAATATGCCAAGGCCATGACCTCGCGCGATCCGATCCATCTGCGTGACCTGTTGGACATCAAGCCCTTGGGCCGTGCCATTCCGTTGGAAGAGGTGGAATCCATCACCTCTATCCGCAAGCGGTTTGTCACGCCCGGTATGAGCTTGGGCGCGCTGTCGCCCGAAGCGCATATGACGCTGAACATCGCCATGAACCGCATCGGCGCGAAATCCGACAGCGGTGAAGGTGGTGAAGATCCGGCCCACGCGCACCCGCTGCCCAATGGCGACAACCCCTGTGCCAAGATCAAGCAGGTGGCCTCTGGCCGCTTTGGCGTGACCGCGGAATACCTGAACGCTTGCGAAGAGTTGGAAATCAAGGTTGCCCAAGGAGCGAAACCGGGTGAGGGTGGCCAGCTTCCGGGCATGAAGGTGACAAAGCTGATCGCACGGCTGCGGCATTCGACGCCGGGTGTGACGCTGATTTCGCCGCCGCCGCATCATGACATTTACTCGATCGAAGACCTTGCGCAGCTGATCTATGACCTCAAGCAGATCAACCCGCGCGTGAAGGTCACGGTCAAACTGGTGGCGCAATCGGGCGTGGGCACGATTGCCGCCGGTGTGGCCAAGGCCAAGGCGGACACGATCCTGATTTCGGGCCATAATGGCGGCACCGGTGCCAGCCCCGGCACGTCCATCAAATACGCGGGCCTGCCATGGGAGATGGGGCTGACCGAAGCGCATCAGGTTCTGGCCATGAACAAGCTGCGCGAGCGGGTGACGCTGCGGACCGATGGCGGATTGCGCACGGGGCGCGACATTGTCATGGCCGCGATGATGGGGGCCGAGGAATACGGCATCGGCACCGCCGCGCTGATCGCGATGGGCTGCATCATGGTGCGCCAGTGCCAGTCGAATACCTGTCCGGTGGGCGTCTGCACGCAAGACGAAAGCCTGCGTGAAAAGTTCACCGGCAATGCCGACAAGGTGGTAAACCTGATCACGTTCTACGCGCAGGAAGTGCGGGAGATCTTGGCCGAAATCGGGGCGCGGAGCCTTGATGAGGTGATCGGGCGCGCCGACCTGCTGACGCAGGTCAGCCGGGGTGCGGCGCATCTGGATGATCTGGACCTGAACCCGCTGCTGCTGACCGTCGATGGCGCGGACCAGATCCGCTACGACCGCGAGAAGCCGCGCAACGCGGTGCCGGATACGCTGGATGCCGAGATCATCCGCGATGCCGCGCGCTTCTACGAAGAAGGCGAAAAGATGCAACTGTCCTATGCGGTGGAAAACACGCACCGCACCGTGGGAACGCGCGCGTCCAGCCATATCGTGAAACGCTTTGGTATGCGCAACAGCCTGCAACCCGACCACCTGACGGTGAAACTGACCGGCAGCGCAGGGCAATCTCTGGGCGCATTCGCGGCGCCGGGCCTGAAGATCGAGGTCTTTGGCGATGCCAATGACTATGTCGGCAAAGGGCTGTCGGGCGGTACGGTCGTGGTGCGCCCCCGCATGTCCTCGCCCCTTGTCACCCAAGACAATACGATCATCGGCAACACGGTGCTGTATGGCGCGACCGACGGTTACTTGTTCGCGGCGGGCCGTGCGGGCGAGCGGTTTGCGGTGCGCAACTCTGGCGCTCAGGTCGTGATTGAGGGCTGCGGTTCCAACGGGTGCGAATACATGACCGGCGGCGTGGCGGTCATTCTTGGCAGCATCGGTGCCAATTTCGGCGCGGGTATGACTGGGGGCATGGCTTACCTGTATGACCCGGAGGGCGAAACCGAGGACCTGATCAACATGGAAACCCTTGTGACCTGTCCCGTGACCGTAGAGCATTGGGATGCCGAGTTGCGTGGTCTGATCGCCCGTCATGCAGAAGAAACGGGGTCGTCGCGCTCCGAGGATATCTTGCGCAACTGGGACCGCGAGCGTGTGCATTTCGTGCAGGTTTGCCCGAAAGAAATGCTGGTGCATCTGCCGCACCCGATCAGCCATGATCAAGCGGCCATGCCAGCCGAATAGGTCTGGCGGTTGTCTTCGCCACTCAAATTCGGGCGCGCGGCGGTGGCTGCGCGCCCAGACCTGGCCAAAAATAAAAAGCCCCGCAGATGCGGGGCTTTTGCCATTCTAGTCATATCGCTCCCGGGCTGTTACGGGCAAGCCGCCTCGTAATAGGTGCCGTCGCCGCGCGCATAGGCACAAGTGCCAGTTTCCGTGTTGCGCGCCAGCAAGGTGCCTGCGGCGGCCCCTGCGACCGTGCCTATTATGGCCCAGTTGGTGTTGGCACCCAGCAGGTTGGCAGCGGCCAAACCACCAGCGGCACCCAGCACGCCACCCGTGACCTGACGCTCGGTCGAGGTCATCTGGCAGCCCGAAAGGGCCAGTCCTGCCGCCAGAATGGCGACGCTTGCGAATTTTGTCATCTGCTCTCCTTCCCGGGCCTTGCCCGATATCCGAAGCACTTAGTTTATCAGCTTTTGCGCATCTGTCATCGGATCGTGCGCACCGGCTGGGCACGATTGCGTCAATCGGCGGTAATTTGCAAATCCACCCCGTCCGCCCGCACGGTTACGGCAAGCGTTAGGCCTTGCGCAGCCGCTTCTTGCGCCAAAAGTGGGAACTGCACATGCGCTGCGCGCAGGCCGTCGGGCCATGGGCCGCCGTCTGCTATTGGTGTCCAAAGCGCACTATCCAGTTTCGGTTTCTCCGCGCGTGCCGTGATGTGAAGACCCGTGTCAGAAAATGCACAGACCGCATGCCCCCCATAGGGAAGGGCGCATTCCAGGCATAGCAGCGCCAAGAGCCCCAGCTTGACAAGAGGTTTGGGTTGGCTTGGCGCGGGCGTCCAATCCAGATCGAACCGAAGCTGTGCACAATAGTCCCGCAAGATGCCCTGCAATTCGTCCGCGCCGATGGTCTGGTCCGCGCGCACGCTGCCAAAGGCAATGCGGAACAGCCTGATGCGCGCCTGTGCCTGTTGCACGCTTTCGCGCACCAGCTCCAGTTCCGGACCGCCGGTTGAATTGGCCATCTCCAGCAGTTCGACCCCATTGCCTATGGCCCCCAGCGGGCTGATAAGGTCATGGCAGATTCGGGCTGCGACCAGAGCAGGCAGGTCGGGTTCGTGCGGCATCTGCGCCGCGCTTGCGGAAACTTGTGGGGGAAAGCGGTGTCGCATCATATACTTGAACCGGGAATGTTCGTGCGCTGCCCCGCCCATCCCGATTGGGGGCTTGGGCAGGTGCAATCGCGCGTCGGCGATATCGTGACTGTGAATTTCGCAGAGATGGGCAAACAAGTGATTAACGCGACCATGGTTCCTCTGGAGGTTGTCTGGAACGTTGATGATGAGCATTAAACAACCCAGACGTGCGCACAATGATCGAACGCGAAACAAACTGTTTCGCTTGAACGCATCGGTCGCTTTGGATTAAGCGCAGACGGCGCAATCGGGACAGGACTGAAACGGGATGGGGCCAGCGTCATACCTAAAGCCGAAGGCGGGCAGCCTGTCGACGCGGCTTGCCGCAAGCGCAGAAGACCTGCGCGCGGCACAGGGGCTGCGCTACCGCGTATTCGTCGAAGAGTTGGGCGGCGACGGCCCGCTGGTGGATCATACCGCAAAACTGGAGCGGGATGCGTTTGACCCGTATTTTGACCATTTGTTGCTGATTGACAACGCGTGCGAAGGCCAGATTGTCGGCGCATACCGCCTGTTGCCGGGCGACCGCCTTGGGCCGGAGGGGCGGTTTTATAGCGATGGCGAATTCGACCTAGCGCCCCTGCGCAATTCCGGTCGGCGCTTGCTGGAACTGGGGCGCTCTTGCGTCGCCCCGGCCTATCGCGGCGGGATGGCAATGCTGCTGATGTGGCAGGCGCTGGCGGACTATGCGACGGCGCGGCACATTGAGATTCTGTTCGGGGCGGCCAGCTTTCCCGGCACAGATCTGACCGCTCTGGCGCAGCCGCTAAGTTGGTTGCATCACACCCATCTTGCCGCGCCAGAGTTGCGGGTGCGCGCGCGTCCCTGCCATCTGGATCATATCCTGCCCGCCGACGCGCTTGACCTGACCGCCGCGCGAGAAGGCATCCCGCCATTGATTCGCAGCTACCTCCGGCTTGGTGCGACCATTGGCGAAGGGGCATTTGTCGACCATGCATTCAACACCACGGATGTGTGCATCATTCTGGATGCCGCCCGTCTGAGCCGTCATGCACAAGCTTTCGTGGGGCGAACGGGATGAGCACTTGGGATTCGTCGATACCGCCGCCCTCTACGGACTTGAGCACGGCAGAGCGTCGCCGCGCGTTTTTGCGGCTTGCGGTTCTTGCCTTGGGTCTGGTGCCGACGCTGTTGGCCTTGGTCTTGGCCCGCATGGCAGAGTATGTCACCCATGCGGGCGCGCGCCGATTGTCCCCTCGCGTCATGCGGCTTTATTGCCGCTTTTTGCTCTCGGTCATCGGGGTTCGCGTGGAATTGCGCGGGACGGTCCCAATGGGGCGGGGCGCGCTGGTTGCCAATCACGCGTCATGGCTCGACATTTTCGTGCTGGGGGCCACGGCCCCCGTGCAGTTTGTGGCAAAATCAGAGGTCGCGGGCTGGCCCGGCATCGGCCATCTGGCGCGGTTGGTGGGCACGGTGTTCATTCGCCGCGACCGCCGAGAGGCACAGGCGCAAACCGGCGTTCTGGCGGCAGAATTCCGGCGCGGCCATCGCTTGGTGTTCTTCCCTGAAGGCACCAGCACCGACAGCACCCTGGTGCTGCCGTTCAAGGCGACGCTGTTTCAGGCATTTCTGGCACCTGACATGCCCAAGGGGCTGGCGGTGCAACCCGTCTCTTTGCGCTACCACGTCCCCGAAAACACCGACCCGCGGTTTTATGGCTGGTGGGGTGGCATGGATTTCGCCAGCCACTTCCTGCGCATTCTGGGGCAAGGTCGGCAGGGGCGGGTGACGGTAACCTGCCACCCGCCTGTTGTCTGCGCGGGCCAGACCCGCAAGACGCTGTCCAGCCAATGCGAAGCATTGGTGCGCGCGGGGTTTGCGTCCGGCTAGGCTTTCGCGTCTTCGGCGGCCTTGCGCAACGCGGCCATCAAATCTGCCAGCAGGGTTTGATAGCTTTCTGTCACCAATGCGCCGTTTGCGTCAAAATGATCCTTGGGTCCGGCGACCAGCATCTCTGGCCCCTGCAAGATCAGCGGGCGGAACGGGACCATCATCAGCCGCAACGCGAATTGCGTGCGTTCGCCGCCCGCGCGACCGGCTGCGGCAGAGACCAGCGCGACCGGTTTGCCCGTCCACGGTTGCCCGCCCCGGCTTATCCAGTCGAGCGCGTTTTTCAGCACGCCCGGCGGGGCCTTGTTGTATTCGGGGCAAGCAATGACAACGGCATCCGCAGCTTTTACCTGCTCTTTCAGCCGGGTCACGGCGTCGGGCATGCCCTGCGCTTCCAGATCTTCGTTGAATAGAGGCAGGTTCAGGTCGCCTTCGATGAAATTTGACGGGCCGAAAGCTTGCGCGCTGGCATGCATGAGCTTGCGGTTGAAGCTGTCGGCGCGTAGCGACCCGCATAGGCCGAGAAGTGTCAGGTCTGTCATGGTTGTCCTTTCCATTGCGTCCCTTAGGTAAGGGTGTTCATGACCAAGGCAACCGCTTGCGCGCAAGCCGGGTTTCGCGCAATTTCGGAACCAAGCAAGACAAAGGACAGATGATGACCGATCGCCACGGCGGACAAATCCTTGTGGACCAGTTGAAAGCGCAGGGGGTGCGCCGCGTGTTTTCTGTGCCGGGAGAGAGCTTTCTGGCAGCTTTGGACGGGCTGCACGAGTCCGGGATCGAGAATGTCGTTTGCCGCCACGAGGGCGGCGCGGTGATGATGGCCGAAGCCCACGCCAAGCTGACGGGCCAACCCGGCGTTGCCTTTGTCACGCGCGGGCCGGGTGCGACGAACGGGTCGAGCGGTATCCATGTCGCCAAGCAGGATTCAACGCCACTCATTCTGTTCGTGGGCCAGATCGACAATCGCCACCGTGACCGAGAGGCATTCCAAGAGGTGGATTATCGCGCCGTATTCGGCCCGCTGGCGAAATGGGCGGCAGAGGTCGACCAGATCGACCGGCTGCCCGAATACATCAGCCGCGCTTTCCATGTCGCCCAATCTGGTCGCCCCGGTCCTGTTGTGCTGGCCTTGCCCGAAAACATGCTGTCGGCGCGCGCCGATGTGCCGGATCTGCCCGCTGTCGCCCCTATGCCGCCGTCGGTCTGTAGTGACCAGATCGACGCGGTGTTGCAATTGCTTTGCCGCGCCAAGCGTCCGTTGGTGATTGCGGGCGGGTCGGTCTGGTCGGCGCAAGCTGCCCAAGACCTTGCGCGCTTTGCCGAAGGGTTCGGCTTGCCCGTTTGTGCCACCTTCCGGCGGATGGACCGTATCGACAACCGCCACCCCAATTATGCGGGCGATCTGTCGGTCGGGATGAACCCCAAACTGGCCGCGCGCCTGCGCGAGGCGGATTGCCTGTTGGTGATCGGCTCTCGCCTCGGCGATATTGCGACCGGCAGTTATGACTATGTCGACCCGGCAGCTCCCGGCAAGACGATCATCCATATTCATCCCGACCCCGACGAATTGGGCCGCGTGTTCCGCCCCGATCTGGGTCTTGCGGCCCCTGCTGTCGATGTGCTTGCGCGTCTGGCGCGTCGCGACCCGCCCGCGCGGCCGGACTGGGCGGCATGGACGCAGGCGGCACGCGCCGACTATCTGGACTGGATCACCCCGCGCGAAACGCCGGGCGCCGTGAAGCTGGAACAGATATTTTGCAGTCTGTCCGACCTGCTGGCGGATGATGCCATCATTACCAACGGCGCGGGCAATTACGCGGCGTTCCTGCACCGCTACCTGCGCGCGCGCGCCTTTCCGGGGCATCTGGCGCCGACTTCGGGGTCGATGGGCTACGGCTTTCCAGCCGCGATCTCGGCCAAGCTGGAACATCCTGACCGCGCGGTCGTCTGCGTGGCCGGTGACGGGTGCTTCCAGATGACGTTGAACGAGATGTCCACGGCCCGCCAGTACGGCGCGAATGTGGTCGTGATCGTCTGCAACAACGGGCAATACGGCACGATCCGGATGCATCAGGAGAAGACCTATCCGGGGCGCGTGAGCGGCACGCAATTGTTCAACCCCGATTACGCCGCTTTGGCGCGGGCCTACGGTGCGCATGGCGAATGCGTGACCCGCACTGAGGAGTTCGCGCCTGCGCTGGAGCGTGCGCTGGCGGCAGACCTGCCTGCGGTGATCGAACTGGTGCTGGACCCCGATGCGCTATCGCCGGGGCTGACGATAGAGGGCGCGCGGGCCTTGGCGAAAGCCTGACCAGAACACGCTTCATTAAACGAAAAGCGGCGGCCCAAGGCCACCGCATAAAGCGCTGGGCGCTGCGGTGCTTAGTGGATCAGCCGACCCATTGCCGCGGCGACATCGGCCATGCGGCATGAAAAGCCCCATTCGTTGTCATACCACGCCAGCACGCGCACGGTGCGCCCGCCCACGACCTTGGTCTGGTCGGGCGCGAAGATGGACGAATGCGGGGTATGGTTGAAGTCGATCGAAACTTTCGGCTCGGGATCATAGGCCAGAACTGCGCCCATGGACCCTTCCGAGGCTTTGCGCATGATCTCGTTCACCTCTGCGACCGTCACGTCACGGCCTGCCTGAAAGGTCAGGTCCACTGCGCTGACATTCGGGGTCGGCACGCGCAAGGATGTGCCATCCAGCTTGCCCGCCAGTTCCGGCAGCACCTCGCCCAAGGCTTTGGCAGCGCCGGTCGATGTCGGGATCATCGCCATCGCTGCGGCACGCGCGCGATACAAGTCCTTGTGGCGGCGGTCCAGCGTTGGCTGGTCGCCGGTATAGCTGTGGACCGTGGTCATGATGCCTGCCTCGATGCCGATGGCATCGTTCAGCACCTTCGCAAGGGGGGCAAGGCAGTTGGTGGTGCACGACCCGTTCGACACAACAAGCTGTTCCGAGGTCAGGCTGCGGTGGTTCACGCCGTAAACGATCGTCGCATCGGCATTCTTCGCGGGCGCCGACACCAGCACACGGCTGGCGCCACGGCCCAGATGCACGGCAGCGCGGTCACGGTCATTGAATTTGCCGGTGCATTCAAGCACCACATCCACGCCGCCCCAGTCAAGCTCTTCGGGTTCGTAGGTGGACATCACCTTGATAGGTCCACGACCCAGGTCGAGCGTGTCGCCCTCAACCCGGATATTGCCGGGGAAGCGGCCATGCACGCTGTCGTATTTCAGCAGATGTGCATTCGTCTCGATTGGGCCGGTGGCGTTGATCTTGACCACCTCGACATCGTTGCGCGCGCTCTCTGCGATATGAGCCAAGGTGCAACGCCCGATCCGCCCAAAGCCGTTAATCCCGATGGTGATGGTCATTGTGATCTCTCCGCAATCTGGTTGCGGGCGGTATACCTTTGGGGTAGGGGCGAAAAAAGGGCGAAAACCGTGTGTTTGTCAGGCGTTAGCGCAATCTTGGCGTGATAGCGCAACCACAGGCACGGGCCGGTCACGACATGTGCAACGGGGGCGGCATTGCAAAACCAGCAGACAGCGGCTAACCGGATTGCCGACAGGATTTGAAAGTAACGCGCCTTGGCACTTCTGGACAACATCCGTGATCTGATCGACATGCGGTCGTTTTCGTCTGTCTGGTTCTGGATCGTGCTGGCGCTGGCGTGGTCATCCGCCTCTCAGACCATCATGGGCGCCCCGTATGACCTGATTGTCAAAGCGCGCCGCAAAGGTGGCGAGGCGGCAGAGGATCTGAACACGATCGTCGGCATTTTCGTCCGCCGCCGTCTGACCGTTGTACGTCGGGCCGGACATTGGGTCTTGGGCTTTCAGGTCATGGTGCTGACGGCGGTGTGTATAATGGCATTCGGGCAAGCGATTGAATTCGCACAAGCCTTGTTCCTTTTGTTTCTTCCGCTCGTGCTGACGCAATTTTTGGCAGTCCGGCTTGCGTTTCGGATAGAGCACGACAACATGCGGGATGATCGCCTGCAACGCGCATTGCTGCGCCACCGGCTTTTGGTGCAGTTGATCGGGGTCGTCGCGATCTTCGTGACCGCGGTTTGGGGCATGTTGCATGTCATGAGCGCCACGGTGTTAAGCCTGTGAGGCGCGCGCGCCCGGTCCGGAAAACTGCCATGCTTCAAGGACACGAACTTTAACGATGACCAACGCTCCTTCCCGGATCATCATGGGCGGCGCGCCCGAGGGTTATGATGCAACGCTGCTCATGCGCGAGCTGGAGCGCGGCGAGGACCCCCTGATTCATGTGGCGCGCGATGACAAGCGGGCCGAGGCGATGGCGCAGGCGCTGGCCTTTGCCGCGCCAGAGGTGACGGTGCTGCGGTTTCCTGCGTGGGATTGTCTGCCCTTCGACCGTGTCTCGCCCAATCCCGATATATCGGCAGCCCGCATGGCCACGCTGGCCGCATTGGCGCATGGCGTACCGGGGCGGTTCGTGGTGCTGACAACGCTCGCGGCGGCCACGCAATATGTGCCGACACCGTCGGTTGTGGCAGAGGCGTCGTTTCAGGCCACGGTTGGCAAACGGCTGGATGAAGGTGGCTTGCGCGACTGGTTGGTGCGCATGGGATTTGCCCAAGCGCCCACAGTCTCGGAACCGGGCGACTATGCCATTCGGGGTGGCATTTTCGACATCTACCCACCGGGTGAAAGCGGCCCTGTCCGGCTGGACCTGTTCGGCGATGTGCTGGACGGTGCGCGCCGGTTCGACCCGGCAACGCAGCGAAGCCTAGAAAAGCTGCAAAGGGTGGAATTCGCGCCAGTGTCCGAGATCATTCTGGATCAGGCTGCGATCACGCGGTTCCGGCAGAACTACAGGGTCGAATTCGGGGCGGCAGGCAATGACGACCCGCTATATGAGGCCGTGAGTGCGGGGCGCAAGCATCAGGGGATGGAGCATTGGTTGCCCTTCTTCCATGCCGATATGGCGACGCTGTTCGATTACCTGCCGCAGGCCGCGCTGGTGCTGGACGAGCAATCCGACACATTGCGCGCCGCCCGATGGGACAGCATTGCCGACCAGTATGATGCGCGCCGCGAAGCGATGAGTGCCAAGGGGCGCATGGATACGGTCTATAAACCCTGCCCGCCGGACCTGCTGTATCTGGACGCGCCCGCATGGGACGCAGCCCTTGCCCCCCGCCGCGTTATCCGCCTGCAAGCCGCGCCCGCCGCACCGGGGCCGGGGGTGCTGGACGCGGGCGGGCGCATGGGGCGCAGTTTTGCCCCCGAGCGGCAGTCGGGTGCCAATGTGTTCGATGCGCTGGCAGAGCATATCACCGCGCGCCGCCAGTCGGGCCGTGTGGTTGTCGCCACCCATTCCGAGGGTGCGCGCGAACGCTTGCGCGGGTTGCTCGAGGATCATGGCGCGGGGGCTGCACAAGACATCGCCACCGCGCGCGACATGGGGTCGAGCAAGGATGGGCTATACCTTGCCATCTGGCCGCTGGAGGCAGGGTTCGAGGCACCCGATCTGACGGTTGTTTCCGAACAGGATGTGCTGGGCGACCGTCTTGTCAGCCGCAAGACCCGCCGCAAAAAGGCCGAGAACTTCCTGACCGAAGCGCAGACCCTCTCGCCGGGCGATCTGATCGTGCATGTCGATCATGGCGTGGGCCGCTACACAGGGCTGGACACCATCACCGCCATGGGCGCGCCGCATGAGTGTATCGCGCTGGAATATGCAGGTGGCGACAGGTTGTTCCTGCCGGTGGAAAACATCGAGCTTCTGTCGCGCTACGGGCATGAAGAGGGATTGCTCGACAAGCTGGGCGGCGGCGCGTGGCAAGCCAAGAAAGCCAAGCTGAAGCAACGCATCCGCGAGATTGCCGACAAGCTGATCCGCATCGCGGCGGAACGCCAGTTGCGCAAAGCGCCGGAATTCACCGCGCCCGACGGGATGTGGGATGAATTCCTTGCCCGTTTTCCCTATGCCGAAACCGACGACCAGTTGAATGCCATCGCGGATGTGGTTGAGGATTTCGAAAGCGGTTGCCCAATGGACCGGCTTGTCGTCGGCGATGTGGGCTTCGGCAAAACCGAAGTCGCCATGCGCGCGGCCTTCATCGCCGCCATGTCCGGCGTTCAGGTGGCCGTTATCGCACCGACCACGCTGCTCGCGCGGCAGCATTTCAAGACATTTGCGGACCGGTTCCGGGGTTTCCCGATCAATGTGCGGCCCCTGTCGCGGTTCGTCTCTGCCAAGGATGCCGCGGCGACACGCGACGGGATCAACAAGGGCACGGTGGATATTGTCATCGGCACTCATGCGCTGCTGGCGGCATCGGTGAAATTCGCCAATCTGGGCCTGCTGGTGATAGATGAGGAACAACATTTCGGCGTTAGCCACAAGGAACGCCTGAAAGAACTGCGCTCTGATGTGCATGTGCTGACGCTGACCGCCACGCCCATCCCGCGCACGCTGCAACTGTCGCTGACCGGCGTGCGCGACCTGTCGATCATCCAGACGCCCCCCGTGGACCGTCTGGCAATCCGCACATATGTGTCGGAATTCGATACGCTGACGCTGCGAGAGGCGATCCTGCGCGAGCATTATCGCGGTGGGCAGACGTTCTTCGTGACCCCGCGGATTGCCGATCTGCCCGAATTGGAAGAGTTCCTGCGCACTCATGTGCCTGAAGTCAGTTTCGTGACCGCGAACGGCCAGATGGCGGCGGGCGATCTGGATGAACGGATGAACGCCTTTTATGACGGCAAATACGACGTGCTTCTGGCCACCAGTATTGTCGAATCGGGCCTAGATATTCCGCGCGCGAACACCATGATCGTTCACCGCGCCGATATGTTCGGGCTGGCGCAGTTGTATCAGATCCGGGGCCGCGTGGGCCGGTCGAAAACCCGCGCCTATTGCTTCCTGACCACCAAGCCGCGCGCGCCGCTGACCCCGCAAGCCGAACGGCGGCTGAAGCTTTTGGCCAGCCTCGACAGCCTTGGCGCGGGGTTCAACCTGGCCAGCCATGACATGGATTTGCGCGGTGCGGGCAACATTCTGGGCGAAGAGCAGTCCGGCCACATCAAGGAAGTGGGCTATGAACTTTACCAACAAATGCTAGAGGAAACGATCGCCAAGATCCGGTCTGGCGAGATTTCCTCGGTCGATGATCTGGACGGGCAGTGGGCGCCGCAGATCAATCTGGGCGTGCCGGTTCTGATTCCCGAGCCCTATGTGCCCGATCTGGATGTCCGCTTGGGCTTGTATCGTCGCCTGTCCGGCCTGACCACCAAGGTCGAGCTGGAGGGCTTTGCCGCAGAGCTGATCGACCGTTTCGGCAAGCTC
Source organism: Roseinatronobacter ekhonensis (assembly GCF_900499075.1). Classification (GTDB taxonomy): domain Bacteria; phylum Pseudomonadota; class Alphaproteobacteria; order Rhodobacterales; family Rhodobacteraceae; genus Roseinatronobacter; species Roseinatronobacter ekhonensis. Next base: position 48,779 of record NZ_UIHC01000005.1, on the reverse strand, counting down.
CCGCGCGAGGTGAACACGCTGTTGGCCGTCATGCGCATCAAGGCCGAATGCAAGCGGGCGGGTATTGCGAAATTCGATTGCGGTCCGAAGGGTGCCACCATCCAGTTCCACAATGACAAGTTTCCCAATCCTGCCGGTTTGGTCGAATTCATGCAGGACCAGAAAGGTCTGGCCAAGATTCGCGACAACAAGATTGTCGTGCGCCGCGATTGGGACACAGAGAAAGAGCGCGTGCGCGGGGCCTTTGCCATCGCCCGTGATATGGCGGCAAAAGCTGGCAGCTAGGCAGCGCATTATATATTTCTATTAGAAACAAAGTATTGGGTCGATGTCATCCAATAACGTCGGCCCGTCATGGGCTGACGCCGCTGTGATATTGAGCGGCGTGCAGCTTCCGAACCAGGTTGGTTTTGCGGATCACCCGCAGCCCTTGAACGGGCCTTTCAGATCAATCTGCTACGGAGCACCTGACATGACCTTTTTGAAATTTACCACGACGGCCTGCGCCATGGTCCTGACCCTTGCCACGCTGCCCGCAAGCGCGGGGTCGAACCGTGTGCTGATCGACCAATGGGGCCGCGACAATTCCGGCGCGATTGCGCAAACCGGCCACCACCAACGTGTCAGCATCACCCAGCGTGGGCGGGGCAACCTGTCGCTGAATACGCAGGACGGCGCACGCAACCGCGTGGTCGTGGGCCAGTCCGGTCGGGACAATGTGGCCGACACGCTCCAAAACGGGCGGCGCAACATTGTCGGTGTCGCGCAAATGGGGCGCCAGAATGACGCCACCGTCACCCAGTCTGGCAACCGCAACGCCGTCGGCGTCATCCAGACGGGACGCGGCAATACCGCCAATGCCACACAGGCGGGCAGCGGCAATGTCGTGCTGATTATTCAGGAATGACATCGCGCCGGGGGGGTAAGCCCCCCCCGGCCCGCGCGAGCTTTTGACCCAAACGGAGGCATTGATATGTCCCTCATTCCCTATACCGCCGCAGCCGTGGTGATTGCGGGTGCGGTGTCCACCGCCAGCCTTGCAACATCACATGACACTCCGCCGCCAGAGGCGCTGGTCTGCGCCTTGCACCTGTCGCAAAGCGGGCGGACCGTCACCCTTCTGGCCGAAGCGCAGGCGCGCCAAGGCGCCCATGGCACTTACGCGCTGACGGTCGAGCAGCTGGGCACGGGCGGGCGCACGACACTTCGACAGGGCGGCGCGTTCCACCTCGAACCGGGCCAACGCAGCGTCCTTGGCAAAGCCACCTTTGCCGCGCGCCCTCGCGATATCAGCGCCGAACTGGTGCTGGAGGCAGCCGGCGCGCGCAAGACCTGCACCACGCTCAGCCTGTAACCCGAACCCATCGTGAAAGGAAAACCCATGACCCTATGTCACACTCATTCCCGCACATCCCGCAAGCTGGCGGCCGCCTTGGTCGCCGGGCTGGCGCTAGCGCCAATAGGGGCGGCGCAGGCGGGCAGCCTGTCGTTGTCGCTGAATGCCCAAAACGCGCAAGAGGCCCGCGCGCTCAATACCGCGATCACACTCTACTCGATCCACCGCGATATCCGCTCCGGCGCCGATATCCGGCAGGTCGGGCGCAACCATGCGGCGGCACTGGCCCAATCAGGCGGCAACAATCGCGGAATCATCCACCAGCAGGGGCGCAACCACAGCGCCAACCTGTCGCAACAGGGTGGCAACAATTCGCAGGTTATCTTGCAATTCGGCGACGGCGCCCATGCCGATGTTGCACAACATGGCGGTCAGGCCGGGATATTGCTGCAATTCAGCCGGTGACAAGCGGGCTTGTCCCAATGGGCACAATGCCGCTATGGCTACGCGCGATATACCCCTGACCAGAGTTCGCCTTGCCCGCCGCACCCCAAGCCAACCGCAAAGACCAATCGCGCAACGACCGGATCGTTGCGCGTTGGCTATGGCATGGGTTTATCGCCAAACGGATGCCCTATATCGGGCTGGCCGTCGCGTTCATGGTGCTGGAAGCCGCGATGCTGGGGGCGTTCAGCTATCTCGTGCAGCCCATGTTCGACGATGTGCTGGTCGAGGGCGACAGGGGGCGGGTTGTCTTTGTGGCGCTGGCCATGGCTTGCGTTTTCTTTGGGCGCGGACTGGCGCGGCTGGTGCATAAATCCGTGATGGCGTGGCTGTCCGAGAAGGCCACGGCGGAATTGCAAGGCACCTTGCTGGCGCATTTGGCCACGCTCGATCAGGGCTTTTTCAAGCTGAACGCGCCCGGCGTGCTGATCGAACGGGTGCGCGGCGATTCCGAAGCCATGCGCCGGGTCTTCAACGGGTTCATTACTGGTCTGGGCCGCGACGGTGCGGCGGTGGTGGTGTTGCTGGGGGTCGCGCTTTGGACCGCGTGGCAATGGACGCTGTCCGCGATTATAGCCATTCCCTTGATCGTGCTGCCGATTATGGCCCTTCAGCGGCTGATCCGTCGCCGCTCGCGCGAGGCGCGGCTGGCGGCCGCCGACAGCTCGAACCGGCTGGACGAGGCTTTTCATGGCATCGCCACCATCCAGCTGACGGGCACAGAGGCACAGGAACTGGGCCGCTTTCGCCAGATCATGAAGGTCTTTGCCCGCAAGGCCACCCGCGCCGCCGTGGGCCAGGCTTCTGTCAGCACGGTGATGGATTTCGGCGCCGCGATCGGGTTCGCGCTGGTGCTGGTGGTCGGAGGTTTCCAGATCATAGAGGGCACGCGCACCGTGGGGCAGTTCATGTCGTTCTTTACCGCGCTGGGCCTGCTTTTTGACCCGATGCGCCGCTTGTCGGCTTTGTCGGCGGAATGGCAGAATATCCTCGCCTCGCTGGAGCGCACGCATGCGCTGTTGCAGATTACGCCCAAGGTGGTCAGCCCCGCGCCACCGCACGCGCCAGTGCCCGTGCGCGACGCCGCCCGTGTAGAGCTGCGCGATGTCGCTTTTGGCTATGACGAAACGCTGGTGTTGCGCGATCTGTCGCTTGTGGCAGAGGCCGGGCAGACAACCGCCATTGTCGGGCCGTCGGGGGCTGGCAAGACCACGAGTTTCACTTTGCTGACACGACTGGCCGATGTGCAATCGGGCGCGGTTCTGATCGGGGGTCACGATGTGCGGGCCATGGACCTTGGGGAACTGCGCGGGTTGTTTTCCGTGGTCAGTCAGGACAGCGCGCTGTTTGACGAAACGATCCGCGACAACGTCACCCTTGGTGCGGGCGAGGTGTCGGATGCGGCGCTTCAGGCCGCGTTGCAGGACGCGCATGTGGCCGATTTTCTGACCGGCTTGCCGCAGGGTCTGGACACGCTTGCGGGGCCGCGCGGGTCGTCACTTTCGGGTGGCCAGCGCCAGCGTGTTGCGATTGCGCGCGCGCTGTTGCGCAATGCGCCGATCCTGTTGCTGGATGAAGCGACCAGCGCGCTTGACGCGAAATCCGAGGCGTTGGTGCAAGCCGCGCTCGACCGACTGGCGCAGGGGCGCACCACCTTGGTGATCGCGCACCGCCTATCCACCGTGCGGCGCGCCGACAAGATCGTGGTCATGGACCGGGGCCGCGTGGTGGAACAGGGCACGCATGACGAATTGCTGGCCCATGGCGGGGCCTATGCGCGGCTTTATGCCATCCAGTTCGGGCAGGATGACGGGGGCGGTCACGATCAGGCGAATTCGCCCTGAACGCACCATCCGTCGCGTTGCGGCGTGTGAAACAGCCACAGCCGTGCGCCGCGATCCGTCTGCACCCGCCAATAGTCGCGCAGGCCGGACCGCCAGTTCGGATCGTCCAGCCACCATTCGGGGGTTATGCGCTCTGGCCCCGTGGCCGCCACGACCTGCCATGTCTGCCCCCGCCATTTGAACCGACGCGGCACCGCGCGCCCGCTACCCGCGATGGGTTCGGGTGCAAACAGCGTCAGCGGGCGCGGAGCGCGCGGGCGTGGCCAGTCGGCTGCGGCGTCGCTATAAGCGGCGGCTGCCACGGTAAACGCCTTTTCCGGGATATGGCTGTCGGCGGGCAGCAGGCGCTGCACATGCTCGAACCCCAGACGGTTGCTCAGGCGCGACAGCAGATCGGCCAGATCGTCTTGCGCGCGTGCGCCGCCGGTCGTGACCTGCTGCAAGGGCAGGGGGGCTGTCTCGGGTGCGCTCAGGCGCATGCCGTCGATGCCATAGCCCGCATCCACCCCGTCCAGCGCGCGGTCAAACAGCGGCGCGATACCGTCCGCGTCCCGCATGGGCCGGGCAAGACGGATTTCCAGCCGCACCGAATGCCCGTCAACGCGCGACAGGTCCAGCACCAACCGCCGCGCGCCCAGCTCTGACCGGTGCAAATGCTGGCAAAGCCGTTCCAGCAGCCGCGTCAGCCCCGCGTGCAGATCGCCCAACAGGCCAATCGGGTCGGGCAACGACATCCGCACGGCAAAGACCGGCGCGGGGGGCGGGGGCGCCACCGGCTCTGGCAGGTCGCCCATGGCCTGATCCAGTCGTTGCAACATCTCTGCGCCAAACCGGCGGGCAAGCGGCGCGCGCGGCATCTGTGCCAGATCGCGGACATGGCGCAGGCCCAGCCGTTCCAGCGCGGCCAGCGTTTTGGTGGGCAGGCGTAACGCGGCGAGTGGCAGCGGCCCAAGGGCGGCGCGCGCGCCACCGGGCGGGACAATCCCCCCCGGCCCGACATGCGCCATGGCCCAAGCCGCGCCGCGCGTATCGGCCAGCCCTGCGCGCGCGGTGAACCCCATGCGCGCCAGCCGCGCCAGCAGATCGTCCAGCAAGGCGTCTTCGCCGCCCAGCAGATGCGCCGCGCCAGAGATATCCAGCGCCAGCCCGTCCGCCCCGTCACAGGCCGCCCAAGGACAGTACCGCAACGCCCAGCGGCGCAGGGATTCCTGCGCCTGCGCGGTGCGGTGGGTATCTGCGGGCCGGGTCAGCAGGTCCGGGCACAGCGCGCGCGCATCGGCCAGCCCCATACCCCGCGCCAGCCCCAGCGCTTCGGCTTGCATGTTCAGGCAGACCAGCCGTTCCGCCCCGCGCTGCCGTTCGATCATGGCGAAAGGCGCGTCCAGCGCCAAGCGGCGCAAGGCAAGGTCCGATTGCAGGCGGGGCAGCCAGATCACGATGATACGGCGTTGGGTGGGCATGATGATTCCAGATGTTCCTGATATGTTCTACACGACTTGCGCAAGACGGTCGAGCAGCAGGTGCATTGCAAATTGCGTCTCGATACCGCATATCCCTGCAAACTGCGTTGGAGTGGGTGATGAACTATCTCGAATTCGAAAAGCCATTGGCCGAGATTGAAGGCAAGGCGACAGAGCTGCGCGCCATGGCCGCCGCAAACCCCGATGTGCAGATCGAGAAAGAGGCAGCCGCCCTTGATGCCAAGGCGCAGAAAATGCTGGTGGATTTGTATAAATCTCTTAGCCCGTGGCGCAAATGCCAAGTCGCGCGCCATCCCGACCGCCCGCATTGCAAACGCTATATCGAAGCCCTGTTCGACGAATTCACGCCGCTCGCGGGCGACCGTGGTTTTGCCGAGGACGAGGCGATCATCGGCGGGCTGGCACGGCTGAACGACCGCCCTGTCATGGTGATCGGGCAAGAAAAGGGGCATGACACGCAAAGCCGGTTGCGCCGCAATTTCGGCATGGCCCGCCCCGAAGGCTACCGCAAGGCGATCCGACTGATGGATATGGCCGACCGTTTCCGGCTGCCTGTGGTCACGCTTGTGGATACGCCCGGCGCCTACCCCGGCAAGGGCGCGGAAGAACGCGGGCAGGCCGAAGCCATCGCGCGTTGCACCCAGAAATGCCTGTCGCTTGGGGTGCCGATGGTGTCAGTCATCATTGGCGAGGGGGGCTCTGGTGGCGCGGTCGCGCTATCCACGGCGAACCGCATCGCCATGTTGGAGCATTCGGTCTATTCGGTCATCAGCCCCGAGGGGTGCGCGTCGATCCTGTGGAAAGACGCCGAAAAGATGCGCGAAGCCGCCGAAGCTTTGCGTCTGACGGCGCAAGACCTGCTGAAACTGGCCGTGATCGACCGCGTTATCCCCGAACCCATGGGGGGCGCGCAACGCGATCCTGACGCCACCGTGCGCGCTGTGGGCAGCGCGATTTCCGCCATGTTGGCAGAGATGGAAGGCAAGAGCCCAGCCAAACTGCGCCGCGACCGTCAGCGCAAGTTTCTGGATATGGGCACCAAGGGTCTTGCCGCCTGAGTGCCATTCGCAAACGCATGCATTTGCATCGGCCAGACCTAGAATCGGCTTGTGGCCTTTGGGCAAATAATGCTATCCGCCGTGCCAGAGCGGGTATGGTGTAGTGGTAGCGCGCCGGCTTCCCAAGCCTGAAGTGCGGGTTCGATTCCCGCTACCCGCTCCAGTTTTTGCAGCAAAATGCGCGGTGGAAATGGCGGCTTTCGGTTGCCGTGGCTTTGGGGCAAACTGTGCATCTGGGCAATGACAGCAGGCGCGCGTGACACGGCTATCCAATACCGAGCAGGCGTTTTTGGACCAGTTGGTCAGCGGTTCGCAGGGGCGCCGCGGCCCGCTGGGGCAGGACGGGTTCGGGCGCTGTTCGATCATGTTCATCAGCGCAGATTTCAAACACGGCACAACGCGTGACCGCGATGGCGCGCCGGGACCGTTCCGCCGCAAATGGGGCCGCTGGTCCGAAGTGGAGAAGGGCCATAAACCTTTGCGCAATCTGGGCACGCTGAGTGCGCTGCAGGCGATTGGCGCACGGGGTTGGGTGCATATGGACCTGCAAGATGCCCGGACCCTTGGTCGGCCCGCACACCCGTTGCCCGCGCCCGTTTTATGCTATTGCCGCAGGCCAGAGGCGGAAAATATCGTGCTATTGCCGTTGCCGCGCTATCATGATCTTGGAACACAACGCTTTCTGGGCAAAACCCCGCCAGACACGATTGCTTTCGATGACAAGTCGGATGCGGTTGTCTGGCGCGGGGCGCTGTCGGGCAATCCGCGCGCGCTTCCCTCTGGCCCTCGCAACACGCGGCAATTGCTGGCCGATCTGGACGCAGCGAAAACCCCCGCAGAGGTGGCGTCCATCGTGGCCTATTTGCGCCGCAACACGCGCTTCGGGCTGGTGCATCGCTACGCCGCCCATCCCGATTTCGATGTTGGCCTGACATGTGACGACACGACGACGGCGCTGTTCCGGCGGAGGAAGCTGGGACATGTGGTCAAGCCGCGGCAGCCCATGTCATGGCAACGCCAATTTCGCTATATTCTGAGCATTCGTGGCAATGACACCGGGTCCAATTTTATTCCCGCACTCGATAGCAATTCGGTTGTGCTGCGCGAAGAAGACGGGTGGGAGCTGTTCTATTCAAACGCGATCCGCCCGTGGGAGCATTACATCCCGCTGGCCCCTTTCCTGACCGATCTGGACGAAAAGCTGGACTGGGCACGCGCGAACCCTGCCGAATGCAAAGCCATCGTGGCGCGCGCGAAAGAGGTCTGCACCTTGTTGGGCGATGCGCGTTTGCGCGATCTGCACTTGCGGGCGGTGTATGAGCATTACCGCGCGATCACACCGTGACGCGGCGAAAGGACTTGAACCTCGCCTGTGTTCTGACCCAAATTGCGCAAAATGACCAAGAAAGCAGCAGACATGGCGCAACCCTGCATCATCGCCGTGGCGATCACCGGGTCTGTCCCGACAAAGGCCGATAACCCCGCAGTGCCGATTACGGTGGCAGAACAGGTCGAGAGCACACATGCCGCCTACGAGGCGGGCGCGGCCATCGCGCATTGCCATGTCCGCAATGATGACGGCACGCCAAGTTCGGACCCAGACCGGTTCGCGGCACTGATGGACGGGATCGCGCAGCATTGCCCCGGCATGATCGTGCAGCTTTCCACCGGCGGGCGGTCGGGGGCGGGGGCCGCGCGGGGGGGCATGTTGCCGTTGCGGCCCGATATGGCGTCACTATCGGTCGGGTCGAACAACTTCCCCACGCGGGTCTATGAAAACCCGCCCGATCTTGTCGGTTGGCTGGCCTCGGAAATGCGCGCCCATGACGTGATGCCCGAAATAGAGGCGTTCGACCTGTCGCACATCATTCAGGCCGCGCTTATGGCCGATGACGGTCGCCTGCCGCGCCCGCTTTATGTGCAGTTCGTGATGGGTGTGAAGAACGCGATGCCCGTGGACGAGCGGGTGCTTGATTTCTACATAGAGACCCTGAACCGCTACGCCCCCGATGCGCTATGGTGTGCCGCTGGCATTGGGGCAGGGCAGATCGTGGTCAATGAATGGGCTATCGCGCGTGGCGGCCACACCCGCACGGGGCTGGAAGACAATGTCCGGCTGGACCGTGCGACGCTTGCGCCCTCGAACGCGGCACTGGTCGCGCGCACGGTGGACCTATGCGCAAAATACGACCGACCCGTGGCGACACCTGCCCAAGCGCGGCGCATTCTTGGGCTGCGTCCGACGCCCCTAGCGTGACCCGCCACTGCGTTACGTGGCGAAATTGCCTTTCCCTCTCGACTTGAGGGATTTGTGCTGGCAACCTGTGACCATTCCGCGCGCGTTGGCCACGGCCCGCCGCGCAGGGACCAATAACTAAAACGACTTGGGAGAATGAACATGACTGCCATTTCTTTCCGCACGGGCCTTGGTGGCGCGTTGCGTATGGCCTCTGTCTCTGCACTTGCGCTGGGCCTTGGGCTGGCGGCGGCAAGCGCCGAAACCATCCGCTGGGCGCGCGTCGGTGACGCGCTGACGCTGGACCCGCACAGCCAGAACGAAGGCCCCACGCATACCTTGGCGCATCATATCTATGAAACGCTGGTAGGCCGCGCCACCGATGGCTCGCTGACCCCGCGTCTGGCCGTCGAATGGGGCATCCACCCCGATGACAGCACGGTCTGGGTCTTTACCCTGCGTGACGGCGTGACCTTCCATGACGGCACCGCGCTGACCGCAGATGACGTTGTCTTTTCGCTGAACCGTGCGCGGGGCGAAACGTCGGACATGAAGGGTCTTCATGCCGGCGTGGTCGAGGTTACGGCACCCGATGACATGACCGTCCATATCAAGACCGAAGGGCCTGCACCGCTTTATGTGCAGAACCTGACCAACACGTTCATCATGTCCCGCGCCTGGGCCGAAGCGAATGACGCGCTGACTGCGCAGGATTTTGCCGCCGGGGAAGAAAACTTTGCCGTGCGCAACGCCAACGGCACCGGCCCTTACACGCTGGTCGAGCGTGACCCAGAAGTGCGCACCGTTCTGGAAGTGTTCGACGGGCATTGGGGTGACGCGCCCGAAGTGACCGAAATCATCTACACCCCGATTGCCGAAGCCGCGACGCGTGTCGCCGCCCTGCTGTCGGGCGAAGTGGACATCGTGCAGGACGTGCCGGTGCAAGACATCCAGCGGCTGGAGCAGACGGACGGTATCAAGGTCGAATTCGGCCCCGAGAACCGGACAATCTTTTTCGCCTATGACATGGGGTCCGAAGACCTTCTGACCGCCAGCGTCGACGGCAACCCCTTCGCCAACCCGATGGTGCGTGAAGCGATGCATCTGGCGACCGACCGTGATGCCATTCAGCAGGTCGTGATGCGCGGACAGTCGCTGCCCACGGGTGTGACCATGCCTCCCTTCGTCAACGGTTGGACCGAAGAACTGGACGCCTACGCTGCACCAGATATTGCGCGCGCGCAGGAATTGATGGCAGAAGCAGGCTATGCCGATGGCTTCTCGGTCGATCTGCACACGCCCAATGACCGTTACCTGAACGACGAAGCGATCTCTCAGGCGCTGGTCGGGATGCTGGCCCGGATCGGGATTGACGCCAATCTGGTGTCGCAGACCCGGTCCATGCATTTCCCGCTTATCCAGAACCGCGAAACGGATTTCTACCTGCTGGGCTGGGGCGTTCCGACCTTCGACAGCCAGTATGTGTTCGATTTCCTTGTGCACTCGACCGAGGGCGCACGCGGCGGCTGGAACGGCTCGCGCTATTCCAACGCCGAAGTGGATGCGCTGGTACAGGCCATGGCAACCGAAACCGACCTCGAAGCGCGTGACGCCATGATTGCAGAGGTTTGGGCGCAGTTGCAGGAAGACCGCGTGTTCCTGCCGATCCACAACCAGACGCTGGCCTATGCCATGCGCGACGGGATCAACCTGCCGGTTCACCCGGAGAACCAGCCTTCGATGGCCGATGTCACCTTTGACTGATCCTTGAACGAACCCTGCGCGCGCGGAGCCTGATCGCCCCGCGCGCGTTTGCTTTTTGCCCATAGGGACATCCGATGCTGGCCTTTATCCTTCGCAGAGTGCTGCAATCTCTGGTCGTCATGCTGGTCGTGGCGCTGGTGTCCTTTGCCCTGTTTCGCTATGTGGGCGACCCGATTTCGACCATGATGGGCCAGGAAGCCACCATTGCCGACCGCGAGGCACTGCGCGAGCGGCTGGGCCTGAACGACCCGTTCATCGTGCAGTTTTTCGATTTCGTGACCCGCGCCGTGCAGGGCGATTTTGGCATTTCATATCGCCTGCAACAGCCCGTGATGGAACTGATCCTGTCGCGCTTGCCCGCCACGCTGGAACTGGCACTGGTGTCGGGCGTGCTGGCTTTCGTCTTTGGCGTGGGCTTTGGCGTGTACACCGCACTGCGCCGTCGCGGCTGGTTGTCCACGGCCATCATGACCGTCTCGCTGATCGGCGTGTCATTGCCGACGTTCCTGATCGGGGTGCTGCTGATCTGGCTGTTCGCCGTGGAACTGCAATGGCTGCCCAGTTTCGGCCGCGGAGAGGTGGTCGACATAGGCGACTGGTGGCGCACGGGGTTCCTGACACCTTCGGGCCGCGCGTCGCTTATCCTGCCCGCGATCACGCTGGGGCTGTACCAGATGACGCTCATAATGCGGCTGGTCCGCGCCGAGATGCTGGAAGTGCTGCGCACCGATTACATCAAATTCGCCCGTGCGCGCGGGCTGTCGAACCGCGCCATCCATTTCGGCCATGCGCTGAAAAACACCATGGTGCCGGTGATTACCATTACCGGGCTTCAGCTTGGCGCGATCATCGCCTTTGCGATCATCACCGAAACCGTGTTCCAATGGCCGGGCGTGGGCGCGTTGTTCATCAACTCGGTCCGGTTTGTCGATGTGCCGGTCATGGCCGCTTACCTGATGATGATTGCGGTCATCTTTGTGGTCATCAACCTGATCGTGGATCTTCTGTATTACGCGGTGGACCCGCGCTTGCGCGTGGAACGCGCGGGCGCCGGGCATTAAGGGGGGCTGCGCATGACGAGCGATACCCAATCCAGCCTTGCCCGTTTCTGGGACAGTGACATCATGTGGTCCTTCCGGCATTCGCCCGTGGCGATTGTCGCAGGGCTGGTGGTTGCGCTGATCGCCCTGGCCGCGTTGTTCGCGCCATGGATCGCGCCCACCAACCCCTATGACCCGGCGGCATTGAACCTGATGGACGGGTTCACCCCGCCGATGGAACCCAATGCCTTCACCGGCAACAGCTACATCCTTGGCACCGACAACCAGGGCCGCGATGTGCTGTCAACAATCCTCTATGGCACGCGGATTTCCTTGTTCGTGGGCTTGTCGGCGGTGCTGTTCGCGATGGTTCTGGGCATCACCTTGGGGCTGATCGCGGGCTATCGCGGCGGCTGGGTGGATGGGCTTTTGATGCGCATCGCCGATGTGCAATTGTCTTTCCCGTCCATCCTGATCGCGCTGCTGATCTTTGGCGTCGCGCGTGGGCTTATCCCGCCCGCCTACCGCGAAACCATGGCGATCTGGGTGTTGATCGTGGCCATCGGCCTGTCGGACTGGGTGCAATTCGCCCGCGTGGTGCGCGGCGCGACCATGGTCGAGAAATCGAAGGAATATGTGCAGGCCGCCCGCGTGGTCGGTGCGCACCCCGTGAAAATTCTGATCAAACACATCCTTCCCAACGTCATGGGGCCGGTGCTGGTTATCGGTACGATCGGGCTGGCGCTGGCGATCATCGCGGAAGCGACACTGTCTTTCCTCGGCGTCGGGGTGCCGCCCACGCAGCCCTCGCTTGGGACGCTGATCCGGATCGGCCAGCAATACCTGTTTTCGGGCGAATGGTGGATTTTGCTCTTCCCGTCGATTGCACTTCTTGCGCTGGCACTGTCGGTCAACCTGCTGGGCGACTGGCTGCGCGACGCCCTGAACCCGAGGCTGCGCTGATGAGCACTGTGACCCAAGACCCGCTTCTTTCCGTCCGCGATCTGGTGGTCGAATTCCCGACCCGGCGCGGCACGCTGCGTGCACTGGACCAAGTGTCGTTCGACATCGCTCCCGGCGAGGTTTTGGGCATGGTCGGCGAATCCGGCGCTGGCAAATCCATTACCGGCTCTGCCATCATCGGGCTGATAGAACCGCCGGGGCGCATTGCAGGTGGTGAAATCCGCCTGCGGGGCGAGCGGATCGACAACCTGCCCTATGAACAGATGCGCCGCATTCGCGGTCGCCGTATCGGGATGGTGTTTCAAGACCCGCTGACCAGCCTGAACCCGCTCTATACCGTTGCGCAACAGCTGATCCAGACGATCCGGACGCATATGGACGTGTCCGAATCAGAGGCTCGCGCCCGCGCCGTGGCACTGCTGGACCGCGTGGGCATTCCTGCCGCCGCGCGCCGGATAGATGACTATCCGCATCATTTCTCTGGCGGGATGCGGCAGCGCGTGGTGATCGCGCTGGCCTTGGCCGCCGAACCTGAATTGGTCATAGCGGACGAGCCGACCACCGCATTGGACGTGTCCGTGCAGGCCCAGATCATCGACGTTTTGAAGGAAATCTGCGCCGAGCGAGGCGCCTCGGTCATGCTGATCACGCATGACTTGGGCGTCATCGCCGAAACCGCCGACCGTGTAGCGGTGCTATACGCGGGGCGCGTGGCCGAAATCGGCCCTGTGCGTGATGTGATCCAGCACGCGCGCCACCCCTATACGCGTGGACTGATGGGCGCGATTCCGACGCTGGAGCAAGACAGCGACCGTCTGGTGCAGATCCCCGGTGCGATGCCGCGCCTGAACGCGATCCCGCAAGGCTGCGCGTTCAACCCGCGCTGTGAACATGTGTTTGACCGCTGTTACAAAGAGCGCCCTGTTCTGCAACGGGCCGCGCCAAAGCATCAGGTGGCCTGCTGGCTGACAGAGGAGGGCGGCGCATGAGTGAACCGCTGGTGCAGGTCGAAGGGCTGACCCGCCGTTTCGACATATCCAAGCCGTGGCTGAACCGGGTTATCGAGCGCGAAAGCCGCCAGTTTCTGACCGCGAATGCTGACGTTGGGTTCAGTATCAACCGTGGCGAAACGTTTGCGCTGGTGGGCGAATCGGGGTCGGGGAAATCGACCATCGCCAAGATGATCGTTGGGCTGCTGGCCCCGTCGGCGGGCAGTATCCGGTTCGACGGGCAGGAGATGGATTTTGCCAGCGGTGCCGATATGCGCGCGCTGCGCCGCCGGTTCCAGATGATCTTTCAAGACCCGTTCGCCAGTCTGAACCCGCGCTGGCGAGTGCGCGATATCGTGGCTGAACCCATCGTCACCTTTGGCCTGCTAAAAGGCGCAGAGATCACGCGCGAAGTGGACCGCCTGTTGGAAGTGGTGGGCCTGTCCGCCGCCGATGCTGCGAAATTCCCGCACGAATTCTCCGGCGGGCAGCGCCAGCGGATTGCGATTGCGCGCGCGCTGTCGTCAAAGCCCGAATTCATCGTTTGTGACGAACCCACTTCGGCGCTGGATGTGTCGGTGCAGGCGCAAATTCTGAACCTGATGCGCGATTTGCAGGATGAATTCGGCCTGACCTATCTGCTGATTTCGCATGATCTGTCCGTGGTGCGGCATATGGCGACCAGAATCGGCGTGCTCTATCTGGGCCGCTTGGTCGAGGTGGCCGATGCCAAGCGCCTGTTCACCGAACCCCAGCACCCCTACACCCGTATGCTGCTGGATGCGGTGCCGGATCTGGCACTGTCGGGGCGCAGGCGCAAGCCGGTCTTGGGCGAAATTCCCAACCCGATCGACCCGCCTTCGGGGTGCGCATTCCACCCGCGTTGCCCGCTTGCAGCGGATATCTGCAAGCGCGAGACCCCCGCCCCGCGGCCTACGCCAACCGGGCAGGCGGCCTGCCATTTTGCGGGGCAAAACAGCGAGGTCGCTTAAACATGTATCCTTGTTACATTTTTGTTGCCCGCGCCTCGATCTGCCCCTAGCTTGAACCGTGCAGGCAGGATGTTACCCTGTCTCGGAAGACTTACTCCTCGTTCCCTCCTTTCAGCGGGGGCTTCCTGCCTGTACCTGTTTTTGCGCAGTCGTGCGGGCTTGCCAAATCGGGCTATTGCCACGATAACAGGGCCAGCTTGAGATAGGGTCACACTATGCGCGCAAGAATTTACCGCCCCGCCCGAAACGCCATGCAGTCTGGCACGGCCAAGAGCAAACACTGGGTTCTGGCCTTTGCGCCGTCGCAGGCGCGCAAGATTGATCCATTGATGGGCTGGACCAGTTCCGACGATATGGACAGTCAGGTCACGCTGCGCTTTGAAGACCGAGAGAGCGCCGAAGCCTATGCCAATGCCCATGGCATCGACTACACCGTGGTTGAACCCAAGACGCGCCGTCCGAATATTCGTCCGGCGGGCTATGCAGAGAATTTCGCAACCTCGCGGCGGCAGGTCTGGACCCACTGACGATCTGACCGGGGTAAATGCAATGCGCATCGGGTATCTGATGAACACCTACCCGGTGACGAGTGCCACCTTCATTCGCCGTGAGATAGCTGCGCTGGAATCCATCGGTATGGATGTCGCACGCTTTGCGGTGCGGCCTTGGTCCGAGGATTTGGTCGAAGCCGCTGACCGCGCCGAGGCCGCGCGCACCCATTACCTGCTTGCCCCCGGTGCGCTGCGGTTGTTGTGGTTTTTTCTGTTGGAATTGCTTACCAACCCGCGCGGGTGTGCGCGCGGTTTCGTGGCATTGTGGGCGATGTCGCGCGCCGCAGGGCAGGGGGCGTTGCTGCGCCATCTGGCCTACCTGCTTGAAGCGGTGCACCTGAAGCGCGCGTCCAAAGGGTGCGCCCATATCCATGCACATTTCACCACCAACACGGCGGCGGTGGCGCTGCTGTGTCACCGGCTAGGCGGGCCGGAGTTTTCCTTTACCGCGCACGGGCCGGACGAGTTCGATGACCCCAAAGCCTCGTCGCTCGCGCTGAAACTGGCCGAAGCCCGCTTTGCCGTGGCGATTACCCAATTTGCCCGCACGCGTCTGGCTTTGGCGGGCGGGCCGCAGGTCTGGGACAAGCTGCACGTGGTGCATTGCGGGGTTGATCTGGATGACCTGACCCCCGCGCCGCCCCCGCCCGACAATGCGCCCTTTGTCTGTGTCGGGCGGCTCTGCCCACAAAAAGCGCAGGTGCTTTTGGTGCAGGCCATGGCCGAACTGGTGAAAACCCATCCCGACGTGCGACTTGTCTTGATCGGGGATGGTGATACGCGGCCCCAGATAGAGGCACTAATCACCCGCCACAGCCTGCAAAGCGCGGTAGAGCTGCGCGGCTGGGCCGATGGTGCTGCGGTCAAGGCCGCGCTGTCGGGCGCGCGCGCGATGGTGCTGCCCAGCTTTGCCGAAGGGCTGCCGATTGTCATTATGGAAGCATTCGCGCTGGGGCGGCCGGTCATTTCGACCTATATTGCAGGCATCCCCGAACTGGTTGACCGTGAAGCAGGCTGGCTGGTGCCTGCAGGCGATGTGGCCGCTTTGGCGGACACGTTGCGCAAATGTCTTGAAACGCCGCCGGAGCGTCTGGAAGTCATGGGCGCGACCGCGCGCAAACGGGTCGAAGAACGCCACGACCTGCGCGCCAGTGCCGAACGGCTGAAAGCCTTGTTCGAGGGGGCTGCTCAGTAGCCCCCATCACCAGATGCGATCAGTCGCGCAGCAATTCGTTGATGCCGGTTTTCGACCGGGTCTGCGCATCGACCCGCTTTACGATCACCGCGCAATACAGGTTGATCCCGTTTTTGGACGGCATGGACCCCGCCACCACGACCGAATAGGGCGGCACTTCGCCAAAGGTGACGTCACCTGTTTCGCGGTCCACGATCTTGGTGGATTTGCCGATAAACACGCCCATCCCCAAAACGGACCCTTCGCGCACGATGCAGCCTTCGACTACTTCGGAGCGCGCTCCAATGAAGCAGTTGTCTTCAATGATGGTCGGACCAGCCTGCATGGGTTCCAGCACGCCGCCAATGCCCACGCCGCCCGACAAATGCACGTTTTTGCCGATCTGAGCGCAGCTTCCGACGGTGGCCCAAGTGTCGACCATCGTGCCGCTATCGACATAGGCGCCAAGGTTCACGAAGGACGGCATCAACACCACGCCGGGCGCGATATAGGCCGATTTGCGCACGATGCAGTTGGGAACGGCGCGAAAGCCCGCGTCTTTCCATTCCTTCTTTTTCCAGTCGGCGAACTTGCTGTCGACCTTGTCCCACCATGTGCCGCCCTGCGGGCCGCCCTCGTGTTTTTCCATATCTTTCAGGCGAAAGCCCAGCAGCACGGCTTTCTTGGCCCATTGGTTCACATGCCAGTCGCCGTTCTCCTGCCGTTCGGCCACGCGCAGCTTGCCGCTGTCGAGCGCATCAAGCGTTTCCTCGATCGCGCTGCGCGTTTCCCCTTTGGTGTCGGGGGTTATGGTGTCGCGGACGTCCCACGCGGCTTCAATCGCGGATTCGAGGGCGGCGTTGTCAGTCATCAGGGGCGCTCCATGGCTCTGGTCATTGGGGTGTCACGGCTATAGCGTTAACAGAGTGCAACCGCAATTCCCGCAAGACCTGACCGGAGAGCCTTTTGAAAGACCGCGACAGCCACCGTATTTTTCCCGACGCCAAGCAGGATATCGACCTGTGGGATGATGTCCCCGACACCGCGCAGACCCGCCATCCGGCGTATCGGCTGGCCTTTGGCGACCCGGATTTCCTTGTGCGGGACGAACTGCGCCCCGTGCGGCTGCAACTGGAACTTCTCAAGCCCGAATTGCTGATGGCGGAACGGGGGATTCAGTCCACCATCGTGATGTTCGGCGGCGCGCGGATTCCAAGGCCGGAAGATGCAGCGCAAGCCCGCACCAAGACCTTGGCCGGTCTGTCGCGCTTCTACGAGGAAGCGCGCAAGTTCGCATATGAGATGACGTTGCGGTCCGTGCAGGCCTATGGCCGCGAGGATGTCATCGTCACCGGCGGCGGGCCGGGGGTGATGGAAGCAGGCAACCTTGGCGCAAGCGAGGCTGGCGGCGTGTCGATTGGCCTCAATATCGTGCTGCCGCATGAGCAGGCGCCCAATGAATACGTCACGCCGGACCTGTGCTTCAACTTTCACTATTTCGCCATTCGCAAGATGCATTTCCTGATGCGCGCCAAGGCGATCACGGTCTTTCCCGGCGGCTTTGGAACGCTGGACGAGACATTCGAGGCGCTGACCCTGATCCAGACCAAGCGCATGGCGAAGCTGCCCTTCATCCTGTTCGGGCGTGAGTTCTGGGCCAATGTCGTGAATTGGGACATGCTGGCAGATGCCGGGACGATCAGCGCCGACGACCTGAACCTGTTCCACATGGTCGATACCGCTGAAGAGGCGATTGCGGTTATTGACGGGTTTGACGCCGACTAAGCGCGCGGTGCGGCGGCGCGGCGCAGGCGGTCATTGATGGCCGCGCCGATCCCGTGGTCGGGAACGGGCGCGATAGCGATGGGCTGTGCCATCAAGTCTGCTTTGTGCAATGTGGCGAACAGTGTGCTTGCGGCTTCGTCTAGATCGCCGTCGGGCGACAGGTTCAGCGCCGCGCCCGCGCACTCGGGGCCAAAGCCGATCCAGATTTCATCCGCGTCTGGCTTGGTCACGTTCAGCCGCAGGTTTGCTTGCGGCGCATAGTGTGACAGCATTTGCCCCGGCGCGGTGATCTTGGCGCCGGTGCGTTCGCGGGGCGGCTGGCCCAGCACGGCGGCGAGTTGTTCCGAACTGATGCCGCCTTCGCGAAGCAGTATGGCGTCGCCCCCTTCGAACCCCAGAATGGTCGATTCCAGCCCAACGGGGCAGGGGCCACCGTCCAGCACCGCGGCAATCCGCCCGCCAAGACCGGCCATGACATGCGCCGCCGTCGTTGGGCTGATCCGGCCAGAGGGGTTGGCCGACGGGGCCGCCACCGGCCCGCCGAATGCCGCCAGAAGCGCGCGTGCGAGCGGATGCGCGGGGACACGCAGCGCAACCGTGGGTAGGCCTGCTGTAACGGAATCCGCCAGCCCGTGATCTGTGCGCAAGGGCGCGACCAACGTCAGCGCACCGGGCCAGAAAGCTTCGGCCAGCTTGCGCGCTTGATCCGACAGATGTGCGAGCTTTTCCGCCGCCTCTGTCCCGTCCAGATGCACGATCAATGGGTTATGCGCGGGCCGCCCTTTGGCCTTGAAGATTGCCGCGACCGCCTCTGCGTTGCGCGCGTCGCCCGCCAACCCGTAGACCGTTTCGGTCGGCATCGCGACAAGCTGGCCCGCACGCAAAAGTTGTGCCGCATATGCGACCTCTGCGGGGGCTAAAAGCGCGGTCTGCGGCGTTTTTTCCATGGTGTGACGTGGCGTTGGGGTTCTGCAAGAGCCTGCAACCCGCTATCAGTAGCGCAACACCCTGTCCAGCCTGACGGAGCGGCCCATGCCCTACACGCCTCCTTTGCGCGATTTCGCTTTCATCCTAGACCATGTTGCCGGGTTCGACCAAGTTCGCAACAGTGACCTATTTGGGGATGCCACGCCCGATACGGTACAAGCCATCCTGTCCGAAGGCGGGAGGCTTTGCGCCGAAGTGATCGCCCCGCTGCGGCGTCCAGGCGACACAAACCCGGCAAGGCTGGACAACGGCGCGGTGGTCAGCCCGCCGGGCTATGCCGAGGGGTTCCGCGCACTGGCGGAGGGTGGCTGGATCGGGATTTCCGCCGACCCCGAGCATGGCGGCATGGGCATGCCGCAAACCGTGTCGACCGCGTTTTACGAGATGATGTCATCGGCCTGCTTGTCCTTGCAGATGAACCCGCTGCTGACGCAGGGGCAAATAGAGGCGCTGGAGCATCACGCCTCGGACAAGATCAAGGCGCTCTATTTGCCCAAGCTGATTTCGGGCGAATGGTCGGGCACGATGAACCTGACCGAACCGCAGGCTGGCACCGATCTAGCCGCGCTGCGGTCCAAGGCTGAACCGCAAGAGGATGGCACCTACAGCGTGTCGGGGCAGAAAATCTACATCTCTTGGGGCGATTGCGATTTCACCCAGAATGTCTGCCATCTGGTGCTCGCGCGCTTGCCTGATGCCCCGGCAGGGTCCAAGGGGATCAGCCTGTTTCTGGTGCCCAAGATCATTCCCAACGCCGATGGCAGCCTTGGCCAGCCGAACGCGCTGCGAGTGGTTAGCCTTGAACATAAGCTTGGCATCCACGGCTCGCCCACCTGCGTCATGGAATATGACGGGGCCACGGGATGGCTGGTCGGCGCGCCGCACAAGGGGCTGGCGGCAATGTTCACCATGATGAACAATGCCCGCGTCGGTGTAGGCGTGCAGGGCATTGGCGTGGCCGAAGGGGCGTATCAGCACGCGCTGGCCTATGCGATGGACCGCAAGCAGGGCCCAACGCCGAAGGGCGCGACCGCGATCATCGACCACCCCGATATTCGCCGCCAACTGGCCATCATGCGCGCCGAGATATTCGCGGCACGCGCGATTGCCATGGCCAACTGTGTGGCGATCGACATGGCGACGGCCACCGGGTCCGCGGATTGGGCGGCGCGCGCGGGCTGGTTGACACCGATCACCAAAACCTACGGAACTGAAACAGGGATCACCGTGTCGGATATGGGCATCCAGATCCATGGTGGCATGGGCTTCATAGAGGAAACGGGGGCGGCCCAATTCCTGCGCGATGTCCGTGTAACCGCGATCTACGAGGGCACAAACGCCATTCAGGCGCTCGACCTTGTCGGGCGCAAACTGGGTGACGGCGGGGCCGCCGCCTTTGCTTTGCTGGACGAGGTGGCGGAAACAGCCGCCGCGTCAGATATGGGCGCACCCGTATCCGACGCCGCGCAAGCCCTGCGTTCGGCAACCGATTGGATGCTAGGGCAGGGGATGGCAGAACGCGCCGCCGCCGCGACCGCTTACCTACGCGCCTTTGCCCGTGTTCTGGGGGCAGACATGCATCTGCGTGCAGCACAGTCGGGCGAGGCTGCGCGCGTGAGCTTGGCGCGTGTCTATATCGACCATTTGTTGCCCGAATGCGCCGCGCACCTGACAGCGATGCGGGCAGACCCTGCCAGCTATATGGCCCTGTCGGCAGAGGATCTTGGCGCGTGAGCGACGGCATCCGCTACCCGTTCGAGGTGCCGCCCGAAGAAGGCGCGGCAATCGAAATCGCGCCCGGCATAGTCTGGGCGCGCATGCCGCTGCCCATGGCGCTGGACCATGTCAATGTCTACGCGCTGGATGACGGCGCGGGCTGGACCGTGTTTGACACCGGGTTCGACACCAAGCGCACGCGCGGTGCATGGGTCAAGCTGCTGGCGGGACCGCTTTGCGGCAAGCCTGTAACCCGCGTCATCGCCAGCCACCACCACCCTGACCATATCGGGCTGGCGGGCTGGTTTCAGGCCGGGGGCGCTACGCTCGCGACCTCGCGCACGGCATGGCTGTTTGCGCGGATGCTGACGCTGGACGACCAAGACCGCCCGCCGCCCGAAACGCTGGAATTTTGGCATAGGGCAGGGATGGACCCGGACATTCTGGCTAAGCGTGCCGATGAGCGCCCGTTCAACTTTGCCGATGTTGTCGCGCCATTGCCGCTGGGGTTCGACCGCCTTTCGGACGGCGATATCCTGCGCGCGGGTGGGCGTGACTGGGATGTGCGGCTGGGCCAAGGCCATGCGCCCGACCAGATCACGCTCTGGAGCCGGGATTGCAACCTTGTGCTGGGCGCGGATCAGCTTCTCCCGTCGATCTCGCCCAATCTGGGGGTTTACGCGACCGAACCGAATGCCGACCCGGTGGCGGAGTGGATGGAGAGTTGCGCGCGCCTGCAAGCCTTCGCGCGCGCGGATCATCTTGTCTTGCCCGGTCACAAACTGCCCTTCACCGGCCTGCCGATGCGCTTGCGCCAGAAGATAGACAACCACCACGGCGCACTGGCGCGTCTGGAAGAGCATTTGTCGGAACCGCGCCGCGCCAGCGAATGCTTCGCGCCGCTGTTCAAACGCCAGATTGGCGAAGGCACTTACGGGCTGGCTTTGGTCGAGGCTGTCGCGCATCTGAACTATCTTGAACGGATGGGCCGTGTGACACGCCATATGGGTGACGATGGCGCATGGCATTGGCAAAGCGTTGCGGTGGCGTCAGGTTTGGGGTGACAGCCCCCGACCGATGGGGTATTTGACACTTCATATACGCGAACATGGAGAATGTGACATGGCTGACCATGAACACGGTAAAATGGACACCACGACCCAGCAAAAGACCTTTGATGGTTTCATGCGCATGGTGACTTGGGGGGCTGGTATCAGCATTGGCGTTCTGATCTTCATCGCGCTGGTCAACGGCTGACCCGTCGCGGGAACCAGACAGGAAACGTCATGCAGGTAATGGTTGTGCGGCAGATGGTGCCGCAGCTTCGCGCCCTGGCGCTGATGGTGCTGGCGGTTTTTACATTGGCGGCCTGCGCAGGCGAACGGGTCTGGGCCCCGGATGACGCGGTACAGGCCGCGCGCTATGCGCATGGCGGACGACCCGAACTGACCATCATCACTGTCATGAACTACCGCTCCAAGCGCGGTGACCATACAGCCCTGTTTATCAACGCGGATGAACGTGTGCTCTTTGATCCGGCCGGAAGCTGGAAGCTCCCCGATGTGCCGGAACGAAATGACCTGCATTACGGGATCACACCCCGAGTCGGCGCCTCTTTCTATCTGAGCCACACCCGCGAAACTCATTACACCGTTGTGCAGCGCATACCCGTGTCTATGGAAACTGCGCTGCGCGCCAAGCAATTGGCGACAGAAGCAGGCCCAGTGCCTGCGGCCCATTGTGCGGTGTCCACAATTGCCATCTTGCGCGAGTTGCCGGGGTTTGAAGATCTGCAGTCAGGGTATTATCCGCACCGTTTGATGGAGCAAATCGCGGCAAAGCCTGGCGTTATCACGCGGGAATTGCATTACGACGCGCCGGACATCAACACGCAGGTGTATTCGGTGCAGGCCCGGCTCTGAACGTCAGTCGCGCTTATTCCAAGTGGTCGGTGAAGCCGTCGAGAACCACGCGCCACCAATCGAACGTGTCGTCCAGATTGGCGCGGCTCACGCCGCCGAACAGATTGACATCCCACTGGATGACCGGGTCGTTTTCTGCGTCCAGCGTCGCTTTGCCGAAGCGGTTGTCGTTGTTCCAGGCTTGTATGGTGTTCTGCGTTACGGCCCCCGTATTCACCCAAGCCGCGCGGAATTGGATATTCGTGCAGTTCCGACCGTTTTCGCAGCCATAGAACAGGACCAGATATTGCGTGCCGTCCATTCGGCCGCGCAGCATCGGGTCACCCACGGCGTCCGATGTGACCTCTACCGCCCCGTAGCCCCGCGCAATGGCGGCAATCGCTTCAGGGTCGCTTGCGTCGAGCAAGGTTTGTGCACCAGATGCTGCGGGCGCCAGCGCCAGCGTCGAAAGTGTCAAGATCTTTGCGAAGGCGGTCATGTGTCTCTCCATGGGTATTGCGGCAGCATACCGCATCCGCCCTTTCTGGCAACGATCAAGATCGCGGGCTTGTGCCGTCCGCCTGTTTTCGGCACACCCGGCACATGATTGACACCCCGTATCAGCCGCCGCAGGACGACCTTGTCATCCTGCACGAGGATCATGAACTGCTGTTCATCGACAAACCGGCGGGCCTGCTATCCGTGCCGGGGCGCGGTCCGCATCTGGCCGATTGCCTGATCGCGCGGGTCCAGTCGGTTTTCCCCGAAGCGCTTCTTGTCCATCGGCTGGACCGCGACACATCGGGCGTGATTGTCTTTGCGCGCAGCCCGGTGGCGCAGCGGCATCTTGGACTACAATTCGAAAAACGGCAGACCCGAAAGCAATACATCGCGCAGGTCTGGGGGCAGGTCACGGAACGTCAGGGGCGGGTTGATCTGCCCCTTATTGTCGACTGGGACAACCGCCCGCGCCAGATGGTTTGCCATGAAACCGGCCGCGCAGCCCAAACCGACTGGGCGCTGATCCGCCATGACATATATGGATCGCGCTTGCGGCTTATGCCCCTGACGGGGCGCAGCCACCAGCTTCGGGTGCATATGCTGGCCATCGGCCACCCAATCCTGGGCGATCCGTTTTACGCAAGCGGGCAGGCCGGTGCGTTTCCGCGCCTTATGCTCCATTCGCGGGAATTGCGGTTGCGCCATCCAGATGGCGGGCGGGGGCTAACGGTCAGCGCGCCGGTGCCGTTCTAGTCCTTCCCAGCTTCATCTTGCCCCAAATACTCATGGCGCGCCATCGGTCAAAAATCCGGCCTGAACGGGATGCGAAAAGGGCGCGGGGCCGTTTCGGCCCCGCGCTCCCGCGGCGCGCTTGCCCGCAGGGCAAGGCGCAAAATCTTGGTCTGGCTCAGTTCGCGGCCATCTGGTTGTGTTTGCGCGCGACCAGTGTCTTTGCCGTTTCCACCGCCACGGCGGCATCGCGGCAATAGGCATCGGCACCGATGGCGCGGCCAAATTCCTCGTTCAGCGGCGCACCGCCCACCAGCACGATATACTCGTCGCGCAGACCCTTTGCGGCCAGCGTATCAATCACGACCTTCATATAGGGCATCGTGGTTGTCAGCAGCGCCGACATACCCAGAATATCGGGCTGTTCGCGTTCCAGCATTTCCAGATATGCCTCGACCGCGTTGTTGATGCCCATGTCGACGACCTCGAATCCGGCGCCTTCCATCATCATCGCGACAAGGTTCTTGCCGATGTCATGGATGTCGCCCTTGACGGTCCCGATCACCATCTTGCCCATGCGCGGCGCGCCGGTTTCGACCAGAAGCGGCTTGAGGATTGCCATGCCGCCCTTCATCGCATTGGCGGCCAGCAGCACTTCGGGAACGAAAAGGATCCCATCACGGAAATCATGACCGACGATGGTCATGCCCGCGACCAGCGCCTTGGTCAGAATGTCGTAGGGCGTCCAGCCGCGATCCAGCAAGATGCGAACCGATTCCTCGATCTCTTCGCGCAACCCGTCGTAAAGATCGTCCATCATCTGTTCGACAAGTTCGTCGTCAGACAGATCGGCCAGAATGATTTCTTCTTCATCAGACATGGAAGGCACCTCTTGAAACGCCGCGCTTTTGGGCGCGCGGGCTGGACTGTTGCTCAGGGTTTCAGACATTTTGTCGCGCCGGACACGTCCATTTGCGACCTAGGCGCGGGGCTTGGCGACCATACCGACCGGATCGTCACCAAAAGGCCTCGAAATCTTAGCTCTCGCGGCGGCGGCGGTTGCCACGACGGGCGGGTGTGTCGGGGCCATCGGCTTCGGTCCCGTCCACGGCAGACGAAAACCCGCCGATCCGTGTCTTGATCGTCTCCAGATCGGGGCGGGGTCCGGCAGCGCGGGTTTCCAGTGCTTCGCGCATCGCGCGCAAGTGGTCGGGCATGGTGCCACAGCATCCCCCGATGATACGTGCGCCGCAATCGCGCGCCAGCACGGCGTAATCGGCCATCAGGTCCGGCGTGCCGTCATAATGGATGTGCCCGTCAACATATTTCGGAATGCCCGCATTGCCCTTGGCAATGATGGGCATGCTGGTGCCTGTATCGACAAAGCCCAGCACCGTGCGCAACAGGTCCGACGCGCCCACCCCGCAATTCGCGCCAAAGGCCAGCGGTTTGTGGGCCAGCTTGTCGACCATTTGCGCCATCGCCGCAGAGGTCAGGCCCATCATGGTGCGCCCGGCGGTGTCAAAGCTCATCGTGCCGCACCATGGCATACCGGCCAGCGCGGCGGCTTCGGCGGCGGCCTTGTATTCCTCAGAGGCGGAAATGGTTTCCACCCATAACACATCTGCACCGCCAGCTTTCAGCCCCTCGGCTTGTTCGTGGAACATCTCGACCGCGAGCGCATGGGTCAGGCTGCCCATCGGGGCCATGATCTCGCCCGTCGGCCCGATGGACCCGGCGACGATCACACGCCGCCCCGATGCGTCGGCCACCTCGCGCCCAAGTTCCGCGCCAAGGCGGTTCAATTCGTGCACGCGTGCTTCGGCGGAATGCAGTTTCAGACGGCTGGCATTGCCGCCGAATGTGTTGGTCAGGAACAGGTCAGAGCCGGCATCGACCGCGCCACGGTAAAGCGTGCGGATTTTCTCGGGTTCGTCGGCATTCCACAATTCGGGCGCATCGCCCGATTGCAGTCCCATGTTGAACAGGTTGGTGCCGGTCGCGCCATCGGCCAAAAGCCAGTCGCGGGTTGCAAGAAGCTCTGTCAGCGCGTCAGTCATATGTTCGGTCCCATCGTATCAGGGACATCCGCGCCCCGTATCAGGGCGCGCTTAGCGCAAAGCGGGGGCGCAGATCAAACGCAAACTGTTCTGTGGGTGATTTACCCTTCGGCCAGTTCTGCTTTGGCCTCTGCCAACAGTTCGGCCATCTTGGTGCGGATCATCGCTTCGTCCGCCTTGTCGCCCAGATCTGCGGCAACCTTGCGGAACACGTCTTCGTGGCCAGCTTCCTCGAAATCAGAGCGGATCACGTCCATCGCGTAGGATTCGGCGTCATCGCCCGATTTGCCCAAAACGCCCGCGGCCCACAGGCCCAGCTTTTTGTTGCGGCGCGCGATGGCCTTGAACTGCATTTCTGCATCATGTGCGTATTTGTTTTCGAACGCGCGTTCGCGGTTATCGAAGGTGGACATGGCGGGCCCTCATCGGTTTGTGTGGCGTTGCGTAACATATGCCCACTGGGGCGCCGTGCTGCAAGGTTAAACAGGGGCAGAGACCGCGAACGGCTTTGCTTGCGACCGCGCCCACGCTGGAGTATAGGCACGCCAGACCACACCGCATATCGCGGTGCAGCACCTGTTGGAGAATGTCGATGGCACGCCGCACGAAAGTTTATGAGGGCAAAGCCAAGATTCTCTATGAGGGCCCCGAGCCGGGCACATTGGTGCAGTATTTCAAGGACGACGCCACCGCTTTCAATGCCGAGAAGCGGGACGTGATCGACGGCAAGGGCGTGTTGAACAACATGCTGTCGGAATTCGTCATGTCCGGGCTGAACCAGATCGGGGTGCCGACGCATTTTATCAAGCGTATCAACATGCGCGAGCAGCTTATCCGGTCGGTAGAGATCATTCCACTGGAAGTGGTCGTGCGCAATATCGCCGCCGGGTCCATGTCGAAACGGCTGGGCATAGAGGAAGGCACCCGCCTGCCACGCCCCATTATCGAATTCTATTACAAGGACGACAAGCTGGGTGATCCGCTTGTCAGCGAGGACCAGATCCTTGCCTTCAACTGGGCCAGCCATCAGGATCTGGATGATATGGTCTCGCTTGCGGTGCGGGTGAACGATTTCCTGTCAGGGATCATGCTGGCCGTGGGAATCACTTTGGTCGATTTTAAAATCGAAATCGGGCGGCAGTATGAGGGCGATATGCAGCGCCTTGTCGTGGCTGACGAGATCAGCCCCGATTCGTGCCGCCTGTGGGACATCAAGACCGGCCAGAAACTCGACAAGGACGTGTTTCGGCGCGACCTTGGCAGCCTGACAGATGCCTATTCCGAAGTGGCGCGCCGCCTTGGCGTGATGCCGCGCAACGCGACCCCCATGACCAAACCCAAGTTGATGAATTAAAAGGTAGCCAGTTCCATGAAAATGCGTGTCATCGTCACCCTGAAATCCGGCGTTCTGGACCCACAAGGAGAGGCGGTGCGCCACGCGCTCGGCTCGCTCGGGTTCGAAGGTGTGAACAAGGTCCGCCAAGGCAAGATGATCGAGTTGGACCTGACGGAAACAGACCCCGTCCGCGCAGAGGAACAGGCACGCCAGATGTGTGAAAAGCTGCTCGCCAACACGGCGATCGAGAGCTACTCGCTGGAACCGGTGCAAGGGTAAGCCGTCATATGAAAGCCGCTGTCATTACGTTTCCCGGGTCGAATTGCGACCGTGATCTGGCTGTCGCCTTCGAACAGGCTGGCGCAGAGGTGGTGCGCGTCTGGCACAAGGATACCGCCCTGCCTGCGGGCGTGGATGTGGTCGGCCTGCCCGGCGGGTTCTCTTACGGCGACTACCTGCGATGCGGCGCGATTGCCGCGCACTCGCCCATCGGGAGTGCAATTGCCGCGCATGCGCAGGCCGGTGGCTACGTTCTGGGTATCTGTAACGGCTTTCAGGTGCTTCTGGAAATGGGCCTCTTGCCCGGTGCGCTTCTGCGCAATGCCGGGCTGAAATTCGTTTGCAAGCCGGTTGCCCTGAACGTGACCTCTGTCGAAAGCGATTTCACGTCTGAATATGGCGCAGATGCGCAGATCACCATTCCCGTGGCGCACCATGACGGCAATTATACCACCGATGCCGATACACTCGCGCGGTTGCGAGGCGAGGGGCGCGTGGCGTTCACCTATGCCCAGAACCCGAACGGCTCTGACGGTGATATTGCCGGCATCCTTTCGGAAAACCGTCGCGTGCTGGGCATGATGCCACATCCCGAACGCGCGCTGGATGCTGCGCAGGGTAGTGCTGATGGCCGCGCGCTCTTTGCCGGCCTTATCGGCGCTTTCGTGCCCGGCTAGGAACACCCGACTTGAGCGCCGGGGGCAATCGCAATATCGTTGCGCGCATGATCACCCCGCCCGATCTGGACAACCGTCGTGCCAGCATTCTTGGCATTCCGCTCTGGGGGCGGGCGGCAGTGTTTGCTTTGGTGGTGGTTGCAGCCGTCAGCACTTGGTTTCTGAACGGCTGGCTATCCACCAATTTCACCGAAGCCACCCGCAACCGGGCAGAGCTTCGGCTTGTGCTGTACTCCGGCAATATCCAATCGGAATTGCAGCGAAATTCGGTGGTGCCGTTGTTGCTGGCGCGTGACCCGGTGATCGCGGATGCGCTGCGCGACAGCAATTTCGCGACCATTTCGCAGCGCCTGATCGACCTGCAAAACGAGATCGGCGCGGCCTCTATCGAATTGCTGGACCAGAACGGGCGGACCGTCGGGGCGACAGACCGCAACATCCTTGGCACCATGCGTAGTTCTGACGCGGTGTTTGTCGACGCCAGGCGCACCCCCGATACCGTGTTCCAGACCCGAGAGCTGGATAGCGGGGGGTTCAGTTTCACTTTCTCGCGCGCGGTGCGGTCGGGGCGCGAGGTGTTAGGCGTGGTCATCGTGTCGGCCGATCTGTCCAAATTCGAACGCAGTTGGGCAGGCTTTGCCGATGCAGTGGCACTGATGGAATCATCCGGTCGGATTGTGCTGGCGACGGAACCGCGCTGGCGGGGCCGCTCGCTGGAAGAGGCGCTGGCGATTCGCGATGCACCGTCAGCGATTGCGCGCGCCTTTCGGGCCACAACCGATTGGACCCAACCGGCGCCGGATGCGTTCCTGCGTGGCGAGGCGGTGTTGCGATCAGAGGTGCGCGTGCCGTTTCGGGGCTGGAAGCTGGTCAGCTTCACCCGCTACGATTCGGTGCGCGAGCGGGTCAATGCGGCACTGGCGCTTGTGCTGACTGGATTTGCGCTGCTGCTGGCGCTGACCTTCTACATCCTAAGCCGACGTGCCTACACGCAATCTGAGGTGTTCAAACGCGAATCCGAGGAACTGCGCGGCCTCAACGCGCGGTTGCAACGTGAAATCGCGGCACGGGTGCGGATGCAAAAAGATCTTGCCGTCGCAGAGCAGACCTTGGCGCAATCCTCCAAGCTGGCATCATTGGGCGAGATGTCGGCCTCTGTCAGCCATGAGCTGAACCAACCCTTGGCGGCGATGAAAACCTATCTGGCTGGCGCGCGCCTGCTGTTGAAACGCAAGCGCCCCGAAGAAGCATTGGCATCGTTCCAGCGGATTGACGACCTGATCGACCGCATGGGGGCCATCGCGCGGACACTGAAATCCTTCGCGCGCAAAGGCGGTGAGGCGTTCGCACCCATCGACTTGCGCACATGCGTGGCCGACGCATTGACCATGACAGAGCCACTTTTGCGCGACAGTCGCGTGCTGTTGGTTCGCACGGTCCCCCCCGATCCGGTCATGATTCTGGGTGATAGCGTGCGCGTCGAGCAGGTGATCCTGAACCTTGTGCGCAACGCGGTGGATGCAACCAAGAACACCAATGCACCGCAGATCGACATCATTCTCAGCCAAGGCGACACTGCCAAACTGACCGTGCGCGACAATGGTGAGGGGATTGCCGATATCGACAATCTGTTCGAGCCGTTCTACACCACCAAGCCTGCAGGGCAGGGGGTCGGTCTGGGGCTGGCCATTTCGTCGGGTATCGTGAAAGATCACGGTGGGCGGCTTACCGCCCTGAACCCAGGCGAGGGCGGCGCGGTATTCGAAGTGGAATTCCCGCGCTATACGGGCTCTGACCAGCAGGACACATAACGCGAACCTGATCTGAAACCGCTTGCCTGTGTCGTCTGATATCGGCCATCTGGCCGCAATAAAGCCGAAAGGATCGCGCCGATGAGTCGCGCCATGCATGTTGCCATCGTCGATGATGAACAGGATATGCGCCAGTCTATCAGCCAGTGGCTGGCGCTGTCGGGGTTCACGGCCGAAACCTATGCCGACGGGGCAGAGGCAGTCGCTGCGATCGATAGCGATTTTCCGGGCGTGGTCATCACCGATATCCGCATGCCAGGGCTGGACGGTATGGGATTGCTCAAACGGTTGAATGCGATTGATGCGACAATCCCGGTAATCTTGATCACCGGTCATGGTGACGTGCCCATGGCCGTCGAAGCCATGCGGCTTGGCGCGTTCGATTTTCTGGAAAAGCCGTTCGATCCAGAAAAGATGATGGCGCTTGCCGACCGTGCTGCCAAGGCCCGCGCGCAAGCGATGGAGTCGCGCGCGCTGCGCACCGAACTGGCGGATGGCGCGACGATGATGCGCCGCCTGATCGGAGAGTCGGGTCAAATGCAGCGCCTGCGCGAGGATATTCTGGATATCGGGCAGGCCGATGGTCATGTGCTGATAGACGGGGAAACCGGCACCGGAAAGACGCTTGTCGCGCATGCCTTGCATGCTGTCGGCAGCCGGTCGGCGCGCAAGTTGGTGTCGCTCAACTGTGCCGGGCTGGATGATGCCACGCTCAACGCCCGGCTGTTCGGCCCTGCGCCCGCAGAAAGCGCGGAACGGCCCTTGGCCGACGCGGCGCGCGGTGGCACCCTTGTTCTGGAAGACATAGAGGCGTTGTCCGAACCTGTGCAGGCCCGGCTTTTGGCCTTTATAGATGCACAGGGCACCCCGCCCGACACCCGCATTATTGCCGTCTGCAATGGCCACAAGCGCGATCAGACCCTGGAAGATGTGCTGCGCCCTGATCTGTTTTTCCGGCTTGGCGCGCATCAGGTTGTTTTGCCGCCCCTGCGCGCGCGCGGCGAGGATATTCTGGCGCTGTTCAACGAGTATATGGGACAGTTCGCAGAGGAATACGGCTGCGCAGTGCCGGTGCTGTCGATGCCCGACGCCGCACAGCTTCTGCAAGCGCCATGGCCGGGAAATGTCCGCCAGCTTGTGACGATTGCTGAACGCAGCGTGCTCCAAAGCCGGCGCGAAGATGGCGCGCTGATGTCGTTGGTCATGGCCGATAACGAAGCGTCGGGCGAGGCTATGACCACAGAAGGCAAGCCGCTCAAGGAACATGTTGAAGCGTTCGAGCGCATCTTGATCGACAACACGATGCGCAGGCACAAAGGTTCTATCGCGGCAGTCATGGAAGAATTGCGCCTGCCGCGCCGGACGCTCAATGAAAAAATGGCCAAATACGGGCTGACGCGCTCTGATTACGTCTGATCTGGCGGCAGTATTGGCCCGATCTTTTGCGGTGCATGGAATAAGCATTGTCATTTGTGGCGTTTAGCCGCTATGCTGACCGGGTTAAGGTGTGCAATCAGACTGCAAACCCCGACAGATTTCGCTGCCCTGGCAGACCGTCGCGCACAACGCCGCGCCGCCTTGGCAGATGGATAGGCCGCAAGGCTTGAACAGCCCGCCTCATTTTCACGAGTGATCGGGCGCAACCTGAACAGCCACGCCTGCGTGGCACTTTTGGAACCGCAATGAACGGACCGGCGCGCAATTCACGTCTATCCCGCAGCAGATATACTGCCGCGACGCCGATAGAAGTGTGCGCCCCGTCGGTTCTGCTCAGCGCTCAGACAAGCCATCCTCCCGCGCGAACTGCGCCGCCAGGCCTCGCGCCTGTCAGGCCATTTTGGCGCCGTGCCGGATGCAACGGAACTCAATGCCACAGAAAATGCTTATTGATGCCACCCACGCGGAAGAAACCCGCGTCGTGGTGGTTGACGGAAACAAGGTCGAGGAATTCGATTTTGAAACAGAAAGCCGCCGACAGCTTGCCGGGAACATCTACCTTGCCAAGGTAACGCGGGTCGAGCCGTCGCTTCAGGCGGCCTTTGTCGACTACGGCGGCAATCGCCACGGCTTCCTTGCCTTCAACGAGATTCATCCGGATTACTACCAGATTCCGGCAGCTGATCGCGCCGCGCTTCTGGAAGAAGAGCGTGCGCTCGCTCATGAGGCAGAGGAAGAGGACGCGCCCAAGGCTGAAAAGCCCGCGCGCAAGCCCCGCCGCTCCAGCAACCGCCGCAAATCTGCCAAGGCCGAAACGGTCGAGGCCGAGGATCAGGTGCAAACCGGCGACATTGCCGGCATGGATATCGTAGAACCCTTGGGCGATGGCGATGAGCGGCCGGTGCCGGTCGCGGAGGCTGAAAACACCACGGATAATGCGGATACTGCCGACGTGACCGACAAGGTAGACGCGGAAACGCCGGAGGCCGAGACGCAAGACGCGCCCGTGGCCGAAGCCGTCGACACACCAGAGGCGGACTCCGACGACGAAGGCTATGTCGCTGCCGAACATGCCACCGAACTGGACGACCGGATCGAGTCCGTCTCTGATGGCGATCCGATCGAAGAGGCGCGCCCGCGCCGCAAGCCGCGTATGCGCCGCTACAAGATTCAGGAAGTCATCAAGGTGCGCCAGATCATGCTGGTGCAGGTTGTCAAGGAAGAGCGCGGCAACAAGGGTGCGGCGCTGACCACCTACCTGTCGCTGGCGGGCCGCTACTGTGTGCTGATGCCCAACACCGCGCGCGGGGGCGGAATCAGCCGCAAGATTACCAACGCCGCCGACCGCCAGAAGCTGAAGGCCATCGCGAATGAAATCACTGTGCCCGAAGGGGCAGGGCTGATCATCCGCACCGCCGGCGCGAACCGCACCAAAGCCGAGATCAAACGCGACTATGAATACCTGTTGCGCCTGTGGGAACAGATTCGCGACCTGACGCTGAAATCCATCGCGCCGACCCCGATTTACGAGGAAGGCAACCTGATCAAGCGCTCGATCCGCGATCTTTACAGCAAGAACATCGACGAGGTGCTGGTCGAAGGCGACGCAGGCTACCGCGTGGCCAAGGACTTCATGAAAATGATCATGCCGTCCCACGCCAAGAACGTGAAGCTGTATGACGAAGGCTTGCCGTTGTTTGCTCGCTACCAAGTTGAAACCACGCTGACGGGCATGTTCAACCCCACGGTGCAACTGCCCTCGGGCGGGTATATCGTGATCGGGATCACCGAAGCATTGGTCGCCATCGACATCAACTCTGGCCGCGCGACGCGCGAAGGCTCCATCGAAGATACGGCGGTCAAGACCAACCTGGAAGCTGCGACAGAGATCGCGCGCCAGTTGCGCCTGCGTGACCTTGCGGGCCTGATCGTGATCGACTTCATCGACATGGAAGAGCGCAAGAACAACGCCGCCGTCGAGAAGATGCTGAAAGACAAGCTGAAATCCGACCGAGCACGCATTCAAGTGGGCCGCATCTCGGGCTTCGGTCTGCTGGAGATGAGCCGCCAGCGCTTGCGCCCCGGCATGTTGGAAGCGACGACGCAGCCCTGTCCGCATTGCCACGGGACAGGTCTGATCCGGTCCGATGACAGCATGGCGCTGACCGTGTTGCGCCAGATCGAGGAAGAGGGCACGCGCGGCAAATCGCGCGAGGTTCTGGTGCGCGCACCTGCCGCTGTCATCAACTTCCTGTTCAACTATAAGCGTGAACATCTGGCGCAGATCGAGGCCCGGTTCGGAATGGCGGTCCGGCTGGAAGCCGATCCGTCCATGGTTAGCCCCGATTTCACCATAGAGAAGTTCAAGACAGCAACGCGCGTGCCGGTGCCACAAGCGCCGGTCGTGTCGATGGATGGCAATCTTATGCCAGAACTGGAAGCAGAGGACGAGCCGGATGAAACGCCTGCCGAGGCATCTCGGACCGAGGCGGAACCGGCAGGCGACAGTGACGACCAGCCGCGCAAGAAGCGTCGCCGCCGTCGGCGTCGGCGGGGCGGCAAAGACGCCGATGGGGCATCGGACAACGGTGCATCGGAAAACGGCTCTCAAAACGAAACGGCCGAAACCGAATCTGCCTCAGAGGGCGCGCAGGACGCCGTGGCAACATCCGACAGTGAAGCTGCCGCAGTCGATACGCCGGTAGACGCCGAGCAACCCGCCGCAGAAGTTCCGGCAGAGAAGCCCAAGCGCAAACGCGCGTCGCGGGCGAAAAAACCTGTTGCAGAACCGGCGTCCGAGGCTGATTCTGCAGCGTCGGCAGAGCCTGCTGCCGAGACGACAGAGGACGCGCCCAAGAAACCAGCCCGCCGCAGCCGTACCCGTCGCAAGCCTGGGGCTGATGCTGCTGTGCCTGAGGCCGATGATGCCACGCCTGCAACGGCGGCTGTTGAGGAACGGACCGAGGTTGCGGCTGCGAACGCGGTGACAGAGGTGCCGGATTCCGGCGCCGACGCGGCTGCGCCGAAGGCCGCAGATGCGGATGAGGCGCCCGAAACTGCGGCGACCGAAGAGGCGCCGTCGCCCCAAGAGCAACGAGAGCCTGCGGCGGAGACGGTAACATCAGAGCCTGTGACGCCAGAGCCTGTGACAGCCGAGCAGGCAGCGCCAGACACATCGCCCGAGCCTGTCGCGACCCCTGAACCCGTGGCTGAAAAGCCGCGCCGCCGGGGCTGGTGGTCGCGTTGATCCTTTGTCCGCGCCGTCTCGAAGCCCGGTCCACGCGAATGTGACGGCGCGGGCGCGTGATCTTTGGGCGCGCCTGAGCTATGGCTGTGGGATAATCTGACAAGACAGGCCACTCATGTTCGGCATAGACCTCTTCGATGCAGCCCTTCTGCCCGCGCTGATGATTGCCTTCGCAGGGGGTGTCCTGTCGTTCCTGTCGCCCTGCGTTCTGCCCATTGTTCCGCCTTATCTGGCGTATATGGGTGGCGTCTCCATGCAGGAGATGACCGCGGGGGCGCAGCGACGCCGCACCATCGTTCCGGCATTGTTTTTCGTGATGGGCCTGTCCACGGTGTTTCTGTTGTTGGGGTTCACGGCCTCGACCATGGGCAACCTGTTTTTGCGCAACGCCGAATTGTTCGGGCAGATCGCGGGCGCAGTGGTCATTGTGTTCGGCCTGCATTTTCTGGGTGTGTTCCGCATCCCCTTCCTTATGCGCGAGGCGCGGATTGATGCGGGCGACAAGGGCGGGTCGGCCTTTGGGGCTTATGTGTTGGGGCTGGCGTTTGCCTTTGGCTGGACGCCCTGCATCGGCCCCGTTCTGGGCGCGATCCTGTCCATGGCCGCGACAGAGTCCAATTCGGCGCGCGGCACCCTGATGCTGGGTATTTATGCCCTTGGCCTTGGGTTGCCGTTCTTGCTGGCCGCGATTTTCGTGCAACGCTCCATGACCATCATGAATCGGATCAAACGCCATATGGGGCTGATCGAAAAGGTTATGGGCGGGCTTTTGTTGCTGGTCGGGTTGGCCATGGTCACGGGCGCGTTCACCCGGTTTAGCTGGTGGCTGCTGGAGACTTTTCCAGCGCTTTCGCAGATAGGATAGCGTTACTTCAGCCCGATCTCGGCCAGCATCGCATCTAGTTCCGGGGGCAGGTTGTCATCCCCTTTGCGCGCTTTGGGCAGGTCGGCAGGCGCGTCCTCTGGTTTCAGGTAGCGCCATCCTTGGAACGGACGCCGCGTGGCGGCGGCGGTGCGCACCACCTCTGGGTCCAGAACAATAGCGCAGCGGGTGATACCATCTGCGCCCAGCACTTCGTCCAGCCGCACAATGCGTTGCCGCGCAAGCACAGCGCCCTTGAATACCCAGTATAGCGAGCCGCCGGCCAATAGCTCCGCCGCCCGTTTGGGCCACATGCGGGTGACATGGCGCGGCATCCCGTCCGGCCCCTTGGCGCGCGGCTGGCACTGCCATGCAAGCAGATCGTCGACCTTTTCCGCGCCGACGCAGAGTTTGATGAGGTTCAGCTTTGCCATAGGTGGTAATTAACGTGCCGACACGTAGGAGCAAGCCCGATTAGCGCGCCAGTGCCAGTTTGCGCAGGGGCGCCAACAGCGCCAGCCCCGCCAGCGCGATCGCCAAAGACAGCCACAGCGTTGCTGCCAACCCGATGGCCTGTTGCGCGACCGCGAAGAGAACCGGGGCTGCCGCTGCGCTGACATTGCGCAGGCCTGCGAGTTGTCCCAAGCGGCGGCCCAGACCGTGTGCGCCGAACAGCGCCAAAGGCACAGCGCCGCGCACGATACTGGCCAGCCCTTGGCCAGCGCCGAACAGCACCGCAAAGCCGAGCGCCAAGGCGACCTCACTGCTGGGCACCAGCAGAGCTGCGACGGCGAGCGCGACGGCGCTACCGGAAATCAGCGCCACGCTCAGGGGATGAAATCCGCGCCAGAGCGTTGCATCTATCACGCGCACCAGCACTTGCGTCGGCCCCATGGCCATGCCGACCAGATAAGCCGTTTGCCCTAATCCGCGATCCAGCAGCACCGGGACCAAGTGCACACCGAAGGCGGCAATCACGGTGCCGGTCAGCGCAAAGCTGATACCCAACAGCCAGAACGCGCGGGTGCTTCGGGCGGGCGGCACGGGCGGCCATTCGGGCGCAGGCGGGGCGCTTTCGGCGGCAGGGGCGGCGGAATTGCGGCGCTTCGCGGCGATCCAGCCATGCAGTGGCAAGGCC
This sequence comes from Roseinatronobacter ekhonensis, assembly GCF_900499075.1. Classification (GTDB taxonomy): domain Bacteria; phylum Pseudomonadota; class Alphaproteobacteria; order Rhodobacterales; family Rhodobacteraceae; genus Roseinatronobacter; species Roseinatronobacter ekhonensis. The sequence continues at coordinate 12,381 of NZ_UIHC01000005.1, read as the reverse complement.
AAGGCCAGATGAAGCAAGGCAAAGGCCAAATAGCAGCCGCGCCAGCCGATTTCTTCGACCATCCAACCGGTCAGCGGCCAGAACAGTGTCGAGGCAAAGCCCCCGATCAGCGTCAGCCGGGTGATGGCTTGGCGCGTGCCGCGCGGCACCTTCAGTGCCAGCGTTGCGAAGGCCGCGTCATATAGCACAAGGAAGCTGATTGCTTCGAGCATGATGACAAGCGCCGCATAGGTCCAGAAATTTGGCGCCACCGCCATTCCGGCAAAGAGTGCGGCCACCAGTGCACTTGCCAAGGTCATGACGCGCGGCGCGCCAAAGCGGTCGAGCCATCCGCCAAACCGGCTGGACAGCAGGCCGCCGATGAACAACCCGATAGAAAACACCCCAAAGAGTATCGCCGGAGACACGCCGTATTCGGCTGCGACAAAGGGCACAAGTATGGGAAAGGCGTAGAATACAGCGCCGTAGCCCAGCACTTGTGTGACGCCAAGTGCCGCCACGATACCCGCCCAACCTGCCGAAAGCTGTTTCATGAATGCCCTTTGCCATGGTGCAGGTAACGATGCCATGACAGCGTTGACCGATGCCATTGCAAGGCCTATTTTGTCCGTTCCCCTGCGCCAACCCCAAAGGATGCCACTATGAGTCGGTTTTCTGCCCCGATTGCGGAACAGATCTGGGATATGAAGTATCGCCTGAAAGCCGCTGATGGCCATATCGAGGAACAGACGGTCGAGGACACTTGGCGCCGCATCGCGCGCGCGCTTGCACAGGCTGAAACCGACCCCGTCGCATGGGAAGACAAGTTCTACACCGCTTTGGATGATTTCAAATTCCTGCCAGCCGGGCGCATTACCGCAGGCGCGGGCACCGGGCGCAGCGTGACCTTGTTCAATTGTTTTGTGATGGGCACCGTCCCCGACAGCATGGGCGGTATTTTCGACATGCTGAAAGAGGCCGCGCTGACCATGCAGCAAGGCGGCGGGATTGGCTATGATTTCAGCACCATCCGCCCCAAGGGCGCGGCGGTGCATGGCGTGGCGGCCGATGCCTCTGGCCCGCTCTCGTTCATGGATGTGTGGGATGCGATGTGCCGCACCATAATGTCGGCGGGCAGCCGTCGTGGCGCGATGATGGCCACCATGCGCTGCGACCATCCCGACATCGAAGATTTCATCACCGCCAAGCAAGATGCCGCCCGGCTGCGCATGTTCAACCTGTCGGTTCTGGTGACGGACCCGTTCATGGATGCGGTTCATTCCGATGGCGCGTGGGATCTGGTCTTTGACGGCAAGGTTTACCGCACGGTGCAGGCGCGCGACCTTTGGAACCGGATCATGCGCGCGACCTATGATTATGCCGAACCGGGCGTGATCTTCATTGACCGGATCAATGCCGCCAACAACCTGTCTTATGTAGAGACCATTGCCGCGACCAACCCTTGCGGCGAACAACCACTGCCGCCCTATGGCGCCTGCCTGCTGGGGTCTATCAACCTAGCCAAGCTGGTATCGGACCCCTTCACCGGCAAAGCAACGCTGGACAAGGGCGCGCTTGACGATCTGGTGCGCGTGGCCGTGCGGATGATGGACAATGTGGTCGATGTCAGCCGTTTCCCGTTGGATGCACAAGCGCAGGAAGCGCAGGCCAAGCGTCGGATCGGGCTGGGTGTGACGGGGCTCGCCGATGCGCTGGTGCTGACCGGGTTGCGCTATGGCTCTGACGAAGCCGTGGCACAAACCGACATTTGGATGCGTGCGGTGGCGCGCTCGGCCTATCTGGCCAGCGTCGATCTGGCGCGCGAGAAGGGCGCTTTTCCGCTGTTCGAGCGCGACGCATTTCTGGCCTCTGGCACCATGCAGGCAATGGATGCAGATGTCCGCGCCGCCGTATCAGAGCACGGCATCCGCAACGCGCTGCTGACCTCGATTGCGCCCACCGGCACGATCAGCCTGTATGCGGGAAATGTCAGTTCGGGCATCGAGCCTATTTTCGCCACCAGCTATACCCGCAAGGTGCTGCAAAAGGACGGCTCGCGCACCGAAGAGGTGGTCGAGGATTATGCCGTCGCCCTTTGGCGGCAGATGCACGGGGACACCCCCTTGCCCGAACATGTCGTGACTGCCCAGAATCTTGCGCCGATGGACCATGTGAAAATGCAGGCGGCGGCGCAGAAATGGGTCGATAGCAGCATCTCGAAAACCATCAACTGCCCTGAAGACATCTCTTTTGATGCGTTCAAGGACGTGTATCTGGCCGCGTGGGACATGGGCTGCAAGGGCTGCACCACGTACCGCCCGAATGATGTGACAGGGTCCGTGCTGTCGGTGTCCGAAGCCGACCCTGCGCCACAAGCCAGCCAAGGCGCGGACGTGGTCTACCTGGCCGATCCGTTCGACCGGCCCGACGCGCTGGAAGGGCATACTTACAAGCTGAAATGGCCGGGGTCCGAACATGCGATTTATGTCACGATTAATGACACGGTGATCGCAGGCCACAGGCGACCCTTCGAAATCTTCATCAACTCCAAGAACATGGAGCATTATGCGTGGACCGTTGCGCTGACGCGGATGATTTCAGCCGTGTTCCGGCGGGGTGGCGATGTCTCTTTCGTGGTCGAGGAACTGAAAGCCGTGTTCGATCCGCGCGGCGGGGCATGGGTGCAGGGGCAGTATATCCCCTCGATCCTTGCCGCGATTGGCGGTGTCATCGAACAGCACCTGGTGCGGATCGGATTTATCGGCGGGGCCGGGCTGGGGCTGAAAGCAGACCCGCAGGCCGTGCAAATGGCCGTGGGCGGACAGCCCGCATCTTGCCCGTCTTGCGGTGCGTTCGAAATGGTGATGATCGAAGGCTGCATGACCTGCCGCGCCTGTGGACATAGCAAATGCGGCTAAAGAGCTTGGCGCGAACCGTTTTCAAAAACTAGCCTGCCCGTGCCGATCTGTCAGACCGGCACGGTGGTTTTAAAGATCGCACTTCAGTGCAATGCCGCTTTTGGCCGGTCGGGCGCATCTGTGCTGTGTTCGCCAACCATCAGTCCGTCGGCCCCGGCGGTGACAGGCAGGGTTGCGCCGTCCAGCACCTGGCCGCCCAGCAACAACTGTGCCAGCGGGTCTTGCAGGTGGCGCTGGATCACTCGTTTCAACGGGCGCGCGCCATAGACCGGATCATAGCCCTTATCGGCGAGCCACGCGCGGGCGCTGTCATCCAGCTCCAGCGTGATTTTGCGCGCCAGAAGCCGTTTGAGCAGCCGCGCCAACTGGATATCGACAATCGCATCCATGTCGCCGCGTGCCAACCGGTCGAAGATCACTGTCTCATCCAGCCGGTTCAGGAATTCGGGACGGAAATGCGCGCGCACGGCCTCCATCACCTCGGCGCGGGCGGCGTCCGGGTCCGCCCCGTCTGGTAGCCGTGACAGAGCCTGAGAGTCAAGGTTGGATGTCAGCACGATCAGGGTTTGCTTGAAATCGACCGTGCGGCCCTGACCATCCGTCAGCACCCCGTCATCCAGCACTTGCAACAGCACGTTGAACACGTCGGGATGGGCCTTTTCCACCTCGTCGAACAACAAGACCTGATAGGGGCGGCGGCGCACCGCTTCGGTCAGAACACCCCCTTCGTCATACCCAACATAGCCCGGAGGGGCACCAATCAGCCGCGAAACCGAATGCTTTTCCATGAATTCGGACATGTCGATCCGCACCATCGCCTGATCGTCGTCGAACAGGTAGGATGCGACCGCCTTGGTTAGTTCGGTCTTGCCCACGCCGGTCGGGCCAAGAAACAGGAACGAGCCAAGCGGCCGGTTCTCATCATTCAGGCCGGCGCGGGCACGGCGCACGGCATTGGCCACGGCTTTCAGAGCGGCGTCTTGGCCTACGACCCGTTTACGCAGTTCGTCTTCCATGCGCAGCAGCTTCTCGCGTTCGCCTTCCAGCATCTTGGACGTGGGAATACCTGTCCAGCGTTCGACCACTTCGGCAATTTGCTCGGGCCGCACCGCGTCTGACACCATTTTCTCGGCCTCGCGCGCCTCTGCCTCTGCCAGCTTGCGCTCCAGTTCCGGGATGTCGCCGTATTGTAGCCGTCCGGCGCTGGCGAAATCGCCATTGCGCTTTGCGGTTTCCAGCTCAATCCGCGCGCGGTCAAGGCTTTCCTTGATCTGGCGTGCAGCTTCCAGCTTGTCGCGCTCGGATTGCCAGGTGGTGGTCATCTCGGCGCTGCGTTGCTGCAACTCGGCCAGTTCGCGCTCCAGCACCTCTAGGCGGTCTTTCGACGCGGCGTCGTCTTCCTTCTTCAGCGCCTCGGCCTCGATCTGCTTTTGCAGGATGTCGCGGTCCAGCGCGTCCAGCTCTTCTGGCTTGCTGTCGACTTCCATGCGCAACCGGCTGGCGGCTTCGTCCATCAGGTCGATGGCCTTGTCTGGCAGGAAGCGATCTGTGATGTAGCGATGCGACAGCGTCGCGGCCGTCACCAGTGCCGAATCGGAAATGCGCACACCGTGGTGCAGTTCGTATTTCTCCTTGATCCCGCGCAGGATGGAAATGGTGTCTTCCACCGTCGGTTCCTCTACCAGCACCGGCTGGAAACGGCGGGCAAGGGCCGCATCCTTTTCCACATGCTTGCGGTATTCATCCAGCGTGGTCGCGCCAACGCAGTGCAACTCGCCGCGCGCCAGTGCTGGCTTGATGAGGTTCGCGGCATCCATTGCGCCTTCGGATTTGCCGGCGCCGACCAGCGTGTGCATCTCATCTATGAACAGGATGATCTCACCCTCGGCAGAGGTCACTTCGGACAGGATCGCTTTTAGCCGTTCCTCAAACTCTCCGCGGTATTTCGCACCGGCAATCAGCGCGCCCATGTCCAGCGCCATCAGTTTCTTGTCGCGCAGGGATTCGGGCACGTCGCCATTCACGATGCGCAGGGCCAGCCCTTCGGCAATGGCCGTTTTGCCCACACCCGGTTCGCCGATCAGCACGGGATTGTTCTTGGTGCGACGGCTCAGAACCTGCATGGCGCGGCGGATCTCATCATCGCGGCCAATGATCGGGTCGATCTTGCCGTCGCGCGCGGCCTCTGTCAGGTCGCGGGCGTATTTCTTCAGCGCATCATAGCCGTCTTCGGCGCTTGCACTGTCGGCGGTGCGCCCCTTGCGCAGATCATTGATCGCGGCATTCAGGTTCTGCGCGGTCACCGCACCTGCATCGAGCGCGTCTTTCGCGCCTGATTTGACCAGCGCCACGGCGGTCAGCAGACGTTCGACAGTGACATAGCTGTCGCCAGCCTTTTGCGCGACCTGTTCGGCCTGATCCAACACCTTGGCGGTTTGCGGATCCATGTAAATCTGACCGTCACCGCCCTGCACCTTCGGCAGCTTGGCCAGCGCCAGATCGTTCGATTGCGCCACTTGGTCCGGTGCGCCACCCGCGCGGGTTATCAGGTTGGCGGCCATACCTTCGCTGTCATCCAGCAAGGCTTTCAGCAGATGTGCCGGGGTCAGCCGCTGGTGGTCTTCGCGCAACGCGATGGTCTGGGCCGCCTGCACAAAACCGCGCGCGCGTTCAGTGAATTTGTCCATATTCATGGTGTCGTCCTTTCTTAAAGCACCCGTCTTGCGACCCCGCCTGTCAGGCAGCGCAGGGATCATCCCGAGCCTTGGCCTATATATGGGCAGTGGGCAGCACTGTTGCAAGATTGGCACAGGGCGGTTGGGCCAATTTTTCTGGCAGGCTGTGGCGGCTTGTCGCGCGAAAGCCCCGCCCGCTCCGCAATCTTGCCCGAATTGGAGACAAAGATGCATGTTGAACAAATTGGTTTCTTGAGGCGTAACGATGGACCGACTGACAGAGATGGAAGCATTTGCCACGGTTGTGGACCAAGGCGGCTTCACCGACGCGGCCCGCAAGATGGGGATTTCGAAATCCGCCGTCTCCAAGCATGTTTCGTCCTTGGAAGCCCGGCTGGGCGCGCGGCTGCTGAACCGCACGACCCGCCGCGTCAGCCCGACCGATATCGGGCTTGCCTATTATGACCGCGCGCGCCGTGTCCTGAATGACGCCGGAGAGGCCGACAGCCTTGTCACATCCATGCAATCCGCGCCCTCGGGCGTCTTGCGACTGGCGGTGCCCACGGATTTCGGGGCGACGCATCTGTCCCCCATCTTGGGCGAGTTCCTGAACCGCTACCCTGACGTGTCGGTCAACATGGTGCTGAAAAACCGTTATGTCGAACTGATCTCGGAAGGGTTCGATCTGGCCATCCGTATGGGTGAGATGGACGACAGCACGCTGCGCGCCCGCAAGATCTGCGAAACCACGCAACGGCTGATCGCCTCGCCGGCCTATCTGGCCGAACACGGTCGCCCGGAACGGCTGGACGATCTGAACGCGCACCGCTTGCTCTATTATTCGCACAATGCCGCATCTTCCATGTGGAAGATCACCGCGCCGTCCGGCGAAGTGCGTCAGGTGCGCTCTGCCACATGGTTCTCGGTCAATGACGGGCAATCGCTATTGACCGCGTCGATCAATGGTCTGGGCATCGCTTACCTGCCCAGCTTTCTGTATGCGCAGGCGATGAAATCGGGACAGGTGGTAGATGTCATTCCCGACCTGCCGCGTGACGTGCAAGGCTTGCATGCGGTCTACCCGTCTGGCCGGTATACCCAGCCCAAGGTGCGGGCCCTGATTGATTTTCTGGTCGAGAAATTCGGCACACGCAACGCCGACGGCTGGTAACACGGGCCGTTGTCGCCGCGCGAATCCTTGGCGTTCTGGTTCGCGGCACTGTCAGTCCCGATGGTACGGACTGCCAGACAGGATGGTCGCCGCGCGGTAAATCTGCTCTGCCAGCATCACCCGCGCCAGCATATGCGGCCAGACCATTGTTGACAGCGACAGCACCGAATTTGCGCGCGTGCGCAGCTCAGTAGCCAGACCATCCGCGCCGCCAATCAGAAACGCCATGTCGCGCGCACCTTTGTCACGGGTCTGCGCCAGCAACCGGGCAAATTCGGGCGAGCTTAGCGCCGTGCCACGTTCATCCAGTGCAACCAGATACGCGCCTTCGGGGATAGCCCGCCCCAGCAAAGGCGCTTGTGCCTGCGGGGTGGTGGCTTTGCGCTCATCAACCTCATGCTCCTCGCAGGGGCCAAGCGACAGCGCGCGCCCCGCACGGTTGAACCGCTTCAAATAGTCGTCGATCAGCGCACGCTCGGGGCCTTTGCGTACCCGCCCCATTGCGCAGATATGCAGGCGCATGTCTCAGACGCCCGAACGCCCGATATCCTGCCACATCTTTTCAAGCTGGTAGAATTCGCGCACTTCGGGCCGGAAGAGATGAACGACCACATCCCCTGTGTCGATCAGCACCCAATCGCCCGTGTCTTTCCCTTCAACGCGTGCGGTCAGGCGGAAGGTTTCTTTCAGCCGGTCCATCAGCTTCTGGGCCATCGCCGCCACTTGCCGGGTTGACCGGCCAGAGGCCACGACCATCGTGTCGGCCATCGCAGATTTCCCCTTCAGGTCAATCTGGACCACATCCTCGGCCTTGTCGTCATCCAGCGAGGACAAGACCAGTTCCAGTGTTGCAGCGCTGGTCAACGGAACGGACGGCGCGCGGTGGGCCGTCAAAGCGGTCGGGTCGGTATAGGACAGGGGGTGATCCTCCAAAAACTGCGATAGTGCGAAGATAACATTCGCGCGGCCTTATCTCAATCACCTTGGGTGGCGCAATCGCGTTATCGGTGAAGAAATACGCATTCTCATAGGCGTTGCCATATTGCCCGATTGGGCGTATCTAGCACCCTATGTTCAGGTTTTTCGACATCACAGATCACGCGCGCCTGCCGCAGCGGTTCACGCGCGAAAACCGTTCGGTTCTGGCCCGACTGCGCTGACCGCGTCTGCGCACCGCAACGGTGCGCGCCAAAGCCATACCCAAATTCCGCTTTTCCCGAGAGATATCGCCATGCCAAAGACCCTCTATGACAAGATCTGGGATGCCCATGTCGTCCATCAGGACACCGACGGCACCTGCTTGCTGTATATCGACCGCCATCTGGTCCATGAAGTGACCAGCCCGCAAGCCTTCGAAGGGCTGCGTATGGCCGGTCGCAAGGTGCGCGCGCCGGACAAAACCATCGCGGTGCCGGACCACAATGTGCCCACAACACCGGACCGCGAACACGGCATCGAAAACCCCGAATCGCGCATTCAGGTCGAGGCTCTTGACCGCAACGCGCGCGAATCCGGGGTGCATTACTACCCGGTCAACGACGTGCGCCAGGGGATCGTGCATATCGTCGGCCCCGAACAGGGCTGGACCCTGCCGGGGATGACCGTGGTTTGTGGTGACAGCCACACGGCCACGCATGGGGCGTTTGGCGCTCTGGCGCATGGCATTGGCACGTCAGAGGTGGAGCATGTGCTCGCCACGCAAACCCTGATCCAGCAAAAATCCAAGAACATGAAGGTGGAAATCACCGGCTCGCTGCCGCCGGGTGTCACCGCCAAGGACATCACCCTGTCAGTCATCGGTGCCACGGGTACGGCAGGCGGCACCGGCTATGTCATCGAATATTGTGGGCAAGCCATCCGCGAGCTTTCGATGGAAGGGCGAATGACCGTGTGCAACATGGCCATCGAAGGCGGGGCGCGCGCAGGCTTGATCGCGCCTGATGAAAAGACGTTTCAGTATGTCATGGGCCGTCCCCATGCGCCCAAAGGCGCACAGTGGGACGCTGCACTCGCGTGGTGGAAAACCCTCTACTCAGACGATGATGCGCAGTGGGACAAGGTCATCACTTTGCGCGCCGAAGATATCGCGCCCGTGGTCACATGGGGCACATCCCCAGAAGATGTGCTGCCGATCACCGCACATGTTCCCGAGCCCGACAGCTTCACCGGTGGCAAGACGGGTGCCGCGCGCCGCGCTCTGGCCTATATGGGGTTGGAGGCGGGCCAGAAGCTCACCGATATCGAAATCGACACAGTTTTCATCGGGTCTTGCACCAATGGTCGGATCGAAGACCTGCGCGCCGCGGCCGAAGTGCTGAAAGGCCGCAAGATCGCGGTCAAGCGCGCCATGATCGTGCCCGGTTCCGGGCTTGTGCGGGCACAGGCAGAGGAAGAAGGGCTGGCACAAATCTTCATGGATGCGGGCTTTGAATGGCGTCTTGCGGGCTGTTCCATGTGCTTGGCGATGAATCCCGACCAGCTTGCGCCGGGTGAACGCTGTGCCGCGACCTCGAACCGCAATTTCGAGGGGCGGCAGGGCCGTGGCGGGCGCACGCATCTGATGTCGCCCGCAATGGCTGCGGCAGCGGCGATCACGGGCCGCCTGACCGATGTGCGCGACCTTGTTGGCGAACCCGCCTGATTTCGTCCTTGTTTTAATATCCTCGGGTCGTCGTCGATGCGCCATTGGTTCAAGCAACAATGGCGACGGCAAAGCCCCCGGTTCTACCCAAGCGGAGAGACCTATGGAAAAATTTACCACTTTGACGGGCGTGGCCGCGCCGATGCCTCTGGTCAATATCGACACCGACATGATCATTCCCAAACAGTTCCTGAAAACCATCAAGCGATCGGGGCTTGGTGTGAACCTGTTCGATGAAATGCGCTATGATGATGACGGCCAGGAAATCCCCGATTTCGTGCTCAACCAGCCTGCCTATCGCTCGGCGCAAATTCTTGTGGCGGGGGAGAATTTTGGCTGCGGATCGTCGCGTGAGCATGCGCCATGGGCGCTGCTGGATTTCGGCATTCGCTGTGTAATCTCGACCAGCTTCGCAGATATCTTCTACAGTAACTGCTTCAAGAACGGCATTCTGCCGATCGTGCTACCGCAAGAGCAGGTCGATGCCTTGATGCAGGACGCCACCAAAGGCGAGAATGCCCGCATTGCGGTCGATCTGGAGTCGCAGACAGTAACCGGGGCCGATGGCGCGGTGTTCGCCTTTCAGGTCGACCCGTTCAAGAAGCACTGCCTGCTGAACGGGCTCGATGATATCGGCCTCTCGTTGGAAAAAGTCGCGTCAATTGACAGCTTCGAAGCACAGGCAGCGCAAGCGCGTCCTTGGGTCTGATCCCTGATTTTTCAGCGTTTTTTTGCGGCACCTGCTTCGGGTGCCGTTTTTTTTCCACAAATTTGATGCAAAGGCGCGACAGTTCGACCTCGAAATTGCCTCATCCTCTTCCGATAGTAAGCGTGGCTCTTGCTAGGATGACCGGAAATGGGCAACATTGTGTCAACAATAAGGCGGCTTGGCTTGAACGGGCTGCACGACAAAATGAAAACGCTGCGGGGATCAACCCCGCAACAGGCACCGAGGCGAGGCAGTCGAGCGTCCATGTCACACGTGGCACAAACTTTTTTGCGCGGCATTCTTGTGGCGGTCTTCGTGCTGCTGCCTGCAATGCTACTGCCCGGAATCTCGCAGGATGTGGCGCAAGCTGCGACTTTGATCGCGTTGATTTCGGCAGCCGTGGTTATGGCCGAATATGCGGCAGCTTATCCCGGTCTGATCGAATTCCGCGATGCGAAGCCCTATAACCGTTTGCGTTTTGGCATGATCGTCGTGGTCGTTCTGGCCCTGACGCTGTTGCAACGAAGCATCGCTACCGGGGAAAGTGACGCGCTTACCGCGACCGCGATCTGGCTGGCAGGTGCGTTTGATTTCAGCTTCAGCCCTATGCGGCTGCTAGTCCTTTCTTTGCCGCAGGGGCTCCCGGTCCAGCATCTGCTCAACGTGATGGCGAGCGCGACGCTTGCTTTCATCATGTGCCTGATGGGTGTGCTTGTCTTCATTGCGACCATGTTTGCCGGATATTGGCCGGCAAAGGGCAGTTCGTTCAATGTCTGGATCAACCTGCCCAATTTTGACCCGACCAAAGGGGTCGATGTGGTGCAGCGTCTGGAGCGGGACTCGCAGGTTAACGTTTTGTTAGGGATAATCCTGCCATTCTCCTTGCCAGTGTTGCTGCGCCTATCCAGCCTGCTTGTGCAGCCAATTACGTTCGAAGCAAGTTTGACACTGGTTTGGGGGGTTGCGTTATGGGCATTCATTCCGATCAGTCTGATCATGCGCGGCATTGCCATGTACCGTGTGGCGCAACTGATCCGCGCGCAGCGCCGCCGCATCGCCGAGGAAGAGGCCGCCGTGCCATTGCCCGCGCGCTCTGCCTATTCCTGATAAGCGTGATCGCGGCGGCGAACGTCGCCGCCGATACCGCCGCGGACACAAACCTTCGTATCGCGTTTTGGCGGGTGGATTTCGGCGCGCGTGGTCCGGGCGATGCGCTGGCTCAGATCAGTGCAGAGCGCCCCCATACCACCGCGATGGCGCAGGTCATTGCGCGGCTGAAGCCAGACATCCTTGTGCTGTCCGGCGTGGATTATGATATGGGCAACGCGACACTTGGGTCGATGCGCGCCCTTATCGGGGCGCAGGGGCATGAGCTACGCCATATATTTGCTCCCGTCCCGAACGCAGGCGTCCCCAGCGGGATGGATCTGAATGGCGACGGTATCATCCACGGCCCTGATGATGCCTATGGCTACGGTGAATTTGCCGGTGCGCGCGCCTTGGCGGTATTGTCGCGCTACCCGTTCGACCTCGACACTCTTCGGGATTTTACCCGGTTTCCATGGCGCGATTTGCCGAATGCCAAGCTCTACACCGGCGCAACGGCCAAGGCTCTTGCACAACACAGATTGCCCAGCAAGGCGCAGGTCGAACTGCCCGTTGCCATAAGCGACCAAACCGTCTTGCGCCTTCTGATATACCATGCGGGTCCGCCGGTTTTCGGCTTCCATCCAGATCGAAACCAGAACCGCAACCATGACGAGACAGCATTCTGGGTGCAGTTGTTGGATGGCCAATTGCCATACCCGCCACCGAAGCGGCCCTTCGTTTTGATCGGCGGAAGCAATCTGGACCCGTTCGACGGGGACGGGATACATACTGCAATGCGTGACCTGCTCGATCACCCCGCCTTGCAAGATCCTCAACCTTCGAGCCTTGGGGGTGCAGCACAGCGCGATCCTGCACATCTCGGACCGCCACAGTTGGACACGGTCAACTGGGATGAACCGCAAGGCAATCTGCGCGTCAGCTATGTGCTTCCATCGGTGGATGTCGTGGTCACAGGCGCCGGGGTCTGGTGGCCATTGCCGTCAGACGACGATGCGCAACTTCTGTCGCAAACTCAGACCCGGCACAAACCTGTCTGGGTCGACCTGTCATTTAGAGCGCGTCCGGTTTGACCAGATTCAGGATTCCCTTACTTCATGATCCATGATTCCATGTCTTTGAGCAGATATGGAGATAACAGATGGGCAAACCACATCCACTTGCGTTGCGAGAGCGCGTTG
>NZ_UIHC01000033.1 GCF_900499075.1 Roseinatronobacter ekhonensis | reverse complement strand
ACGAAACCCCTCAAGACTGATAACCAAAATACGCTGCCTCACGGCAACGCGTCACAGGTGGCCGGATACCCCGGAACAGGTGGCCGGATGTTGTCGGAATAGGTGGCCGGATCCTCCGGAATACGCACAGTCGTCCTTGCCTCAGACTCGACCAGCCACGCTTTGGCTGTAGCGGTCAAGATCAGCGATCAACGTCTGGCCTGTCGCTACGCCCATCCGGTCGCAAAACTCTGACCAGACCGCCCCGTAAGGCAGGTCCTTGAGTTCTTCTGTAACGACCAGTCGTTGGGTGCAATCCAGCGCATCCTCTGCTGATTTAAGCCGTCCCCATGGCGCCAGAAGCGCGCGCAGCAGCGCCTTTTGCATGTTGCGGGTGCCGATGACCCATGCTGCGGTGCGGCTGATTGTTGCGTCAAAGAAATCCAGCCCGATGTGGGTCCGCCCCAGCAAATCAGCGCTGACCAATTCATGAGCCATCTGTTGGATAGCATCATCCAGCAGGATCACGTGGTCACTATCCCACCGCATCGGGCGGCTGACGTGGAGCAGGATTTCATTCACGGACAGGCTGACTGCGCTGAGTTTGTCGGCCACGTTCTCGGTCGGGTGGAAATGCCCCATATCAAGACACAGCATCGTGCCTTTGCGGATCGCATAGCCCATGTAGAATTCGTGGCTGCCGACAGTGCAGGCCTCTACCCCGATGCCGAACAACTTGCTTTCCACAGCGTCGAGCATCTCGGTTTTGTCGTGAGGGTCTGCCATCATCGCGTTCAAAGAGTGCTCAAGCCGCTGACGCGGTGCCATGCGGTCCACGGGTGTATCCTTGTAGCCGTCTGGCACCCAGACGTTGTTGACCGCAGGCGTCGCCAAAGCCAACCCCATCCGCGCCGCAATATCTCGGCACCGTTTGCCGTGTTCGATCCAGAAATCACGGATCCCCTGATTGGGATGGCTTAGCGTCAGGTTGTCGTCGGCCTTTTCATGGGCAAAGAACGTCGGATTGAAATCAAGACCAAGCCCCTGATCCTTGGCCCAATCAACCCACGGCGCAAAATGCCGGAACTCAATCTCGTCGCGGTCGGGCGTCTGGTCGGTATCCAGATAGCAGGCGTGCAGGTTCAGGCGATGGTTCCCGGGGATCATGCTGTAGGAAAATTCCAGATCGGCGCGCAATTCATCGGGCGTTCGGGCGCGACCGGGGTGGTTGCCCGTCGCCTGAATCCCGCCGCCTGAGCTGCCGGATTTCTGTTCAAACCCGACAACATCATCGCCCTGCCAGCAATGCATGGAAATCGGTATCTCCGCCAGCTTTGCAAGGGCTGCTTCGGTATCGACGCTCCAATCGGCAAAGGCGGCTTTCGCGCTCTCGTAGCTCATGATGAATCCTCCCGCACACGCTTATCGCGTAAACGCCTCTTTGTTGCCTGCGTCTACGTTGATGATATTGCCTGTGGACTTCGCCGACAGATCGGAGGCAAGGAAATATGCTGCCTCTGCAATGTCTTCGGGCAGGACAGACCGTTTCAGCATGGAGCGCTCTCGGTACATTTCCTCGAGTCCGTCTTTGTCGGTGCCATAGGTTCCGGCGCGCTGGTCCAGCCATTCGCCCTGCCAGATTTTGGAGCCTTTCAGCACCGCATCGGGGTTCACGACGTTGACACGCACACCCAGTTGCGCACCTTCCAGTGCCAGGCAGCGGGCGAGGTGGATTTCGCTCGCTTTCGCTGTGCAGTAGGCCGAGGCGTTGGGCGATGCTGCCAACCCGTTTTTGGAGGCGACAAACACAACAGCCCCGCCAATATCCTGCACCTTAAACAGTTTGAACGCCTCGCGGCTGACAAGGAAATACCCGGTCGACAGGATCGACATGTTCCTGTTCCACAGATCAAGGGATGTTTCCGCAATCGGGGCGGAACTGGCGATGCCAGCATTGCTGACAAGAATGTCCACACCGCCGAATTCGGCTGCGATGGTGCTATAGGCGGCGGCCACCGCGGTCTCATCCGTTACGTTCATGTTCACAGTGCGCACGACATCGGCCGAGTATTTTTCGCTGAGCCCCTCGTAGGTTTCGGTCAGGGCTGCGTCGTCAATATCGGCCAACATGACGCAAGCGCCTTCGCGCAGATAGCGTTCAGCTGTCGCCGCGCCGATGCCGCCAGCTCCGCCGGTGACGAGCGCCACACGACCCGCCAGCGATTTCGGTGCAGGCATCCGTTGCAACTTGGCCTCTTCCAGAAGCCAGTATTCGATGTCAAATGCCTCTTGTTCGGGAAGGCCCTGGTATTCGGAAACGGCATCCGCACCGCGCATCACGTTTATGGCGTTGACGTAGAACTCGCCGGAAATGCGTGCTGTGGCTTTGTCTTTGGCGAAGGTGATCATGCCGACACCGGGGATTAGGTACACAACCGCGTTCGGGTCGCGAATGGCCGGGCTGTCATGACGTTTGCAGCGGTCGTAATAGGCCTGATAGCCTAGGCGGTAATCTGCTATTGCATCGGAAAGTCCCGCAATTGTCGCTTCAACATCGGGTTTTGCAGGATCGAATTCAACCACGAGCGGGCAGATTTTGGTCCGCAGAAAATGGTCGGGGCAAGACGTTCCAAGCGCTGCCAGCCGATCCATGTCCTTGGCGTTGACGAATTCCAGAACGGCCTCGCTGTCGGTGAAGTGGCCGACCATATGCTGTTGGCCAGATACAAATCCTCGAATGGCAGGCATCAACCGGGCCGCTGTCGCGCGGCGCTCGTCAGCGGATAGCGATTTATGAACCGCCCCGCCAAAGGCGTCTTTGCCTTTGGTCTGGTCTGCAAACCAGTCCATCGCCTTTTGAATGATGTCGATGGTCAACGCGTAGCAGTCCTGCGCATCATCCGCCCATGTGAACAACCCGTGGCTTTCCAGAACGACACCCTTTGCGTCCGGGTTCTTTTTGCAGAACTCTGACAACCAAAGACCCAACTCGTAGCCCGGCTTTTTCCAAGGCAGCCAGCCAATGCTATCGCCGAAAATCTGCTGCGTCAGCGCCTTGCTGTCCTTGGCCGCCGCAATCGCAATGATCGCATCGGGGTGCATGTGGTCCACATGTTTGGCGGGGACATAGGCATGAAGCGGAGTATCAATCGACGCGGCACGCGGGTTCAGATTGAACGTGCAATGGGGCAAGTAGGCCACCATCTCATCCTCAAACTCAACCCCCCGATAGAGGCCCCGCAACGCGTTCAGCTTGTCCATATAGAGCGTCGAAAACCCGTCCATCTTTATGGACCCGACATCCCCGCCGGACCCTTTAACCCAAAGCACCTCGACCATGTCGCCCGTGAGCGGATCTTTCTGCATGACCTTTGCAGATGTGTTGCCGCCGCCATAGTTCGTGATTCTTTTATCCGACCCCAACAGGTTGGACCGGTAGAGCAGCTTTTCAGGCTCGCTCATCTTACTCGCAAGGGCTTCGTCCCATTTGTTTTCAAGGCGTTGGTTGTTCTGGGAAGAGGTCATGCGTGTCTCCGGGGTGGGCAGGTTAAGACGGAAATGTTGCGAGCAAACTGACGGGATCACCCTCGCAAGTCAATCATTTTCAATCAGATATAGTCATACTGCAGCGCAGAATGATTGAAGTTGATAAAAAATGATTGACAAAATGCCGCGACTCAATCCAACTTAGGCGGATCGAAAGGGCATCAAATGCACGAGAAAGACCGTCACCGAGTTATCCTATCCGCCGTTCAGGATCGGTCCTTGGTCACGGTCATTGATTTATGTGCGCTGACCGGCGCGTCCGAAGCGACGGTGCGCCGCGACATCAACACACTCGATGAACAGAAACGCTTGCGTCGCGTGCGTGGCGGGGCGGAAGCCATCACGACAAAGCCCTTTGTCGGCCTTGCGGGGCGTCCGTTCTCTGTCAACGAAACCATGAACATTGCTGAGAAGCAGGCGATTGCCGCCGCCGCGGTAGAGCTTTGCGATGACGGCGAGCCGATCATCATAAATGGCGGGACGACCACGTTTCAAATGGTCCACCCACTCGCA
Source organism: Roseinatronobacter ekhonensis (assembly GCF_900499075.1). Lineage (GTDB taxonomy): Bacteria > Pseudomonadota > Alphaproteobacteria > Rhodobacterales > Rhodobacteraceae > Roseinatronobacter > Roseinatronobacter ekhonensis. The sequence goes on along the minus strand of NZ_UIHC01000033.1, from coordinate 31,843 downwards.
TCGCGCCGTATGCAGGTGTTCACCAACTCATTTCCGATCGCGGAGCACCTGCTGAAGAATACCGGCAACACCGTAATGTTGTCCGGCGGGATCATTTACCGCGAGCAAAACATCATCCTGTCCCCGTTCGAGAATGACGTGACGCGCAATTTCTACGCCAAGCGCATGTTTATGGGCGCACAAGGCATTGGACCGCTGGGCTTGATGGAAGGCGATCCGCTGCTGATCCAGGCGGAGCAAAAGCTTATCGGTCAGGCCGAAGAACTCATCGTTCTGGTCGACAGCTCGAAATTCGCAAACCGCTCAAGCCTTGTACTTTGCCCGCTTGAACGCATCGACACAATCATCACCGACGACGGCATAGATGACCGCACGGCGGCCATGCTGGAAAGCGCTGATGTGACACTGATCGTGGTGCCAATGGGTGCCGCGCAGAAAGAGGGGGTGGCAAGATTGCCAGCCTGAACCAAACCACTCCAGGGAGGAAACCATGAGTGTATTCAAGAAACTAGCAACATCCGTTGCACTGGCCGGTGCGATGCTTGGCTCTCCAGCATTTGCACAAGATGACGTGCGGATCGCGCTCGTTGTCAAAGCTCTTGGCATCGGGTTCTTCGAAGCCGCCGCTGAAGGCGCGGAAGAAGCAGCAGCCGAACTTGGCAATGTCGAGATCATCTACACCGGTCCGACCGATACGACGGCAGAAGGCCAGATCGAAGTGATCAATGCGCTTATCGCCCAGCAGGTCGACGCCATTGCAATCTCTGCAAACGATACCGACGCGCTTGTGCCGGCGTTGCAGCGTGCCATGCAGCGCGGGATCACGGTTATCAGTTGGGATTCCGGCGTGGCACCCGAAGGCCGCCAATTGCACCTGAACCCATCGTCCAACCCGTTGATCGGTAACATGATCATCAAACTGGCCGCAGATCACCTGCCCGATGGCGGCGAAGTTGCGTTGCTGTCCGCGACCACCACATCCACAAACCAGAACATCTGGATCGAAGAGATGATGGCCGTCATGGGCGATTATCCGGAGATCGAGGTTGTCGCGACCGTCTATGGCGACGATCTGGCCGACAAATCTTACCGCGAAGCCACGGGCCTGATGCAATCCTACCCTGATCTGGACGCAATCATTGCCCCGACATCCGTTGGTATCGTGGCTGCTGCTCAGGCTGTCGTGGATGCCGGCAAAGTCGGCGAAGTCAACGTGACGGGCCTTGGCCTGCCATCCGAGATGGCCGGTGCGATTGAGTCGGGTGCGTCCCAGTCGTTTGCAATCTGGAACCCGATTGATCTGGGTTATTCCGCGACCATGCTCGCATATGAGCTTAGCCAGAATGGCGTAGAGGCCACACCGGGCGCAGAAATCCCGATGGGCCGCATGGGCGCGTTGACGCTGGATGAAAACAACGAAGGCGCAATGGCCGATCCGTTTGTCTACGACGCCAGCAACATCGAACAGTTCAAGTCGATCTTCTGAACTTTCCTATCTGGCCCGGCGCACTCTTTGCATCGGGCCAGAACGCCTACACCCCCCCAATCTTCATGCCCAACGAGGTTCATATCTATGACGCATCCCGCGCCACACGCTCCAGATGTGACACCGATTGTTTCGATGGACATGATCACAAAGACATTTCCGGGGGTGAAAGCCCTCGATGACGTCAAGCTCGACCTCTATCCGGGCCAAGTCACGGCATTGGTCGGCGAGAACGGCGCCGGAAAATCAACGACCGTCAAAATTCTGACCGGTATCTACAAGACCGACGGCGGCACCATCCGCATCGACGGGCAGCCCGTGTCTTTTGCGGCCCCCAATGACGCGGCCAAGGCCGGTATCACCGCGATCCATCAGGAAACGGTTCTGTTTGATGAATTATCCGTTGCGGAAAACATCTATATCGGCCACGCGCCCAAGACGCGTTTCGGCCTTATTGATACGTCCGAAATGCACCGCGCAGCCTCCGCGTTGCTGGCAGAAATCGGTGCGCCCTTCAACTCGCACACCCAACTGCGGGAGCTTGGGATCGCCAACAAACACCTTGTTGCGATTGCGCGCGCGCTGTCTGTGGATGCCCGCGTCGTCATCATGGACGAACCAACCGCCGCGCTGTCACACAAGGAAATCGAAGAGCTGTACGACTTGGTCGACACCCTCAAATCCCAAGGCAAGGCGATCCTGTTCATCAGCCACAAATTCGACGAGATATTCCGCATCGCCGACCGCTATACCGTGTTCCGCGATGGCGCCTTTGTCGGCGATGGCAGGATCGCGGATATTGCCGAGGACGATCTTGTAACCATGATGGTCGGGCGGTCTGTCGACCAGATCTTTCCCGCGCGCGCCCATGACGTTGGCGAAGAGGTTCTCAAGGTCGTTGGCTACGAACACCCGACCGAATTTTCTGAAATCAATTTCTCCCTGAACCGGGGCGAAATCCTTGGCTTTTACGGGCTGGTTGGGGCGGGTCGGTCCGAATTCATGCAGGCTCTTTTCGGGATCACAAAGCCCTCTAAAGGGGTCTGCCGGATCAATGGTGATATTACGGTTATCCGATCTCCTGCCGACGCGGTCAGCAATGGCATTGTCTATGTGCCCGAAGATCGCGGCAAACAGGGCGCGGTGATCGGCTTGCCGATTTTCCAGAACATCACCCTGCCGTCCTTGGGGCGCACATCACGCCGCGGGTTTCTGCAAATGGCGGAGGAGTTCAAACTCGCCCGTGAATATTCGCAGCGTCTGGATTTGCGCGCCGCCGCGCTGGACCAAGATGTCGGCAACCTGTCGGGCGGCAACCAACAGAAGGTGGTCATCGCCAAATGGCTTGCCACGCAGCCGCAGGTCATCATTCTGGATGAGCCGACCAAGGGCATCGACATCGGGTCCAAGGCGGCGGTGCATGAGTTTATGGCAGAACTGGCAGCGCAGGGCTTGTCGGTCATCATGGTCAGCTCTGAAATTCCCGAAGTCATCGGCATGTCAGACCGTGTGATCGTCATGCGCGAAGGGCGCATCGCGGCCGAGTTGAACGGCGCTGATCTGAGCCCCGAAATCCTTGTCCGCCACGCCGCGGGAATCACATCTTCTTCCGAAGGGAACGCAGCATGATGCGGCTTGTTCCAGTGCGCGAGACGATACTCGCCGGCGCCATTCTTGTGCTGCTGATACTTGTGGCATCGCGTTTTCCCGGCTTTGTCGCGCCGTCCAATCTGGCGAATGTGTTCAACGACACCGCCCCGCTGATCATTCTGGCGCTTGGGCAGATGGTGGTTATCCTGACACGCTGTATCGATCTGTCAGTCGCGGCCAACCTGGCCCTGACAGGTATGGCGGTGGCAATGATCAATGTCGCCATGCCGGGGCTTCCGATCCCTGTCATTATCGCGATTGCCATCTTGCTGGGCGGGGCCTTGGGCGCAATCAATGGCGTCCTTGTTTGGAAACTTGCGATTCCGCCTATCGTTGTGACCTTGGGCACGATGACGATCTTTCGCGGCATCATCTTTCTTATCTCAGATGGGAAATGGGTGAACAGCCACGAGATGTCCCCCGCCTTTACCGGCGTCCCGCGCATGGTGCTGTTGGGTCTGCCAGTACTGTCATGGGCGGCGATTGTCACGATCTTCCTGTTCGCGATCATGATGGCGCGAACCCAGTTCGGGCGGTCGATCTTTGCTGTCGGCGGCAACCCCCATGCGGCGGTCTATACAGGCATCGACGTGGGCAAAACGCAGTTCTGGGCCTTCGTGGTGTCCGGCGCGCTGGCGGGTCTGACGGGCTATCTTTGGGTATCGCGCTTCGCCGTGGCCTATGTCGATATCGCAGGCGGGTTCGAGCTGGAGGTCGTCGCGGCCTGCGTGATCGGCGGCATCTCGATCGCGGGCGGGATCGGGTCTGTTGGCGGTGCCGTGCTGGGCGCACTCTTTTTAGGTGTCGTCAAGAACGCCTTGCCGGTCGTCAATATTTCACCGTTCTGGCAGCTTGCGATTTCGGGCAGCGCGATCCTGATCGCTGTCGCGTTCAACGCCCGCGCTGGCCGTAAAAAGGGCCGCATTATCCTCAAAGAAGCGGAAGGTGCAAAATGACCGACGCTCCCCAACCTGCCACTCAGGCGCGTCACGTTCCTGACCGTTTGAACAGTAGCGCGGCACGACTGTTCAAAAGCTGGGAAGCCTTGTTGCTGGCCGTTGCCATTTCGATCTTCATGATCAACAGTTTCGCGTCACCCTACTTCCTGAACGCTTGGAATCTCAGCGACGCGACATTCAACTTCACCGAGAAGGCGATGATCGCCTTTGCCATGGCATTGCTCATCATATCGGGCGAAATTGACCTATCCGTCGCCTCGATCATCGCGCTGGCCAGCACTGCGATGGGGTTGGCGCTGCAATACGGGGCAGGGACGCCGGAATTGGTCATGGTCGGGCTGACCGTTGGCTTGCTATGTGGGGCGTTCAACGGTTTCTTCGTCACCGTTCTGGGGCTGCCCTCGATCGTCGTTACCATTGGCACAATGAGCCTGTTTCGCGGCATCAGCTTCATCATCCTGGGCGATGATGCCTTCCGCGGCTACCCCTCAAGCTTTTCGTGGTTCGGTCAGGGCTATATTTACTGGGTCTTTACCGTTGAAATGCTGCTTTTCGTTATCATCGCAATCATTTACGGCGTCTTGCTCCACAAGACCAATTTCGGCCGCGCCGTCTATGCAATCGGCAACAATCCCACAGCGGCGCTTTTCAGTGGGATCCGTGTGCAGCGGGTCAAGTTCATCCTGTTTCTGTTGACGGGCCTGATGTCGGGCGTGGCGGCTGTTTGCCTGACCTCTCGCTTGGGTTCCACCCGCCCCAGTATTGCCATGGGGATGGAGCTAGAGGTGGTCACGATGGTCGTCCTTGGGGGCGTCAATATCCTTGGCGGTTCCGGCACCATTCCCGGTGTTGTCATCGCCGCGTTTGTCATGGGGCTTGTGACCTTCGGGCTGGGGCTTCTGAACGTCCCCGGAATCGTGATGTCGATCTTTATCGGCTTGCTGTTGATCGGCGTGATTGCATTGCCGCGCCTATGGGCGATGGTCGCCGCAAGGCGCAAGGCATGAGCGAACGCTACGTATTCAGAATGCGCCTGCACGCGGGCCAGATGGCCGAATACAAACGCCGTCATGATGCGATCTGGCCGGAACTTGTCGCTTTGTTGCACGAGGCCGGTATCAGTGAGTATTCGATCCATCTGGATGAAGAGACAAACCACCTGATCGGCGTCTTGATCCGCACAGACGATCACGGCATGGAGGCCTTGGCAGATCATCCTGTCATGCAGAAATGGTGGGCGCATATGGGTGATATCATGGAGACGAACGCTGATACGTCGCCGGTTGCAGTCGCGCTGACGCCTCTGTTCTACATGCCATGACCTCTCCTAGACACATCGCCGTCATCGACATCGGCAAGACCAACGCAAAACTGGCTTTGGTCGATGTACAGACCCTGACAGAAATCGCCGTCGTCACCCGTCCCAACATCGTGCAAGCCGGCCCGCCATGGCCGCACTACGACGTAGATGGGCACTGGACGTTTCTGCTAGATGCCTTGGCAACGTTCCATCGTGAACATGGGGTCGATGCCATATCAATAACGACCCATGGCGCCAGTGCGGCATTGCTGGCCCATGACGGCTCACTCGCCGCGCCGATTTTGGACTACGAGCATGAATACCCCGACCGGATCATCGCCGAGTATGATGCGATCCGCCCCGATTTCGCGCAAACAGGCTCTCCGAAACTCGCCGGTGGGCTCAACATCGGCGCGCAACTTCACTACCAATTTGCAACCGACCCGACACTGCGGGATCGCACGGCGCAGATCGTTACCTACCCGCAGTATTGGGGGCATCGCCTGACAGGTGTCGCCGCGACGGATGTCACGTCAATCGGGTGCCACACCGACCTTTGGGCACCACGCACAGGAGAGTTTTCTAGCTTGCCTGCTGTCCTTGGCATAGAAGGAAAAATTGCACCGGCGCGCAAATCAACAGAGGTGCTCGGGCAGATTCTGCCCCACATTGCCGAGGCCACTGGCCTGCCACCGCGCACCCAAGTCAGTGTCGGTATTCACGATTCAAACGCGTCACTTTACCCACACATCCTGACTCAAAGCGGGTCTTTCTCGGTCGTCTCCACCGGCACATGGGTGATCGTAATGTCTGTGGGCGGCGCGGATACCCCTCTTGATCCATCGCGCGATACCCTGGTCAACGTCAACGCGCGTGGGCAGGCCGTGCCAAGTGCACGCTTCATGGGTGGGCGAGAGTTTGAGATCATCCAGCCAGGTCATCAATCCGACCCTTCAAGTCAGGACATCGCAGACGTTTTGGCCTCATCGCTTATGATCCTCCCAGCCGTTGATCCCCGCACAGGCCCTTTTCAGGGGCGGCACATGCAGTGGATCGGTGAAGAGCCGGGTACTGGAACCGGGCGTAGAGCCGTCGCGCTGTCGTTCTACCTCGCTTTGATGACGGATACTTGTCTCCGGCTGACCGGGGCATCAGGCCCGACGATCGTCGAAGGTCCGTTTGCAAAAAATGCAGAATTTGTTTCCATGCTCATGGCCGCGACAGGCCGCCCAGTTCTGAAGAGCGACGCCGCAACCGGAACAAGCATTGGTGCTGCGATGTTGATGAGCACCCCTGCGGAGCTGGTCCAGCCAGCGGCACATAGCGCGGTGGACAGCATTGAAGCGCTAAAGGCCTATGCGACACGGTGGCACTCAAACGTTAGACTTGATTAAAGGCTCCAGACAGGCAGCTTTTGTTCTCAGGCATGCTGGGCTCCGATTGATCCGAAGTGTGCTTTCACCCTCTTGTCCGGCACTGGCGCTGGGCTTAGCGTCTGGCACTTTGGCCCATCCCTGCCATTTTTCCGTATTTTCTGTTCGGCAAAGGTCAAATACGGCCCCTGAAACCAGATTTTGTATCAGATATCAGCATATTACACAGCGCGCTATGGAGCGCTTTGCGTGTTGCATCAGGCTATGAAAGCAAGCGGCGCCTGAGTTGCCGCTTTGGCCAAAGCAAGGCGCGACAGGCAACCCTCAAAACTTAAACCCGAATCCGCACAGATTGGCCCTGACGGGCCAAAGCATCCGGGCAACCGCCAGCTATATGACAAGCGCGGCTGCCCGGATGCTGGCGCTCGTCTTGACGCTGACTGTCACAACCCCAAAGTGGCAACATTTTGCGTTGCCCTTTGGCTCACTTTTACTCTGCCGTTGACACCATCTCCGCTCTCGTGGCGATGGGCGCAGACGCAATCCAATTCGCAAGAGGAAATGTCATGAACAGCACAGAACAGAGCCAGCAATCCAGTAGGACAGGAAGCCCGAGGGATGCCGGACCACGGTCATCGGAGGCGGTTCGCCACTCTCTTGCGGATGTCGCAGAGCGGCTCTCCGAAACATCGCTCTTTGAAGTCGTTTTTGAGACACGTGAGGTGTCTATCGAACTCTACGCCCCGGTGGAAGAGGACAAGCAGATGCCACATGATCGGGACGAACTCTACATTGTTGCCACCGGCTCTGGTACGTTTTCACGCGGCGACGAAGTGGTGCCGTTCGGCCCGGGTGACCTGCTGTTCGTGCCAGCTCATGTGTCCCACCGTTTCGAAAGCTTTACGGACGATTTCAAGGTCTGGGTGATCTTCTATGGCGACAAAAGGCCGAAAGGGTAAAAAACGACCGTATTGACCGACGTTCCGAAAGCCGTCTTTGGGTCCGCTGTAACCGATAGCCGTTTCGTCCGCCCTCGCTACCGCCTGCTTTCTATTGTCGTCAGTGCAGCGACGGTGAAATAAAGCGCGACCAATAAAAGAGCCCTGCCACATGATCGTGGCAGGGCGGTTGGTATCAAAGGGTCGGCAAGGGCGGAAGCGGTTGCCCAAACCATTGCTGGGAGAGTTCATTCAACTCGCCGCCCAATGTCTTATGCATGATAAAAACATTGACCCATTGCAGCAGGTCGCTGTTGCCTTTCTTCACCCCGATAAAGCAAGGCGAGTCGCGCATGATGAATTTTACATCCACGCTCAGATCGGGGTTGTTGGCCGCTAGTTCCGCCGCGACAGTGTTGCCCGTGACCAACACATCAACTTGGCCCGACTGATAGGCTGACAATGTGGCTGCGTTGTCACCGAAGCGGATAATCTCGGCATCTTCCGGGGCGGTGCGGGTCAGTTCCAGATCTTCGAGCGCGCCGCCTGTGACGCCAACTTTCAAGCCTGACAGGTCTGCCACGGACGACAGATCCAGATCAGCCGCCGCGAAGGCGCCAGAGTAGAACGGCGCATAAGCCGAGGAGAACCAGATCGACTTGGCGCGCTCGGGATTTGCCCCCATGGACGAAATCACCAGATCAACCCGGTCGGTTTCCAGATACGGGATGCGTTGGTTGGAACTGACGGGCACGATGTTCAAATCGACTCCCAGATCAGCGGCGATCAGTTTGGCCACATCGACATCATAGCCTTGGTGCTCGCCTTCCATGCCAAGCGCACCGAAAGGCGGGAAGCTTTCGGGCACCGCGATGTTGATGGTGCCGCGCGCCAGAATATCGGACAGGTCGGCCAATGCTGCGGAGGGCACAAGGCTTGCAAGGCCAAGGCCCGCGGCGACAAAGAGGGATCGAAGTGACTTCATGGGTGTCATCCTTTCTATAGTGACGGTGGTTTTGTCATGCAGTCGCTACCGGCTGCACGGTCTTGACGGTGCCCATCCGGCGCTCCAGGCGGCGCGAATAGAGCGAAAGCGGGAAGCACAGCGCGAAGTAGATCAGCGCCATCAACGGAAATATGATGTAAGGTTCGGTGCCCGCCACAGGGGCATTTGCCCACCGTTTGCCAATCGTCATCAGGTCGGTAAAACCGATGATATAGGCCAGTGACGTGCCTTTTATGATCTGCACCATAAATCCGACTGTCGGCGCCAGTGCTATGGTCACAGCTTGCGGCGCGACCACCAGACGCAGGGTCGGCAGAAACCGCAGCCCAAGCGCGTTTGCTCCTTCCCATTGCCCCTTGGGAATGGACTCCAGCGCGCCGCGCCAAACATCTGACATATAGGCGCTTGAATAGAGCGTGAGCGAAATGCTGGCAGCATACCACGGGTCGATATTCATACCGAACAGGCGCGGCACACCAAGTCCGGTCAGGAACAGAAGCATCAGAAGCGGCGTGGACTGGAACAGCCAGATATAGCCAATCGCGAAGCGTTTGCCCCACTTGCTGGGCGCAATCCGGACAAGTGCGATAACAGCGCCCAGAAGCCCGCCCCCCACGAAGGCGATCAACGACAGATAAATCGTAAACTGCGTGGCATCGAGCAATTGATAGATGACGATACCATGCGGTCGCCCGAATATCTCGATCAGGACATCCCTCATCGTTGCAGCCCCACCCATGGAAAGAGAACCCGATACAAACCAACCATCAGCGCCTTGAAGCTGAGCGAAATGCCGATGTAGATCGCGGTCAGTGTGACGAAGACCTCGAATGTTCGGAAGGTGCGGCTGTCGACGAAAATCCCTGCGTTGGTCAGGTCACGAACTCCGATTTCAGAGATGATCCCGGTGGTCAGGAATAGAAAAATGAACTGGCTGCTCAGGGATGGAAACATCTTGCCCACGGCCTGTGGCAACGTGATCTTCAGGAAGATGATCATGGGGCTGATCCCCATGGCTTGTGCAGCCTCTTCCTGTCCCTTGCCTACTGTGTTGAAGCCCGCGCGCAGGATTTCGGCAAAATAGGCAGAGAAATTCAGCACCAAAGCCAGCAACGCATGCGCCCAGAACGGCCATTGATAGCCCAACAGCAATGGCAGCCCGAAAGCCACGAAGAACAGTTGCACGATCAGCGGTGTGTTGCGGATGAATTCGACATAAGCGGCGGCGATCCAGTGAATACCTGCGACCTTGCGGTGGCGCAGAAAGGCCAAAACCATCGCGATCCCGAAGCCCAGTATCCCAGCCGCAAGGGTTAACCCCGCGCTCAGCGCCGCCCCTGCGAACAATAAGTTGACGTAGTCAACATTCCGGAAAATCTCGAAAAACCTGAGCTCCACGGCTCTGTCCATCCTGCTTGCTTCTGGTCTGGACGAAATCTGCCAGATTGTATCAACGCCACATCGGTTAATGCTGAAACACTTTATGGTTTTTTTTGAAAGCCAGTGTGTTAGTCGTTCAAATATCTGAATATAATACGTTTTATGCTGAGGGTCGGAGTTTGCTTATTTTCAGCTTCAAACCTAAGATGGCTCGAAAAGAGCAAAAATTGCGCAGACTGATGAATTGTTTTGCGCGGAATGTTTGCAAAGCGTCGCGCCAAACAAAGCGCGATTGCTGCACGCAACATGCCTTTTGCCGTAAATTTCAATTTTTAGTTCAACTGCAGGGTGAAATTGGACTACCGGTCGGCGCAATATCCGCTTTGGTTCTCCGACGCCAATACCCTGAATGACCAAGAATCCGACACCGGATAGAGTGCCTTCGCAGGGAGATCCGGTCCTCTCTCGGACAACACCAGTGTTCATCTGCCGAGCACGAGCTCGCGGTCCTCTCTCGGCGATCGACCAAATTTTCGAGAATACTCCCTCGAAAACTGCGCCGAGCTTTCGTATCCGACGCCGAATGCGATCTCTGACACTTTCGCACTGGATGTCTGAAGCTCATCTCTGGCACGCAGCAGGCGCAGGTCTTTCTGATACTGCAATGGCGATGTCCCTGTTACGGCCTTGAATTGCTCAAAAAAGGCCGAACTGCTCATGCCGACGCCGCGTGCGAGGTCCTTGATAACAATCGGCTTGGCAAGATGGGTCTGGATGACCCGCGTAGCCTGAAAAACGCGGCTGGCCGTGCTTCCGTGCCAAAGCAATCTGTTCAGCGTGTCGCCATGCGGCCCCAGCAACAAGCGGGCGTGGATCTCGCGGGCGGTGATTGGCGCCAACAGACGCCGCGTGGCGTCACTTTCGCATTGACCAAGATAGCGCCGCAGCGCGTCGTCGATCTCTTCGTTCGTATCACACAAATGAATTGAAAATGGATCCGAGGGTCTGCTGTCAGTCAACGGCAACACTGCGGGTGCCAGCGATCGAAGCAAATCCAGATCAAGGGGGAAGACGAGCGCGATGTAAGGGGTCTCAAGCGTCGCTTGGGTGATCCGGGACAGCACCGGCAAGGCATGGCTGACGATCAGGGATTGCCCGGCACCTACGGTCAACATCTTGGTGCCGGTTGCAACGTCCTTCGCGCCTTGAAGAATAAGGCAGAGCAACGGGCGATAGACGGTCGCGTTCTGGCCGGTGGGGGCCTCGTGGCGCAACATATGTATCCCGCTATCCGCATGAAGCAGCGCGCCTTGTTGCAACCCTGCTTGGTCAAGGATCGATGACACGCGATCCAAGAGTGTTTCAGATTTCATGGCCATCTCCAGTTCTTTGCCCCGAAGCCATAGCACGCAACGACGCGATAGCTTGCCGAAAGATGCGATGTCTGGAGTATTGTGCAAGAAACGCGGAGCAATCAGAAAGATTGCCACGCCTTTCCTGAATATCGTGTTCATATTGATATGAAGGGATCGCAAAGATGAAAAAAGTCATGATTACCGGCATCGCCGGCGGTTTCGGCAAGCCGACCGCGCTGGCGCTGCTTGCAGGGGGCTACGACGTCGCCGGAAGCGTCCGCAGTCGCAGCGGAAAGAACGCGGCGACGGTTGCCGAGCTTGAAGCCGCAGGCGCAAAAATCGTCGAGATGGATGTGACCGAGGCGGTCAGCACCGAGCGCGGCGTGGCAGATGCGATCTCGCAACTGGGCGGGCTCGACATCCTGTTCAACAACGCTGGGATCGGTTCCTACGGCATTCAGGAACTCATGTCGCCAGACGACATGGCGCATGTATTTGATGTGAATGTCATGGGTGTTCAGCGGGTCATGCGGGCAGCCCTTCCACATCTGCGGGCGCAAGGCCGGGGAACCGTACTCTATACCTCCAGCCTGATCGGACGGATCGCGACCCCGTTCTATGGCACCTATTCGGCGTCGAAATGGGCGCTGGAAGCCATCGTAGAATGCTACCGGACCGAGCTTTCCGGTTTCGGGATTGAGTCGTGCCTCATCGAACCCGGTGCGATGCCAACAGCCTTCTTCGACGGTCTGGTGACCCCAAAGGACGCAGCGCGCGAGGCTGAATACGGCGACTTTGCCGCCGTGCCCGCAATGTCGAACGCAGGGCTGGCCCAAATGCTCAAGGCGACGCCAATGCAGCGGCCAGAGCGGATCGCAGAGACAGTCATCGCCCTTCTGGACATGCCATTCGGCGAAAAGCCATTTCGGACGGTGGTGGACCATGTCGGCGTTGGCCCCGAGATCAAGCGCTACAACGACGTGCTCCATGATGTAACCCGCACCGTCCTGACGAACTTCGGCATCGCCGAGATGCTCGACCTGAACGCATAAGGAGACAGACATGAAAACCATTCTGATCACAGGTGCCTCATCCGGTATCGGCGAGGCGACGGCCCGGCACTTTCAGGCAAACGGCTGGAACGTGATCGCCACGATGCGCGACCCCTCCAAAGGCGATGCATTGGCCGCATTGGACAATGTGGCCGTTGTCCGGCTGGATGTGACCGATGCGGCGTCGATCCCGGCCGCTGTGTCGGCGGGCATCGACCGTTTCGGCAAGATCGACGTACTGCTGAACAACGCAGGCTACGGCGCCTATGGTGCGCTCGAGGCGTTCACGATGGACCGGATCCGCCGACAGTTCGACACAAACGTGATCGGGCTGCTGGAGGTGACAAAGGCGGTTCTGCCCCATATGCGCCAGAACCGCTCTGGCACGATCATCAATATCTCGTCCATCGGCGGGCAGATCACCTTTCCGCTCGGCACGCTTTATCACGGCACCAAGTTCGCGGTCGAAGGTCTGTCAGAGGCGCTTCATTTTGAGCTTGAGCCACTTGGCATTCGAGTGCGGATCGTGGAGCCGGGTATGATCCGAACGAACTTTGGCGGCAGCTCATTTGATTTCGCGATGGACGAGAGCCTTTCGGACTATGCACCGACCGCCGAGGCCATGGGACGCCTGTTCGGGAAATTGGCGTCAAATCCGTCTACCCCCGAAACGGTGGCAGAGGTCATCTGGAACGCCGCTCACGAAACCTCCGACCGTTTGCGCTTTCGTGCCGGAGCAGATGCGGAGCGTCTGTTGGACGAGCGCAAGAGCCTCGGCGACCCGAGTTTCATCGAAGGTATCAAGAAGTTGATGCGTGAATAAAGCCGCGCCGGCTTTGCCATTAGACTATGAGTTCATCCGGTCACAGCATTCACAGTTGCCGCGAATGGCGGGAATAGTTGGCTGTGGCGCAGCCACGGTGAAGGCTGGTGAAGGTCCGCTTTGGGGAAAGCCTTGAACAAAGCCATCACGGTATGACGACTTTGCAGCCGCGACTGTCTGCGCTGCGAAGAAAGCAGCACGGCTGCGATCGCGCTTTGCCATTTCTCATTGCGCCCAATGCCTGGCTGCAAAGGCGGCAATAGACGTAGTCAGTGTCCCGATTTGCCGAAGAGCGTCTGTATCGCCGTGCAAACTGGCCGGAGCCGCGAGAATGCGTGATCGGTGCGCTCATTCTGGCGCGCATCGGGTTTGCTTGCCACCGCGTCATCGTCGCGCAGTCATGCCATTGTCTCATCTCTTTACTTGGGCTACCGTTTGAGAATCCTTGGTTGAGGAGCTAGGACTGACAGAGATCTCGTGCAGCATCTTCGCACGATCATCTTGCTGCTGGGGGGACACAGACATGCACAGGTCAGAAACCACCTTTGACAATGATGTTTTTGCGCATGTTGCGCAGCTCTTCGAACAGAAGGGCCGAATGCTGTCCTCTGATGTGCTGGAACAATTCGCGCGTGAGGTGGTTGAGCGCGTTTCAGAGGGAGTATCGGTGCGCACAAAGGTGGCCAGAACGTCCATCGCTCCGGATGATATTGCCTCGTTTTGTGATTTGCTACTGGTGCCCGATCAGCCGCGCGTCGCACTGGAGTTCATAGCCGCACGGCGCGCTGAGGGCGCGACCAACGAGGATGTTTATCTGGGCTATATCGGTGAGGCCGCCCGCCTGCTCGGGGAGCGTTGGGAAGACGACAGTCTGACGCCCTTGCAGGTTACGGTGGCGGCTGGAACGCTTTATGCTCTCATGCGTGCGCTGCGGGCCTCTGGTTTATCGGATCACCCGTTCGATAGTCGAAGGGCGGCCTTGTTTGCAACGGTGCCCGGCGAACAACACGGTGTCGGGATTACGATCGCGTCTGACATGTTTCGCGAAGCCGGCTGGGATATCGATCTGCGGATTGGACCTGACCAAGACAGTCTTCTGGACCGTGTCAAGAAAACCCAGCCCAAAATCATCGGCCTGTCCCTGAGCAGTTGCGACAGGCTTCCAGAGTTATTGCGGGTCGTGGTGGCGTTGCGCCTTACGTGTCCCAGCGCATTTATCGGCGTAGCACCGGGCGCTGATCTGACTGCTGAAGATGTTCAGTCCGTCGCCGATATCGACATTGTTTTTGGGGATGCGCTGTCTTCGATTGCGGCGCTGGAACATCTGGTCACCACGAAACAGCGCCTGTGAGCTTGTGTAGAGCTCTCGGGTTTGGGTCTGTCTTGGGGCAGTGCCCAATGCGCCGGAGCGAGCTATTCGGCGTCACGGTCGCGCGCGATATATGTCATTCAAAACCGCCTCTGGCCAGTGGAGCTATTGGGAATGCTGCTGGCCAACACCGCGACGCAGCCTTTTGCATTTAGAGGAACCCGACTTCGCGAACGTCAATTTCGGCGTCATGGTCGCGGCCATATGCGACGACGGCAACCGAGATCACGCTGTCCGGTCGCAACGACGCGCGCAGAAGGCGGCTTGCGGGCCGGAAGGCGGTGAACGGCAGTCTTGCTTCGGCCCAGCGGCGCGTCACATCAAAGCCAACCTGATAGTATTGCCACGGCAGTACGGTTCCCGTTGTGCGCAGGTGCACGAAATACCGCTGGTCATTCCCGCGCACGATCAGCCGCACGCCTTCGCTATTCTCTGGCGGTGAATTGTCGAGGTCGAGCCGCATCTGGATAAAGCCGCCCCTGTTGGCGGTGCTGACCCGCCCGGTCATCCGCGCATAGGGCTGGCCGTTTTCCTGCGAAAAGGCCAATTGCCCGGTCGAGACACCGCCCATCACGTTGTCGGTGAAAAATCGCCATCCGGTCTCTGGCTGCATCGCAAACCTTTCAACGTGCATGGATTGTGCTGCCGCGGGGCGCATCACAGCCGGGGCCATGGCGACCGCGCTACAGATTAGCCCAAAGACATCGCGTCGTGTCACAGCCATGCGGCCCTCGCTGCGGTGTCCCGGTACACTCCTCGGATCATCAGAGTTCGGCAGATCAATCGTTCATCTCGGAACCCGGTGCATCCATTTTGTCGCGCAAGCTAAGAAAGAAGCCCGTGACCTCGTCTGGTGTGGTCCGCTCAACGGCGTCGTCGGCAACCTCACTTCGCGACCAGATCCATGTCACAGCGGGATCATGCAGCATCGCCCATTTCCCGAACAACCGCGCGGGCACGACGTGTTCGACATGCAGCTGGAACTCAACATGTCGGTCATCGCGGCGGATGCGCTCGATTGCCGTTTTGACCGCGTCCTCCGGGCCCTCTAGCAGTTGCAGATAGACGTCTTCGCGGCAGATCAGTGCGCCGGTGATGCCGACTTTGGGGTTGGCGTGCTTCGCATGGATCAAAATGCTGCTCAGCGTGTTGCTGTCAAAGCCGAATGGACGTGACGAGTAAATCGCGCGGTAGACTGACATGGGTACGCCTTTTGTTGTTCATGCAAGCATGGCACATCCCTGTCTACTTGGCACGAGCAAAGGCAGATGGCTGATCGCTTGATCTGAGAACATCGGCCATGAATCGCCTCAGGGTCTGCCCTCGATCCAATTCGCCACAGCTGCCCCGGCAATGCCTCTTGGGCAGCCCGAGCATCCTGCGCCAGATCCAGCCGCTTTGGTAGCCTGACCTGAGGCAGTTGCGGGAAGATCGGCACGGTGGTCCACCCTCGAACGCTTTCTAGGCGCGTATAAGGTCGTGGATGTCGGGCAACACGGTGTAGGCGCGTGGTCGGCCAAGAGCGGCGAGTAGCCTAAACAAAAATCGGCTTTGGTCCCGCACGTCGACCATTTGAACAAAGTGGGCGCAGACTTGCGCAGACAGGTGCGATGGGACCGCGGTGCGCGTCAGGTCCGGTTTGCACACCCGTCGGTTGCTGAAAGATTGCTTCCCGTGCCGCCAAAACACTCCGGATTTGCCTGTTTTTAGCCCTGATCGGCCTGCAAAACGCTCACTGACACCGCTTCACCCCGAGGCGCGATTAATCCAGTGTTGCAGACAGGAGCAGCGAATGCGTATGAGCAGGTCCATAACGTTCGAAAAGGGCACCAGCGCCCAGAGTGGCTGGTACCCTACCAAAATCAGTAAGGAAACACTTCCTATGGATTCTACCGAATTGCGCCAGTCGATTCTCAAGCATCTTGAGTTCTCGATGGGCAAGGATCTGGTCCATGCCAGCCTTTACGACATGCGCATGGCGCTGACACTTGCTGTGCGCGACCGTGTAATCGAGCCGTGGTTTCGTGCCACGCGCGCCACCTATGCCGCGCAATCCAAGCGCGTCTATTACCTGTCGATGGAATTTCTGATCGGCCGGTTGCTGGAAGACGCGATCATGAATGTCGGGCTGACCGAGGCGGCACATGAGGCTGTGGCGGGGCTTGGCTTTGACTTCGAGACCGTCCTGGCCGACGAGCCGGATGCAGCGCTTGGCAATGGTGGGCTTGGCCGTCTGGCCGCATGTTTCCTTGACTCGATGTCCACGCTGGGCTGCCCGGCCTATGGGTATGGCATTCGCTACGAACACGGTCTGTTTCGACAGAGTTTTGCCCAAGATGGCCGACAGGTCGAAACCGCCGAAGACTGGCTTCGACAAGCCCATGGCTGGGAATTCGAGCGCCCCGAGGCGAGTTTCCGCATCGGCTTTGGCGGCAGCGTTGCAGAAAACGGGCGCACGGCCATATGGACGCCGGAAGATGCTGTTCTGGCGAAAGCCTATGACACCCCGATTGTTGGCTGGCAGGGGAAATGGGCCAATACGTTGCGCTTGTGGGGGGCCGAGGCGTTGACCGCTTTTGACTTGGCCGCGTTCAACAAGGGTGATTTCACAGCCGCCGCCGCGCCAGAGGCATTGGCCCGCACGATCAGCCGCGTGCTCTATCCCGACGATACCACCGAGCAAGGCAAGGAATTGCGGCTGAAGCAGGAATTCTTCTTCACCGCCGCCAGCATCCGCGACATCCTGCGCCGCTTCAATGCCGAGCACAGCGACCTGTCCGGCCTGCCGTCGCGCGTGGCGATCCAGATGAATGACACGCATCCGGCGATTGCAGGGCCGGAACTGGTCCGCGCCTTGGTAGATGAAAGCGGGATGGAATTCGATACGGCGGTGGAAACGGCCCGCGCGTGTCTGGGCTACACCAACCACACGCTGATGCCCGAAGCGCTGGAGCGTTGGCCCGAGGAATTGATGTCGCGGGTTTTGCCGCGTCACATGCAGATTATCGAGCGCATTGATGAGAGCCATGCAAAGGCGCATCCCAAGCGGAATGTCTCGATCGTCGAAAATGGCGAGGTGAAGATGGGCGAACTCAGCTTCATCATGGCCAATAAGGTCAACGGCGTTTCCGCACTGCATACCGAGTTGGTCAAGGATACCGTTTTTGCCGAGCTCAATGCCTTGCATCCGGGCCGGATCGTCAATGAAACCAACGGTGTCACGCCACGTCGCTGGATCAAAGGGGCCAACCCGCGCCTGTCGTCCCTGATCACCGACACGATCGGTGCGGGATGGGAGGATCGGCTGGAGCGTCTGGTCGAACTGGAGCCCGCTATCGCCGACAAGGGCTTTCGGAATCAGTTTGCCGAAATCAAGGCGCGCAACAAGCGCGATCTGGCCGACTGGATCGAGCGCGACATGGGAATTGCGGTCAACCCGGCCGCCATGTTCGATGTGCAGATCAAGCGCTTTCACGAATACAAGCGCCAGCACCTGAATATCTTGGAAACCATCGCGCTTTGGCAGGAAATCCGCGCCAATCCCGGTGCGGGCTGGGCGCCGAGGGTCAAGATATTCGGTGGCAAGGCCGCCCCGGGCTACGTTATGGCGAAAGAGATTATTCATCTCATCAACAACGTGGCCCGTGTTATCAACGCCGACACGACGACGCGCGATGTTCTGACCGTGGTTTACCCGCCGAATTACAACGTCACCATGGCGGAGCGGCTGATCCCGGCCTCCGACCTGTCCGAGCAGATCTCGACTGCGGGCAAAGAGGCGTCTGGCACGGGCAATATGAAATTCAGCCTCAACGGTGCGCTTACCATCGGCACGCTTGACGGGGCAAATGTCGAAATCCGCGACCTTGTCGGACCAGAGAATTTCTTTCTGTTCGGGATGACCGCGTCCGAAGTTGTCGAATGTCGTAAGACACCCGACCATGCCGCCCGCGCGATCAAGGCCAGCAATCGGTTGGGCGCCGCGATCGAGATGATCGAGGCAGGTGCCTTTTCGAATGGTGACACAGAGATGTATCACGGGCTTACACAAAACCTGCGCGGCCATGATTACTTCACGGTCTGCGCCGATTTTGACAGCTATTGGGACGCGCAACGCCGTGTCGATGCGGCTTGGGGCGATCAAGACAACTGGACCCGAATGGCCGCGATCAATACCGCGCGCACTGGCTGGTTCAGCAGCGACCGCACCATTCAGGGGTATATGGCGGATGTCTGGAAAATCACGCCGATGATCTGACCCATCAGGCACGACCCGGCTATGGGTCGTGCCCTTTTGACAAAGAAAACAATTGCCTTTGGCTTTGGCCTGCGCGACAAAAACCCATGGCCCAAGTGAGTTCGTTTCCAGGCAAAGGCATTTCAGACGACGACGTCGCAGCCATTGCAGAAGGGCGGGTCGACGACCCCTTCGCCATTTTTGGCCCGCGCCATCGCGGTAGGGCAGGGGTGCTCGTGACGTTCGATGCCTATGCCCAGACCATGACGGCAGTTACGTCGTCGGATGAAATTCCGTTGGCCCCTTGCGGTCATGGCGTGTTCTGCGGCGATATCGGGCAATGCGAACAATACCATCTGCGCGCGGGCGATGGGACCAGAAGCTGGGATTACGATGATCCGTATCGCTTTGCCCCGGTTCTGGGAGAGATGGATCTCTACCTGATTGGCGAAGGGACACATCGCCGCCTGTGGAAGGCGTTGGGCGCACATGCGATGACGCATGAGGGCGTGGCGGGTGTTCATTTTGCCGTTTGGGCCCCCAACGCGCAGGGCGTGTCCGTCGTCGGCGGGTTCAATGGCTGGGACGGGCGACGCGCGCCGATGCGTCATCGCGGCCACGGCATTTGGGAAATCTTCCTGCCCGGTCTGCATGCCGGGGAAGCGTATAAATATCACATTCGTCCGCGTGACGGCGCGCCCTTCCTCAAGGCCGACCCAATGGCGCGGGCAACCGAATGCCCGCCTGCGACCGCATCGCTGGTTGCGGACACGGCGGATGGCGCTTGGACGGACCAAGGCTGGATGACGCATCGCGCGGCGGCCAATTTGCACGCCGAACCGATCTCTATCTACGAGGTGAATCTGGCGTCATGGCGGCATCGCGACGGGCGCAGCCTTAGCTACCGCGAAGCTGCGGACGAGCTGGTCGAGTATGCCCATGACATGGGGTTCACGCATCTGGAATTCATGCCCTTGGCCGAATACCCGTTTGGCGGGTCGTGGGGGTATCAGCCCACCGGTCTGTACGCACCAACCGCGCGCCATGGCACCGCCGAAGATTTCCGGGCGCTGGTTGATGCGGCCCATAACAAGGGCCTTGGCGTGTTGATGGATTGGGTGCCTGCGCATTTCCCCAACGATGCCCATGGTTTGGCGCATTTCGACGGCACGCCGCTATATGAACATGCCGACCCGCGCGAGGGGTTCCACCCCGACTGGAACACGCACATCTACAATTTCGGGCGGACAGAGGTGCGCAATTTCCTGACCGCGAACGCGATTTACTGGCTGCGTGAATTTCATCTGGACGGGCTAAGGGTCGATGCCGTCGCGTCCATGCTGTACCGCGACTATTCGCGCGAGCATGACGCGTGGGTTCCCAACCGGGATGGCGGGCGCGAGAATTACGAAGCGATCGACTTTCTGCGCGAGATGAACACCCTTGCTTATGGCGAAGGGCCTGACGGCCTGATGACGGTTGCCGAGGAAAGCACCGCATGGCCGGGTGTGACGACCCCCGTGCATGCTGGTGGGCTTGGTTTCGGGTTCAAGTGGAATATGGGCTGGATGAACGACACGCTGCGGTACATGGAAAAAGACCCGGTTTACCGCCGCCACGACCACGGCCTGATGACCTTCGGCCTTGCCTATGCCTTTTCTGAGAATTTCGTGCTGCCGATCAGCCATGATGAAGTTGTCCACGGCAAGGGCAGCATGTTGCAGAAAATGCCGGGCGATACCGCGGCGAAACTTGCAAATTTGCGGGCCTATTATGGCTTTATGTGGGGGCATCCCGGCAAGAAACTGTTGTTCATGGGATGCGAATTCGCCCAAGGGCATGAATGGAACCACGATGAAGCCCTCGACTGGGGCGTGCTCGCTGCGCCGGGTCATGCGGGGGTTCAAACCTTGGTGCGCGACCTCAACACCCTTTACCGTGCGACGCCTGCGCTGTATCAGAGAGAATCCGACAGTGCCGCGTTTACCTGGATCGACCGAGACGCGTATGCGGAATCGGTCTTGTCATGGATACGTTGGGGGCATGCGGGCGAAAAGCCGGTGGTCGTGGTCTGCAATTTCACCCCGGTCGAACGCCACTGGACGCTTGGCCTGCCGTTGGGCGGCGCATGGCGCGAGGCTTTGAACACCGATGCAGATCGCTACGGCGGATCGAATCGGGGAAATATGGGGAGTGTCCGCGCAGACGGGCCGCCCCAAAGCGGCCAGAACCACAGCGCAAGGGTGACTCTGCCGCCCTTGTCCACCCTGTTCCTGATCTCGGAGGATGATCAATGACACCGGTACCGCAACGATTGTCCAACCGCTCGATGGCGTTCATCCTTGCAGGCGGGCGCGGGTCGCGCTTGCACGAATTGACCGACAACCGCGCCAAGCCCGCAGTCTATTTCGGGGGCAAGACCCGGATTATCGACTTTGCTCTGTCCAATGCGCTGAATTCCGGCATCCGCAAGATGGCGATTGCGACGCAATACAAGGCGCATTCGCTGATCCGACATTGCCAACGCGGTTGGAATTTCTTTCGTGCCGAGCGCAACGAGTATCTCGACATCCTGCCCGCATCGCAACGTGTCGATGAACATCATTGGTACGAAGGCACGGCGGACGCCGTGTATCAGAACATCGACATCGTCGATAGCTACGATATTGATTATGTTGTCATTCTTGCAGGCGATCACATCTACAAGATGGATTACGAGGTGATGATCCGCGAGCATGTCGAGACGGGCGCGGATGTCACCGTCGGATGTCTGACCGTCAAGCGCGAAGAGGCGACGGCCTTTGGTGTGATGGCGGTGGACACATCCGGGCGGATTACGGATTTCGTCGAAAAGCCCAAAGACCCGCCCGCGATCCCCGGCAGTCCAGAGCAGGCACTTGTCTCTATGGGGATCTATGTTTTCCGGTGGAAGTTTCTGCGCCAGTTGTTGATGGAAGATGCCGCCGACACGGGGTCCAAGCATGACTTTGGCGGCGATATCATCCCCACGGTGGTGAAGAACGGCAAAGCTGTCGCCCATCGCTTCGAAGATAGCTGTGTGCGCCATCGCGCCGATGCGGTGGCATATTGGCGCGACGTGGGCACCGTCGATGCGTTCTGGAAAGCCAATATCGACCTGACAGGGTTCGACCCAGAGCTGGACCTCTGGGATCGCAACTGGCCGATCTGGACATATTCGGAAACCTCTCCGCCCGCCAAGTTCGTTCATAACGAGGAAAGCCGTCGCGGGCTGGCGCTGTCATCGCTGGTGTCGGGTGGCTGCATCATTTCGGGCACCGAGGTTCGCGACTCCCTGTTGTTCACGGGGGTTCACTCCAATTCCTGGTCGGTGCTGACAGAGGCAGTTGTGCTGCCCTATGTTAGCGTGGGCCGCAACGCACGTTTGACCAAAGTGGTTATAGATCGGGGCGTGCAAATTCCCGAGGGACTTGTGGTCGGCGAAGACCCGATTGATGACGCGCAGTGGTTTCGGGTAACGCCAGATGGTGTAACGCTGATTACGCAATCCATGTTGAACCGTCGAGCAGAACAAGCATGAGCACAACCACCGGGAGGCCGGTTCTTGCTGTGGCCTCGGAATGCGCTCCGCTTGTCAAAACAGGCGGGTTGGCCGATGTGGCAGGCGCTCTGCCGGCGGCATTGGCACCGCAGGGCTGGGCGATTCGCACTTTGGTGCCGGGATATCCGTCAGTGATGGCGGCCTTGCCGGATGCGCGCGTACTGGCCGATATGCCCGACTTGCTAGGATTGCCGGGGCGGGTTCTGGGCGCGCGCGTGGGCGCGCTCGATATTCTGATCCTTGACGTGCCGTCGCTGTATGATCGCGACGGCACCCCCTATCTTGATGTAGAGGGTCGTGACTGGCCGGACAACGATGTCCGGTTTGCGGCGCTTTGCCTTGCCGCCGCGCGTATCGCCCGTGACGGGATTGATGGCTGGCGGCCCGAACTGCTGCATTTGCACGATTGGCAAGCAGGGCTGGTGCCGGTCTATCTGGAGCAACTGGGCGTCGCGTGTCCCTCTGTCTTGACGATCCACAATATCGCTTTTCACGGGCTGACCGGGGCCGACCGCATGGCCCGCCTTAACCTGTCCCCCGCGCGGTTCACCGTCGCGGGGTTCGAGTATTTCGGCAAGGTTTCCGCCTTGAAGGCCGGGCTGGTCGGGGCATCGGCGCTCAATACGGTCAGCCCCACCTATGCGCAGGAATTGACAACGGATGCCTACGGTATGGGGCTTGATGGCGTGATCCGCATGCGTGCGGCGGATATGTCGGGTATCCTGAACGGGATCGACACCGATACATGGGATCCGACATGCGACCCGGCGATAAAACCGTTTCGCCGACCGGCGGGAAAGGCTGCCAACACGCGCGCCCTGCGTCAGGAATTCGATCTGGCCGATATGGACGGGCCGCTGGCCGTGGTGGTCTCGCGCTTGTCGGACCAGAAAGGGCTGGATCTGCTGTTGGCCGCGTTGCCTGCCTATCTGGCAGAGGGTGGGCAACTGGCGCTACTTGGGTCCGGCGACACTGCGCTGGAACGCGATTGGCGCGCGATGGCGGCGCAGTATCCAGAACAGGTGGGCGTGCAGATCGGCTATGACGAAGCGCTCTCGCACCGCATGTATGCAGGGGCCGATGCCGTGTTGGTGCCATCGCGGTTCGAACCTTGCGGGCTGACGCAGATGTATGCGCTGCGCTATGGCGCGATCCCTGTAGTTGCGCGCACGGGCGGGTTGGCCGATACGGTCATCGACGCCAATGCCGCCGCACTGACAGCGGGCGTTGCGACAGGCATCTTGCACCAATCACACTCTGTCGCGGCGTTGAGCCATGCCTTGCAAAGATTGTGCATGTTGCACGCAGATACCGATACGTTTCGGCGTGTCCAGAAAAACGCTATGAAATATCCGGTTGGATGGGATGCAAGCGCGCCGCTTTACGCCGCGCTCTACGCCCGGCTGGCCGATGAGGGAAAGACCAATTCATGAATTTGACGATAGAGCGCGGGCGCCATGACCGGATCGGGGCGACCTTCGACGGTGACGGGGTCAACTTTGCCCTGTTTTCGGAACATGCGACGGCTGTCGATCTGTGCCTATTTGCATCTGATGGTCAGCGCGAAACCCATCGTCTGCGGCTGCCCGAGCGCACGGGCTATGTCTGGCACGGTCGCGTGGCCGGTCTGTTTCCCGGTCAGCGATACGGCTACCGGGTTCATGGCCCCTTCGAGCCTGAGAACGGGCACCGCTTCAACGCGCATAAACTGCTGATCGACCCCTATGCCAAGCGCCTGACAGGGCATGTCCGCTGGTCGGATGCCGTGTTCGGATACAACGCCGGGTCGAAAACACAGGATCTCACCTTTTCCACCCGCGATTCCGCGCGCTTCATGCCCAAAAGCGTCGTCGAGGATCCGAGCTTTTTCTGGGGCAACGAGCGGGCGCCTGCGATTCCGGCAACGGAAACCGTGATTTATGAAGCGCATGTCAAAGGGCTGACCCAACGGATGGGCGGCCCCAATCCCGGCAGCTTTTTGGGCTTGGCGTCCGATAGGGTGCTCGACCATCTCGTCAATCTTGGCATCACCGCGATAGAACTTTTGCCCGCGCAGGCCTTTCTGAACGACCGTTGGCTGATTGAGAAAAAGCTCACAAATTATTGGGGCTATCAAACGCTTGGCTTTTTCGCGCCTGACCCGCGCTATCTGGCGCGGGACCAGATCAACGAGTTTCAGCACATGGTCGCGCGGCTGCATGCCGCCGGTATCGAAGTGTTCATGGACGTGGTCTATAACCACACATGCGAGGGGTCGGAACTTGGGCCGACGCTGTCGTTCCGTGGCATCGACAATCGCAGCTATTACCGGCTTGCGCCCGACCCGCGCTATTACATCAACGATACCGGGTGCGGGAATACCCTGAACCTAGAGCACCCGATGGTGCTGCGGATGGTGATGGACAGCTTGCGCTACTGGGTCGAGGTGATGCATGTCGACGGTTTCCGGTTCGACCTTGCCTCGACGCTCGCGCGGGATGACAGCGGCTTCCAACCCAATTCCGCGTTTTTTGCGGCCATACGTCAGGATCCTGTGCTGAACCGTGTGAAGCTGATTGCCGAGCCTTGGGATATCGGTCCGGGCGGCTACCAGCTAGGGGCGTATCCGCACCCGTTTCACGAATGGAACGACAAGTATCGCGATGGTGTGCGCCAGTTCTGGCGCGGCGACGAACGCCACGCGCCGGAATTGGCCGCGCGCATCACTGGTTCGGCTACCCAGTTCGACCACTCGGGCCGTAGTGCCGCAAGCTCGGTCAATTTCATCACCGCCCATGACGGCTTTAACCTGATGGATATGGTCAGCTACAGCGACAAGAACAATGTCGCCAATGGCGAGGACAACCGCGATGGCCATTCCGAGAACTTCTCTGACAATATGGGGGTCGAGGGGCCCAGCACCGACCCGCTGGTGATAGAGGCGCGCGCCTTGCGGCGGCGCAATCTGATGGCGACCTTGCTGCTTAGCCAAGGCACCCCGATGATCCTAGCGGGCGACGAGATTGGCCACACCCAGCGCGGCAATAACAATGCCTATTGTCAGGATAACGAGATTTCCTGGCTGAACTGGGACGCTGTCGACAGTGACATGCTGGCCTTTACCCGCCGGTTGATCCAGTTTCGCAAGCGACACCCGATCCTGCGCCAGAAGCTGTTTCTACACTCCAAGGAGCGCACCGCGGATGGCAAGGCCGATGTTCTTTGGTGGCATCCCGATGGACGCCACATGACCCCTGCCGATTGGGAAGACGCGGCCCTGCGCTACGTCTGTGTCGAGTTGCGCACCGCATCGGGCACGCCCAGCTATGCCGATACAGGGTATGCGTTGTTTCTTGTGTTCAACAGCGGTGACGACCTAGAGGTAACGCTGACGCCCGCGCCCGACGGCAAGATTTGGTCGCGCCGGATCAATTCCTTCGCGCCAGACGCACCGAACGAGCGCATTGCTTTCGGCAAGCTTTCTGTGCCGGGCCATTCGGTTTCGGCGCTGGTTCTGGAAGACGCCTGATGGCTTCGCTTGACGATCTTTGTCGTGCATCCGGGCTGGTCTGGGTCTATCGCGACGGGGCAGGGCGGATTCAGGAAGCCCCGGACACGAGCCGCGAGGCAGCACTTGCTGCATTGGGCCACGGCAATACCGCCGCTGCACTGCCCGAAGACCTGCGGCAATCGACCTCCCGCGCGGTGCCCGCCGGTGTGCCGGTGGACTGGCCGCCGGGGCCTTGGGTTCTGACCACAGAGCAGGGTGATGTGATCCGCGCAGAGGGTGCTTTGCCCGCATTGCCGGTCGGGTATCATCGCATCTTGCATGATGGCTGGCAGATGCATCTGCTGGCCGCGCCACCGCGCCTGCCGTTACCCCCGCGCCACTGGGGCGTGACGTTGCCCTTGTTCGCCCTATGGGAGGGCGCAGAGGCCGGAATGGGCACCTATCCGCAACTGGGCATGTTGTCCGAGGGGTTGGCCCAGCAAGGCGCAGCCTTTCTGGGCATCAACCCGATCCATGCGGGTTTTCCTTGCGACGCAGACAACTATTCGCCCTATGCGCCCTCGCATCGTCGGCGGTTGAATATTCTACATGTCGAAACCGGCGGCACGCTTCCGACCAGTGGTCCGTTGATCAACTATCGCGACGCAATCCCGGCCCAACGCGCCGCGCTGGATGCAGCCTATGCAGAATTCACCGGCAGCGCTGCATTCGATGCCATGCGGCAGGCGCAAGGGTCTGCGCTGGAAGAATTCGCCACCCATCAGGCGTTGAGCGATGTGCATGGGGCCTATTGGCGTGACTGGCCCGCGCCATTTCAAGATCCGAAAAGCGCCGAAGTGGCACGCTTCACGCATGAATATGCCGACCTTATGAGGTTTCACGCTTGGGCGCAATGGCATGCCGAAACGCAGGTCGCTGACGGCCATGCGCGGGCTAAAGCGGCTGGAATGTCGTTCGGCCTGTATCTCGATATCGCGGTTGGCACCCACCCTTATGGTGCAGAAACATGGGCCGAGCGTACAAGCTTTGCGCAGGGGGTCAGCTTGGGTGCGCCGCCAGATCTGTTGGGGCCATCCGGGCAACACTGGGGCTTGGCGCCGCTGCGCCCCGATATGCTGCGGGCAACCGGGTATGCGGCCTTCGCACAGACGCTTCGGGCGCAGCTTCGGTTTTGCGGATTGCTGCGGATTGACCATATTCTGGGGTTGGAGCGCAGCTTCTGGCTGCCCGATGGTTTGCCCGGCCTGTATATCACCATGCCGCGCGACGAACTGCTTGCGGTGTTGCGCATCGAAGCCGCGCGCGCCGGTGCATCGGTGATCGGCGAGGATCTGGGCACCATACCCGACGGCTTGCGCGGCGCGCTCGAGGAGTCGGGAGTGATGGGCTGTCGTGTCGCCATGTTCGAGCGTGACTGGGCGGGCGATCAAAGTTTCACGCCGCCCGCGGACTATACGCAAGCCGCCCTTGCTAGTTGGGGCACGCATGATCTGCCGACATGGCAGGGGTGGCGCAAGGGCCGCGACATCGACTGGCGCGCGCAACTTGGCGAAGTGGCCGATGAAGCGGCCACACGCGCCGCGCGCAAAGCCGATGTCGCGGCGTTCGACAAGATGGTCGGCGGCTCTGACATTGCTGCATTGCACCGTCATCTTGCGCAGACAGCCAGCAGCCTCGTTGCCGTTCAAGGCGAGGATCTTGTGGGGGTGATCGAACAGGCCAACCTTCCCGGTACCGTGTTCGAGCATCCGAACTGGTGTCGCCGCCTGCCTGTGCCGCTTTCGGCCTTTGTCCGTGCGGCCCCGCTGACGCAGACAGGCACCATCATGGCAGAGGCGGGGAGGGGGCCATGACCTGCCGGTCGGCCCGGTTATATTGGTCGATGCGGTCTGTATGCTCATGGCATTCAAAACCAAACAACACACCCAACACGCCAGCTGTGGCGATCGGGTCCCGCGTGCACGGCGCTGGCGCGCTCAGAATGCGGCATTTCCAAACGTGGCCAGGCCAATGCGATGACTGCAAACGCGGGTATTTCGGGCGGGTTGCTGCAGTCGGGTTCCGGTCGAAACCACAAGCATGCCTTGCGGCCCTTAATGAAGCTGAAGTTTGCATTGGTGGGTCTCTGGGGCTCTATTCTCCAACATCCAGTCTTGAAGCTTTGAGATCGGCATAGGGCGTGCCAGAACGTAGCCTTGCGCGTTGTCGCAGCCCAATTTTCGAGAGATGAGAATGGAAGTCGGCGTCTCGACACCCTCTATGGTGACGGTCATGCCGAACAGTTTTCCCATCTGGACAAGGTTTCGGATCAGGCTGCGCGCATCGCGGGACTTGTCGATATTGCGAACGAACAGGCGGTCGATCTTCAATTCATCGAACGGAATACGTATGAGCCGTTCCAGCGAGGACGCGCCGGTTCCAAAATCGTCGATGGAAAGCCGATGCCCTTTGAGCCGCAATCGCAGCAGCGCATTAAGCTCCGCATGGTCTATACCGCTCGGCCCTGCTTCGGTGACTTCGAACATGATGTGCTTGGGCAGCAGCCCGTGGACATCCAGCAACGCGGTCAAAGCTTTGTCAAACCTGGGGTCAGTACAGACACGCAGCGGAATATTGACGGCAACCGACAGCGATGTATCCGACAACGACCCCAAGCATTCCATGGACTGATCCAGAATCGAGAGGGTCAGGTCAAGTTCCAGACCATTTTCAGATGCCAATGGCACGAATTGATCCGGCGGGATGACACCGTGCTCTGGGCTGAGCCAACGCGCGAGGGCTTCGAATCCGTAGACCTTGCCGTCCCCAAGACGCACTTTCGGCTGGAGGAAACAGGTAATTTCGCGTTTGGCAATCGCATCGCGCAGCATGTCGATACAGATCTTCAGGTCCGGCTCGGGCGGTGTTTCGCGCTGTGCGCTCTTTTTGCAGGGCTCGGCGCAGGACAGCAGATCTTTGAGATGTTGGCGCCGCAAGGGTTTCGGCAAAATCCCAAGCACGTTGACCCCGCTCGCCTCGGCTGACAGCTGCACGGACTTGAGAATCCGTTTTCCGCTGCCGCTTGTGATGATGACCTGACAGGTTTCCGTTTGCGCCAACCTGGAAATCACTTCCAGACCATCGCATCCGGGCATTTGCAGGTCGATAATGACAAGGTCAAAATGCGTCGCGTGAAGTGTTTCGAAGAACTGCTCCGCTGTTGCAGCGCATTTTGCCGACAGACCACACGACCTGACCATCGCGCAAAGCGTTTCGCGGACTGCGGCTTCGTCATCAAGGACCAAAACGGACGGGGTCACGTCTTGGGCAAGGGTGTCGGACACCGCTTGTGTGTCATGTGCGGCGATTAGAGTGCGCGTGTGAAGCATCTGATGAACTCCCAGTTTATGACGTGCGAGATAATGTGGACGAAATCTTGATCGCTAAGTCTTAGGCGTGACGGCTTTCGAACAGACGCGTCATGACGATCCGTCTTTCGGTGTTTTCCAGCCTGTCGACATCTCCGTCACTCACCGCCGGGAATGCAGTGGGCCGGATACCCTTCTTTTGCGGCGGCGATATCTCGAAATCGTCCCGAAAATAAGGTTGCGCTCCGTCGGATCCGAATATTCCGATCTTGGACAGGTCGCGCCGCGTCACTCCATCTAGGACCATCATCGGGTTGCCCAGCCGCCAATCTGACGGCGTTAGCGCATTAAGCTTGTCGGTCAGGATCAGCGCGTCCAGAACGCGCAGAACTTCTTCGATAGAGCGGCCCACCGTGACCGGATAATCGAAGATCATCCGAATTTTGCCCTGTGGGTCGATGATGAATGTCCGTCTTGCACAGTAGTCACCGCCCAGAAGCGGTTCATGCACGAACAGCCCGCACCCTTTGGCGATGATCCCGTGTTCATCCGAAACATGCGGAAAATCGATCGTGACATCGTGCCCGTCTTCGATCTTGCGCGACCAGTCTTGAAGCCGTTCAAGCGGATCTCCCGTCAGGGCCAAGAGCTTGGTGTGACGTTCCGCAAATTCGGTGCTGCGTGCGGCGACAGCGGCAATCTCTGACGTGCACACAGGTGTGAATGCCGCCGGGTGCGACAGCAGCACGACCCAGTGGCCACGGCTCCATTTGGCGAAGGACAATGGGCCTTTCGTGCTTGGGGAAGTGAAGTCCGGAAAGGTATCGTGGATCTGCGGACGCCAGACAGGTGTTTCCGGGCGTGCCACCGGCAGTTTGACGAATGTGCCGCGTTCTCGCGTGTTGGGTCTGAAAGCGCTGATAGCCATGGAGATTCTCCCTAACCGTGTTTCTTGGTTTAGAAACGAGATCAAGGGGAGCGTATTTGTGGCGGTTTTGTCTAAAGTTGTGCAATTAGAGGGCGAGTTACGCGCTTAAATCCTGCATCTGAGATATAGGTTTAGTCAGACTTGGGCGCCAGCATGTAGCCTTTTCCGTGCAAGGTTTTGATAAGATCCTTGTCCTTATCCTGAATGGGCAGCTTCTTGCGCAGCCTGCTGATCAGCCCGTCCGCAGCCCTTGGGGCGCTGTTCCACGACGCGCCTTTTGTTTCCGCAAGGATCACGTCACGGCTGACGCTTTCGCCACGATGGGCCAACAGCACGGCCAAGACATCAAACTCCGCCGTTGTCAGGTTGACCTGCCGCTGATCGGGGCCGGTAACGGTGCGCGCGTTCAAGTTGATCTGGTAGCCGAAGAGTTCGGTTGTTGGGTCTGTTTGCGCTGTCGACGGGGTTTTTTGGCCAGTATCCAGCAGCACCCGCCGCGCAACGGCGTTCAAACGGGCAAGAAGCTCCCGCTGTCTGAACGGCTTGACGACATAGTCATCCGCACCGATTTCCAATCCCAAAACCTGATCTACCTCGTTACCGCGTCCCGTCAGGATCACAACACCGCGCCCGCCCTGTCGGTGAAGCTCGGCCACAAGTGAAAGGCCGTCCCCGTCTGGCAGGCCGATATCGACAAGGCAGATATTCGCATCCTCCGTTTTCAAAGCGGCGTGGAACTCTGCAAGATCGCCCACAACTCTAGATTGCAGGCCAGCGTTCTCGAATATCGCGGCCAGCAGGCTGCGGATAGCCGGGTCGTCATCTACCGCAAGAATTTTAAGATCTGACTTCATCATCGTTGTCCCAGCATGCTAGAGAAACGCGCGAAAGTTGGTGATGCCCTGAGGGGCGGCATATCATGGCGGTGTTCAGACGCCGTCAATTCTCAGTCGAGAAAGGGATATGCCACATGCCAGAGACTACCATCACTGAACTGCCCGATCCATCAGGATCTGGCTCCGATCCATTCACCGACGTCCTGCGCGATGGAGCGCGCAAGCTGATCGAACAGGCGATCCACGCCGAGCTGGCCACGCTTATGAACGCCTTTTCCGGGGACAAGCTCGAGGACGGTCGGGCACGCCTGGTGCGGCATGGGCACCTACCCGAACGCGAGGTGATGACCGGCATTGGTCCGGTGCCCGTGAAAGTGCCGCGCGTGCGGGATCGGGGTGCTGGCGAAGACAAGGTCAGCTTCACGCCCAGCATTCTGCCGCGGTATCTGCGTAAGGCGAAGTCGGTCGAGGATCTGCTGCCCTGGCTTTATCTCAAGGGCGTGTCCACGGGCGACTTCAGCGAGGCTCTGGAAGCCCTGCTGGGCCCAAATGCCAAGGGCCTTTCTGCCAAGACCGTCACGCGGCTGAAGGCCGACTGGTGGACAGACTACGAGGCTTGGCAGAAACGCGACCTTGGCACGCGGCGGTTCCTCTACATCTGGGCCGATGGCGTTTACTTCAAGCCCCGGATGGCTGAGGAAAAACAATGCGTTCTGGTGATCGTCGGGGCGGAT